>CAYQQJ010000013.1:0-99636 GCA_964419935.1 uncultured Cellvibrionaceae bacterium
GGCGCATTGCGACGCCGTTTAGGAGGGGGGGAGGAGACCATCCCATCGACCTACGCGTACCCGCCCCCCGTTTACCATTTACCGTTTTGTTTGCACCACCTTTCCGCGCACCAGCCGTAGCGAAAGCGCATTTCCACGATACCCGTTGAAATAATACGAGGTGCCGTTGCCGAAGTGGACGTTCTGGCCGTGCTCGGGGCGTTTGGGAAAGCTGGAAGCTGACCAATAAGGTGCGGGAAGCGTCAGCGGAAAATATTTTCCATCGATGGTGGGCTTGTTGGACGAATTAACCAGGCTTTTCAGTTCATCTATCGTCGGCACCCGCCAGTCTTGAAAACCACAGAGCGCTTCCTGGTTGGCGCCTGCCACCAGAGTGTTCCAGTCATCAAAGCGAATGTCCTTGTTGGACCCGCCTTCTATTGCCGTTGAGGCTTTCTCGGCACCCAATCCACCCCAGCGGTAGGTATTGTCCTTGTCGTGGATGCCGCCGTCGTCGGTCTTCAGTTCCCACACCAGTGATGTAGCACCATCGCGAACGCAGCGGGCCTGCGTCTCACCCGCCGGTTTGCCGACCTTGTCCAGGCGGATATAGCGGGAATCCCCGCGCGTTTCTATTCCGGCTTCACCCGCCTGAACGGCAAGGGCGTAACTGGCGCAAGCGCCGAGAGCGAGTAGCCAAACAGCTTTTACTGTTGATGTCATGAGCGACGGCCTGTCATTTGCGGAGTCATCACGGGATGTCGGCATGGTGGTCGTATTCGGCTTGCCCCGGCTTGTGGTCGGTATGAGTCTATCAGTTTGTGCGCGTTTGTACCCAAGCATCGGAAACGCCCGGCGCGTGAGTGCAACAACAAAAAAATGTGATTTCCGGACAGACTTCAATTGCAAATGACAATTAGTATCATTATCATTGTCGCCAAATTCGTTGCTTGTGGAATTTTTCGGCAAGTTAATGCATTCAACACCCATCCACCCGGAACAGGCTCCACGACCATGCCCCGCGCAACCACTCGCAAAACCGTTTCGTCTATCCGTTCGCTCACTCTCCGCGCTCTGATCGCGTCCGCCGCCTCAGGGTATCTGGCGGGGGCTGCCGCCAGCGCATTGGCTCAGGAGCATAACGGGCAGAGTATTGAAGAGGTTGTGGTAATCGGCAGCGGCTCTCAGGTGGAATTGCCTGAAGCCTATGCCGGCGGTCAGGTAGCTCGCGGCGGTCGCGTCGGCGTATTCGGTAACCTGGATATGATGGACTCACCCTTCGCCAGCACCAACTACACGGCGGAGTTGATCCAGGCGCAGCAGGCCACAGGCGTGGCCGATGTACTGCGCAATGACCCAGCAGTGCGAGTTGCCCGAGGCTTCGGCAACTTTCAGGAGTTGTACATGATCCGCGGCTTTCCCACCTATTCCGACGATATGACTTACAACGGCATCTATGGCATTCTGCCCCGCCAGTTTGTGGCGGCTGAACTGCTGGAGCGTGTGGAGGTTTTTCGCGGGGCCAGCAGCTTTTTGAATGGTGCACCGCCAAGTGCCAGCGGCGTGGGTGGTGCGGTCAACCTGGTACCCAAACGCGCACCGGATGAACCACTCGCCGAGCTGAGCGCAGGTTATGAAGACCAGGGGCACGGCTATCTGGCATTTGATGGCGGCCTGCGCTTTGGCGCGGATGACAGCACCGGCATTCGCGTGAACGCCGTGCGCCGGGATGGCGAAACTGCCATTGATAATCAGGATCGTGAACTCTCGGTTTTGTCCGTGGGTATGGATTATCGCGGCGAGCGCATGCGCCTTTCGGCGGATCTTGCGTATCAGGATCACCATATTGACCAGCCGCGTCCTGCGGTCACCCCTGTCGCCGGCATCCCTGAAACGCCGGATGCCTCATCCAACTTTGCCCCGCACTGGACCTACACCGACGAAGAGCAACTGTTCGGCGTGGTGCGCGGGGAATATGACCTGAACGACCACGTAACGGTCTGGGCGGCGGCCGGCTTGCGCGAAGGTGAAGAGAACAACCTGCTCGCTAACCCCGATGCCACTGTCGATGGTAACAGCACTGCCAGCCGTTTTGATAACTACCGGGAAGACAGCGTTTTCTCCGCCGACACCGGTATGAAAAGCGAGTTCACTACCGGTTCAGTGGCCCACACCCTGGTGCTGTCGGCGTCTGTCTTTTCCTTGGAATCCCGCAACGCCTGGGGTATGGGATTTGTTCCGGTTGTATCCAATATCTATGAACCCACAGCGGTCGCTCTGCCCGCTCTGGATCTGGTTGGCGGCAGTTTCTCAGACCCCAACCTTACCCAGTCCAGTGACACCTCGAGTCTCGCTCTGGCCGATATGCTGTCGTTTTTTGACGACCGTGTGTTGCTGACACTGGGCGCGCGCTACCAGAACATTGAATCGGCTTCTTTTGATTACAATACCGGCGACGCTCTTTCCCGCTACGATGAATCACAAGTCACGCCTATGGCCGGCCTGGTGATCAAGCCAAGTGAACAGCTGTCGTTCTACGGAAACTATATTGAGGGTCTGATTCCCGGCGATG
Source organism: uncultured Cellvibrionaceae bacterium (assembly GCA_964419935.1). Lineage (GTDB taxonomy): Bacteria > Pseudomonadota > Gammaproteobacteria > Pseudomonadales > Cellvibrionaceae > CAYQQJ01. The sequence continues at coordinate 2,552 of CAYQQJ010000013.1, forward strand.
TCGCACCTAGCCATATTGATGGTGTGCCCGTGGTCAACGCAGGAGAGATGTTCGACCCCTACCAGGCAGAGCAAATTGAAGTGGGCGTCAAGTATGATTCCGGTAACTTCGGTGGCAGCGCAAGTGTTTTCAACACTGCCATGCCCAGTGGATTTGTGGAAAATCAGGTCTTCTCGGCCAATGGCGAACAACGCCATCGCGGCCTGGAACTGAGCCTGTTCGGACAACCGCTGGACAATCTGCGCGTGCTCGGCGGTGTGACTGTGCTGGATGCGGAAATGACCGACACGGCCGACAATGTGTATGACGGCATGGACCCTGTCGGTGTCGCGGATACATCCGCGAATATGAACCTGGTATGGGACGTCAACGGCATTCCCGGCCTTACCCTTGACGCCCGCACGACCTATACCGCCTCCCAATATGCGGATTCCGCCAATACCGTCAGCATTCCCTCCGCAACGCTGCTGGATGTGGGTGCCGGGTACACCCTGCAAGTTGATGGCCGAGAGGTTACACTGCGTGCCCGTTTGGTCAACGCGCTCGGTGAAGATTATTGGGCATCGGTTGGGGGATACCCCGGTTCCAACTATTTAGTACTCGGCAACCCGCGCACGGTGATGCTGTCCGGTTCCATCCGTTTTTAACAAAGGGTTCGACAACGGGTTGTCCGGGGAGAAACATGAAACCGTCCCTGTAGGCTCGGCGGTCTAACCCGTGAACGTGCAGCCTGCACGGTCACAACAGTAAACAAATTCATAGCTTGGGAATTTGTTAAAACTAACTTTCCGTTACAGTAACACAACAGTTTTGGAATCATGTTAATGGTCATGTTTTTCGCCGGAACGGTTTTCGCGCTTGCCGGCATAGGTTGTCTTTACAGTTCCTGGCAGCGCAACACGCTTAACCAGCGCTGGCTGATTCCGGTTGGTTGGCTACTGCTTATTGTGGCAACAATCGTTTGGGTTTTCGCCAGCGGTGCGGAGTTCGGCATTGCTTATGGCTTGATGTTCAGCAGTGTTCTTGCCTGGTTGGTCATTTTCTTCAACGCTGAGATTCGCCAAAACAAACATCGCGAAAAAACCGCCACACCCATCGCTGCCCCGGGCGCAAAAGCCGTTTGGCGACATGTGTTTTTGTTCGCCATTGCTGTGCCGCTGTCCGGCGCTGCCGCGCTTTTGTTCAGTGTGGCGCTAACGCTGGTGCTGCCCTGGAAACCCGTCAATGAAATGGTGCTCGCGGTTTTCCTCATGCCCGTGCTCTGGGGCCTGGCCACTTACTGGGCCTGTGCCGATGAAAAAGTTCTTCGCCCCGCGCTGGTGCTGGCCGCTTGTGCAACGGCGAGTGCCATCCTGATATATACGTGAATCAATTATGAAGCCCCTGCTCTCCCCCGCTTTGGTTAAAAAATCCCTCGCAAGTCACTCCTGGGTTGGCTTGCTGATCGGCGCATTGATGTACCTGGTGTGCCTGTCCGGAACCCTGGCCGTGTTTTATCACGAATTCGAGCGCTGGGAACAGCCGCACATTGAGGAGTATCTGGACTACAACCCGGCACACATCGAGCGGGCGTACAAGGAAGCCTTGCGCAACGACAGCGCCGACACGCACCACATGTTCATGATTTTGCCCACAGAGGAGAATCCGCGCGCGACAGTTTCATCAGATACTGAAGCCTGGTTCATCAACGCCGACGGCTCCCTGAGCGAACCCGTCAGCCACAGCTGGAAAGACCTGCTGGTAAACCTGCATCTCTACCTGCATTTGCCGATGGGTTTCGGCATGGTGGTAGTGAGCATTCTCGGTGCATTGCTCTGCGGGTTGATTATCTCCGGCTTTCTCGCACACCCGCGTATTTTCAAGGACGCATTCAGCCTGCGTTTGAAAGGCTCCCGCCATCTGGAGCAGGCGGATATTCACAACCGCTTGAGTGTATGGGGTGCTCCCTTTCATTTGATGATTGCCGTTACCGGCGCCTATTTTGGCTTGGCGGCACTGTTGGCCGCACTGTTCGCCACCGCGTCTTTTGACGGTGACACGGATGCAGTGATTGCGGAGGTTTATGGCGCCGAGCCAGCACTGCATCAGCCGGTGGAACCGGCTGCGATTGAAACCATCCTGACGCAAATGGATACCATTGCACCGGAAGCTACGCCTTTTTATGTCACCCTGGAAGACGTCAACACGCCGGAACAATATGTGATTGTTGGCGCAACCCATCCCGGCCGATTGATCTACGCCGAGCAATACCGGTTTGATACCGCGGGTAACTATTTAAGCAAGGTTGGCTTCTCCGATGGTGAACCCGGCAGGCAAGCCATTTTCTCCGTCTACCGCATTCACTTCGGGCACTTTGGCGGCTTTGCCGTAAAAATTCTATTCGGCATTCTCGGCCTGGCACTGACGGTGGTTTCGGTTACCGGTATCAACATCTGGTTTGCGCGGCGCAAAACCCGCGACTGTTTGAACAATCTATGGACCGGGTTCGTCTGGGGCACACCCGCTGCACTGGTGTTCACGGCCATCACGGAAGTGATTTTTTCGCTACCCTCGATCGGCCTTTTCTGGCTGGCGCTGGTCGCGTCCATGGCTTTTGCGCAGTGGCTTGATAACGACGCACGAGGCAAGAAAATATTGCTGGTTGTCACTGCGGCGCTGAGTCTTGTTCTGGTGGTGGGTTACGTTTTGATCTTCAAGCAAGCGGCGCTGACATCGACCGCACTGATGATCAACGGAGCCTTAATTGCGATGGCTGCCCTGTTTCTGGTGATGGCCCAACGGTTGAACAAGCCAGCAGCCACACCCAGTGTGCGCATGGATGTGACTGCCGGTTTGCATGAATCAGATTATTAAGCCGACGACCTACGGATAGCATCCTTATCGAAAACACAGTCGCAATCGAGTGCACCGAAGTAGTTTGTCATCAGGTATAGAGCTTTTGAAACCCTCGCGGAAGGCGACCGCCATGGATGGCGGAAGGTAGAGCAACGCAGGAGCAGTTGCCGAGACTCCGCGGGGCCGCTCTCTGGCATCCTGCCATCGCGGCATTAGTGCATCCATGCACGTCGGAGCCACAAGGACGTGTTTATGCGTTTTCAAAAGCTCTATACCTGATGGCAAACGGACCGAAACCACCACCTTCGACATATTCAATCACGTGAGAGACAACATGCAGAATCATTGCATAGTCTTTTTACTATTACATCGTCGTTCCAGCATCCGCCGATTGTAATGGTTCCGATTGCAACTGACCTTGAATCGCACTGAGCAATGCGTCGTCTGACCAGGGTTTGGTGAGGTAATCACTCACACCCGCTGTTGCTGCCATGCGTCGGTGTTTTTCGGTGCTGCGTGAGGTAATCATCACAATCGGAATTGTCCGCGTTTCGGGTCGCGAACGCAGGTGAGCGGTCAACTCCAAACCATTCATGCGTGGCATTTCCAAATCCACCAGCATCAGTACAGGATGTTGCTGCTCCACCACCTGAATGGCTTCGAACCCGTCCTTCGCGGTGCGTACATCCATACCCAAGTCGGTTACAAATTGCGCCAACGAGCGACGGGCGCTCAACGAGTCGTCCACAACCAATATCATTGGCTTGGTCTGATTGCTCGCAATTCCCTGCCGTTCAGCCTGTCGCTGCCGTGCGACCCGCGCCAGGGCAAGCTCATCTCGCCCGAGCTGGGTGCCGGGCAATTCCTGCAAATCCACCACCGGCGATACCGCACCATCACCCAGAATGGTGGCTCCCACCACACCCTGGGACTTGAAAGTAAAGCGACCGAGCGGCTTGATCACAAGATCCTGACTCGCAATCACGGATTCAACCAGCACACCGAAACGAGCACCATCCGCACGATGGCTCAGCAACAATACCTGGTTCGTCAGTTCGGCCTGGTGAAGGTGAATTTGCGTCAGGTCATTGAGTTCGTAAACCGGCAGCTTCTCGTCATTCTGTTGATAAAAAATTCCGGTCTGTTCCCGCTGCAGGTCACTTTCTGCAAGATGAATAATCTGATCAATGCTGCGCGTAACAATACTGAGAATCTGGTTGCCGGCGGAACCCCGCGTGCGCACCAGAATAGCGTGACCGGAGAGAATCGAACTGGGTACCACCAGTGTAAAGCGGCAACCACCGCCGTCTTCAACGTCCGACTCCAATGACACCTGACCTTTCAGTTCGCGCACCTGCTCCACCACCGCATCCAGCCCAATGCCACGGCCGGATGTGTGGCTGACGCTATCGCGCGTAGTGAATCCAGGCATCATAATCAGCTGGCGCAGGTTGCCGGGGTTGGCCAAAAATGTCTCATCCCCCAGCTGGCGTTGTTTCGCGACCGTAGCAATACGCGCGTAGTCGAGACCACGCCCATCGTCACTGCAGCGAATCACAATGGTCTCGCCAGCCTGGGAAAAGCTGAGCCGGACCTGGCCCTCCGCTGGCTTACCGGCAGCCACTCGCTGCTCAGGATCTTCCAGACCGTGATCGACCGCGTTGCGGATCAAATGCATGATCGGGTCAGCTACCTGATTCAGCACCCGGCTATCCATCAGAATATGCTCGCCGTCCATTACCAGCTGCGCTTTTTTACCTGTGAGTCGGCTAGCCTGTCGCAGGCAACGAGTGAAGCGCGACGTCATGGTATTCACCGCCACCATGCGCAACTGCAACACCAGTTGCTGATTATCTTTATTCAATTGTTGCTGACCCAGCACCAGTGTTTTCAATGTTTTGATCTGGTCGGACATGCGCTCCAGCGCTTCCTGGGAATCGGTCGCAAGCTCCAGCAATTTGTGGGAAAAACTGTGCAACTCGTTGTAGCGCTCCATCTCGAGAGGGTCCAGGGCGTCCAGTCGGTCGCCGGACTGCCGCGCCCCAGCCATGGCAAGCGCACCTTGCACCTCCACCAGATGTTCCAGTTCACTGGACATAGTGACTATTTGCTTGTGATAGCTACCTGCGGTTTTGACACTGATGGCCAGCTGATCAATTTGCGCTGCGCCTTGGGTATTGATGATCTGCGTCTCCCCAGCCAGGCGCAAAAGTTCCTGCGCGAGGCTGTCGGCAATCACCAGCGTCTGTTGCGTTGAAACTTCATCTTCTTTCGGGTTGGCGGCCGTCGCCGGAGGTTCGATGACTTCATCGTGGGTTGAAGCTCTATCCGCCGTGTTTATGTCCGTGGATTTTTTATCGCTGGAATCGTTGTGAACAAGCCCCTTGTCGGCCAGTTCGTCGCCGACAGAGTGATTGTCGATGACACTGGAACTTTCCGCCTCAGCCACCGCAACCGATTCACCGTCTTCTGACAATTGCGCATCCACTTCAGCAAGCCACGCATCCGCAGCACCTTCACCAAATTCCGCGGGTGTCAATTCCGTCAGGTCATCCTCGAATGGATCAAGTGCGTCATTCAGCAGGTATTGTCCGGACATCGCCTCAGATGATTCCTCCGGTTCAACTTCATCCGCTGTGAACGCGTCTCCAGATTTAAAAAGCCTCACCCAGTCAACAATATCGGCCATTACCCGGGCCGTGTCGTCCGGCACGAGACCACGTCCGGCGAGATGATCAGCCATAGCCGCCAGACAATCGGATGCATCCTGCAGCAACGCCGGAAATTCCCCTTCAATTGGTCTGTCGCTCCGGGCGGCGGCCTCGAGTAAATCTTCCATAAAATGCATGAGGTTTGCGGCACCGGCAATTCCCACGACGTTGGCGCTGCCTTTGATCGTGTGCGCCAAGCGCTGAGCGGGTGCCAGGTCGCCCATATCGCCCGAGTTCAAATAGCGATCAATGCTTTGCTCAAATTGGCGCACCAACTCCGGCAACTCCACCAACAGCCCCTGTATCAACTGCGGTTGGGCATCGCCCAAATCCAGGCGCACCATGTCCTCGGTGATCACCTCTGGCAGCGTCGCGAGTGCGTCATCGTCCACCGACAAATTGGATGCCCGGAAGTGTTCCATCATGCATTCGGACTCTTGCCCAGCCAGAGGAATGGACCAGGCGCTATCGGCAAGAAAATCGAGAAGTTCACCCGCTGCAGTGAGAGCACGCCTCTCATCGCCAATCGCTTCAAGATAGTCGAGCAAAAACATGCCCCAGGATTGCAGCAGAGGTAGGCTTTCTTCGGAAGGAGCGGCAGCCGATGCAGCGAATTGCGCGAGATTCTTCGCCAGGTGATGACAGCAATCCCGCAATCCATGCAGGCCCACCATGTCTGCGGCGTTGCCAATATTTTCAAGGTGCTGTTGCTGCTCCTCTAAAAATTCCCGGCGCGCAGGCGCATCATCGGTTTCCAGAATTTCACAATCCTGTGCAACCAGATCTGCAAGTTCATTGCGCAGCAAATCGACCAGCTCCTGCTGGTCCCGGGTTAAGCCATTACCTTGCGTCGCTATCCCCAAACTGCCTGCATCCTCATCAATTTCTGCCATCGTCTCTCTGTCCATTTTTGCGCGCACCACTCATGAGCCGAACAGCTTATGCAACGGTCTGTTCATCTAACTCTGTGTCATGAGGCAGTGCCGCCGGTGTGGGCGCGACAGGTACCAGCTCAATCGCGGAGCGTGCGGAGTCCGGCAAGGTGAACACGTTCACCCGGTCCACCAGGGTTGCAGCATAGAATTTCAAACTGTCAGTAAATCGCTTCTGTTCGGCCAACTGCTTGCCGGTTTTCTCGGTAAAGCGCCGGATAATGGTGGAGCGGTCGCGTACCTTGTTGGCAATATCGGCTTGCTGAGAAGAGTTTTCGGAAATTACTTTCACGGTTTCCACGAGCTCGGTGGTGGCCTGCTCCGTATCGTCCATTCGCTCCCCAGCCAGCTCCGCCAGCCGGGATCCGTCCGCCACCTGAGTGATCAAGGTGTTCATGATAGTCACCGTGTCCGAGGTTTCCACGCGGATATTATTCACCATGGAAGAAATTTCCGCGGTGGCCTCCCGCGCATTCTCCGCCAGCCGCTGAACTTCGTCGGCCACAACAGCGAAGCCCTTACCAGCCTCACCTGCGGAGGCCGCGTGCATACTCGCGTTCAATGCAAGAATGTGTGTACGCTCGGAGATGGTATTGATGAGGTTAACAATGCTGGAAATTTCCTGGGAGCGGTCGCCAAGTCGCTTCATGCGCTTTTCGGTTTCGGAAATGGTTTCACGAATGGTGCGAATGCCCTTGACGGTTTCCACCACCGTGCTGCGCGCGGAGCGTGTACTGGTAATGGCCTGTTGCGCCAGTGTATCGGCGGTGCCAGCACGCTGGGCAATATCATTCATGGCCCGGGCGGCAACCTCCAGCGCGTTGCTGGTGGCGATCACATGTCGGCGTTCATCATCGGCAAGCCCCAGTACGATAGTGGACTGATCGTGCAACTGTTCGGAAATGCTGTTGACCTCTTCCGATATATCCTTCACCTGGTGCAGTGTGCGTGCAGTTTCAGTGGTCAAGAGATTCACCGCATCGGAAATTGTCCCGGTAATATCCGGAGACACGGGCACCTTGATGGTGAGATCCTTTTTGGCAATAGTGCCCAGCGCCTGAATCAGGTCAATGATGGAGTTGTTCAGTTGATCGTTTTCATGAGACTGGTCTTCCAGTTGTTGGATACGTTCGTCCAGCAGCTTATTGAAGGCTGCGCCGAGGTCCCCAAGCTCGTCATCGGATATCTGCTTGACCCGCGCGTGGGTCTTTCCTCGGTTGATGCGACGAATCACGCTTTGCATGTGCGCCATAGGGAAGACAATACTTTTGTAGATAAAATAAATGCCGATGGCAGTGCCCATGGCCACGGAAAAAATGATTGCAGCCACAATGGCCTGGATCATTTGGGTGCGCTCGGTAGTGGCACTTAAACTGGCCGCCGCGATAGTACCGACCTCGGCGAGCAACTGGTTAAACATCGCACCTAATTTTTCTCCGTCGCCATTCAAGGCACTACGGTAAGCAGCGGTCTCATTCAACGCCGACGCCAGCTCCCGGAACTCGCTGGTATACGCATTTGCGTTGTTTAAAAGCTGCTGCCGTTGGTCTTCTGACAGTTCGGCCGCAGACCCGGATGATACCCACTGGACCAGCGCGGCATGAAGCGCCCGACTTTTGCTCTCCCATTCGCTATCGAACCCCATGTCAAATTCCGCTGGATTGGCATTCAATGCGTTGGCCTGCAGCTGATTTTCGTATTGACGCAGTTGTAAGTGCATTTGCAGAAAAGTGACCATGCCCTCGGTGAAGTTAATTTGTTGCAGCTGCTTTTCAAGGACCATCGCCAGCCGTTCCAATTCAGCAAAGCTGTTGACTTGAGAGGCATCCTGCAAACGGGCTGTTGCATCGGTAAAACGTTGATCATACGCCGTTAATGACTGAGACAACTCAACAATGGCGTCGTCGACGCCGTAGTTGGCACCCTGCTCGCGCAAAGTTTGGAGGTTGGCTGTCAGGCGTGCGTGAAGTCTGTTGTACTCTTGCAAATGGGACTCGTCACGCAAGGTAAGAACCCCGGTTGCGGATTCACGCAGGCGCAACTGGTCGCGGTTCGCGTCAGCGAGTTGCTGTTGAAACGTCAGCAGCCCGCGCTCCACGTCCCGGTTATTGCTGTCGATGGTTACCTGAATATAATAGGTAACCCCAATGGCAATGAAGCCCAGCGTCAAGCCGGCCATGAGTACGATAATTTTGTGGGATATTCGTAGGTTGGTTAAGTTCATGGAATTCTCCTGCCCCGGTCATTCCTTTCGGTAGGTCCTGCTATACCCGCTGAATTTTGGAATGTCAGGTTCAGCTGTCTTATTTGCAGGTCGCGATTTGTGGTTCTTGCTTGTAAATCGTAAGTCATACTTTTAATCTGCTTGTTCTGACGTCGACAAAACATGAAACAGGTGCTGGTGATTCAGCAGATGCCAAGTTTCCCTATCCGTTGCCCCTAAAGCCTGGCGAGATTGTCGATAACTGGCGGCGACTGCCCCACCGAAGGTCGAGGAAATATCTTCTCCACGTGCTTCCTCATGAAAATCTCCCAAGCTAACAGAAAGTGGCTTGTCGCCAACAACAAGAGCAACACCCTTTTCGACGGCGTCGATAATCAATGCGTAGCGCGGCGAAGTTGTCGGTGCTGCCCCCGGTTCATTTAACCAGAGTTCCAATTGATACACCGGAACCAGATTGCCGCGCACGTTGGTCAGACCGAGAAAATGCGGCGGACTCCCGGGTAAGGGTGCAATTTCAGGTGTAATCAACAGTTCACTGTACAAGCCCTGTTTCAGCAGAAAATTCCAGCCGCCAACAGAAAACCCATAATTGCGGATGCGATTCCAGACTCGTTCCACCTGAGATTCCACCGCAGGTTCCGCAGGAAACTGCTCGTCGTTATTTTGCACCTCAAGGTCCAGGTTCATGATACGACCTCAGACCGACGCAACGGCTTCAATAATCTGCTCCGGCGTGTAGGGCTTGCTGATCAGTCCCCGGCCACCTTGTAACTCGCCCCACACACGATCAGCCCGCTGGTTCTTGCTGGTCACAAAATAGACCGGTATGCAGCGTGTGTCCCCGTCGGATGTAATATTGCGACAAGCTTCAAACCCATCCATCCCCTCCATTACCACATCCATAAGAATTACGTCCGGGCGCTGGCTTTTGGCCTGCTGGAATGCCTCGAGACCATTGGTCGCGGTCACCACCTGATAACCCGCCCCTTCCAGAATATTTTTGAGGTTCTGCAAATCAACCGGCGCATCGTCCACGACCATAACTTTGCTTACTGCCATTTCTCCGTTCTCCGTTGTTACTGCTTGGTGTTGTTCCTGATTTAGGGTGCCTTGCAATAGCGGCCAGGGCCGCGATCAACTTGTCGGGCGACTGGTCTTAACAAGGCTATTCCTGGCGGAGCTGCCTTTTGGGGAGTCGCCTTCAATAGAGCCGGCTTTGGCGTACTCACTAAAAACCTGTTCGAATTCATTGTGGTTTATTGGCTTGATCAAGTAGGCATCGCAACCGGCCAGGGTGCCCTTGAACTTGTCGAATGACGACGAACGACTGGTCAGCATAATGACCGGCGTGTTGCGATTGAGCGAACTGCGCTTGATTTTTTTGCAGGCGGCGTAGCCATCCATCCCAGGCATAACCACATCGAGGAAGATGATGCTGTAGCGGGTGCGGTTCACCGCCATCATGGCACTTTCTGCGCTGTCTACCAGATCCACCTCCTGATCAATCAGGTCGAACTCGATGGCCATTTGGCTGCGCACCGCAAGGCTGTCATCAATCACCAGCGCCCGATTCAATGTCCGTGAAGATCGTTTACCCGACATCACGTTAGCGTTTTTCAACATCCGCAAACCCGCCAGGGCTTCACTCTGCATTTCACCGTCGTGACCAATCTCAAACTCAGGAAAGTAGTTGAGTTCGCGAATGGTGTATTGGTCGAGAAGCTTCAGAAACCGTGCCGGGTTCAACGGACTTTTGATCGCATAGCCGACCACTTCCGCCGACGAAGGAACGTTGCGCAGTAGCCGTATCATGGGGCGGGACGGTCCTGATTTGAAAAGCTCGGCCTGTGCGGTCTGGTCAGCACCACCAGGCTGGCTGATCATGACAATATCGATGTCGTCGGGAATACGGGTTGACGTCAAGGGAAGAACAACCGCCTCGTAACGCCGAGTTCGATATTGGGTAACGGAAAAGATTCGATTGACGGTTTTCATCTCTTCCATGGAAGCCCCGATAATCCCCACTCGAAATGCGCGCAGGGTCTTCGGTGGTTTTCTCGCTAAGTTTTGCATTTTGAAATCCGACTCCGTTCATCATTAATGTCTGTTTATTTTCTTGTATCTTTCTTCCATTCGTTATTTTCTGTACTTTGTTCCCTATCCGTTATTCGCTACCGACTTTTGTTGGTACGCATCCAAGTACACACAATACCGACCTAAGTACATCCTTTTCGTTTTTTTGTCGCTCGCTTTATCTAGCTGGCATAATTATCAGCTGAAAAATAATATTTTTATTTTTTCATTGTTATGTTTTCATTGTTACAGCCCACTGAGTCTAGTTGCATTCTATTTCTTTACCAATTTGCGTCGGCAAAAAACACCATTAATGAGATGCAGTTCACGCATTGAAATTTGCCTTAGATGAATTTATGTCTCATGTTTAGTTGTAATAAAAAATCGTTTTCCGCGTTTCGGAAATCATTCCGGCTTATAATGCCTTTGTCATCTCGGGAGAACACGCAATGGAATTGGCACCTTCTTATAATATTTTTCTGGTTGCCTTGTCTTACGTCATATCGGTTTTCGGCTCTTTCGTCGGTCTTCAGCTGGTCCGGGGAATGCGCACATCCGACGAATCACACCGCTTCAAGTGGGTAGCCGCTGCCGCACTGGCACTGGGTGGCGGTGCCATCTGGGCAATGCATTTTATTGGCATGCTCGCTTATGAAACGCCCATGGATGTTGGTTACGATTCCGGCCTTACCTTCATGTCACTGGCATTGGCTGTGGTTGTGGTTGGTGCGGGGTTGTTCTTTCTGAGCATGCATACACAATCCATTGTGCATCTATTGATCGCCGGCGTTCTTACAGGCTTGGGCGTGGCCTCCATGCATTACGCGGGCATGGAAGCTATGGTGATGCCTGCAGATATGCATTATGACTCCACACTGGTGGGTGCTTCCGTCGGGATCGCCATAGTCGCGGCAACGGCAGCCCTGTGGCTGGCATTTAACCTGGAAGGCAACAAGCAGATGATCGGCGCTTCGTTTATTATGGGGCTCGCCGTTTGCGGAATGCATTATACCGGTATGGCTGCGATGACGATGACCGGACACGATCACGGAGTAGTTATTGAGTCCACCATTGCACCTTTGACGTTGGGCCTATTAATATTCTGCTTCAGTATGTTGTTGCTGGTTCTTTGTTTGATTGTCACATTGGTACAATTGAATCGACGCATGTATGCCGAACTGGAGGCCGAAGACGATGATGAACAGGATAGTGCCGCCCTAGCTTCGTTAAAAACCGTTTCCTGATTTTCGCGCCAATTTTGTTGGGCAGTATCACGAAAAGGTCGTTCTCATATTCCATAACAATAAAATACCTTTACATTAACTGACACTTTAGTGCCCGCGTTCGCGGGCCTTTTATTTTTACTGTTACCTTGACTACTAACTAATAAACCAACCGAAGGGAATCCGTACTGTGAAAATACTTATTCTATCCACCGCTTTCAGCGGTTTAACACAACGCGTTGTTCGGGAATTGATTCATCAGGGTCATACCCTGGAAGAGCACTACGGTATGGATGCGACACTACTAAGACGACAGATCGAAAGCTTCCAGCCGAAGATTATTCTTTGCCCTTTCCTCACTCAGCGCATACCGGACGATGTCTGGCGCAACAACTTGTGCCTTGTTGTACACCCCGGTATCGAGGGCGACCGCGGCCCCTCGTCATTGGACTGGTGTATTTCAGAAGGCGGTGCGGAATGGGGTGTAACCTTACTGCAAGCTGACGCGGAAATGGATGCGGGGGATATTTGGGGCACCACCAACTTTCCCATGCGAATGGCCGGTAAAACGAGTGCCTATAAACGTGAAGTCAGTACGGCCGCAGTCAAGCTGATAAAGCAGGCTCTGCGGGATGTCGAGGATCGGAATTTTACTCCGCGCGCGCTTGACTACACCAACCCCCGGGTCCTGGGCCGCTGTCGCGACATGATGAAGCAGGCAGATCGCAAAATCGATTGGCTCGCCGACAGCACCGAGACCATCATCAATAAGATAAACGCCGCGGACAGCACACCCGGCGTACTGGATTCCATTGCAGGGTTTGATGTGCATTTATTCGGCGCCTGTGAGGCTTTGGCTTTGCGCGGCCAGGCCGGTGCAGTAATCGCCATGCAGAATGGCTCCGTCTGCCGGGCTACAACCAATGGCGCAGTCTGGATTCGACAATTGAAATGTAAGAATCATCCCGAATTACCGCCAATCAAACTCGCCGCCGAGCAGGTTTGTCAGAAACTGTTGCCGCAGGAGCAACTCGCTACCATCAGCAGCCTGGACGAACAGGATGAAATTCGGGATATCCGTATCGTCCGTCACGGCGAGACGGCCTATATTTATTTTGATTTCTACAACGGCGCCGCGAACACCCAACAGTGCATCGACCTGAAAAATCAACTGGTGAATCTTAAAACCAATCCGGATTTAACCACTCTGGTCTTTATGGGCGGCGAGGATTTCTGGAGCAATGGTATTCATCTCAACTGCATCGAGGGCAGCGACGATCCGGCACTGGAATCCTGGAACAACATCAATGCCATTGATGACCTGGTTAGGGAAATTCTCGACTGTCCCAACCACGTCACCATAGCTGCCCTGCGCAACAATGCCGGCGCTGGCGGTGCCATCATGGCACTGGCGTGCGATGAAGTGGTAATTCGCGATGGCGTGGTATTGAACCCCCATTACCGCACCATGGGACTGTATGGATCAGAGTACTGGACCTATCTCCTGCCGCGCCGGGTGGGTGCCGCGCGGGCGCGCCGCATTATGGATGAATGCCAGCCAATGTTGGCGGTGGAAGCCATAGGAGCCGGCATGGCGGATGTGATGTTCCCGGAGGACTGGCAATTATTCCACAACCAACTCACCGCCTACTGCGAGAACACTCGCGAGCGAATCAACCTGGATAAGTTCCTGGAGATCAAGGCGACGCAGCGCGCGCAAGATGAACAGATCAAGCCGTTGGATGAGTACCGACAGGCGGAACTGGCTTACATGCGCGAGACATTTTACGACCCGTCCAGCGAATACCACCAGGCACGGCGACGCTTCGTTTACAAGGAGAAAGCCCCTGCCGTGCGAGTCGAAACCGAACAAAAGGCCGGAGTGGCCTGACCGGGATACTCTCTGCGGCATCTGGCACGCTACAGATGCCGCAGCATCCTGCCAAATTCTTCAATTCCCCATAGCCTTTGGGGAACACACCTTCGCGTTTCTTTAAATAACGCTTTCTCCCTCCAAAACCACCCTTCTGGCAAACGCTTTGCACAAACACCGGTTTTGTCATGCGCTTTTGTTCTGAGGTTTTGTCACGAGGTTACGCCATGATCACTATCACATCCATCGACGTTTATCCCATTGCTGCACCACCGACCGGGTTTGGCGGCGACGCGCGCAATATCGCCCAGGGCGGACCCTCGTACGCCAACGCGGTGCTGGACGTCATGACGGATGACCCCGAGCTGCGTGGCACCAGTATTGTTTTCACCAACGGCCACGGACTGATGGAGATGTGCGCCCTTATTCGCAGCGTGGCGACGCGTTTTCTGCTGGACAAACACGCACCGGTTTCTGTGGACGATTTACACAGGAATGGCAATTTGGGCAAAGTTTCCCGCCTGATGCTGCAGGACTCGGATTATGGATGGCTCGGTGGCGTCGGAATGTCACGCATGGCGATTGGCGCGGTGGTCAATGCACTCTGGGATCTTACCGCGAGACACCAGGGTGTACCGGCGTGGCGACTGATCGTAGACATGTCACCGGAAGATATTCTGCAGTTCATTGACTTCGAACATATCAGCGACGCCGTATCCCCCGCCGACGCGCTGGCATTACTGGCCGAAGCGCAAAGCGGCAAACAGCAACGTATCGAGAATATTTATGAGCTGGGCCTGCTCGCCTACAATACGGCGGGCTGGAGCGGTATCAGCAATGACGGTTTGATTGAACAGACTCGCAAAATGATCCGGGCTGGCTGGACTCAAATTAAAATTAAAGTCGGCGCCAGTTATTCTGCCGCCCGCCTGTCTGAGGGCAGTACAAATGAGTCACGCACTCGGTTTTTGAACAGGGAGGAGCTCGACAATATGGCAGTGCAAGCTGCCAATGAAGACGCCGAGCGGCTGCTACTGGTTTACCACACGATTCACCGCGAAGATCAGCGCCCCGTGAAAATGAAGGTCGCCGTGGACAGCAATCAGGTTTTCGATGCTCGTTCGGCGGTGCTGTTCATTGAACAACTCGCCCGCCGCCTTTATGAGGTCGATCCCGCGTTTCGCATTGACTGGTTTGAAGAGCCGACCAGCCAGCACAGCGCCACCGGACACATCACCATTCAGCAGCAATTGAACGATCGGTTCAAGGACTGCAATCCGCCCCTGCACGTACCCATTTCCACCGGCGAACAAGGCGCGTCGCCGGTGACTTTCAAGGATCTCATCCACGCGCCGGTTCACAATGGCGAATCCAGCAAAAAGGCCCACATCGACGTCATTCAAATGGACTACAGCCGCGTTGGCGGCATTGGCGACAATCTGGCGATTTTGCTGCTGGCGCAAAAGGCCCGCAAAGAAGGTCGGGACTTACGCATCTGCCCCCATGCCGGCGGCATCGGCCTGTGCGAAGGTGTGCGGCATATCCAGGCCATCAAGGAAGCGCTGTTTGGCAGCAGCAATAACGCCGGAGTTGAAGACATCTTGGAATATGTTGCAGAAGAGCAGCGCGATGTTCACGAGGGCGTTTTCAACAACCCGGCGATTATCCGAAATGGCCACTACCACATGTCGGACACCCCCGGCGTCGGTGTGGATTACACCGAGCAGGCAAAAAAGCTGTATCGGCTCCCCGGCGGGGAAGCCTGGCAAGCCTCTACCGCCATGCGGGAACTGGCGCAGAAGCTGGTTTTGGATGACGCACGTTTCGGGGCCTTGTGAGCCGCAGCTGTGTGTCGGCGCATTTATTCCATATTGATTTAACCCGTTCACAGCCATTTTGCGCCGCTCGTGGTATGGTTGACGAGCAGTACGGTTGATATGTCAGGTATGGGAGGGACTCCAGAAAGTTACGGCAGCGATAACCGGGAACAACAATAATCCAAGTAAACAGCCTCATGGTCGTCTTCGCGAATAGCCCGTTGATTCAACGCCTTTCTCACCACTACACAGTCCAGTATTGGATCGGCCAGCTGGTGTTCTGGTTTTGCCTGTCGGTCGTTCCTTTCCTGGGTATGACTCTCTGGTACAACACCGTTCAGTGGCTTTACATTCAGCACATGCTTCTGCAGGCGGCGCTCGGCCTGCTGTTGTCTATTCCACTGGGCGCCATCTACTCCGGAATCTGGAAACTGCACCCGCTCTTGCGCATGGTGCTGATTCTCGCTCTGGCCGGAACTGCATCGGCCGCCTGGACGTGGATTCGCATCGTCACCTATATCTGGCTGACTGCCGAATACGATACATGGGGGGAATTCGGAGGCTGGTACTTCGGCGCTTTTTACATTTTTCTGTGTTGGTCCGCGCTTTACCACGGCATGAAATATTATCGCCTGCTCGAACGCGAACACCAGAAACGGCTGCGCGATATACAGCAAACCAAGGAAGAACAAATAAAACGCCTGGAGGCCGAAACCCGAGCCCGGGAAGCCCAGCTGAAAATGCTGCGCTATCAAATCAATCCGCATTTCCTGTTCAATACGCTGCACGCAGTGCACGCGCTGATAAAGCTAGACCAGTCAGAAAAAGCCACCGGGATGATCGGCAAGCTCGGCGGCTTTTTGCGTTATACCCTCGACTTCAATCCGGCTCAGCGGGTTAATCTGGAAGATGAAATTGCAATGCTTAAGCTGTACCTGGATATTGAAAGCATTCGCTTCTCTGACCGCCTTCAAGTGTTTTTCGACGTGGAAGATGCCGCGCAGCTGGCATTGATTCCAGGGTTCATTCTGCAGCCGCTCATCGAAAATTCCATCAAGTACGCCATCGCCACCAGTGAGGATGGCGGTACGATTTCGGTCAACGCGAGGGTGATGGATGCGTGGCTCGTACTGCAAGTCACCGACAGTGGCCCGGGCCTGGATACGCCCGCCAAAGATGATTCGCGGCAACCTGGCGGCGTTGGCCTGCGCAATACCGTGGAGCGACTGCAGACGCTTTACGGAAGTGATTATTCCTTTGCTATGGAACCGGCGACGCCTCATGGCCTGCGGGTATCCATTCAGGTTCCGTACGAACAAGACGAGCCGGTAAGGAATGTGAGACGCAAGGTTGTGTTCCCTGTTGAGGCGTGATCGAGGGTTGTCGAATTTATACGGTCAACTCTCTCGACGATTTATCAAATGAGGTTGAAATGATAAAACTTAAAACGATCCTTGTTGACGATGAACCCCTGGCTCTGGGGTTGTTGAAATCCTGCCTGGAGAGCTTTGCGGAGATCGAAATTATTGCCGAATGCCGCAATGGCAAGGAAGCGATAGACGCGACCATAAAGCTGAACCCGGACTTAATGTTTCTCGACATTCAGATGCCCGGCAAGAATGGGTTTGAAGTGGTCAAAGCATTGCAGAATGACATCATGCCTATGGTTGTTTTTGTCACCACTTACCAGCAATACGCCTTGGATGCCTTTGATCTGCATGCGGTGGATTATATTCCCAAGCCGCTTGATGAGGAACGCTTGCAACGGGCGGTACAGCGCGCGGTTGAACGCTACCGGGGAACACAGAAACTCGGTGACAACAAACCACCTTTGATTGGTGCCATCGATGAAGTCATCAATAAGCTTTCACAGCACGGCGAAAGCACAGTAAGCCGTGGGCTTGTTACCAGTGATTCCGACGCGAATACCATTGTTATTCGCGACGGCAGCTCGGTAACTGCCGTGCCGGAATCCGATATCGACTGGATTGATGCCGCTGGCGATTACATGTGCGTTCATGTCAATGGCACGACCCATATCATGCGCAGCACGGTGAAAGAGCTTCTGGGAAAACTGGATACCCGCACCTTCAAGCGCATCCACCGCTCCACCATTGTCAACGTCGAGCGAATCCAGTCGATCGAGCCGCTCTCCAAAGGCGACTACTTCATGCAGCTGACCTGCGGCGGCCGCCTGCGTGTAAGCCGCAACTACAACCGGTTTATCAAGGAGTTTGCCAGTGCGCCGGCGCCATAACCGGAAAACCGCTATTTCCTCATCGAGCAAAGGGGCAATTAATTTCAAAACTGTGACTTTCATCAAATTAAGATGCCTTGCCTGTCCCGGTTATCGCACCGGCAATCCCTTCTACCGAATTCCTCTGGCACCACGAAAACCCTAATGAGACCATGTAAATCGCGGAGCTAACGGCCCGCTTCGGCGGTATTGTATTCGGTGGTACATGCACATCATCCGCACCAACTCCGCTGTAACGCTTATCAAAGCTCGGACACAAATAAAAATTACAAACAAATATAAATATTAAGAAAAAACAATAGCGTGAACTACGTAGCTCGGAAACTCTGAACAAAACCGTTTAGACAAATAATGGCTTCCTAAACCCATCCGATGGAGACCTATTCCATGAAAATTCCAATCAATAAATCACTGAAAAGACAGCTATTGACGCTAGGCCTGAGCCTGGCGGCCAGCAGCTCGCTACAGGCACAGGATGCGCCGCTATGGGCCGATGAATTCACCGAAGATAAAATCAACGCCGACATCTGGAGCTTCTCCACAGGCGGTAGTGGCAACGGCAATGGTGAACTGCAGTACTACACCGCCTCCAGCGATAATGCCTATATTGAAGACGGCAATCTGGTTATTGAGGCCAAGCGTGAAAGCTATGAAGGCAAGGAGTTCACTTCCGCCCGGCTTCACACACACGGACGCATGTCATTCCGTTACGGCACGCTTGAGGCACGTATCAAACTGCCGGACCTCGCCAATGGCCTGTGGCCGGCGTTCTGGATGATGGGCACCAACTTCGGCATCGACGGTTGGCCCAAGTCCGGCGAATGGGACATTATGGAAGCGGGTTATAAATCCGCGATAGACAGCGGCACTGCCAACAGCTCCGTGTCTGCCGCCCTGCATTGGTGGCATGAAAGCGGCGATTGGGGAGATTGGCTGCAGGCGGATCATGCCGTGTCCACTAGCGTATCCCCCGCACTCAATGCGGATTACCACACCTATAAGCTGGATTGGACACCGACCAATGTCACAATTTCGGTGGATAACAATCCTTATTTTGTGATGGATGTGACCGACCCGAACATGTCGGAGCTCACAGCTAATCCGGCTTACATCATTCTCAATCTGGCCGTCGGTGGTTTCAATTTTGTGGAGATTACCGACCCCGCCCAGATCACCGCGCCTTTTCCGGCGAAGATGTACGTGGACTACGTGCGCCTCTATGAGAACGACTACACCCAGCTGCAGATTGCCAGCGACAACCCCCACACCGGCAACTTTGGCGTAATGACCGAGACAACGCCCACCTTTGGTGAATTGAACTGGGGAGACAATACTAATTTATACATCTGGAACAACATGACCGCCGTGGCCACGACGCCGTCCGAAGGCAGCACCGCGCTGGCCTATCAAGTGGCACCCGGGGGTTGGTGGGGCATGGGTCTGTTGCACAAGGACATCAACCTGGACAACTACAACCACGGCTACCTGCATGTGGATATCAAAACCACCTCCACGGATACCTTCAGCATCGGAATGGGGAGCAGCGCCGCCGGTGAGGCCAGTGTGGAATTTGTTGCCGGCGGTGAAGAATTCGGTCTGGTGCGCGACGGCGAATGGCACCAAGTCGCAATCCCCTTGAGCCGCTTCGCCAATGTGGATTTCGCCACGGTTAAAACCCTGTTCAGCATCTCAGGTCCTGCCCCAGCGGCGGCAATGGAAATTGCTATCGACGATATTTACCTGTCGGAAAGCATCGCCCTGCCCGCGCCTGAATACGGCAGCTTCGGCATCTACACGGAAACACCGGGAAACATGAGCGCTGGAAACTTTGGTTTTGGCGTCAATGGCGATCTGTTTCTGTGGGATAACACTTTAGAGCTGACCAGTGGCGATATAGTTGAAGGTAACTCGGCGCTCAACCTGCAATCCACCGGCCTCGGCTGGTATGGCATGGGCCTGACCGCCCGCAGCGGGTTTAATCTCACCGCCTTCGACAACGCTCAGGCAGCCCTGCATTTCTCCATGAAAACCACAGATCAAGGCGCCTTCCGCATTGGCATCAAGAGTGGCAACCTCAACGACATCGGCCAGAAGTGGTTCTTCTTCGAGCCCGGAAATGATCCCTACGGCTTTGCCCGCGACGGCCAGTGGCATGACATCGTCATTCCCATGAGTGAGATTGCCGATGATGTGGACCTGTTCGATGTGCGCCAAGTGTTCCAACTGCTCGGTACCAGCGAAATTACCGATCTGTCCATCGACAATATTTACCTGTCCGGCGGACAGGCGGCACAGGATCCCGGAACCAGTGGCCCGGTGGTCAATCGCCCTCCCACAGCGGCCATCAAGCCTTCTGTGAGTGGCGGTCCTGCCACTCTCGACGTCAACTTCGATGCCAGCCAGTCCGGTGACGTCAACGGCGACGACCTGACCTACAGCTGGGACTTTGGCGACGGCTCCACCGGCACTGGTGTCAACGTGGACCACAGCTTTATGGAGGAAGGCTCGTATACAGTCACCCTGACGGTTAGCGATGGCCAGGCCAGCACCGCTGTATCGCGCACCATTTTTGTGGATGCCGACCATGGCGAAGTGAAAAGCGCAAAACGCGGTTTGGGCTACGGGCATCACTCCGAAGCAGACATGGCTGCAATTTCCGAAGGTATCAGCTGGTGGTATAACTGGAGCCACAGTCCCGACCTGTTGATTCAGGATGTCTACCAGGACTATGGCGTTGAGTTCGTGCCCATGGCCTGGAACGGCGGTTTCGATGATGAAGGCATGCGCCAGTACATTGCCGCCCACCCGGAGGTGAAATACATTCTGGCGTTCAACGAGCCGAACTTCATTGATCAAGCCAACATGACACCGTCCCAGGCTGCCGCTGAATGGCCTCGCCTGGAAGCCATTGCCGATGAATTCGACCTGCAAATTGTCAGTGTGGCGATGAACTTCTGCGGCAACTGCGTGACCGAGAATGGCACCACCTACTATGACCCGATTGATTACTTCGACGACTTCTTTGCTGTGTGTCCCGAATGTCAGGTGGACGCGATTTCCATTCATGCCTATATGGCAGACGTAGGTGGCATTGAGTGGTACGTGGATCTGTTCAAAAAATACAACCGCCCAATCTGGATGACGGAATTTTCTGCCTGGGAAGACACCACCACACTGGCGGACCAGAAGAAATTCCTGATTCATGCAGTGGATTCTTTCGAGAACAACCCCGATGTCGCCCGCTACGCCTGGTTCACCGGTCGCCGCAATGGCCATCCGTTCAACGGTCTGTTCGACAACCGCCAGTCCGGCATTCTCACTGAACTCGGCGACATTTATGTGAACATGCCAGTACACGGTGCCAGCAATGTCCACAGCCTGCCGTCGCTGGTGGAAGCCGAAGAATACGGCACCATGAGCGGTGTGCGACTTGAGTTGACCGAAGACGTGAACGGCTTTTTGAATGTCAGCGAAGTCGAGGCTGGTGACTGGGTGGAGTACAACATCTCCGGCAGCAGCGGCGATTATCAACTCACGGCACGAGTGGCCAGCGCCGCCGGTGGCACCATCACCGTTCTGGTGGACGGCACCCAGCAAACCACACTGTCCGTACCGGCAACTGGCGGCCTGCAATCCTGGCAGTCGGTGAACACCAGCCTGAACCTGGGCACCAGCGGTGCTCACAGCCTGCGGCTGGTATTCAGCGAAGCAATGAGCCTCAACTGGGTCAACGTTGAAGGCGATGGCGCCGACCCCACGGACCCGGGCGACCCAGTGGATCCACCCGCTGGCAATCTGGCTCAGGGGAAACCCGCATTTGCCTCCTCCAGTGAAGGGGCAACCCTGTCGGCCGATGCCGCTTTTGACGGCGACGCCAACACCCGCTGGGCCAGCGGATGGAGCGACCCGCAATGGATCTATGTCGATCTGGGCGAGGTTTACAACCTGAGTGAAGTGGTTCTGAACTGGGAGGCCGCCTATGGCCAAAGCTACGAGATCCAGGTCTCCAACGACGCCAGCACCTGGACCAGCGTCTACTCCACCGCCGCAGGCAGTGGTGGTGAAGAGACCGTCAGCATCGCCGGCAGCGGCCGCTATGTGCGTTTGCTCGGTACAGTGCGCGGCACAGGCTACGGTTATTCGCTGTGGGAGTTTGAAGTCTACGGCGGCGGTGATGAGCCTCCAACACCGGACCCCACCGTGAATAAGGCGCTTAACAAGCCGGTGCAAATTTCCTCCACTGAAGGCGGCGCACTCAATGGCGCTGCGGCGGTTGATGGCGATGCCGGCACCCGATGGTCGAGTCAATTCAGCGACCCTCAGTGGATTCAGGTTGATTTGGGGTCCAGCCAGGCGATTAGCCGCGTGCTGCTCAACTGGGAAGCCGCCTACGGCAAGGCGTATGAGATTCAGGTTTCCGATAACGCGAGCAACTGGACCAGCATCTATTCCACCAGCACCAGCGATGGCGGTATAGATGACATTACCCTGTCCGGCAATGGCCGCTATGTGCGCATTTACGGCATCGAGCGCGCGACCGGCTACGGTTATTCGCTGTGGGAGCTGGAAGTGTATTAATACTCTGGTAGCACCCGTTTTCCGGTACGGCTTGCCGTACCGGATTTTTTACATTCAGACCACGCAAATTTATTCGCCAAAAAATTTTAACTCCCTGAAAAATTTTCACATTTTTTAACAATCTCTTTTCCGTACTTCGCCCTACCCCAATTTCCCCGACTCATCTGTATGCGCCAGCTTGCAACTGGGGAGCTGGCCTGGTTCTTGCTGTGTGCCTATGCTCGTAAATTCTAACGATGAACTTGCACCGAACGGCTGTGTCTCATCCTGAACAAAAAGAGTTTTTTCAGTCTTCGTTTATGTTTATCCTATTTGTCGTGTATTTCCGTATCTACCGGTGATACCTGCGATGGGGCTGTTTTACGTACAGGTTCGTAAAAGTTACAAATGGAAATTGGAAAAGGTACCGAAACACCTAAAGCGGCTCGGACTCTTCCATTACACAAGCAGTATTTCTTAGGTTAGATTCATATAAGAAATCGTATTAGGAAACAACCGAGACATATCGAATGAGGTCGAAGCATAAAAAAGACAGGATCTTGGTTGTTAATGGCTCGCCAGAAGTCAGAGAACAATTGAGAATAATTCTGGGCGGAATTTTTGACGTCAGTTTCGTTGCTGGCGATGATCGCGCGCTCGCGATGGCCAAACATGAACGTCCCTGTTTAATTTTGACAGAGCCAGCAACGAGTAACGGCGAGAAGTTTGATTTGTGCCGACGTGTCAGTCGTGAAAAAGAACTATCCGCCACTCCCGTCATTGTCATCATCGAACGTGAAGCCATTGAGGACATGACTCAAGGCTTCTATTTAGGCGCGTCGGATTATGTCACCAAACCGTTGATCGCAGCGGAAGTTCTTGCACGTATTGGTGGCCAGCTGGAGCTTGCTTCCGCGAGCAAGGCACTCAAGGAAGCAAGGAAACGTGAAAAGGTCTTTGCCCGAGATGCGGGCACCGCACTGGATAATTTACAGCAGGATCCCCTCGACGATGAAGAGGAAAAGCAACGCATACTGCTGGTGGATGACTACCCCGGGAACCTGGATGCACTCACCATGGTTCTGGAAGAATTCTATGATGTGACCACCGCCACCAATGGTAAGGATGCACTGGCCTTGGCACTCAATGAACCCTTTGATCTGATCATGCTCGATGTCATGATGCCTGAAATGGATGGCTACGAAGTCTGCCGACAATTAATGAAGCACGAAGGTACCAACGAAATTCCCGTTATATTCGTAACCGGGAAAGCGCAGATTCAGGATGAGGCACGAGGCCTGGGACTGGGCGCGGTTGATTACATTTCCAAGCCTTACAGCCTGGCGGTGGTTCTGGCGCGAGTGCGCAACCATATGGCAACTGCTCGCTCCAAAAAACAGCTGAAAAGCTTTTCCTACATTGACGGTCTGACTGGCCTGCCCAACCGCCGTCAGTTTGACGAGGTGTTGCAAAAAGAATGGCAACGGGCCATTCGGGAACAGAGAGATATTTCGGTCATTCTGATCGACGTGGATAACTTCAAACCCTATAACGATTTTTACGGGCATATTGCCGGCGATGAATGCCTGCATGAAATTGCCCGCGCTCTGGGCAGTTGCCGCCGCCGTGCGAGTGACTTTGTCGGCCGCTACGGCGGTGAAGAATTTGTCGCCATTCTGCCTAACACCAATGCCGATGGTGCACTCCATATGGCCGAAGAAATGCTGGAGTCAGTGCGAGCGCTGAAAATACCGCATCAACGCAATCCTCACGATGGGATAGTAACCGTCAGCGTGGGCTCCGCAACCTGCGCCCCTACTGTCGATCACACAGCCAAGTGGCTGTTATCAAAAGCCGATAAATTGCTTTATTCAGCCAAACAAAAAGGCCGAAATCAGGTTCAGACGAAAGCCTGGCACTACCTGCCTCCCTCTGCCGGCGGCAACTATTCCTCTTGAGCGGCTTCGAGCTCTTCGTTAGCCGCAAACCACTGTTCCTCCAGAGCTTCCAGAGCCTGACTCAGTTGCCCCTGCTCCTTTAGCAAGCGTTGCAGATCCGCCACGTTATCAGCTTCATACAGACTTTGATCCGCCAGCTTTTCCTCGATGGCCTGTCGTTTTTTCTGCGTCGACTCCATGTCCTTTTCAAGCTTTTTTATTGCCTGAGTCAAGGGTTTCAACTGGGCCCGCCGCGCCGCCGCCTGTTGGCGCTGCTCCTTTTTGTCTGTTCGAGTACCGGCTTTGTCCACTGCCCCGGTCGGCCCAGCCGGAGGTTCGTCATTTTTACGGGTATCACTCAACCAGCGTTGATAATCCTGCAAGTCACCCTCAAAAGGTGTCACTTTGCCGCTGTCCACCAGGAGAAAATCGTCAACAGTGTTGCGCAGTAAATGTCGGTCGTGGGAAACCACAACAATCGCTCCGTCGAAGCCCTGCAACGCAACCGTTAATGCGTGTCGCATTTCGAGATCAAGGTGGTTGGTTGGCTCGTCCATCAATAATACGTTCGGCTTTTGCCATGCAACAATGGCCAGTGCCAAACGTGCTTTTTCCCCGCCGGAAAAATGTGTGATCGGCTCGAACACCTTGTCTCCACGAAAGTCAAAGCCGCCGAGAAAATTGCGCACATCCTGCTCGCTCGCCTCCGGCGACAGACGCTGAATATGCAGTGCCGGCGACGCCGCCAGATCCAGCGCTTCCAGCTGGTGCTGGGCAAAGTACCCCAACTTCAGATTCGCACCGTCCACCTTGCTGCCTGCGATCAGGGGCAACTCGCCGGCCAGGGTTTTCATGAGCGTGGATTTTCCTGCGCCATTGTGGCCAAGCAAGCCAATGCGGCTGCTGTTCAGAATACTCAACTCAATGTTGTTTACCAGCGGCTCGCTGCCGTAACCAATGCGCGCTTCGCTGAGCGTGATTTGATTCTGCGAGATTTTGCTGGCCATCGGAAAAGTAAAATGAAACGGCGAATCAATATGTGCCGGCGCAATTTTTTCCATGCGCTCCAGCTCTTTCAGCCGGCTCTGGGCCTGCTTGGCCTTGGTCGCTTTGGCGCGAAAACGGCGGACAAAGTCATCAATTTCCGCAATGCGCTGCTGCTGCTTTTCGAACGATGCCTGTTGCTGGGCGATGCGTTCAGCGCGCTGGCGTTCAAATGCAGAATAGTTACCACTGTAGGTAATCAGCTGTTTGTTTTCGAAGCTGATAATGCCACTGACCACGTTGTCGAGAAAATCCCGGTCGTGGGAAATAATCAACAAAGTGCCCGGGTAGCGCTGCAGCCACTGCTCAAGCCACAGCGTGGCGTCCAGATCCAGATGGTTGGTCGGTTCGTCCAGCAACAGAAGATCCGACGGACACATTAGCGCCCGTGCCAGGTTAAGGCGAATACGCCACCCGCCGGAGAAATCCTGCACCGCCTTTTGGGTTTCATCGCCACCAAAACCCAGCCCATGCAGAAGCTGCTGAGCCCGCGCCGGCGCACTGTAGCCGTCAATGGCTTCGAATTCACCGAACAGTTTCGCCAACAGTTCACCTTGTCCATCCGCATCGGCATGCGCAATGCTTGCCTCCAGGCCGCGCAAATCGGTGTCACCGTCCAGGACATAATCCAGCGCTGACCGGCCGCTGGCGTGAACCTCCTGGGCCATGTGCGCAATGCGCCACTGGCGCGGCAATTGGCAAGTACCGCTATCGGTATGCAATTGCCCGAGCAGGAGTTTGAACAGACTCGTTTTGCCACTACCGTTGGCCCCAATCAACCCCCACTTCTGTCCCGCGTGAACCGTCAGATTCACGTTTTCCAGCAAGATCTTGGTTCCTAATTGAAGCCCGGCTTGTTGCAGTTGAATCATGGTGGAAAATCGCAGTGGAAAGAATTGATGGGTGATGTAGCGCCGTATTGTACATGGGTAACAAGCTCTAAGCTGCAAGCGGTAAGCTACAAGTTGAACGCGACAGGTCCTGCTTGCGGCTTGCCGCTTGTGGCTTGTAGCTCTTACCGCTAAGCTGCCCCTATAAATCCACTCTCAATGCATCAAGGAGTTCGTTATGGCAAAGATCACTCTCAAGGGTAATCCCGTCGAGACTGTGGGCGACCTGCCCAAGATTGGCAGCAAGGCACCGAATTTCACCTTGGTGAAAAGTGATTTGTCCGAAGTGAGCTTGGCGGATTATGCGGGGCGCACGGTGATTCTGAATATCTTTCCCTCCATAGATACCCCAACCTGTGCCATGTCTGTACGGAAGTTCAACAAAGAAGCCGCAGAGCAGGAAAATCTGAGCGTGCTCTGCGTTTCTGCCGACCTTCCGTTTGCCGCCGGTCGTTTTTGTGGCGCTGAAGGCATCGAGAATGTTGCGACCGGTTCCAGCTTCCGTTCAAGCTTCGGCCAGGACTACGGTGTCACTATCAAGAGCGGCCCACTCGCGGGCTTGTTGTCGCGTGCGGTGGTTGTGATCGACCCGCAAGGAGAGATCGCCTACACAGAACAGGTGCAGGAAACCGCTGACGAGCCGGATTATGATTCCGCACTGGCAGCACTTTGACTGGGTGAACCCATAACCTCGAACATTAATTTTCGACAAAAGCCGACTTCCATGTCGGCTTTTTTGTGAGCTTGCCATTTCACTGCGACGACTCAGTCCAGAATAATCCGCTGGGATTTCAACCATTCCAATGCGCGGCTCGGCCACTCCGACGCCTGTTCATATCCCGCCAGAAGCCCCATGCCGTGAGGCGCGTTGCTGTAAATCAGCATCTCCGCCGGTACGCCCTGCTCATGAATTGCGCGATAAAGCGCGAGGCTGTTTTGCACGGGTACCGACTGGTCGTTGCTGCCATGTACCAGGAACACCGGCGGCATATCCGGGCGCACCTGTTCTTCAACGCTATAGAAACCCAGTTGCTCGGCACCGGGATCTGCGCCCAGCAATGCCTCACGGGAACCCGCATGAGCATGGGGTTCGCGCATGGTGACCACCGGGTAAATCAGCATGGCAAAATCCGGACGGGCGCTAATGTGATCAAGCGCACTGGCATCAATGTTGGGCGGCTGGTAATCGAAATGCGCGAGCAGAGACGCGGCCACATGTCCGCCAGCGGAGAAACCGATGACGCCAATTTTCTTCGGGTTCAAGCGCCAACGCTCGGACTGGCTGCGCACCAGGCGCATGGCCTGTTGCGCATCAAGCAAAGGTGCAGGCGCACCGAATTCGCGCATACGATATTTCACGACAAATCCGTGTATGCCCTGGGCATTCAGCCACTGCGCCACAGCGGCCCCCTCCTTGGCAACGGCCAGGTGGTTATAGCCACCGCCGGGAAATATGAGCACACCCACACCCCGTGCAGACGCCGCTGGAGCCAGAAACGGAATGATTTCCGGCTCGCGCACATTGGCGACGCGGCCATCTTCCAGTTGCTCCGTTCCGGGCAGTTTTGCCGAAACCGGTGGCGTATTCGGCCATAGCTTCAAGCTTTCTGGTTGTGCTGGCATCTCGGTTACCTGACGATCAAAGTGTTTGGCAAGAGCGTGATTCTGTTCGTGCAACTGCTCGACAAACAGTCGGGCGACCCATAGAGCCCCCTTGGGCGATAGATGGGTATTGTCAATTTTCCCGTCCTTATAATAGGAAAACTCACCAGGCTTAACATGCAAATAGAGGCTGACCGAAGGACCCGGCCCAAGCTTTTCGAGCGCCCGCCAAGTCAAGGCTTGCAGGTCAACAAGGGTCACACCCATTTGCTTGGCGACGCGCCGAACCGCATCGGGATAGCCAGCGTGACTGTGCAGCAGTTGGCCATTATCATCGAAATGGCGACGCACGATGCTCGTCGCCAGCAGC
The DNA here is from genome assembly GCA_964419935.1 of uncultured Cellvibrionaceae bacterium. GTDB lineage: Bacteria > Pseudomonadota > Gammaproteobacteria > Pseudomonadales > Cellvibrionaceae > CAYQQJ01. The sequence goes on from CAYQQJ010000013.1 coordinate 30,897, forward strand.
GGTGTCGCGCCCTTGGCTCGCGCTTCAGAAATATAGCGCCGGAGGTTATCCGCATAGGCACCGTCAGCCGCCGCATAGCGTTTGGGATCTGCTTTTTTCTGGTCATTGTGACCGAACTGAATCAGCACAAAGTCGCCGGCCCGAAGCTGGTCCAGTACCACTTGCCAGCGACCTTCATCATAGAAACTTTTACTACTGCGTCCATTGACGGCATGATTCTCCACCAACAGGGACGGCTTGGCCAAATCGGCGAGCGCCATACCCCAGCCGGTTTCGGGTGCGCGTTCGGGAATTTTGCTGGCCATGGTCGAATCACCCACCAGATACAGTCGGGTAACCTCAGAGGTAGCGTCAGGCAGCTGCGTTTGTTGCTGCTGAGGAACGCAAGCGGCAAGCATCATTGTCACACATACTATGTTGCAGATCGTATAAAACGATTTTTGGCCTACCAAAATCATTGAACTGCATCCTCGTTTCACTCCAGGGGATGAGAAGCATAACTCACTCGCAATCCAACAACCACCGCCACTTTGCCAAATTGGTAATACCACATAGAAAAATTGGATTGTCATTATCAAACGTAAATGTTTAAATTGCATCTAACAGGAGACTACAGCGGTATGACCAAATATAACGCGTTCTACGGCCAATCTGGCGGCGTAACGCCCGTCATCAACGCCACGGCAGCGGGAGTCATCGAGGCCGCCCGCCAGTACCCGGAAAAAATAGACAAGGTATACGGCGGTTTAGACGGCATTCTCGGCGCGCTCAACGAAAACCTGATCGACATCAGCCGGGAAGATGAACAGTCTCTGGCGAGCCTGCTCCATACGCCATCAGGAGCCTTTGGTTCCTGTCGCTACAAGCTGCAGGACCTGACGCAACATCGCGCGGAGTATCAACGGCTGCTGGATGTATTTGCCGCTCATAACATCCGCTATTTCTTTTATAACGGTGGTGGTGATTCCCAAGACACTACCCATAAATTGTCACTGCTCGCCGAGGAGCTGGGTTACCCCCTGACCTGCATCGGCGTCCCCAAAACCATCGACAACGATCTTCCGCTGACCGATAACAGCCCCGGGTTTGCATCCGTCGCAAAATATGTGGCGATCTCGGCACTGGAGGCCTCTTATGATGTGGAATCCATGCATGGCAGCTCCACCAAAGTCTTTGTTATGGAAGTCATGGGCCGCCACACCGGCTGGATCGCCGCCGCGTCCTGCCTGGCTCAGGATTCACGGGAGCTGGGACCTGATGTCATCTTGTTACCGGAAGTGGCGTTCAACCCTGAGCCTTTCCTGCAGCGAGTAGCCGACACAGTGGCTCGCAAAGGATTTTGCGTCGTTGTCGCCGCCGAGGGCATAAAGGGCACTGACGGCAAATTTTTGTCCGAGTCCGGCGCAACAGATGCATTCGGTCACGCACAATTGGGTGGTGTGGCACCGCGCCTGGTGGAGATCATCAAGCAGAAGCTGGACCTGAAATGCCACTGGGCCGTGTGTGATTACTTGCAGCGCGCGGCCCGACATATCGCTTCCCAGGTGGATGTCGATCAGGCTCACGCCGTGGGTGCGGCGGCCGTGCATTATGCGATGGAAGGGTTGAACGCCGTGATGCCCGGCATCGTACGCCGAGGCAGTCAGCCTTATGAGTGGACATTGGAACCCGTACCACTGGCAGAAGTCGCCAATCGGGAAAAAACGCTGCCTGCAGAATTCATCAGTGGCGATGGCTTCGGCATTACTGCGGCTGGACGGGAATATTTCGCACCCTTGATTCAGGGCGAGGCGTACCCGCCCTATCAGAATGGCTTGCCCGCTTATGGGCGCCTGCAGAAAAACCTGGTGCCGAAAAAGCTCAGCGAAACCTTCACACCGAGATCCTGAGCGGTTGCCGGGTGTGACCATTTACCCGGCAGTTCATTATTCGCGCCTTTTTGTTTCACGATTTTTTGATTGGGGAAACAGCGACGGGTTGCCGACATGCAATTCGCGACCTTGCAAGTAACTCACAACACGTAAATAGCAGATTTCCGCTCTCAACAACAATCCCACAACAACCGTGACTGAGGTGATAATGACAGATATAGCCAGCTTACTGGGTGATGAAAGCGATTCCTTATTGACGCATCAGTGCCAAGCCATTCCCCGCGAAACAATCACCACACCGGGACCGGATTACGTCGACCGCATTCTGTGCGCCACGGATCGCCCCTCGGCCGTTCTGCGCAATTACCAGGCACTGTTGAACGCGGGCCGCTTGAGCAACACCGGCTATATGTCCATTCTACCGGTCGACCAGGGCATCGAGCACTCTGCCGGTGCGACCTTCGCGCCCAACCCGCTGTACTTCGATCCGCAGAACATTGTTGAGCTGGCCATTGAAGGCGGTTGCAACGCCGTGGCCTCTACACTCGGCGCATTGGGAGCGGTATCACGCAAATATGCGCACAAGATTCCGTTCATCCTCAAACTGAATCACAACGACGCGCTGGTCCATCCCGCCAGCTATGACCAGACCCTGTTCGGCAAGGTCAAGCAAGCCTATGATATGGGAGCCATTGGTATAGGCGCGACCATTTACTTTGGCTCGGAACAGTCACGCCGCCAGCTTCAAGAAATATCCGAAGCCTTTCAGCAAGCCCATGAATTGGGAATGGTCACCATTTTGTGGTGCTATCTGCGCAACAATGCGTTCAAAACCGAAGAAGCCGACTTCCATACCTCGGCGGATTTGACCGGTCAGGCGAACTATCTCGGTGTGACAATTGAAGCTGACATCATCAAGCAGAAAATGGCTGAGACCAATGGTGGCTTCAATAAAATCAAGGTCGGCAAAACCCACCCGAAGGTGTATTCAGACCTCACAAGCGACCACCCGATCGACCTGGTGCGTTACCAGGTGGCGAACTGTTACATGGGTCGCATCGGCCTGATCAACTCCGGTGGAGCATCTGGCGAAAACGACTTTGCGGAAGTGGTGCGCACCGCCGTTATCAACAAGCGGGCCGGAGGAATGGGTTTGATCTCGGGTCGTAAAGCATTCCAGCGCCCTTTCGCGGACGGCGTGAAGATTCTCCAGGCCATCCAGGACGTCTACCTGGACGACACTATCACAATTGCCTGATACCACTCCGGGCGCCCGTTGCGGCGCCCAATTACTCCCGTTAACCACCAGATCACTTTCCATCCGGTCAAAAGCAGGCTATGGTAAAGAGTTTCCAGCTGACTCAAGAATGCCATGAAACCTCTGAAGACCAAAGCCCAAATTCGAGCGGAAATCGACGAGCAGATTAACGCTTTCATTCAGCAGGGAGGTGCGGTGAATGCCATCCCTCAAGGCATCAGCGGCCACGTCGGCAACTCAAACCCATTCGGAACCATGGTGCGCAACGGCGAACCCCAGGACCGCACACCGCTGGTGGAAATCGTCAAACAGATAGATGCCCGCAAGTCACCACAACCCAAGGCACCCTTGAAAACAACCCGCCGCCCCCGCCGCAAACTCATCACCGACGATTTCGGCGAACCCGTTCGCTGGGTATGGGTTGAGGATTAGGTAAAGATAGGGAAAAGGGAAAAGGGAAAAGTTTTGATCGTGGCTCTGCTCGCCATTTCTTAATTTCAATACCGGCGTAACGAGTGTTTTTTGGTGGGCCGTGCCCAGCCTACGGGGTTTTTCGCCACACCATTCTTTTCCCTTTTCCCTTTTCCCTCTTTATCAAACCACCCCATGAAACCAAGCCAGCACCCAGGCAACCAGCGTCAAAATACCCATGACACCGATAATGATTGCCAGCAAAAGAAATGGCCGGAACGGCTTGCGCTCAACGTCGTTGATATTGGAAGAAAGATATTTATCAACGCGTTCCTGATCTTCGGGAGAAAGCTTAGGCATTACATTTACTCGTTCAGATTATGTTTCTTTAACTTGCAGCTTGCGGCTTGAAGCTTACAGCTTTTTAATGCAACTTCAACCGCGGTCGCAGCCAGCGGTTCAAGCGGCCAGCGAACATCAATACCCCGGTTTTCCAGAAGCCGTGAACGGCCAACTGATGCATGCGGTAAAGAGAAATATAAACGGTGCGGGCAATGCGACCTTCAATGAACAGGTCACCCCCGCGCAGGTTACCCATGAGATTGCCAACGGCGGAGTAACGCGCGAGGGAAATCAGCGAGCCGTGATCGCGATATTGGTACGCCTTCATCGGCTTTTCGTCGAGAAGCGCGAGGATGTTCTTGTAGCATCGCTCCGCCATTTGATGGGCTGACTGCGCGCGAGGCGGCACGCGTTTGCCATCCGCCATGGTGAATTCCGCGCAGTCGCCGATGGCAAATATCCATTGGTCGCGGGTAGTCTGGAGATATTCGTTGACTGTCAATTGGTTGATGCGATTGGTCTCAAGCCCCGCCAGGTCCTTCATGAAATCGGCCACTTTGACGCCGGCCGCCCACACCATCAAGTCCGCTTTTATTGCACCGCTCGTTTTGGTGTGCAAAACGCCGGGGGCCGCCTCCGTAACAGGGGTATTGGTTTTAACGTCGACACCCAGCTGCGTCAATTCCCGGGTGGCGGAGACGGAAATACGCTCGGGTAAAGCCGGCAAAATACGAGGCCCGGCTTCTAGCAGAGTAATTTTCAACTGGCTGTTGTTGAGCGCATCAAAGCCATAGCGATGCACTTCTTCTACGGCATGATGGATTTCCGCTGACAACTCAACACCGGTGGCGCCGCCACCGACAATGGAAATACGGATATCCCGGTCGGATTCCGGCAATCGTTGTATCCGCAAAAACTGGTTGAAAAGCTTGCGTCTGAAATAATGCGCTTGCTCGGGGCTGTCCAGAAAAATGCAGTTTTCTCGCACACCTGGCGTGCCAAAGTCATTGGAGGTGGAGCCAAGGGCTATGATCAGAATGTCGTAGGCTATTCGGGTGCTGGGCAATACCTGCTCACCCTTTTCGTCCAGAAGCGGTGCGAGAATCACTTCGCGCGCCTCACGGTCAATGTCGGTCATGCTACCGACGCGGAACTCGAAGCCATGAGCCCGTGCGTGGGCGCGATAACTCACGGCATCAACGCCTTCATCCATGGTGCCAACGGCAATTTCGTGAAGCAGCGGCTTCCATAAGTGTGTGGTGTCGCGGTCAATCAAAGTGATTGCGGCCTTGCGCTTTTTACCGAGCTTGTTGCCAAGTTTGGTTACCAACTCCAAACCGCCGGCACCACCGCCGACCACTACAATACGTGCCACTGGCATCTCCCAAAGTGTTTGATAATCGGAAAATTACGCGTGCCTTGCTACGAGGCTGTTAACCCAGGACTGATCTCCTGCGATGAGCGAAGGATAAAAAGACGGATACCGGCGCGCGTAACACGCCGGCTATTGTACTCGATTTTGCGGAGTGGACACTGCCTACCGGAAACCATAGCTCCGTAGGTCGGCATAAGACATGAGCTCCGCGAATGCCGCCATCCGACGTCGATGTCGGAAGGCGCCGGGGTATCTTCCGACTGAGCGTACCCGACGGCAGCTTACTGTGGGGCGGCGACGCCCCCGCAATATCAGAACAGCTCGGCTGGCATCGCCATAACCGAGGCGCTACCGGAGCGAATTTTCTGGGCCAAACTCAACGATTCAGGTAACAAGCGCGCAAAATAGAAACTGGCAGTGTGCAGCTTGGCGGCGCGAAAATCTTCCGCTACCTGAGCCGTTTCCGCTGCAGCGGCCATCCGCAACCACAGGTAACCCTGAGTGATGTAGCCCATCAAGTGCAGGTAATCTACCGCCACCGCGCCGGGCAGGGCTGGGTCATTCGCGGCGCCGGCTATCAGGTCTTCGGTGATTTGCGTCAGTAGTTGAAGCGCGTCGCGCAGTGGGTCAGCGTACTCTGTAACGGCATTGGTGTGTGCCTGCGTATCAAGAAATTCCTCTATATCCGCCACCAGCACAGCAAGTAATTCGCCATTGGTCACGAGCGTCTTGCGACCGATCAGGTCCATAGCCTGTATCCCATTGGTCCCTTCGTAAATCTGCGTGATGCGAATATCCCGCACCAACTGTTCCTGCCCCCATTCCCGAATGTAGCCGTGGCCGCCCAGAACCTGCTGACCGTTGACTGCGGTATCCATTGCCATGTCCGTCAAAAAGGCTTTGGCCACCGGCGTCAGCAGGGCAACGATTTTCTCCGCCTTACTGCGAGCCTGGTCATCCTGACTGAATTTGGCGATGTCCAGCCATTGCGCCACATACACATAAAACGCGCGCCCGCCTTCATTGAGCGCGCGCATCGACAGCAGCATACGCCGCACGTCCGGATGCACCAGCAGGCTATCGGCTTCCTTCTCCGGTGATTCAACACCTTGAGGGCTGCGCCCCTGCAAGCGATCCCGGGCATAAGCGGCGGCTGCCTGATAGCTCGCCTCCGCGGCCGCCACTCCCTGCAGGCCCACCGCCAGGCGTTCATAGTTCATCATGGTGAACATGGCGGCGAGCCCCTGATGAGGTGCCCCAACCAACCAGCCGGTGGCGCCGTCGTAGTTCATCACACAGGTCGCGGCACCCTTGATGCCCATTTTCTTTTCGATGGAACCGCAGTGCACACCATTGCGGGCACCAGGCTCGCCTGCCGCATCCGGGAGGAATTTGGGCACCACGAACATGGAAATACCCCGTGACCCCGCGGGAGCATCCGGCAATCTGGCCAACACCAGATGCACGATGTTGCTGGCCATATCGTGCTCACCCCAGGTGATGAAGATCTTGGTGCCGGTAATGTGATAACTGCCATCGTCCTGCGGGACTGCACGAGTGCGGATCAGGCCGAGATCCGTGCCGCAGTGGGGCTCGGTGAGATCCATGGCGCCGGACCATTCACCGCTGACCATTTTCGGCAGGTACACTTGTTTCAGTTCATCACTGCCATGGGAATTGAGTGCGACGCAGGCGCCGGCGGTGAGCATGGGCGCCAAACCGAATGACAGGCTGGCGCCCTGCAGCATTTCTTCAACCAGCGCCACCAATGATTTGGGCATACCCATGCCACCGAAGTCCGGATTGCCGCCCAAGCCGCACCAACCGCCGTCACAATAGGTTTGGTAGGCCTGCTGGAATCCCGCGGGCGTGCTCACGGCGCCATCGGCAAATTTGCAGCCAGTTTCATCCGCCTCGCGGTTCAAGGGTGCCAGTACTTCCTGACAGAGCTTGGCGGCCTCCTCCAAAATGGCGTCGGCGGTTGCCATATCCGCCTCCTCCAGACCCGGTAGGGATTGCCACAACTGCTCCAGGGCAAAGACGTCTTTGATCAGAAAACGCATGTCATCCAGGGGCGCGCGGTAATCGGCCATAGTTCTATCCTCGGAGCGGGTCACAGGTGATGGAATGTTTGCATGTTTCACCGGATTAAAACACTTGTTTGAATTGAATAAAAGGCCTGTAACTGCAGGCAAGTCCGGTAACGAAGGAGATTTGGGTCCGCACAGGTGGACTCTGGCGTCGGCTAGGTCCTACAATAAACCCCATCCGGGTTCTGCAACTCAGGTCCGCTATGCTGCAGAACGCTACCATCGCCCTTTGTGAATTGCGCATTGGGGCGCCCACCCAAAGGAAACTTCAAGGTAGGAATAACAATGTCGAAACCTGAAAAGCTGTTTGTTGTTGTAGACCCTTCGGACAAGGTTCAAATTGCTCTGGAACGCGCATTGATCATGGGGCAGAAGCATGAAGTTCCACCGGAGCTTTTTCTGTTTCTCGGCGTCGATGGCGAAGCCAATGACCTGCGTGCAGTTAACGACAACCTGTTCCGCAAGCAGGACTGGTTCATCGAGGAAATCCGCAAGCCGATTGAAGCGGCCGGCATGACCTACGAACTCGAGGTTTCCTGGTCTCAGGAATGGCAAAAATCCATTGTGCAGTCGTCCAAACGCTGGGGTGCCGAGCGTATTTACCTGCCGGTTCACGAGCGCACCAACAATTCCCGCTTCACCTTCAGTGAAGCTAAGTGGGGGCTGCTGAAAACCGCTGATTGCCCGGTCGTACTCATTCAGCCTGGCGCAAAACCGGAGCGCAAGAAAGTATTGGCAGCGGTGAACTTCCAGGCACGCCAAGCCGAGCAGCAGAAGCTCAACGAAAGCATCCTGTACTGGGGGCGTTTTGTGGCGGAAAAATACGGTGCGGAATTCCACGTGGTCAATGCCTACCTGGATTCCATGCTGTATCCGGATCGGGGTCGACTGGCTCGCGAAGCCAAGACAACAAATGACCATACTCACGTGGAACAGGGTTATACCAGTGACGTGGTGGGTCAGGTCGCCAAGCGCCTGGATGCGGATTTGGTGGTAATGGGGACGCTTGGCCAGACTGGCCAGTCCGTCACGCGCCGGGGCAATACCGCCGAGCGCGTAATTTCAGCTTTGACCCAGGATGTGATGGTGGTAAACCATTAAGTAACGGTTCTGCTGAAATGAAAAGCCCAGGCAATGCCCGGGCTTTTTTGTATCTGACATTTTTTTACCGCGCTGTCCTGTCACGCGTGCTGATCGATGAAGCGTCCCGGATGGTGGGGTATTGATACCCCGCCAGCAGAAAATCGCTGGCTCAGGCGCGAGCTCAAGGCGTGGTGTTCGGAATGACGGGATACCGAGTCCCGATAGTCCGTCACACCGGATTCCGCAATGGGCTCAACGCCGGCTTTGCTTTGATCTGTCAGCGGAGCCACCGCATCTGTACCCTTAGCTTCCGTTTTGGCCTGCGCGCTTTCCTGTTCTCGCTCCTGTTCTACTTCCTGCTCCTGGCGCTTCCGCTCCGTCGCCAATTCTACCGTTGCCTGAATTTCCATCTGCTGCGCCAGTGCCGCTACCCGAACATCCTGAGGCGAGGGTTCAGCGGGTGCCAGCGCTGCGCGGCGCACCTGCTGTGCTTTTTGAATGGTCAGCTCTGGCGTTGCAGCGGCAGAGGTGTCGATGGACACCTCCCCGGACACCGCGTAACTAATACCGTTGGGTCCACGCTCAAACTGGTAACGGGCGTTGCCGGCGTAGGCACCGCCGACCGCCACGTGTGCCTGTTCGTGAGCGCGCACTTCCCGATCCCGCCCCGCCAGCTGTTTGATTTCCTGTTGCTCACTCTGTCGCTGCTCGGCTTGCCGCGCTTTTTCCAGCCGCTTTTCTATTGCGGCTTCCCGCTCGACTACAGTCTCCTGGGCCGTGTCCGGCTCGCCAGCGGTTTGGTCTCCATGCGCACGTCGCCCATTGGCGGATTGCTGCCGACCTTCGGCGGCATCCTTCTCCAACTGCACTTGCGCGTGAGCGGTTTTAGCTAACTGCTCAACAGGTTTGAGGGTGGAATTGCGATTTTCTGCTGTTTCCAGGCCAACAGGACGCTGTCCACCGGGGAGAAACGGTGTCACCAGATTGGCGTGGTATGAAGGAAGGTTAGGCGAGATCATTGGCAGTTCGCTCTATCGGCCGTTGGTTCGGCCAGCCCGCGCCTATTGGCGACGACGCGGACGCCGCTGGGGTTCATCCTCAACCGGAACAGGAATACGTACAGGTTCCGGTTGCTGAGGTTGCCCGGTGAGCCACGCGAAAAACTCGCTCAGCGAGTTGAACATAGAATCATGAAGTGACATCGATCAAACTCCCAAGTGTTTTATCGGCGATTGAAACCATTTTGGCTGATGCGGTGAAAAGTTGTTCCTGCCGTTTCAGTTCTATCAGCGGCTCGACCAGATCATGTGACCGCAGACTCTGGCTATTGTCCGAATTGGCGGATGCTACCGGCAACTCAGGAGCCATTTTACCTGGCAGCTCTACGTTGTTCGGCAACGCCGCTCCGGCCACCTGGTCGGCGGCTTTGAGCATTTCGCGCTGGCTCGCCTGCATGGCCGCCACGCCTTGATGCATTACAGAGCTGATAGTCATGATTCACCGCTTTAGCTTCTGATATCCTAAGTGTACGCAAAAATAGTGCAAACAACAGGGAAAAGAGGCAAAAAGCGGCCGTTGGTAAGATTAATTGGTTACAAGGTTATGTGCGTCGCCTGAATTTGTTCATATACGGCAATACCAGCAGCGATCCTGTGCACCCAGACGGTTGAGTCAGCGGTGAACAGCAAAATCGCAGGTCTATAGAACGTTAGCTCCGCGAATGTCGCCATGCAACATCAATGTCGGAAGGCGCCTTCGGCTTTTTCGACCTACAAATCACCACTATGCCGCAGTGCTTCGATGCTGAGGAATTCTGCGGCCTTTTCTGCTGACGCTTCGGCTAAATAAGGAACCTCGCCCAGACAGGGTGCCGCGATCATATTTCTCAAGGTGGCCAAATTGCCCTCCAATGCGGGCATGTCGGGCTCAACCTGGCTTGCCACCCAGCCGGCAATGCGTACGCCATCCCGCACCATGGCTTCCTGTGTAAGAAGCGCGTGGTTGAGGCAACCCAAACGCACCCCCACCACCAAAATCACCGGAATGTTCAGTGCCTTCGGCAGGCCGGCCAGGGTTTCCGACTCGTTCAAGGGCATGCGCCAGCCGCCGGCACCTTCTATCAGCCGAAAGTCGGCTTTGTTCATCAGTGCACCGCGACAAAAACCCGCCAGCCGATCCAGGCTCAACCGCCGGCCTGCCAGTGCCGCCGCCAAATGAGGTGCAATGGGTTCAGCCAGGGCAACCGGGTTGACCTGCTCGTAGGCGAGCTCCACGGTCATGGCCGCCTGCAGCGCCAGAGCGTCTTCATTGCGCAGGCCGTCTGGCGTCTCATCACACCCGGCGGCCAGGGGTTTCAACCCGAAAGTGGTTAATTGCTGCTGTCGGGCAACCTGCAATAATGCAGTGCTGATGAGGGTTTTGCCGACGCCGGTATCGGTGCCCGCAACAAAATAAGTCCCGTTCATGTCGTGCTGTCTCCATCGCGAATTGACTTACGCGCCAACACATAAATCACCTGATAACTCGCAGGCAGCATGCCCTCTGCATCGCGAAACTGCTCATAGGCGTGGCCCAACTCGCGCAGCTGGCGAGGCCCCGTCAAGCCCGGATTCTGTTGCCGGTTAACGTTGTGAGCGCCGAGCGCCTTCAGTTCCCGCATCAGCTGTGGCAGTTGCTGATAGCGCGGAACGACTGTGTTCTCTGAAAGAGAGTCCACTATCAAACCCGCTCCTTCCAGCGCTGTGCGCCATACGTCCGCTGGTTGGAAGTCGTTCACATGGGTATAGCAATCCACCTCCGTCCAGGCTTGGCGCAGCTCTTTCAGAGTTGCCGGCCCCAAGGTGGAAAACAACAGCCAGCCCCCAGGCTGCAGACTGTGCGCGATGCCCGCGAAGAGCTGGTGTAGATCTTCGCTCCACTGAAATGTGAGATTCGATACCGCACCGTTGAAATGATTGGCCGGAAAGGGCAACTGTTCAGCATCGGCACAAACCCACTGGACTGGCTGAGGCAAGCCAGCGCGTAACTTCTGCTGCGCGCGTCGGAGCATACCCGGCGCGATATCCAACGCTGTCACCTGCGAGTTGCGGGCACCATAGTATTCGCTGCAAAAGCCGGTACCGCAGCCAATATCCAGTATTCGCTCGTTATCGGCTACCGATGGCGACAGCTGCAACAACTGGTTTCCCACCTCAACCTGAACGTGAGCGACGCCATCGTAGGTGGCTGCCGCCCGGCTGAAAGAGCGCGCCATGCGTTGCTTGTCGATGCGCGTTTTCTCAGCTGCTTGCTTACTTGCCAATGAGCTTGTCGGTTGCGCTGGAAACTCAAGAAACTCCAGCATCAGTGCAGCCGTGCGTTCAGCGTGGGTCAGGTGCGGTGCGTGGCCGGCACCGGCAATCGCTTTCACACAACCTGCCGAGACCTTATGCATCGCCGGAATGGCTTGCGCCGGAATCAGCGCATCTTCTTCACCAAACAATTGTAACAAAGGCACGCGAAGCGCGGCCATGTCGTCCCGGTGCTCCAATTGCTCCAGCCATGCCAGCGCAGCCTGCCATTGGCCACTTTGCTCCGGCGCTGGCGGCACGCATTGCTCGCGCAGCTCCTTGAGTAGACTTTTGCGTTGGCTGTCACCTTGAGCCTGTAGCCCGCAGAATCGCTTCAAGGTCAGTTCCGGCGTTTGAGCAAACGCTGCCGTGAAATCGTCGAAAGTAGCGCGAGGCATCGCTGTCTGCCATTCACTACGCGCGACAAAGCTGAGATTGGTGGCCAGGGTGATTACGGCGGTGATTTTGCCTGGGTGGGCCTTTGCCAGGCGTGCGGCAAGGCGCAGCGCCAGATGGCCGCCCAGAGACCAGCCAATCAATACACACTGCGCCGGCAGCACTCGCTCCAGAGCATCGAGTGCGTCGGGCAAGGCTGGCAGCTGTACGTCAGAGCTGTCGCCAAACCCCGGAAGATCCACCAGATAAACGTCGTGCTTCTGAGTCAGATGGGGCAGCAGAGATTGCCAGCAGCGGCGGTTGTGGCCCCAGCCATGCAGCAGAAACAGCGGGGGATTGCGATTTGGTGTTACCGCAGGCACCCGCTCCAGAGACAGTTTTACCAAAGCATCAGGTGAGGCGGATGCAGTTACAGCGACATCCGGCATCAAAAGTCTCCGGAGTCGTTAATCAGACCGGCAGCGGGCAGAGTTGCGGGCTCGCCAACCACGTCAGCCATTGCCTGGAGCAGTGCCGCAACCTGTTCGGACGAGTGTTCCGCACTCAGGGTTACGCGCAAACGCGCGGTGCCCGCGGGAACCGTGGGGGGCCGGATGGCGGATACCCAAAAGCCGCGGTCTTCCAGAGCCTGTGATACTGCAAGGGCCTTGGCTTGACTGCCGAGCATCACCGGTTGAATGGGTGACAGGGAATCCATCAGAGTCAGGCCAATGTCTGCCGCGCCCTGGCGAAACTGTGTGATTAACGCCTGCAAATGGGTTCTGCGCCAGCTTTCTTCCTGTAGCAATTTGAGGCTGGCGCGGGTCGCCGCTGCCACCGCAGGCGGCAGCGCGGTGGTGTAAACGTAGGTGCGGGAAAATTGGATCAGGGTTTCGATCAGCGCCTCACTACCGGCCACAAAAGCGCCAAAAGTCCCAAAAGCCTTGCCGAGGGTACCAACCAGAATCGGCAACTGATCCGGCGTCAGACCAAAGTATTCGGCACAGCCGCCACCGTTGGCCCCCAGGCAACCAAAGCCGTGAGCATCATCCACCATCAGCCAGGCGTTGTGGGCATCCGCCAGCTGCGCTAGTTGCGGCAGGGGCGCGGTATCGCCGTCCATGCTGAACACGCCGTCGACCACAATCAGCTTGCGCGGCGCCTCGGATTTCTGCAGCCGCGCTTCAAGATGGTCGACGTCGTTGTGCTTGAAACGCTGGAACTGGGCCCCGCTAAGCAAGCCGGCGTCGAGCAAAGAGGCATGGTTGAGCTTGTCCTCGAATACCGCATCGTTGCGGCCGAGCAATGCGTTGACGGTGCCGATATTAGCCATATACCCCGTGGAATACAGCAAAGCCCTCGGCCGCCCGGTGAAAGTCGCCAGCTCTTCTTCAAGGGCGTGATGTTCCGCAGAGTGTCCGTTGACCAGGTGCGACGCGCCACTGCCCACACCGTATTGATCAACCGATCGCTGAAAAGCTGCCTTCACTTGGGGATGGTTGGCCAGGCCGAGATAGTCATTGCTGCAGAACGACAACAGTTGTTTGCCATTCACCGTCAATTGCGTCTGTTGCGGGGAGGTGACGGTGCGCCGCTGGCGGTACAAGTCCGCTGCGCGTCTTTCCGTCAGAGCCTGTTGCAATGCCGCGTCAATATTCAACATTCGCCTCGCTGGCGTAGCCTGGATGAAGCCCAGCGGAATCCGGGTTGGGGCGCAATAATCGTAATCAGGCCTTTCCCCCGGATTCCGCTGCGCTTCATCCAGGCTACGGTCATGTTTTTTGTCAGCTTTAGAGTGCCGCGTTGTAGAACATGGAATCCATCTGCCGTTCCACCGCCTTTTGCTTCAGTTGTTCGGCCAAAGCCTGGGCCTGCTCGTCTTCCGAATGAGCCTGCTCATAGCGCTCAGGCTGAATACCGAGACGCTTGAACAACTGCATGTCCTTGTTGGTTTCGGGGTTGGCGGTGGTCAGCAGTTTTTCACCGTAGAAAATGGAGTTGGCACCGGCCAGAAAGGTCATCGCCTGCATCTGGTCATTCATCTGCTCGCGACCTGCAGACAGCCGCACATGGGACGCGGGCATCAGAATGCGGGCCACGGCAATGGTGCGGATAAAGTCGAAGGGATCGAGGTCCGCCTGATCCGCCAGGGGCGTGCCTTCAACCTTAACCAGCATATTGATGGGTACGGACTCGGGGTGCTCGGGCATATTCGCCAACTGCATCAAGAGTCCAGCGCGATCGCTCTCTTCTTCGCCCATCCCCACAATGCCACCGCAACAGACTTTCATGCCGGCACCGCGCACATTGGCGAGGGTATTGAGGCGATCCTGATAGGTGCGGGTGGTGATGATATCGCCATAGAACTCCGGCGAGGTATCTAGGTTGTGGTTGTAATAGTCCAGACCCGCGTCCGCCAGATCCGCCGCCTGCTGTTCATCGAGCATGCCCAGCGTCATACAGGTTTCCAGGCCAAGGGATTTCACACCTTTGACCATATCGGTAACGTAGGCCATATCTTTGGCCTTGGGTGAGCGCCAGGCCGCGCCCATGCAGAATCGGGTTGCCCCGCCCGCCTTGGCGGCCTTGGCCTCTTCAATCACTTTCTCCACCGCCATCAGCTTTTCCCGCTCCAGGCCGGTGTCGTACCGGGCGCTTTGCGGACAATAGGCGCAATCTTCCGGGCAGGCGCCGGTTTTGATGGAGCACAGGGTACTGACTTGCACGGTATTCGGGTCGAAAAACTGGCGGTGGACGATTTGCGCCCGGAACATCAGATCGCTGAAGGGCAGCGCCAACAGCTGGCCGATTTCATCCCGGGACCAATCGTGGCGTATTTGGGGCTGCGCTGCATCTTCAACTGACACTCTGCTGTTCATACCGTCTCCGTCATCCGTAGTTCTGCCAGCGCTTGAGCGTCGGCGAGCTTGAGGGCACAATCATAGGGGACGGCAGGGATCTGTCAACCAAAAATGGACTTTGAGGTTTACTGATGTCATTCAAGATAATTCTTCCCCATATCGCCCGCACGTTTCACTATCTTCTCCCCAATCACTGCTATCTATGCAGTGCAGTGAGCCCCGGCTTCCTCTGCGCCGGCTGTCGATCAGACTTGCCCCTGGCTGGGCGCAGCTGCCGATGCTGCGCGTTGCCGCTACCGGACATCATCGAAACCGCGTCAGACCAGCAGGATGAACCATTGTGCGGCGACTGTCTGAAACACCCCAAACCGTTTACGCGGACACTGACCGCGTTCGAGTACGGCCACCCGCTGGACTTCCTGATCAACCGCTTCAAACACCATCGGCATTTCGTCTGCGGCAACTTTCTGAGCGAGCACTTACTAACGACGGTGGCTACGCAATACAGTGGCACCAGCTGGCCCAACCGGCTTATGCCGGTACCCTTGCATCATTCCCGCCTCCTCAAACGGGGCTTCAACCAAAGCCACGCCATCGCCTGCCAATTGCACAAGCACCTGGGTATTCCCATCGACCTCAGCTGCCGCCGCATCAAGCGCAACCCGCGCCAACAGGGCCTCAAGCGAAAGGAGCGACTGCGCAACCTTAAGCAGGCATTTGCAGTTACCCAGCCCGTGGACGGCGCCCACATCGCAGTCATCGACGACGTCATGACCACCGGCGCCACCGTCACTGAACTGAGCCAGTGCCTGCTGGATGCCGGCGCCGCGCGAGTGGATGTTTGGGTTTTGGCGAGGGTTCCGTGACGGGAAGGGAAAAGAGCAAAGGGAAAAGATTCGTGCCGCGACGACGAATTGTGGCCTTTTCGGGGAAACCACCACCTCAACTAGCCACAACATCGAAAATCGCAACCGTTCTTTTCCCTTTTCCCTTTTCCCTTTCTCCTTCCGTTACAATCCCCCCTCACCTCAGCGCGAATGGAGCCACCGTGAATTACGAAGACGACGATGATGATCTGGGGAACCAGCTGATTGAACAGGCTGACGCGCCTGCACCCAGCGCGGAAGATACGCCTTATGCGGCTCTTGGCCCGGATGTGGTGCTGGACGCGGTGGAGAGTCTCGGTTTTGTGTCTGACGCCCGCATTTATCCGCTCAACAGCTATGAAAACCGGGTGTATCAGGTGGGGATTGAAGATGGCGAGCCGTTAATCGCCAAGTTCTATCGGCCGCGCCGCTGGAGCGAGGCGCAGATTGAGGAGGAACATCAATTTTCCCAGCAGCTGGTGGATCTCGATATTCCAGTTGTACCGCCCATGGTTCTCGAAGGTAAAAGCCTCTTTCAGTATGAGGTCAAAGACGCCAGCTTCCGCTTCGCGCTCTATATCCGCAAAGGTGGCCAAGCGCCGGAACTGGACAATGACGACAACCTCTACACCCTCGGCAAACATATCGGTCGTATCCATAACCTGGGCAAAGAAGCGACGTTCGCCCACCGCCCTGAGCTCAACATTCAAACCTTTGGTGTAGACAGCCGCGACTTTTTGCTCAGCCACAATTTTATTCCGGCGTCGCTGATGGAGTCCTATGCCACGCTCAGCCAACACCTGCTGGAAAAATGTCACGAGCAGTTTCAACGCATCGAATATCAGAAAATTCGAATGCATGGGGATTGTCATCCCGGCAATATTCTATGGCGAGACGAGGCACCGAATTTTGTCGACCTCGATGATGCACGCAACGGCCCCGCGATTCAGGACCTGTGGATGCTGCTCTCTGGCGATCGCGTACGGCAAACCCAACAGCTGGGCAACGTCTTGGACGGCTATGAGGAATTTTGTGATTTCAACCGAGCCGAATTGTCCTTGGTAGAGTCCCTGCGCAGTTTACGCCTGATGCATTACGCCGCCTGGCTGGCAAAGCGCTGGCAGGACCCGGCGTTCCCCCATGCATTCCCTTGGTTCAATACGGAGCGTTATTGGGCGGAACATATTCTGGAACTGCGCGAACAGATGTCGGCCATGGATGAACCGCCACTCAAAGCCCTGTAACGTTTAAATGAAAGCTGAGAAAAAAAACTGGCAGCTTTACCTGGTGCGCTGCGGTGACGGCAGCCTCTACACCGGCATTGCCGCTGACGTGGAACGGCGCTTTGCCGAGCACCAGAGTCAGGGACCGAAATGCGCCAAGTATTTGCGCGGGAGAATGCCGCTGGAATTGGTTTACACAATTGCTGTCGAAGACAGAAGCCAGGGAAGCCGCCTGGAGTATCGCGTAAAACAATTAAGCAAGCTGCACAAGGAAGCATTGGTTGCAGGACAAAAGACATTAACCGAGTTGCTTGAATCCGAGCTGGAGGAGCAGCCCTGACCGTAAAACGACTAGCAGGCTGTTTAAAAAGTTTTTAAACGCCGCCCAAGGAGTTTGTCATCGAGATAAGTCTTTCGAAACCCTCGCGGAAGGGACGCCGCGGGGGAGCTACAGGATGTATTTATGCGTTTTCGAAAGACTTATCTCGATGACAAACGGGCAGAACATGTAAATCTTAGCTGGAACCGAGTTTTCCAACAGCTGCTAGTTAGATAATGGTAAAGCCGTGATCGAAATCAACCACCACATCGCCATCGACGAATCCGAAATTGATGTGCAGGCTATTCGCTCCCAGGGCGCTGGCGGACAGAACGTCAACAAAGTCTCGTCCGCCGTACATCTGCGCTTCGACATCAAGACATCGTCACTGAGTGACGATCAAAAACAATCGCTACTGCAGTTCAATGACCAGCGCATCACCAGTGACGGCGTGGTGGTAATCAAAGCCCAGGAACACCGTAGCCAAATCAAGAACCGGCAAGACGCCATCGGCCGCCTGTGTGCATTAATACGCCAAGCCACCACCAAACCCAAAAAACGCCGCCCCACCCGCCCGACAAAAGCCTCCAAAGAACGGCGTTTGAAATCAAAAACGGTGAGAAGCAGCGTCAAGAAAATGCGTGGGAAGGTGGAGGAGTAGGGGAGCCGCAAGCTTCAAGCCGCAAGCGACAAGCTAAAGAAAAGGTAAAAGAAGCTAATCTATTTCGTAGGTTGGATAAGACGGGAGCTCCGCGACCGTCATCATCCAACATCTGTGGCAGCCTGTCGGGTGGGCACGGCCCGCCATCGTTATCGAAGTGCCCACCCTACAATTGAATCGTTTTTTAAGCCATCATTTTAGTTCAAGAAAAATGGCGGAAGGCGCTTGACGCTTTTTCGCCCTACGGCACTTTTCCCTTTTCATTCGAGACATCCATGTATCTCACCCTTCGGGCAGCCTACGGCTGTGCAAAACGGTAATGACTCACCACATCCATGTGGTTCGGCCTGCGGCCAGCTAAAGCTGCCTAAATTTGATCCGGTCAAATTTTTCCTGCCGTTTTGTCCGTATTTTTTAGCTTGCTGCTTGCAGCTTGAAGCTTACAGCTTCTTCACACCCCCCTCTGCCGCACAACCTCAAATAACGCTACACCAGTAGCGACGGAAACGTTGAGGCTACTGACACTGCCGGCCATGGGGATTTTCACCAGGTAATCGCAATGCTCGCGGGTCAGGCGACGCATGCCGCTGCCTTCGGCACCCATGACGAGTACCAGCGGGCCGGTCATCTCCGCCTGGTAAATGGTTTGCTCGGCTTCGCCCGCGGTACCGTAAAGCCACAGGCCTTCGCCCTGCAGCTTTTTCAAGGTGCGGGCCAAATTGGTAACGGCAATCAGCGGTACCGTTTCGGCCGCACCGCAGGCAACCTTGCGCACCGTGTCGGTCAAACCGGCTGAGTTATCTTTAGGAACAATAACCGCGTGAACACCGGCGGCATCCGCCGTGCGCAGGCAGGCGCCGAGATTGTGCGGATCCGTCACACCGTCCAACACCAACAACAGTGGCGCCGTGTTTAGGCCGGCCAACAAATCGTAAAGATGGGCTTCATCATAGGCCTTGGCCGCTTTGGTTAGCGCAATAACGCCTTGATGATTGCCGGAGCAAAGTTCATCGAGCTGCTTGCGATCCATCTGTTGTACCTTGATGGAATGCATTTCCGCGAGATCAATCAGAGTTTGCAAACGCTTGTCGCCTCGGCCGCGCAAGACATTGAGTTGTTGCACACGCTCCGGCGCAGTTTGCAGCACGGACTGCACCGCGTGCAGCCCGAAGACAGTTTCTTGATTATTCATAACTTGATTATTTTACGTCGACCTTAACCACCGAAAAGCTTCTTGAAGAAGCCGCGAATTTTGCCCGTCGGTGCCGTGTCACTTTGGCGCTGTTGAGGCTGTGCTTTTTTCTGGCTGCGTTGGCGATTGCCGGCTTGATCCTGATTCTGTCGAGATCCACCTTTACCCGCACCGCGACCTTTTGCACCGGAGCCGGAATTGACGGCGGTTCTGGTATCACCTTTGGTAGGCTTGCGGCGCGAACGGGGTTTCTTCGCGGGATCCGATGACGCTGCGCCTTTAGCTTTTGCGCCACTTGTCGCTTTTCCGTCGCTGGTGACTGTTACATCGCTGCTCGCGTCCTTCGGCGTTCTTTTACGAGGCTGTCGTTTGCGCTTGGGCTTGTCGTCCGACCTGGACTCTTGCTCACTGTCTCTGTGCTTAGCGTCGCTGGCTTTCGGTGCTGCCTTGGCAGACTTGGTCGACTTTCCTTCTGAGATCATTTCCAGATCAACTTTACGCTCATCCAGATCCACGCGGGTCACTTGCACCTTGATTTGATCACCCAGACGAAAAACCCGTCGCGTGCGCTCGCCCACAAGGCGATGGTGGGCTGCATCAAAATGGTAATAGTCCTGAGGCAGCGCCGTGATATGGACCAGCCCTTCTACATAAACATCTTTCAATTCAACAAACAGACCGAAGCCCACCACAGAGCTGACGATGCCTTCAAATACATCGCCAACTTTATCCTGAAGATATTCACATTTCAGCCAGCTGACCACGTCGCGCGTTGCATCATCAGCACGCCGTTCACACATGGAGCACTGTTCACCCAGGCTGATCATGTCCGCCATTTCGTACGGGTAAACCGCGCCCTTGGAAAGTGGCGCAGCATCTGAATGACGCTTGACTCGGGTGGTCTCTTTGTTCGAGCGAATTACGCTGCGAATGGCGCGATGCACCAGCAAATCCGGGTAGCGCCGAATGGGCGAGGTGAAGTGCGCGTAAGCGTCGTATGAGAGGCCGAAGTGGCCTTTGTTCTCCGGTGAATAAACCGCCTGGTTCATACTGCGCAGCATCACCGTCTGGATCAGGTGCGCGTCCGGGCGGTCGGCAATGGTCTGGAGCACTTCCTGATAATCCGCGGAACGCACCTGGCCGCTGTATTTCATACTCAAGCCGTTCTCACCCAAAAACTCGAGCAGCATGGTCAGCTTTTCGGCCTTCGGTGGCTCATGAATTCGGTACAGACTCGGCAGTTTGTGCTCTTCGAGGAACTGTGCGGTGCACACGTTGGCGGCGAGCATGCACTCTTCAATCAGTTTGTGCGCGTCATTGCGTGTCACCGGCACTATGTCCTGAATCTTACGATTCTGGTCAAAAATAATGCGGGTTTCCTGGGTTTCAAAATCAATCGCCCCGCGCGCTTCCCGTGCAACGCGCAACGCGCGGTAAAGCTTGTGCAACTCGTCCAGGTGCGGCACCACCGGCTGATAGCGCTGGCGCAGGGTACTGCTCGCGTCGCCCTGTTCGGCAATTATCTGGCCCACCTGGTTGTAGGTGAGCCGCGCCTTGGAATGCATCACGCCTTCATAAAACCGGTAGTCGCCTATGCGGCCGTCCACGCCAATGTCCATCTCGCACACCATACACAAACGGTCTACTTCCGGATTCAGCGAACACAAGCCGTTGGACAATACTTCCGGCAACATGGGTACAACAAAGTCAGGGAAATATACGGAGGTACAACGTACCTGCGCTTCCTGATCCAGCGCGCTGCCAATGGACACATAGTGGGATACATCAGCAATGGCGACATATAATTTCCAGCCGCCGCCCGGCCGCGCCTCGCAGTAGACTGCGTCATCGAAGTCCCGGGCGTCCTCGCCGTCAATAGTGACCAGAGGCAAATCCCGCAAGTCAATACGGTTGAGCTTGTCAGCCTCACTGACCTCTTCCTTGATTGCCGCCGCCTGATCCTTCACCGCCTGTGGCCATTCGTGCGGAATATCGTGAGAACGGATAGCGACATCAATCTCCATGCCTGGTGCCAAATGATCGCCCAGCACTTCCGCAATGCGCCCCGCCGGCATGCTGCGGCTGCCCGGCTGCTGAATAATTTCCACCACCACAAACTGGCCGTCTTTGGCGCTGTGGGTTTGATCAGGTGGAATCAGAATGTCATGACCAATGCGGGGATTGTCCGGCTTGACCACATGAACGCCGCGCTCAATAGACAAGCGGCCAACCAGTTGATCCGTATTGTGAGACAGCACCTCGACAATAGAACCTTCGCGCTTGCCCCGAAAATCCTCAGAACCCAAGCGCACCAGCACCTCATCGCGATCAAACACTTTGCGCATCTGCCGGTTGGTGAGGTAGATATCCGAACTTCCATCGGTGGGAATCACAAAGCCGAAACCGTCGCGATGCCCCTGCACCCGACCTCGCACCAGATCCATCTTGTCGATCCGCCCATAGGCGCCCCGGCGGTTGCGAATCAGCTGGCCGTCGCGCTCCATGGCGATCAGCCGCCGACGCAACGCCTCAATAGCATCTTCATCGTCGAGCTGGAAGTGCTTGCATAGCGCGGGGTGGGACATGGGGCCGGATGAGTTTTCCAGCACCTCGAGGATGAGCTCCCGGCTTGCTACCGGGTTTTCGTATTTTGCGGCCTCACGGGCTGCGTAGGGGTCTTGGGGACCGGATTCTGCCAAAATAAGTATCCATTTGTGGTGAAAGTTGTAAAAACGCGCGCGAAATATAACAGATATAGGCGCTACAGGCCCGTATTAAGCAGACAGTCTGGTTTATTAGTCCCTTTGAAACAGCCGGTGTTCCCGCTGATGGCACCGTCCCTCGGCACTTAAAATGGCCTCCAGCCGCCCAAATCCGGCCGAAATCCTATTGACAAGGCAAACGCAGAACCTTATATTGCGCACCCACTCTTGCCGCAGTCGTCATCCGGCGGAGCCGTGGTAACAAGCAGTAGAAAATCCATCTATGCCAGGTGGTAAATGGTAGGCGACGTACAGGATGTACGAGTGTCGCGAGAGGCAGGACGCCGATAGCGACCACGCGTAGTGTGTCGGGGTAAAGGCACGGTATACGCAGGGAATCCAGCAGTAGAAAATCCATCTATAGCCCAGGTGGTGAAATTGGTAGACACGCTAGCTTCAGGTGCTAGTGACCTTACGGTCGTGGAGGTTCAAGTCCTCTCCTGGGCACCATATCTTCCCTCAAAATGAACCCCGCGCTCTCTTGTCGATCCACCCCTAAAATGTCCGGTTTGGACACTTCAATTTGCCATTACGAGTTCGATTCGTCCCGTTTCGCGATCTTCTCGCTTTTCAACAGTTTCGAACCCGAACGTTTCGTAGAACCCAACCGCTCGCTGATTTTCTTCATAAACACTCAGAGACAGACGTCCTCTCAGGCGGATAGCTTCGGACATCAGGGCTCGACCGACACCTTTCCCCTGACTAGCCGGAGACACAAAAATCGCCGCCAAAAGGGCATTTTTCAACGCTAGAAATCCCCTTACCGATCCGTCGTCATAGACGTAATTCTCGGAAGTTGGAAGATAGATTGTCCGCATGTCGTCCAGCTTTGCTTCCCAAAACGATCTACGCACAAAGCCATGCGATTCGATAGATGCTTCCAACCATATATCCAAAATCTTTTCTGTGTCCGATACCGATGCGATGCGAATCACCACCGACCTCTCTAACTCAAATAATTTACTTTGAACTCAACAACCACGCCCTCCAGCCAACCCGAGGCGTCAGCAGTCAAGAATTCCAGATTACGAAACATCTGCATTCACCCCTAACCCGTGACTCACTCAACGCGCCGGAGAGACTGCCCTGCGGCAAAAAATCTGCAGAGCAGAATATTCGTCAAAGCGGCGATCGAAATTAACTACTAACCAATCAAGCAAGTCAACAAGCTGCACCTCCTCGTGCGTGAACCCGCTCGTCGCCTGGATCGCGCCATTTGTAGCAGCTCGACTGTCCCCCGTCCTGGGACATGGGACAACACCCCCACACCTACTCCGGGAAAGCCACAAGGTGGTGTTATTCCATGCGTAGCTGTTTGTTCTGCTTGCTCGCGGCCACATTAAATGCCACAACCGCGAGCGCAATTGGGATGAACGATACCCAAAGCACCGCGCTCCATCCGTAAACGCTCAAGATGCCGCCCGATGAAAATGACCCCACCGCCATTAACCCAAAAACGATGAAATCGTTGAGCGATTGAACGCGTGTTTTTTCTTCCGGCCTATGGCATTCCATCACCCAGGAAGACGCGCCGATGAAGCCGAAATTCCAGCCTATGCCCAGAAGAATAAGCATGCACCAGAAGTGAAATATACCCGTTCCCGTAAGGCCGATAACCGTAGACATTGCCGTTAACAGCAGCCCCAGGGCGGTAATAGGTGCAACACCGAAGCGGGTAATGAGCTTGCCGGTAAAAAAGCTCGGCGCGTACATGGCGATCACGTGCCATTGCAGGCCCAAATTGGAGGAGGCCTGGGAATGTCCGTGCAGGTGCATCGCAAGTGGGGCTGCGGTCATCAAGAAGTTCATCAGCATGTAGGACACAGCTCCACAAGCGGCGGCAGCGATGAAGCGCGGTTGCAGAACAATTGTGAAAAGTGGTCTTCCGCCTGATATTTCTTTGTGTGAGGGTTTCGGCAATCGAACGCCAAACAGGATCAGAGCTGAAACTGCGGCTACGCCCGCTTGCATCAAGAACGTGATGGCGAATATGTGTTTTGGCCACAGCGCCATTGTCCAGGTCACCAGTTGGGGACCGATGACACCCGCTGCAACCCCTCCCGCCATCACCAATGACAATGCCTGCGCCTTCCGCTCGGGAGCTACGGCATCCGCAGCAGCAAAACGGAACGACAGGACGACGGCCGCATAGGCGCCACCAAAAAACGTGGCCAGGCAGAACAGCCAGAAGTCGCCCAAGATGACGGCAAACATAGCCAATAGCCCGGCCAGGACGCCCGCTACAGTTCCGACCATGAAGCTGGCGCGCCGCCCCTGTCGTCTGGCGATAGCCCCTGCCGGCAAGATCCAGGCAGCCATGCCAACGACGAAGATTGAGATGGGCAAGGTTGCCAACAGCGAGCTTGGCGCTAATTGAGCACCGACAATGGCGCCCGTCGCATAGATCACCACTGAATTGGCACCGGCCAATGCCTGGGCAATCGTAAGCCGCCAGATGTTGTTGCGCTGATCTCGCTCAGTCATTTCCTGAGATAGCTCACCGGCCAAAACATTACCGTCTTTCATCATCATTCAATCATTCATCTAAAAAGGCATGTGCTGTGGAATTCGGGCCAAGATCGCTGCACGCATTGAAGCTGTTCCGGTCGTCGGTAACGAAAACAAGTCGAAAGCCCGACCCGAAGGACTCATGTGCAGCCGGCACAGGCTCTCTAGTATAGTCAGGCATGAAGAAAGTGTAGGCCGGGCTTTCTTTCAGGAACGGTGAGAGTAGACGACGAGGAGACGTCGGCGGCTTTTTTGCGAAGCCCAGCTGAGAGGACGGCCTCATGGCTGCCTCTGCCCTCTCAATGGGTTATTTTAAACAAACCCACTACTGACGGCTAACAGCGCCACCAGCTCGCCTTGGCGGCTGGTGTTGGTTTTACGGTAAATAGATTGGAGTTGGGACTTGACCGTTTCCCTCGATCGGTTGAGTTGGCTCGCGATATCATTGACGCTGTGCCCGCTGAGCAGCAGCGTGGCAACACGGGATTCTGCCGGTGACAGACCGAAGAAGCGTTGCAGTAACTCAGGGTTGATCGTCGCGCGGCTCGTCCAGTCGTATAGGCTTATCATCGCTCCGCCGCGCTGGGCACTTTCCGTTACTTCGGCGCTGACTGCGGTCAGCGGTGAGACAATAACCGTCAGGTTCTGTCCGTCCTGACGATAGCACAGCACCTTATCTGCCGAGTCGACTGATTCCAACGAGGCGCGTACCGCCTCCGAAAGGCCAACGATAAACTCGTGCGAGAACGTCTTGTTGTGGAAGGAAAGCAAGCCGTCTTCACTGAGCTGTAACCCCCTGTTATTGGTGATAACTTCATCCGCCGCACTGTTTTTGAACACCACTTTGAACGTAGCATCACAAATAAGGATGCCCTGCTGAATTTGATTCAGCGCTGCCCGCTCGGGAATACTTGTTAGATCAAAGGCGCTCATTCGCGTATAGAGTTCCACCGCCCGATTGATGTGGGGCAGAAACATGTCGAACACAGCGAGTTCTTCACGGGTGAATGCGGGCTGATCAATGGTACGCTGAATACCGAAGAAATTCAGATAATTCTCGCTCTGGAACACAACCGCGCCTGCGGCATCATAGGCACCGTAGCTTTCCATCCATTCCCCCACCCGGGTTTGTACACGTACCTCTTCTATGTTTTCGATATCGAGATTACTGGCGACGAACTGCGGCCCGCGCGCCTTGCGCACCGCCAATGCAGCTTCAATCAATGCATCGCGATGGGAGACGTGTTCAACGTAGAACGCGAGTGCTTGATCCGGGATGTTTATCACCCAGTAGCCAAGCGGCGTATTGGTTTGGGTATTGAAGATTGCGAAGGTCCCACTGTGGCCATTAAACACGTCCACGAAGCGCTTGAGGAAGGGAAAGAACCCATCCCGGTTGGTCACCGCGTCATAGATCAGACCGATAAGATCATCATAATGCGAGTTAAGGAACTCTGGGTCACGGGATAACGGCCGTTGTACAACATCATCTTGCATAGCAATGTATCGCCCGAGCAGGCGAATCACCTTAATTACTGTTTTTATAGCGTTTTTATGGAACAGGTTATGGAACAGGGTTCCGGTGTAATCTGAGTGTAGCAACTTTTGACGCCAGTTTCACCCATTTGGGGGATGCTTGCATGACACTCCTTTAGTAGTGTCGTAATAACATTTCCTGTGCGTTGCGGGAGCACGCGAACGCAATGTGTACATAGCAAAGAAGAGGTGATCACGAAAAATTCATTCTTGGGGGCGGCTCTTGTATCCGTAATGGCAGTGAGCTTGGCGGCCTGTGGCGGAGGCGGCTCTGGCAGCGAATCCGATGGAAGTTCAACTTCCAGTAGCTCTAGCGGTTCAAGCAGCTCCAGTTCAAGCAACTCTAGTAGTTCCAATAATTCCAGTAGCTCAGGCAGTTCCGGTGGTTCAACTAGCTCCAGTTCAAGTAGCTCGAACTCCAGCGGCTCAAGCAGTTCCGGTAGTTCATCATCTTCCTCCTCCGGCGCAGCAAAAACCGGGGTATTTGTGGATAGCCCCGTCGCTGGCGTCAACTACTCCACGGCATCCCAGGAAGATGGCACCACCAACGCCGCAGGTGAATTTCAGTACCTCGAAGGCGAAAGCGTCACCTTTCGCGTGGGCGGCACCGTGCTTCCAGAGGTCGTAGCCAAGGACAAGGTCACGCCCCTGGACATGGGCGGTGAGGACGCCGGCCTGGACTCACCCGTGGTTGTGAACATTCTGCGGCTTTTGCAAACATTGGACGCAGATGGAGACCCGGAGAATGGCATCACCATTACACCGGAGATTCACCAGGCACTGAACGATGTAGACCTGCCTTACCGGGACGCCGCCTTCGAATCTGAAGCGGCGAACCAGATCAAGGCCAAGCTCGATAAAGACCTGGTCAGCGAAGAGGATGCCGTGGAGCATTTCAGTGGCTCCCTGAAGGGCGACTTGCTGGGCAGCTGGATCTATGAGGAGGACACGGGCAATGTCAACGTACTGACATTTATTGACGACAGCACCTATGTTATCGCGCACTCCATGGCCGATGACGGTGATCAGTCTGCCGGTTCCGCCGAATATGGCACTTATACCTGGAACCCGGTAACAGGCGAATTTTCGATTACTGGCGTGATTGCCGAGTCCGACAAATCGGGTGGTCTATATGATGCAGATAAACCGGATGCGAACAAAGATATTATCGCCGGCCTGGTAGACGGAGTGATCACGTTCGGACTCGGCGACGGTACCGTTGAATTCACCAAAGTTGCCGGCACTGACAATGCACTGATTGGCACCTGGTATTTGTACGAACCCGACTCCAATAACCACAACCTGCTGACCTTCCTCAGCCCCACCGAATACGTTATCGTGCACACCAACAACAGTGAAGCCTATGACGGCGATACCGTTGTTCCCGTCTCCTCTGAATGGAACACCTATAGCTGGGATGCCGCCAGCCAAAAGATGACACTGGGGGAAGCGTCCATCGAAACAGACGGTGATGGTGGACTCTATAGTGCCGAGCCCGACGCAGTGGGAAGTTTTACCCTCAAAGCGGACTCCACCGGCGATCTGGCATTCACGGACGAAGATGAAACCTTCCATTTCAGCCGCCTTGGAAGTTATACCGTGCACCTGCAGGACCGCGATGGCGATATCCGCACAGCAACCGTCAAACGCGACACCTCCCGTTTTGCGAATCTTACTGAAGGCACTTGGGTATTTCCGGACATTGGTGCAGGCACGGACGGTCAGTTTGATACCGGAACCAGCGCTTCGAACACGCTGATTTTGGAGGCGACCAACAATGGCACTATTCAGTACCCGCCCTCCGAGGACAACGACTTCAATGAGAATGATGTCAACACGGTCACCTGGGTTGTCAGCAGTAGCGGTGTGCTGCATGTAACGGAAACCGACAGCGATCTCGAAAAATATTACCGCACCTTCACGCCACTGAAGAGCAAGTCCGGTCACGGTATTTTGATGCGCACCGTCATCGGCGAAACAAGTACCTTGGGCGAAGCGTTTATTGTTGACTTTGAGCCTGTATTGGACCTGGTTGTCGAAATCACGAATACGGTAGTGTCCGCAGAGAGTGGCGCGGCAAGAGAAGTTGAATTCAGTGACGGCAGCAAGCCGTTCATGCAGTGCAATCCGGACGTCGCCCCAGGTGCCTCGGAGAGCTTCACGGAGACTTGGGTGCTGAACCCGCTATCTCACGTAAACAGCTACATCTATGAAGGCACAGACAAAACCGATGGCAGTGCAGTGACCTATGACGCCGCCGCCGGAACCGTTAGTGTGTCCGCATCCGAAGGCCCGGAGATATTGGACAGATGCACCGAAGGGTTATGTGGTGATATTACTTACTGGGCTGCACACAGCTTCTCCTGGACTGCAACCGTGGACAAAAATGCCTCGCCCATGATCAGCGGTGAAATTGAGGAAACCATTACCTACACATGGGATGTCAATGGCTCCACATCAGTCTGTCGCATTCGCTACGAAATGACCGGCGTGTCGGCAGAGTAAAGCTGAGCTTGCTGTTAGAACAGAACGCCAGCGCGAGTTGATCGCCCTGGCGTTCTTTAGCCACGACGGGATCAGTTTTCATCAACGCTCCGCCAATACTTCAAATAGCAGTTCCGGTTCATCGGTTGTAATGAATTCGACTTCTTGATCCAGCAGACGGATCATCTCCTCACGGGAGTTAACTGTCCAGGCATTCACAGCCAAACCAAGCTCTTTTGCCTCCTGGAGCCACGTAGGTCGCTTTTCCTTGAATACGGAAAAATGATAGTCGATCCCATAGAACCCATCAGCCTTGGCTTGATGTGGTGCTACGTCACCTTTTAGGTACCATACCTTCGCCTCGGGATCCAATTCAATCACGCGCCTGGCAGCGTCATAGTCAAACAGGATATATTCCACCCACTCCTCGGCGCCAAGTTCTTTGACCAATGCCACCGCGAGATCAGCCGAATACCGGGTTCTTTCCTTGCCCAACAAGGATGTTTTTAGCTCCAATATCAATTTGGTTTTTGTCTGTTTCATTCCTTCGATCAGGTAGTCTCGGGCGGTCGGGATAGACTCGCCATTCAGTAATTTCTTCGCCAATAGCTCCTGGTAGGTTGATGTTGCAATATCAATACCCAGGAAATCCGGATCGTGATTGACCACGAGGACATCATCTTCCGTAAGACTCACGTCAAACTCCGCTCCGGCACATTTCAACCGGATGGCCTCATGCAAGGCAGCTATTGAGTTCTGCGGAAGTTGCTTTGTCTTCCAGGCTCCGCGATGAGCAATGACCTGATTGTCCAGAAACTGGGTGGTTGATGCGTGCCGCATAGTACATGCGTTCAAAACAAGAAGCACAGTGCATGCAGTTAAGGTGAGAAGAGTGCGGACTATCGTGTTCATGTTTCGAATTTTCGTTCAATGAAATGTTTATAGCGGAGTCATTTCTGCCCCATAAACTCCGAGGACGTGGATTCGGTGTTTGCTGTTGTGACCGTCGCCAGCACGGATGCTGGCGCCGAGCCTACTGGACGTATTTACGGCGTGTCACAGCAGTGAATGCCGAATCCATGTCTTCCCCGATACCTACATCGGAGCTCATGCGAGGTTCTGCCAAATGCTCAGGTACAATTCATAGGATGTAATTTGTTCTCCTGAGCACGGCAGAAATTTTTAATACAACTTCTTACTGCTTGCCAATACCAAACGCGTCGACGAGTTTTTTATACTCTTCTTTGCTGATCGGCATCATCGCCCCGTGTCGCACTTTTTCCGGCAAGCTGTACTTATCCCAGGTGGAAAAGAACGTGTAGCCGGATATCTGGTACCAAGGACCTGAGAGAGAGTCCGCCACGGACAGTCCGTAGGACACACCGGGATACTGCTCGTAATACATATACCAGACCTCACCGTTGGGTGATGGAATCAGCGTTGGCGCTTCGCGGAAATTCGGGCTGATGGGATCGGACAGGTTTTCGTAAGGGCCAAACAGCGAATCCGAGTTGGCAAGACGGATGGTTTTTCCGGTTACCCAGTCGAGGGTTGGATAGGTTTCATCCTTAATGATTGCCCAGTATTTTCCTTCCGCGTAATGCAACACGGTGTCAATAACGCCCATATCCCACGGCAGTAATTTTTTCGGCGGCTTGGAGAAGGTTTTCAAATCCTTGGATGTGACGTACAGGGTTCGCTGGCTCGCCCAGTAACGTTCTGCATCTTCCTTGGTACCTTCAAGGTGCGGAGTGTGCCAGGTAAGCACATATTGCCTGGAAGGCTTGTCGAAAAACAGTTTCGGTGCACCGATGCGCTGCAGCGCGTCTTTGTAACCGGGTGTTGATTTCAAGTCTGGTGTATAGGTGCTGTATTTTTTCCAGCTGATCAAATCATCTGATACCCAAAAATTAATATCGGGTGATCCGTCACTTTCGTTGCCCACAATGTAGAAGCGACCGTCGTGTCCACGTTCAATGTCGGGGTGCCCCTGGTATTCATCAAACACGCGCTCTTTATCGTTCAACGCTTGCCAGTGCAGGCCGTCGGTACTTACGGAATAATAAAGTCGGCCATAGTCGGCGTGGGTCATGTGTGCAAAAAGATATGCCTCGTGGACTGGCTTTT
Source organism: uncultured Cellvibrionaceae bacterium (assembly GCA_964419935.1). Classification (GTDB taxonomy): domain Bacteria; phylum Pseudomonadota; class Gammaproteobacteria; order Pseudomonadales; family Cellvibrionaceae; genus CAYQQJ01. The sequence continues at coordinate 61,570 of CAYQQJ010000013.1, forward strand.
CGCCTTTAGCTACCTGCCCCGGCGGATCGGGTTGTTGGGCCTGGGCACTTAGCCCGAGCATGGCACCTGCGAGAGCAAAAACTGCGGATTGGAATGGTTTGATCATATGAAGCCTCGATAGGGTTTAACGGTAATACCGCACAGTCAGGCATGAGTGCCCAACTGTGCAGGGGTTACGGTCTAGAGTTGAGTAATCCTGAACCAATTAATATTCCAGCCTCCTGCCGGAGCAAAAATACCGACACTGTGTGTGCCTGCCGGAATCTGTACATCGTGCTGCACGGTTTGCCAATTTTGCCAGCCGCCCGTGGCTGGAATTACAACCTGGCCGAGCTGCGTGCTGCCGGCATTCAGGTCCAGCGACAAGGTCGCGCCATTGGGGCTCGCGACCCGATACTCAACGCGATAAGTGGCCGTTACCGGAATGATGACGTTGTCGTAGGCCATCCAGTCATTGGCGTCGATCCAGCCGACGTTGAGTGCGCCTTCACTGCAGGATTCCGTTTGCACACCAGACATAGCGGAATAGCTTTCCGCTTCCACCTGAACATTAAAATTAGTAGGAAGGTTTGGGGAGTTGAGTTTCCAACGCTGGCAGTCGCCGCCCAGCCACTGGTACAGCTGTACATTGGCGCCATCGGCGGTGGAACACTGGTTAACGTCCAGCACCTTGCCGCCGTTTTTGGACACAATGCGGTAGTAACCGGGCTCGACTTCGTCAAAACCCCAACGCTGGCAGGCAGCGCCATTTGACGTCCACTGCTGGACGTTCTGACCATCCATTGACAGGCATCCCTCCACATCCAGGGCAAGGCCGCTGACTACGGAAGTAATCTCAAAAAAACCGTCGCCGGTGGGCTGTACGTTCCACTTCTGGCAATCCGCGCCATTGGCAGGCCATTGGTTTACGTTGGCCCCTTGCGCTGTGGAACAGCCGGCCACGTCCAGCATTTTTCCGGATTTCTTGGATTGGATTGTGTAGGTTCCAGCGTCCACGGCATTGGCGCTCACGGGTTCAATCGACCAACGCTGACAGTCTCCACCCAGCCACTGCCACTGTTGCACGTTCTGACCATCCGCCGCGGAACAGGCATTCACGTCCAGAGCCAGCCCGCTGTTCTGGTTAATCAGGCGATAATAATCATCGCCCACGGGTTCAATGCGCCAGCGCTGGCAACTGGCACCATTCACAGGCCACTGCCGCACGTTGCCGCCGTTCACCGTTGAACAGGAATCAACTTCCAATGCTTGGCCGCTGACCTGAGAGATGATTTCATAAACGCCACTACCTACATGGTTCAACTCCCAACGCTGACAGTCGCCACCACTCCAGGGCCACTGCTGCACGTTGGCGCCATCCGCAGTGGAGCATCCGCTCACGTCCAACGCTTTGCCACTGTGTTTGGCGGTCAGCCTGTAGGTGCCGCCTGCAAAAGGTGCGTTGAAATCGCCAATGCCTATGAACATACGGCACTCTTTGTTGGCCAGCTGAATAACTTCGCTACCGCCGTTGCGGGAAATAAACTGGGAGCTGTAGTTGGAACACGGGTTAGTACCGTCGCTGGGTGTGAACAAAGGTGCGGCACGCTCCGCCCACAGGCCGTTGCCATTGGTGCTGTTGACCATATACACCTGGCCATTGCGCGCCACATTGTTGCCGTTGCTGTCGCGCATAACCTGACCCGCAACCAGCAGTTCACCATTGGCCGTGCCGTTGTCAATCCAGGTCACCGTGGGTGCGTGGGAGAAATGATGTCCGGAGACGGACTCAATGCGCGTACCTATATCAGTCGGCGAACCCCAATTGACCGCGTTGGACGACGTGCGATAAAAGGTGTCGCAGTTATGAGTGGACCCACAAATTTCGTAGACCATGAAGTAGTTGCCATTGGGCAACTTTGTGACAGTGGGCATGCCCGGACGTTGAATGGTGTCCGCCATCGCAATATCCACCACTTCAGCGCTCCAGGTGGCGCCGCCATCAGTCGAGATTTTGTGGGCGATCAGCTGATTATAGCCCGCCGCTTTGTGCTCTTCCGTGGCGTAATACATCACCAGGCGGCCTTGGGGATCTATGGCAAACTCAGCCTCCCACAAACCGGTGTTGCCGGTTACCGGCGTGGAAAAATAATTCCAGGTGTAGCCGTGATCCGTGCTGGTATAAATCTTAATTGCGCGGCTTGCCGGCGCCGGTCCGTTGTGAGTGGACACCACCCAAAACAATGTGCCCGCCGCCGTGTTTCCTAGCTGCTGGGGCACTTCATATAACTCGGAACAACAGGTATGGGCGAATTGTGTTTCGTCGATGGTGGCAATTCTCGACCAGCTCACACCATCGTCTGTGCTTTGATAAATACGACCAGCACCAATCACATCAAAGCTGGCAATCAATCGACCGTTGGCCGCACCACTGGCTTGCAAGCGTATGAGTCGCGGGTAAAAGGAGTCTACATCTTCCAGGAGTGTCTCATTGGCCAGAGCGCCAGGCGCCAGCCCTATTCCGAGAAATGCCACTAGCAGAACGGATAGTATTCTAATTCTCATAAAGGCCTCCATATTTGCATTATTGTAGTGCGACGACGTCTGCCAAAAGACGCCGCCGTTCGGGGCGGAATGCCCCAAACCTTTTTTATGGGTTACCTCAAAGAACGGTTAGATTTTGCAGGCACCCTGAATGAAGTTTCGAGAATACACGGCAGCAACAGTCACTGACTCTTACCTCCCGTGTTGACGCTCCATCCCTGGAGCTCGATAAAAAATGACGGTTTAGTGACTTAAAAACGTTTGCGCCCGGTCGTCAGACAGCATTTCCCACAGCGATGCGACAACCCATCCAGGTGCAAAATAATTGTTGTAAAAGCCTTTGCCAAAGTGACCGTAATCCCAGTTGGTATGCTGCACGACTTCAGGGTAGTAACCCACCTTGGCAATGCCAACCATATGGCCCGGGCGAGGTAGCAACTGGCTCTTCATGGAGGACTCGATGACCTCGGCAAACACGGCCAATCTCGGAGCTCTTCGCTCTTCGGCCAGCCAGTTCAAAACATCGAGGTAGCCAAAGATGAAAACGTCCACGTGGTTATTTTCCACAGAGACATTGCCCCAGCCTCGTGTTTTGAACCCGACGTCGCCAAGCATTTGGCCTTTAGCGAAAGGTACATCCCAGGTGTAGTACCAGGACATCACAAAGTAATTCGCGGTGAGAGCGAGATCCGTGTACTTCGTTTTCTCCCGGCCCTCTGTTGCCAATGCCAGATAATAGAACGCGGTTGCGGTATAGAAACTTGCTTCTTTGTCCACGCTGTTGGCGTCAAGTGTTGAGGAGAAGTATTCCGCCTGACTGACAATAGCGTCTTCCAAGTATTCGGCGGAGCGCTTTGCAGTTTCCAGGTATTTCTTATCTCCGAAGTATTCTGATCCCATGACCAGCGACAACACTGCCGACGCGCTGCTGCCGCCTGAAGGGTCGACGACCTCACTTTCAGTAGTGAATTTTCTGGGGAAACTTCCGTCCTTACGTTGCAGCGCCACCAGTTTGTCCAACAGGGCAACAGTTTTTTCTTCCCATTCAGGATGGTCCCGGCCGTGGTCCTTTTCATACTGAAGGTACAGCAAAATAGCGTATACACCTTCTGACTGACGGCGAATAGACAGCACGTCGGTTTCCTCGGCCTTTTCGTAATCGACATACTCTTTCAGGAAGTTGTTTTCATCAAGTCCATGCTTCAGATAGGAATCAAACACCGCTCTGCCAATCCCGGACAGTTGGGCGTTGTTAATCTGGTCACCATATTCCAACGCATTGAATGCGTTAAGCAATACACGACCAATGAAGCCAATCTCGAAAATGGGACGCTTGCCGGCTTTGTCCGTCAGCAAGTGAATGCCGGAAAATCCCTTCAACGGATAGTCATCAATGTAACTTTGAGTGTAGAACTGGGACAGCAGCTCTTTGACTTTCGCCGTTTCCAAAGTGTCCGCGACGGGTTTGGGTTGCATGGCGTCGTAACTGTACTGCCAGGTTTTCTTGACAAAGTCCGAGAAGCTTTCCACTGCAACGTCGCTCACCTGAGTGTCTCGAACCTGATAGGTAACTTTAATTGACTGATCTTCATCCAGGGTTACGAACGCGAGAGACTCCGGTACCAGAGTAAGCTTTCTGACGTAAGTCTTGGGCGACTCGCTGTACGGATAACCGAATTGCAGGTACACGCCTTTGTCGTTCTTACCGAAGCCAACGCTGCCCAGATCCGAGTGGCTGGAGAGAATCATCTCGCCCACGCCCGGCAGCGCAACGGCATCTACCTCGTGGTCGTCCATGCGTAAAACGGTAATACCGCGGTCACCGCGTTCGCTGTATACGCCTACCAGCGGCGTGCTCAGGCGATCTTCCCGCACACTCCAATTTCTAGCTTCATTGACTGTCGGTGCGCCCTCCGAGGAACGCAGATTTTTCTTGTACCAGAGGCCTGGCAGCAGGAAATCGCTGTTCTCGTAACGCAAGTTCGTTTGCAGGTAATTCTGGATATTGAAGTGAACCTTCTCATCCGCCTCAATATGGAAGCTATAGGTGTCACCGCTTTTGACAACTTCCACATCCACATTTGTCAGATCCTGCGCTCGCAGGTCCCATTGGTTGTCTCCCGATGGCTGCCACTGCAATTCATAGGATGTAGCTGGGTTTCCCGGGGTCTTCAAATAGAGAGTGGAACTCATATCAGCAGCAAGCGCAAACGGGCTTGCTGAGGAAACGATCGCAAAAATAGCGGATGCCTTCAATAGCAGTTTCATAACCTGATCACTTTGCTTGGGGAAGAATACGGCTGGCATTGCCAGCCGCAGTCGTATCAGTCGCTGACAGAAAAGCGATAAATCGTTTTGGACTTAAAGCTATCTCCCGCTTTGAGTGTGGTGCGGGGAAAATGCGGATGATTGGGCGAATCGGGGTAATGCTGGGTTTCCAACGCTACGCCGCTGCGGTACTGATACTTTGCCCCATCCTTGCCTGTAGTTGATCCGTCCAGGAAGTTGCCGGAATAAAATTGCAGGGCCGGTTGATCGGTAATCACAGTCATCTGACGACCGGAATCAGGATCGGTCAACACCGCGGCTGTGTGCAGCTGTCCGTCAAATTCAGAGCGGCGCAACACCCAGTTGTGATCAAAACCACCGCCGAACTCAAGTTGTTGGTGCTTCTCTTTGATGTCCCGGCCAATGGGTTTGGCTTTGGTGAAATCAAACGGCGAGCCCTTCACGGCCAGAATTTCTCCGGTGGGTATCAGGGACTTGGTCACTGGCGTATAAAAGTCTGCGTTGATCTTCAATGTGTGCTCGAGGATGGAACCATCATCATGGCCAGCCAGGTTGAAGTAACTGTGCTGGGAGATATTGAAAATGGTATCGTCAGCCGCGGTTGCCAGATAATCGATCACCAGTTCGTTGTCCTGGGTGAACCTATAGGTTACAGCCACATAGATTTCGCCGGGGTAACCTTCATCCGCATCGGGTGAAATAATGGAAAAGCGCACAGCGGGACCCTGATCGGTTTCCAGAACCTGACCGTCCCACAGTAGTTTGTCAAAGCCGACGTTACCGCCGTGCAAATGATTTTCGCCGTTATTGGTAGCCAACTGATAGGTCTCACCATTGAGTTCAAAACGGCCTTTTTCGATGCGGTTGGCGTAGCGGCCGACCACGGCACCAAAGTAGGAGCTATCCAGATAAGGAGCGGCTTTGTCAAAGCCGAAAACCACGTCGTCCAGCTTTCCGTTCTTGTCAGGTACATTCAGGCTAACAATGATAGCGCCCAGATTGGTGAAACTGACCGACGCACCGGATTCGTTTTCGAAGGTGTAGAGTTGAGTGGAGCGGCCATCAGGCAACTTACCGAATTCATTGATTGTAACTTTCATCGCATCCTCACTGTCCGCCAGGGATTGGCCGGAGAAAACCACACTGGCAACCGCCAGCAGAGCAAGTTGTATATATTTCATAGTGACCTCACAAAATGTTGTGGGAGTGGGCTATCTGCTTATGGAAGCGTCAGAACCTTAACAGCCGCGCAGCATTATTGCCGCGCGGCGTCATCATTCTACTTTGGCATGGGCTGCGGTGACATGGTCGGCCCCCAGGCTTCGAGAATATCCGGCCCGTTTTTCTGCGGTACAAACTGGAGCCGGTCAATGGCCATTTGCCGGGGCTCGGTGGTTTGCAAGTCGTTGTGCTGGTGGTAGACGATTATCAATTCGCTGCCATCAGGAGACTCCACAATACTGTGGTGTGCTGTGCCGCGGGCGTAGCTGGTGGACTTCATGATGGGGTTGTTTTCGTACTTGGTCCACGGACCCAGCGGATGCTTGGCCGTGGCATAGCCGACGGAATAGTGCGGGCTTTCGAAATGACTGCCCGAGTAGGTCAGGTAATAGGTGTCATTGTGTTTCAGAATCACCGCGCCTTCGGCGACGTTGGCCATATGGGTTTCCCAGGGCTCGACCGGGCTGATCAACTTTTTCCGGGTCTCGGGCTTGATGGTCGTCATGTCGTCATTGAGTTCGGCACCCCAAATATGATTGCCGTTGTCAAAGCTCACATAATAGAAATAGCGTTTGCCGTCATCATCCTCGAACACGTACGCATCGATTTTGATCGACTCGGGCATCATGGGGACTTGTTCTTTTTGCTTGAAAGGTCCCATGGGAGAATCCGACTGGGCCACAGCAATGCGCTCGTCCACGGCGTAGTACAAATAGAATGTGCCGTCGCGCTCGACAATATCAGGCGCCCAGAAGCGGGATTCGCCCCAGGAGTCTTCATTTTTCAGCACAAAACCCTGGTCTTCCCAGTTCACCAGATCACTGGAGGTATACAGGCGTATGCCGTTCACCATTTTAGGAAAGTCCGGCGTATAGGTGCAGTAGGCGTAATAGCGGTTTTCATGTTTCATCACTTCCGGGTCGGCGCAGCCCGCCTGTACCGGGTTCTGGTAGGTGAGTTCGGGTAATTCGCGTTTGTAGGCTTCGACATTTACGTTGCGGAATTCCGCCTGCCCGCCGCTCACCCGCAGCGCCAGTTGCCCTGCGGTGTAGCTATCGTCCACCGCGTCGTACTTGGGGAACTGGTTCTCGGCCACGGGGTTGTCGTCCACATAAAGAACGAAATTATTGCCGCTGACTTCCAGTCGTACCGGATACCATTGTTCCAGTTCGATACTGACTTTGCGTCGGGCCATTTCACTGGAGTCTTCCAGCAGGAATACGGTCTGGTCTGCACTGCTCAAACCGGTGTAGTAGCCGGCGAAGCTTTCCGTCGTCAGATCGCCTGCGCGGAAAGCAAACCCGGCAACGGCGTCCGCGCTCCCGAGTTTGATATCGGCTTCCACCACGTAGGATTGCGAGCCGGGCAGCTCCAGCACTTCCAGGATCTGGCTGTTTTCACTCGGCGCGGGGCTTGCGAGTGCATTCTCCGAGTTTTGTTTTTCGCCACCGCCGCAGCCTACCAAGCTGGCCAGGGCGATTGCTGTAATAGTTAACTTGTTCATGGTCTCGTCTCTTGTTTGTTCAGTTCACACGGCAAAGATAGGGACTATTTATAAGCTCATAGGTTTTATAAGGTCATAGATTTATGAGGTCATAGCTTTAATGTAAGGCATTAAATGTCACGCGCTTAAACATCACCATCTGAATGTCATAATAAGCGATGCACAGGTTATACCGCCTCCAATGTAAAAAAGGCCTCGCAAGCGAGCTTACGAGGCCCAAGTAGCTCATACCATTAAACCGGTATGCCAGGGAGAGCTCACACAGTCACGTGCCAGCTTAAAGAGTCATGCGAATGCTCGCACCGTAGAACTTGTCGTCGATACGAATATCGTGCGGGAAGGCTTCAGTGTCGAAGTAGCTGTAATACTTGCCACCATTCACGTTCACACCTTCCAGACTCACGGTAATGTTATCCGTTACGTCATACCCGATGGAGAAATCCAGACGGCCGTTCGCCTTGACGCTGTTGAACTTGGGTCCATCGCCAGCAGTAACCAAACCGCCACCGAAGTGAACCTCGTCGTACTTGGAACGCCAGTTGTAGACAACACGCGCAGTGATGCCAAACTTCTCGTACAAAAGCCCAACGTTGTAGCTATTTTTGGACACACCCAGCAGTGGCTCACCTTCAAGCGGGTCATCCTTGGTATCGATGGATGAGTCAGCCAATGTGTAGTTGGCAGTCACACCCAAGCCATCCCAGCCGTGCGGCAGGAAATCCAGGAACCACTGAGAACTCAGCTCGAGCCCTTGTAACGAGGACTCTCCCAAGTTACGCGGACGAGAGATGTTGTACGAGATGCCGTCGATCGTTTCAGCCGCGACGCCTCTGGCGATACGATCCTCAATTGTACGGTGATAGATCGCAGCGGACACATAGTTGCTGTCGCTGAAGTAATATTCGACCGTTGCATCATAAGCATCCGATGTTTGAGGCTTCAGGTCTGGATTACCGCCGTTGCCGGCAGGACGGATGTTTTCATTCTCCGGGATGTTATAGGTCAAACCTGGGTTCAGGTCCCCGAAGAAAGGTTGTGAAATGGTTTTCGCGTATGTCAAACGGAACTGCAATTCATCGTTTACCTGCAACCTCGCAGAAGCATTCGGCAGAAAATGACTGTCAGATGTATCGCGCGTTACGGAGGTCGGCACATCGTCGATTCGTCCAGTACCGGATAGAGTGCGGTCAGTGCTGCTGTACCGGGCACCCAGCAAACCGTCGAGCAGCATGCCGTTGCCAAAAGCAAATTCATACTTACCCTGTAAATACACCTCTGCGGTTTTCTCGCTGGCGGCGTAATTTTTGGATGCATCCCAATCCGGATCGCCAGGTTCAGCGCCGTATACTTCGCGCAGCACTTCAGTATGATCGCGCAAGAAGTCAGCGCTAGGCGTCATCCACTTGGTGCCGTTGTTGATCATCGGAATTGAGCTCGGCGATTCAACCAAAAAATCATCCGGTAATTCAGAGTCGCTGATAAGCGTCATACGGTTGCCACCCGGCGCCCCTGGGCCTCCGGACGGTGTGGCTAAAAAGGCTGCGTCGCGGTCACCGTAGTGCGCACCAAACTGCAGTTCACTGAAGAATCCGCCATCCATATGAAAGACGCCATCGAAGGCTAACGCATTGGCTTCGGATTCGGCTTGGTTGAAGTCTTGAATTAGCGCGTTGGCAAAACGAAAGTCGTCTTTGGACTGCAACGGATAGCCCGGCATTACAGTAGTACCGTGGCTGTCATCATTAATGATGACATTCACCGCATCGATTTGCTTGCCGATATCGATAATCGTGGTGCGATTGGACGTCTCTGATTCAACTCGGGACAGATCGACATTCAGTTCCAGTTTGTCTGTGGTGTACTTGATACCGCCGCCATAAACGTACTGGTCAGTTTCATTACTTTTTGCCTGAGTTGACGTCATTCCCGGCACGTTATTGAAGGTGGCGGACTGCCCCAGGCGAAGCTCCTGAATGGTTGTGGAGTTGGCATCATAAAAACCCGCCGGGTTTACCGGCACAGTAAAGCTGTCACCAGTGGTTTCAAGGTTAGTAATGCTTTGCGCCGCGAAGATATCTGAGAAAATAAAGAAGATGCCGGACTTGTTCTCGTAACCGGCGTAAAGCGCATCCGCATAGACTTCCAGATTGTCGCTCGGACGCCACTGGAAGTAGGCGTTTGCCTGGGGACGCTCGTAGTTCCCGGTTGCGGTCTGCCCGCCCACACAGGTTGGCAGCACAGCCCCGTCACCGCCAGCAGGACCGTTAGTGCCTGAACGCGGGTCACAGTTAAACGAGGTTGGACGGTTAAAATCCTGATCCGAATAAGAAATATTGGCCAACAAGCCCATTTCCCCGGCGTCGGTGTCGAACCGGTTGGAGACCAGAACGCTGCCTGACAGATTGGTTTTATCAACCTGATCGCCCTGGCGCGCTCGCACGCTGCTGCCCACAGTCCAGCCGTCTTTAAGGCCGAAGGGCTTTACACGCTGAAGGTTGATAACACCTGCAACCCCACCGGTAACAAGGTCAGCAGAGTTGGACTTATACACCTGAACGCCTGACAAGGCTTCCGCGGGCAAATCTTGGAAAGAGAATCCACGCCCGACGCCTGTGAATATTTTGCGCCCGTCGAGAGTGGTAACAATGTCACCGATACCGCGAATCAGCGGGCTTGTGATTTCGTTATTTGCGCCGTTGTTAACCTGAATACCCGGTACGCGCTGCAGCGCTTCAGCAACGGTGTTATCGGGGAATTTGCCGATATCGTCCGCAACAATGGCATCCACTACCCGGTCGGAACTTCGCTTGATGTCCTGCGCCCGCTCCAAACTGCTGCGGATCCCGGTAACAACCACTTCTTCAAGAAGTTGCGCGTTTTCCCCGGTTTCCTGTGCAAAAGCCGCCCCGCTGACGATTGTGGAAATTGCAGCTGCCAATGCAGCCTTTTTACGCACGCTCACGCTCATGATTGGTCTCCTCATTCACTTATATAATTATTGAAGCTCATGCAATTTCTGGACTGCATGCCTTCCTTTTGTTTGGTAACACGACCTCATCGGATTGTTGCCGATAGATCGCAAACTCTTATTTCACGCTACAAGTTCGGCCATCAAAAGTTCTGCCAAATCCCGAATGTAAACGTTATACCCAGAATACAACCCGAAAAATGGCAAGTCAAACACTTAATCAGGTAATCGTTTACCCTTTAACTTTTATCAATATAAACAAGGTGTTACAGGGATAAACCTGTGGTCAATCCGCCAAACTATGTGCCTTGGGAGCATTTATGGAGAATTTTCAGGGCATGCGAATGCGCGGCCAAGTCGAGTGTCAGCGACGGGATTGTTGGCCCTCATCCTGGGTTTAAGGAGAAAAAACGGGTATACGTTTTCCCCAATTATGCGAAGCCGTGCTATTGTATTTATCAAGCGCTTGAGCTTCGCCCAGGGCACCCAGTGCATTTTTACATGCACTTTCTGTTATCTTGGCGCATCGCTTGTGCAGGATTTTTACCGACGCATACTTATTTACCCGTCGGTCTTGCGACGGAAAGATTTACCATTTTCGGCCTCGGATGTTTGTGGTGAGCGCCGATCAAACAGGTTTTACAAATGGCAACAATAAAAGATATCGCCAAAGCGGCGGGCGTGTCTCTCGCCACGGTTTCGCGAGTCATCAATAACGGCCCCAAAGTCGGTGATGCGACTCGGGAGCGCATCAAGAAAATCATGGAGGAAATGGATTATCGGCCCAACGCCAATGCCCGCGCGCTGGTCAACAAGCGCAGTGCGTCGCTGGGCGTCGTGCTCGCCGAGTTACTGGATCCATTCTTCGCCACTCTCGCCCATGGCATCGAGGCTGTCACGCGAACGCAGAACGTGCAAATTCTGATGAGTGCAGGCTCGATTGAAAAAGCCACTGAATTGAAAGCCATCGAAACACTGTTGGAACATCGCTGTGAAGCCATGGTTGTGCACAGCAAAGCGCTGGATGACCGCACGCTTATCAACTTCGCCAATCAGGTTCCCGGCTTTGTATTGATCAACCGTTACGTGCCCGAGATTGGCAACCGCTGCGTCTGGCTGGATAACGTCACCGGTGGGCGCACCATGGCGAAATATATTCTTGCCCAGGGCCATCGGGAAATCGCGGTCATCAGCAGTAAATATCAAATTGAAGATCCCCGGGATCGAATCAACGGCATACGCGAGGAGCTGCGGGAATCCGGTATTTCACTGCCGGATTCCCACATTGAGTTCAGCACGCCGGACCAGGAAGGCGGGGAAAGAGCAGTTCAGAACCTGCTGGCGAAAAGCAAAAAATTCACGGCGATCATGGCCTACAACGATGCCATGGCCTCCGGCGCCATGACCGTACTGCAAGACCACAACATCAAAGTTCCCAACGCCGTATCCGTCATTGGCTACGATGATGTTCTACTCGCCAAATACTGCCGCCCGAAGTTGACAACCCTGCACTATCCCATCGAGGTTATGGCAATGCGCGCCGCTGAACTGGCGCTACGTTACGCTGCCGGCGAAAAGCCGGAACCCGGAGTAACTTTCAAATATGCCCCCACCGTGGTTAAGCGCGAGTCGGTTATCAATATTCACGGGCAGTGAATGTAACGGCTCCCAGTTTTCCAGCTGCAAATAACCCAACTGTGGCAACCCTTCAGCTTGATCAGCGATTATTCCAGCGGCGGTTTATACCCGCGAAACCGGAGGACATGCAACTTATGAAAAAGTTTGTATTGATGTTTTTCCTTAGCCTTTGTTGTTGCGCCCAGGCCAAAGAAAGGCCAGATATTTTACTCTTTATTGCTGATGATCTCGGTTACCTTGATACAGAGATCAGCGGCTCACCGGATGCGGTAACGCCACATATCACGCAACTTGCCGCCGAAGGTATGGTGCTGGAGCGCGCCTATGTCAACAGTCCCAGCTGTGCACCCAGCCGTGCGGCCCTGTTTACCGGCCTGCGATCACAGCGCAATGGTATCGAGGCGAATCACGATATCACTCGCTTTGATGGAGTCCAACATATTCTGACCGGCTTTCAGGCTCTCGATTATGAAATTGCCGCCTTTGGCAAGGTTCGTCACGGCGGAGAAAAAAGTAGAGACAAGTGGGACCACGGCATAGAACACTATGGTAGCGGCACCGTCATCGCCGAGGAGATAGCGTCTTTCCTTGCACAACGCGATGACAATCGGCCCCTGTTGCTCTTGGTAGGCTCCAACCCGCCCCATGTTCCCTGGCCTATGCATTCATCATTTGATCCCGACAAGGTGACGCTGCCAGTCAAGTCGATAGATACTCCCAAAACCCGCGTCAGCTGGACGCAATACCTGGAAGGCGTGAAAACCATGGATGGCCTGTTTGGTCAAGCCAAGGCATTGTTTGAGCAGCACGCCGGAAACGACAACATTATCGCTTTCACCTCGGATCATGGTGCGCAATGGCCGTTTGCCAAGTGGAATCTTTATGAGGCAGGAACGCGCGTACCTTTGATTGTTAAGTGGTCCGGTAAGGTAGCTGCCGGGAGCAAGAGCCAAGCATTGGTGAGCTGGATCGATATATTCCCAACTCTAACCGATTTGGCTGGCGGTCAATTGAAGGCCGATATCGACGGCAAAAGTTTTTCCGGCGTTTTAACACAGGCCAAGAAGCAGCATAGGGACAAGGTATTCACCACCCACACAGGCGACGGAGTAACAGCCAACGCGGCCAACAGTTACCCGATGCGCGCCGTGGTAACCGAGCGCTTCAAGTACATCAGAAATATGCATCCCGAGTTTTTATACACCAACCATTTGACCAGAAACGTGCATATCGATCACAACAAGCATTGGCCGGAATGGATGGCAAAAGCAAAAAGTGATGCTGAGGCATCGGCTACCGTACGTGCTTACCTGGCCCGCCCGGCTGAGGAACTGTATGACCTTGAAAAGGACCCTTTTGAGCAGCACAACCTGGCGCAAGACCCCGCCTATGGGAGCATTCTATTGACGCTCAGACAGGATCTTCACCAACTGATGCAACAGAGTCAGGACAGAGTTGTGGTTACCGGCAACCCCATCAAACTGATCGACTGCTGGCTTGACGGCTGCCCACTGTCGACAACAGATAACCCGGTGAAACACCAGGCAAAAAAGCCGAACGGACCAGCAAATAGGGTGCGGTAAGGCGGCCTCCATGACCGCATCAAGCGATAAGTTCGAGGCAGAACGGCTGCCATTTGCCTCGAACCTAACATTTCTTGTCTCGGTTATTGCTTGGGCTATTGTTTCGGCAAGTTTCTGAAATCGTCCAACCACTGAAAACCTTCATCCTCCGGCGTGCATGTACTGAAGCAAAAGAGCCCGTTATATATCCAGGCATCCGAACTGCTTGAGTAGTTGGGAAAGCCGTTCTGTCGCAAAGCAAAGGTAGCCACCCGAATTTTATTGCCGGTCACACTGAAATAGTCACGATGGACGTTACGAAGGTAATGTCTGCGCGAGTTGGTAAAATTGTGCATCGCATTGAAATCCAGCCAGCGCGCCGTGCTTTTCAGATTCTGCAGAGTAGCAAGCTCCTGCCAAACCTTTTTGGTTGTACCACCAGGGTAGTATTTGTTGGCGTAAGTGCTGACGAGCGGGTTCGTATTGTTGCTCCTGTACCAACGCATCAGGGAAAACTCGGTAACCAGAATATTCTGGTTACTGTCGATCTCACCCAAAGTAAAACTGAGCGCATTCGGCCACTCTTCGATAAGCTTATGATGCATGTGCAAGTCCACCCCCGCAATCCAGTCCTGATTTGCGGCAAACTCCATCAAGTCGTTGAATACCGCCGTTCTTTCAGCAGGTATGTGAACATTATTGAACGCGCCCATGTAAATGTCATAGCCGTAGTTGTTATTATTGCGGAAGTTATTGATCTCATTGGCCATTCGCGTATACCAGGCGGTCATGTCTCCATCCCGAAATGCCAGATCGGTTTCGCGAAAGGGCTCGTTGCCGACCACAACAATGTCGATACTTTCAGCCCCGGCACCCCGTAGAACCTTGCGCATAACGTCAAAATCGTCCAGGCGGCCCTGGGTGCCGGGGCCAGGAAAATCACGGCCATTCGTCGCCCACTTCAGGCTGAGAATGGTGTTATACCCAGCATTGTGCAATGCTCGGAAATTCGCGATGCTGGTGTCCGCATCTATCTGTGCCTGGCTCTTGCCGCGCAGCTTGGACATATCGACAAACATTCTGACCCAGGCGGTTCCAGAGCGCTGCAGCATGCCGTTGGTGCTCAGATCTGCCAGTTGATTTCCCAGGCCATTAACGTTGACTCCCACCGCCTTGTCGGCTTGCGCCGGCGAGACAGCCAGGCAGGTGCAAACGAAAATTGCACTCGCCACATTTATCAATAATCTGTTAGCCGTTATTTTCATGTTTCGTTTCTCTTATTGTGTTATTGAAAGAATGACAGCGGTGGCCAATGCACGGCCTTCTGTCATGAACAGACTAAGACGCCTTGTTGCGCATTAACCGAACTGCGGCACCGCGCTTCGGCATCCCATCTCTGCTGTTTCCATAAATAAGTTCGGTTTCCAGAAATTCACGCGTCTTTAACTTACATGCGCAAATTGCCTTGCCGATATGCGCGTAGGTTTTAAACAGAAGGTTCATCAGAAACCGTTATCAACAACAATCAAATAGATGCTGGAGAACTATGACTTCCAAAATAAATACCCCGTTCCGGAGACGCCTTGCGAATGCTGTAGCACTGGGCGTTGCTTCACTTGGCGCCGCCTCTTCCGTGGTCGCCCAACAGCCCGATGCACTTGAGGAGGTGGTCGTTACCGGCGTGCGCTCCTCCATTAATGAAGCCAATGATATAAAGCGCCAGGCAACCAACATCGTTGACGGCATTACTGCTGAAGATATTGGTCAGATGCCGGACGTATCAATCGCCGATGCCATCAGCCGTATTCCCGGCGTCAACTACACAACAAACAACGGCCGCGCCGAGTTCGCGACGATCCGAGGCTTGAGCCCGGACCTGACCCTGACAACATTCAATGGCCGCGTTTTGACAACAACCGCGCCAGGCACGCGACGCGTTGCCATGGGACGACTGCCCTCGGAACTGCTGAATCGCGTCACTGTTGCCAAAAGCCCCGAGGCGAAAATGATAGAAGGCGGTGTTGCCGGCACCGTTCGACTGGAAACCGTGAAACCGCTGGATCGCAAGCGCCGCAGTTTTGTCGGTGTGGTGCGCGGCCTGCGCAATGACAATGCCGCCGGGATTGATACAGCCGATGATCTCGGTTCCCGTACCAGCCTGACTTACATTGATCAGTTCATGGACAACAAGCTCGGCATTGCCATCGGTTGGGCCGGGTTGCATGAAGACACTCCCGTGTATGAAAACCGACTGGCCAACCCTCGCTTTCGGAGTCCAGTTAACGGACCTTCCGCGAAAGCTGATGAAAACGTTACCCCACGCAATGATCTGAACGGCGATGGCCTGCGCGAAGTCGCATTCGGTGCTGTCAGCTACGACATTGTCGATCAGGAAATTGACCGCGACAGCGTGCTTGCGGTGGTCCAGTACGAGCCAACCGATGCGTTGAGCGTGAACTTCGATGCGGCCTATATCAAGCAATCAACTTTCGTGCGCAACAACCGTCTGATTCTTGAAAACCTGCTGATTCCCGAGCTTGGTCCGCTTCCCGGTACCGAGGGTGACGTGATCATCAACGAATTCAATGCAGGCACTGCAGATGAGTACGAAGTACTCATGGGCATGCCTTATGGCCAGGGCCGTATCGTCAACTTTCGCAACCCCAACGACAACGACGATGAAACCGTCAACCTGGGGCTGAAGGTTGATTACCTGGTCGGTGACTGGACACTCAGCGCCAACATCGCCCATTCAAACTCAACACGGGATCGCTCCAACCCCACGCTCGCCACGCAGATGCAGGGTGTCGAAGGTCGCGCGGGGTTACCCATTACGCGGTTCGGCGCTTTTGACATCAGGGATTCCGGCAATATCGCCATTGGTTTTGAGGAGGGCGTCGAAGATCCGAATCAGTGGGCTATCCGAAATATCCTGACGTTTGAACAGGAATCTGATGACGAAATCAACTCGATCAGCTTCGACGCCAACTGGGCTGCCGACAGTGGGTTTATCACGTCGGTCGACGTGGGCCTGCGGTTGGAGCAGCGCGACCTTTCCCTGGTAACTGATCGGGACAACTTCAATTTTGGCCCGCCGCCAAGGGCGGCCGACCGGCCTGCCTTGAGCGAAGCCGATGTTGCGTTCGCCTTCCCTTACAAAAGCTATTTCGATAACTATGGCGACCCTTCGCTCGACGGCACCAACGGCCTGGACTACACGCCTTACTGGCCACAATGGGACGAGGACGCGCTGATCCAACGCGCCTTCACTGAGTTTGAGCGTTCCGATCGACCTGCAAGTTATAATTTCGACGAACAGTTAAATACGTTCGACTTGCCGGGCACCTATGACCTTTCCGAAGATACCACTGCGTTATATGCACAAATGAATTTCGCCAGCACTCTGGCCGGTTTTTACTACAGTGGTAACGCCGGTGTGCGTGTTGTGTCGACGGATGTAGAAGCTTCGGGTTTCACCGTTCTGCTTGATAACCTGACAGCGCGCTACGATGAAGAGACTCAGTCCTACACCTTCGGCGGGGTTAGCAATGATCTGCAGGCGACTACCGGCAGCCATTCCTACACCAAAGTCTTGCCATCTCTCAACTTGTCCGTTGAATTGAGAGAGGATCTCTATCTGAGAGCGGCCGCAGCGCGCACGATTTCAAGGCCCTTGCTGACGGACCTGATTCCAACACGCAACACCAACGTTGGTCTGGTGGATGTGGAAAGCCTGAGACTGACACCCAAATCACCGGAACTGGACCCCTTCTTCGCGGATCAATTCGATCTTTCCCTTGAATGGTATGTCAATGAGGACGTTTCGTTGACAGCGGCCTACTACTTCAAGCAAGTAGAGGCGTTCCTCACTCGTGAACTGGTGAACACCACGACACCTGCGATTGAAGTGGACATTGACGGTAATGCAACCGGGGAAACCATCCAGGTACCGACCGAGATCAACCGACAAATCAACGCGGATACCAAATATGATTTCCAGGGGTTGGAATTCGCCTACAATCATTATTTTGGACTGGGCTTCGGTATCACAGCGAATGCGTCGTTTAATGACACAGATGCCGTCGAAGACACTCGGGGTGTGGGTACCCGCGTATTTTCGGTGCCTGCCGGTGCTATCAGTGAGCGCATATATAATGTGATTCCGTACTATGAACAAGGGCCGGTGGCAGTTCGTCTTGCATGGCGAAAAACCAGCGGGTTCACCCGCCCCGGCCGTAACTCTTACCAGGAAACACCGGATGGTCGTTTGGATATGACGTTGCGCTACGACATCAACAAACACTTCAAAGTCATCGCCAGTGCGACAAATCTCACTGATGAAACATTGGATCAGTACCATTACTTATTTGAAGGTGTTGATCCAAGAGTTTCCGGCTACCCCGAGCGCATCGTATCCCCCGGTCGCTCCTACTCACTGGGTATTCGCGCGACCTTTTAAATCTTGAAATGCTCTTGTCCTTGATAGCCACCGAGAAATCGGTGGCTTTTTTTCGCAATAACGTTGGTAAAAGTTTTTGTAATACTTTCGCCATAAACCTGACAACGAAGAGGAAATCATCATGGCTTGTCACATTCGGCGCAACACTTTCGCCCTGATATCAGACGCGCTCTTTCTCTGTCTCGCATCGATGACTCTTTTCGGGCTCGCGTTACAGGCTACCGCGGCGACAAGTGAAACGACCGCAACAAAAAAGCAACCTAATGTCCTGCTCATACTGGTGGATGATTTAAAACCCGCTCTCGGCAGTTATGGCGATATGATGGCAATTTCACCCAATATCGATCAACTCGCCGCCCGCGGTGTGCGTTTCGAAAGCGCCTACGCAAACCAGGCCGTTTGCATGGCCTCACGTTACAACTTAATGCTCGGTTCGCGCTCGACTTCCACCGGGCTCTACAACTTTGGGACCGATTTCCGCGATGTCTATCCCGATGCAGTTACCCTGCCCCAGCATTTCAAAAACAACGGTTATGTCAGCCAGAGCATGGGCAAGGTTTATCATATTGGCCACGGCAACGATAACGATGAAGCCTCCTGGACACTCACCCATCACAAAGACAAGGTCATCGAATATTTATTGCCGGAAAGCACTCATAATCAGCTAACTCGCGAAGAAGCCTTTTTTGGCAATGTCGACACCGGCGTACCCAATAAGCAATTACCCCGTGGTGCCGCCTGGGAATCACCGGACGTATTGGATGAAGCTTATGCCGATGGCCGCGTGGCGAGTATCGCGATTGACCGCTTGAAAAAAGCGGCCAAAAAGCCTCAGGAAAAGTTTTTCATGGCGGTGGGCTTTGCCCGCCCACACATGCCCTTTTCGGTACCGCAAAAATACTGGGATATGTACGATCCCAAGCAATTCAAGCTTGCGGAATTTCAACAGCACCCCAAAAATGCACCGACAATCAGTCGCAAGCGTCGCGGTGAAATTAGCCAATACTTTCCGATTCCCGAAGACGAGGATTCTTACGATGAGGCACTACAGCGCAAGCTGATTCATGGTTACTACGCGAGCATGAGTTACATGGATGCCCAGGTCGGCCGCTTGCTCGATGCGCTGGATCATTATGGCTTGAGTGACAACACCATTGTCTTACTTTGGGGCGATCATGGCTTCCATCTCGGTGACCACGGCATCTGGACCAAGCACACAAACTTCGAGCAGGCGACGCACATTCCTCTGATCATCGCAGCCCCTGGCATGCAACGTGGGGTCAGCAGCGGCCAATTGGCCGAGACTGTCGATATCTATCCGACCTTGGTCGAACTCGCCGGGCTTCCTCAACCACACACACCTCAACCGATTGATGGCCAAAGCCTGGTGCCGGTATTGAAAAATCCCAAAGCACGGGTGCGCGACCACGCCTATCACGTGTTTCCGAGTGCCGGTGTATTGGGCCTCGCGATCCGTACGGAGCAATATCGCCTGGTGCGCTGGCAAAAAAATCCGGACGAGGAGATCATATACGAGCTCTACGACCTGAGGAATGATCCGCTGGAGACCGAGAACCTTGCCGGTCAAAAACCCGACGTCGTCGAAGAACTCGAAGCAATTCTGGAGTCACACCCAAAGGCGGTTGGTTTGAGGACCCATAGGGGCCTTTAACCCACTCGACGTAACTGCGTTGGGCTCAGCACCACTCATTGCAAAACACCCCTGCACAGGGTTCGGAAATTCTTGAGGCGCGCGTCATAATAAGTCGGGAGAAACATTCCTTACAGTGTGTTTGTTTCCAGTGACCGACCGGCGGAAGGAATTTCCATGAACGATGATACGGACAGCAACAAACCTGAGCTCGCCGCCCTCCAGTGGTTTGAGCAAATGCAGGCCAGGGATATCGGCGAGGCAACTTTCGACGGCCACCGCCGTTGGCTGGAAACACCAGCCAACGCTGAGGCTTACAGGAAAGTCGAGGGGGTTTTTGCGCTTATCCGCACCCTTGCAGACAGCCCCGAAATAGCAATTCTCAGCGAAGAAACCAACCGGCGAATCCTTAATCAACCAATAGAAGGCGGTGCCCGGATATCTCAACAAAACCCAAATAGCACCGTTAACCCCCCATCCGAGAAACCGAAATGAAACGACTACTTGCAACGATAGCTGTGATGTTAGCCTCCCACGCGTGGGCTGACGCGGATTGGAGTCCCGTCGAGGGCTCCATGCTTACCGAGTGGGGTGCGAAAGTTACCCCGGAAAACGCCTGGCGGGAATATCCGCGACCGCAAATGGTGCGCGAGCAATGGAAGAACCTCAACGGCCTGTGGCACTACGCCATCACCAACCGCGGCGGCGCCCAGCCCGCCAAATGGGTTAACCAGATTCTGGTGCCTTTTGCCCTGGAGACGCCCTTGTCTGGCGTCGGGCAACGCCTGGACGACAATCAGGCGCTTTGGTACCGACGCACCTTCAAAGCGAAACATGAGCCGAATGGGCGAAGCCTGCTGCACTTTGAGGGCGTGGATTACGCTTGCCGCGTGTGGGTGAATGGCGAATTCGCGGGCTCCCATGTGGGCGGCAACCTGCCGTTCTATTTCGACGTAACGGATTTTATTAAAAAAGGCGACAACGAGATTGTGCTGCGAGTTTTTGACGAAACCGATGCCCACGATCGCTACCAGTTACGTGGCAAACAGCAACGCAACAACCAGGGCATCTGGTACACCCCCTCATCCGGTATTTGGCAAACCGTATGGCTTGAAAACGTGCCGGCAACCTACCTGAGTGAGCTCAAAATGAGCGGCGAGGCCAATGGCCGCCTTTCCGTGCAGGCCACATTAGGTGGCGACCCCATCAAGTCGGCCAGCTTGCGTGTAACGGTATCAGAGGGTGGTGACGAAATCGCTCGCAAAGTAACACCTCTCACCAACGGAAATATGTCGATCGGCAATGCGACTCTCTGGTCACCCGAGAACCCGCACCTCTATGATCTGGAGATCGAGCTACTCGACGAAGCCGGCAAACCCATCGACACCGTCGGTTCCTACATCGGCTTTCGCACCATTGGCAAACGCATGGACGATGACGGCAACTGGCGCTTCACGCTCAACGGCAAGGACATTTTCCACCTCGGACCGCTCGATCAGGGCTGGTGGCCGGATGGCTTTCTCAACCCGCCGTCCGACGACGCCATCGTGTTCGAAATGGAGTACCTCAAGGATGCGGGTTTCAATATGATCCGCAAGCATAAAAAGGTAGAACCGCGCCGCTACTACTATCACGCGGATCGCATGGGCTTTCTGGTATGGCAGGATCAGGTATCCGGCGGGGCGGGTCCGAATGAATGGCCCAAATGGAAAAAGCTACGAGCCGACAGCCCGGGCTACAAACCGGACCACGACAGAATGTGGAGCCGGGGCGACGACCTGAACGCGGATTGGCCGGATTGGGCGCACCAGCAGTACATGGCAGAGCTTAAAATCATGATCGACACGCTCTACAGCCATCCGAGCATCGTCATGTGGACCACATTCAACGAGCGCTGGGGTCAGCACCGTTCCATGGAGGTCGGCCGATGGGCAGAAGCCTATGATCCGACCCGCTACCTCAACATCGCCAGCGGCGGCAATTTTTTTGAGGTGGGTGATATCGCAGACGAACACAACTACCCCCATCCGGCGTATCCATTGGACAATAAACTTTTTGACGATTACGTCAAAGTCATGGGCGAATTCGGCGGGCATGGCTGGCCGGTCAAGGGCCACCTGTGGGATACCAACAAGGAAAACTGGGGCTATGGCGGCCTGCCGAAAACCCTCGCCGAGTATACGGAGCGCTACCGCGAATCCATGCGCATACTGGGCGAACTGAAACAAAAGGGCATCGCGGCCGGAGTCTACACACAGACAACTGACGTGGAAGGCGAAATCAACGGTCTCATGACCTACGATCGCGAGGTAATCAAGATTCCTGCCGATGAAGTCCGCAGGATCCACGCCGAAGCCGGGCTGCTCAACTAGCGCGCCCCAAAAAAGTGCCGCGGCATCCATCCCTCACAGGGAGGCGCCGCGGCTTTTAGTGTCAGGTACTCGAAAACTTAGCGGCAGATCAAGTTCTTCATAAGGTAATCCCCAGGCACTTCGCATAATGCCGTAGGAAGTTCCGGACAATAATGCGTCTGCGCAGGAATGACAGCACTTGAGTAGGTGCCATTAGGTAACGCTTCACTGTCCCAGAGATAGGAGGAGTGCTAATAGCGTAATGCGTCGCCCAGGATACCGAGCGCCTTGGCGGTATGCTTTTCGACAGCGCGTGTGGAAAGATCCATCAGCTGGGCGATTTCTGCATAAGGGCGATTCTGAATGGCGCGCATAACGAAAATGTCTCGCGTGCGCTCAGGCAACTTGTCCAGCTCCTGCGTAAGCTGACTCAGGGACTGCTCGGCAATTGCGACGCGTTCTGCAGAGATTTCCAGCCGCGGCTCAGGCGCCTCCTCCAACGAGCAGTGCTGACCCTCGCCACGAATGGCGTTGTAGCGCAGATAATCCTTATAGGTATTCGCCGCTACGCGAAAGAGGTAGGAGTCCAGCCTGTCGATTTGCTCACTCACATTGCGCTTGAGCAGACGCAGAAACACATCCTGCACAAGATCCTCGGCTTCCTCGGAACTGTTGACGCGCTTCAGGAAGTAGTTGCGCAATGGAACCTTGTATTCCGCGAATTTGTCTGCAGCCGGAAACGCGCTACGAGTTTTATTGCAATAGGGTTTGCTTGGGGTGCCTTTATTAAAATTCATGTTGGCCCACCTCGGTACTTAAGTCAGGAGTCTGACGACTTTCTAGACGAGATGCCTGCTAATACATCCGTCTAATTACAGACGCCCTCATGAAGGCTGACACGCACAAATCGATTCTTCATACCAGCCACGCCAACCAGAATGTAAACGTTATACCAGCATACAACCCAACTTCTGGCCTGTCAAACCACCAAAAAATGTAACCGTTTACCCTTTGCTCTCGCAAATTTGTAGCCTGGATGGAGTGCAACGCAATCCGGGGAGGACCAACCGCTGACGGCCCCGGATTCCATTGCACTCCATCCAGGCTACGATACCGCCAACCAAAGCCGATCCGCGTTGCGTTTGACCGGTTTACCGGTGGCCTGGGCTTTTCGCTGCTTATAGTTGTTCGTTATAGTAGCTCGCTGCTAACTCCTGTTAGTTCTGGGGAAGCAAGCCCCCGCATAAACAGGCTCCCAATGGCAGTGCGCGAAATTTTCCCGTAAATTGCTTATCTACATAGAGGCATCTCATCCACAGCCGTAGAGGTAACCCGGCCAATCATGTCCGCCAGCATTCTGTTGTTCATACTACTGCTACCCTTCGCCGGCAGCTTTGCGGCGGTATTCCTGCGCGCCAATGCGCGCAATGCCGAAGCCTGGCTGGCAGGTACGGTGGCGTTATGTGGACTGATTGCCGCCGGGTACGTCTACCCGACCATTGCTGCCGGGGAAATCATTCGCTACCACGCGGACTGGCTGCCCGGTCAGGGGCTCGACTTTTCCCTGCGCATGGACGGCTTTGCCTGGATGTTTACCATGTTGGTGTGCGGCATCGGCCTGCTGGTGGTGCTCTACGCCCGCTACTACATGTCCGCCAACGACCCCGTGCCACGCTTCTTTTCATTTCTGCTGGGCTTCATGGGCAGCATGCTGGGTATTGTGCTGTCGGGCAACCTGATTCAGATGGTGTTTTTCTGGGAGCTCACCAGTCTGTTTTCCTTTCTGCTGATCGGCTACTGGCACCACAACGCCAAGGCGCGGGATGGTGCCCGCATTGCGTTGACGGTAACCGGCACCGGCGGCTTGTGTCTGTTTGTTGGCGTGCTGCTGCTGGGGCATATTGTTGGCAGTTACGATCTTGATGTGGTGCTGGCGGCCGGTGCCGAGATTCGCAACCATTCACTGTATTTGCCGACGCTGATACTGATTCTGCTCGGCGCTCTCACCAAAAGCGCCCAATTTCCCTTCCACTTCTGGCTTCCCCAGGCCATGGCGGCGCCCACCCCCGTTTCCGCCTATCTGCATTCCGCAACCATGGTGAAGGCCGGCGTTTTTCTGCTGGCGCGGCTGTGGCCGGTGCTTTCCGGCACGGATGCCTGGTTCTGGATTGTCGGCAGCATCGGCCTGTTTACATTTCTGTTCGCGGCCTTTTGCGCGATGTTCCAGCAGGATCTGAAAGGCATTCTGGCCTACTCCACCATCAGTCACCTGGGCTTGATTACGCTGCTGCTCGGCCTGGATACGCCGCTGGCCACCGTGGCTGCCATTTTTCACATGATGAACCACGCAACCTTCAAAGCCTCGCTGTTTATGGCGGCGGGGATTATCGACCATGAAACCGGCACGCGGGATTTGCGGCGCCTGAGCGGCCTGTACCGGTTTATGCCAATCACCGCCACCCTGGCCATGGTAGCGGCGGCGTCCATGGCCGGTGTGCCGCTGCTCAATGGCTTTCTTTCCAAGGAGATGTTCTTTGCGGAAACCATTGCCCTGCACAAGGACTCACTGCTGGATACGGCGCTGCCTTACATTGCCACCCTGGCGGGTGCATTCAGTGTTATTTATTCCCTGCGCTTCATCCGCGATGTGTTCTTCGGCCCAACGGCCACGGATTTGCCGCGACCACCCCATGAGCCGCCGCGCTGGATGCTGCTGCCCATCGCGATACTGGTGCTGGGTTGTCTGATCGTCGGCATGGTGCCTTCACGCACCATCGGCCCGTTCTTGAACACCGCCGTCACCGCTGTACTCGGGCCGGCCACGCCGGTTTATAGCCTCACCGTCTGGCACGGTGTCACGTTGCCCCTGTTCATGAGCGTACTCGCACTGGCAGGCGGCGTGGCGGGTTATTTTGCCCTGCGCCGTCATTTGGCACATATGGAGAACCCACCCTGGTTCGGCCACCTCAGCAGCCAGGGCCTGTTCGACCGTTTGATGGTTTTCCTGTCCTGGCGGATGGCAAAATCCGGAGAGCACTGGCTGGGCACCCAGCGTTTGCAGCCGCAATTGCGGCTATTGGTCTGCGCGGGGCTGGTGGCCGGTATTTTGCCGTTCATGAACATGACACTCTTCAAACAGCCGCCGACACTGCAGGGCATTGATTGGGCGTTTTTGCTGGTGTGGGTGGTGGGTATCGCCTGTGCCCTGGGCGCCGCGCGTCAGGCCAAGTACCACCGACTGGCGGCATTGATGCTCATGGGCGGCGCCGGCCTTGCCACCAGTATCACCTTTGTCTGGTTCTCCGCACCGGACCTGGCGCTTACCCAGCTGTTGGTGGAAATTGTTACCACCGTTTTGATTTTGCTGGGGCTGCGCTGGCTACCGAAGCGGTTCGAGAGTATGAAGCCCAGCGCCCGACGACCAGCCAAAACCCAGGCGCGGCGCCTGCTGGACTTGCTGATTGCGCTGACAGTCGGCGTATGCGTCGCCATTCTGGCGTTCGCTGTAATGACCCGGCCCCCGCCGGACAGCATCTCCAGTTGGTTCCTTGATCTCGCCTACACCGAGGGTGGCGGCAAGAACGTGGTCAACGTGATTCTGGTGGATTTCCGCGCGTTCGATACCCTTGGTGAGATCACCGTTCTGGGCATTGTTGCCCTGACGGTTTTCGCCCTGCTGCGCCGCTTCCGGCCGGCGCCGGACAATGCCGATCGCCCGCATCAACAACTGGTGCAACAAAGCCAGGACGACCAGCGCAGCGACGGCCGCAAGAATGCCATGTTGGTGGATACCATGCTGGTGCCGGCGCTGATTATGCGGTTGCTGTTCCCGGTTATTGCCACCCTGGCTATTTACCTGTTCATGCGTGGGCACGACCTCCCCGGCGGTGGCTTTGTCGCCGGGCTGACGCTGTCCATCGGCGTAATTCTGCAATACATGGCCGGGGGCACTCGCTGGGTGGAGGCGCGGCTGGCGATACATCCAGCCCGGTGGATGGGCCTCGGCCTGTTGTTTGCGGTGGCTACCGGTATGGGCGCCTGGCTGTTCGGCTACCCCTTCCTGACTACGGCGTTTACCTACGTCGAGCTGCCGCTGTTTGGCAAAATACCGCTGGCCACAGCGCTGATATTCGACCTGGGCGTATTCACCCTGGTGGTGGGTGCCACGGTGCTGCTGTTGATTGCACTGGCGCACCAGTCCATCCGCAGTCATCGCCCGACCAAGATCGACATTCCCGTTTACGAACACGAGAGAGAACATTAATGGAGCTGATACTTGCCATTGCTATCGGCGTTCTGGCCGGGTCCGGCGTGTGGCTGTTACTGCGGCCTCGCACGTTTCAGGTCATCATTGGCCTGTCGCTGGTATCCTATGCCGTAAACCTGTTCATCTTCAGCATGGGCCGCTTGACCATGAATGCGCCGCCGGTGCTGGACGCAGTCACCGATGATCTCAGCCAGTACACGGACCCACTGCCCCAGGCTCTGGTGCTGACGGCGATTGTCATCGGCTTTGCGATGACGGCCCTGTTTCTGGTGGTCATGCTCGCCAACCGCGGGCTCACCGGTACCGACCATGTTGACGGCCGCGGAGACCATTCGTGAGCGACTGGTACACTCTATTGGCTACCACGCAATTGGCTGCGAACCCGCTGATTAATCACCTGCTGATTCTTCCGGTAATTCTGCCGCTGATCGCGGGCATGCTGATGCTTCTGCTAGAAGCCCGTGGCCGACGATTGAAGGTGGCGATCACGCTGATGACCACCCTGTCGCTGCTGGTGGTGTCGGTGGTATTGCTGTTGTTGGCGGATGCCGAGGGACAAGCCGGCACCTTGTCCAGCGTCTACCTGTTGGGCAACTGGTCGGTGACCTTCGGCATAGTGCTGGTGCTGGACCCATTGTCCGCTCTCATGCTGGTGCTCACCAGTATTCTCGCGCTGACATCGCTGGTCTACTCTCTGGCCCGTTGGCACAACGCGGGCGTGTATTTTCACCCGCTGTTCCAGTTTTTGCTGATGGGCCTCAACGGCACCTTTCTCACCGGGGATATTTTCAACCTGTTTGTGTTTTTTGAAGTGATGCTGGCGGCCTCCTACGGGCTGTTGCTGCACGGTTCAGGAGCGCGACGGGTGAAGGCCGGCATGCATTACATTGCCATCAATCTGGCCACCTCGTTTTTGTTCCTGATTGGCGTCAGCCTGATCTATGGCGTCACCGGCACCCTGAACATGGCGGACCTCGCCGTACGCGTGGCGCTACTGACACCAGACGATCGGCTGTTGCTGGAAGCCGGCGCGGCCATTCTGGGCGTGGCTTTCCTGGTCAAGGCCGGCATCTGGCCGCTCAGCTTCTGGCTGCCCACAGCCTACACCGCAGCCACGCCACCGGTTGTCGCCATGTTCGCGATTATGAGCAAGGTGGGCATCTATATCGTGTTGCGCTTGTGGCTGCTGGTGTTCGGCGACGCCGCCGGTGATTCTGCTCAGTTCGCCAGCGACTGGCTGTTTTACGGCGGCATCGCCACCATCACCTTTGGCATGATCTGCGTATTGGCGTCTCAGGATACCGCGCGACTGGCCAGCTTCTCCGTACTGGTTTCATCCGGCACTTTATTGGCCGCCGCCAGCTTCAATCAGATTTCGGTCACGGCAGGCGCCCTGTTTTATCTGGTGAGTTCAACTCTGACCCTCAGCGCCTTTTATTTGCTGATTCCCCTGGTTGAGCGCGGTCGCGCGGCCGGCGCGGACATATTTGCCGTAACCCGGGAAGCCTTCGGCTTGGCAGACGATGATGACGCCGAACAGGAAGACGAGGTCGGCGTCGCCGTTCCCGCGATGCTGGCTCTGCTGGGCGTCGCGTTTCTCGCGTGCGCGGTACTCTTGGCCGGGCTGCCGCCACTGTCGGGTTTTCTGTCCAAGTTTGCGCTCATGACCGGTTTGCTCAACCCGCTCGGCATGGGCGAGGAGCATTCCATCGGCTTTGCCGCGTGGTTGTTTGTGGCGCTGCTGATTATCTCCGGGCTGGCCGCGTTAATTGCTATGACCCGCGCGGGCATGCGGCATTTCTGGCCGGACTTTGAGCGGCAGGTTCCCCGCGTCAGCGCGCTGGAAATGACGCCGGTTGCCGCCCTGCTGTTTCTCTGTGCGCTGCTGACATTTCAGGCAGGCCCGGTAATGCGCTACATGGAGGGCGCAGCGCAAGTACTGCATCAACCGGCTTATTATATTGAGGGCGTAAAGACATCAGCCCCAGTTCAGCGACTTGCCGAAGCTGACTCTGAAGCTGCATTGGAACTGGCCGGGGAGAAGGCGCAGCCATGAAAAATTCACTGCCTTATATTCTGAGTGTCACTGGGCTGGTGCTCTTCTGGCTGATACTGCAGCAATCCATTTCGCCCGGTCACATAGTGCTCGCCATCGGTATTGCGCTGTTTATTTCCCTGGCGCTGCTTAAGCTGGACCTGCCGCCTGGGCGACTGCGTCGTCCATTGGCATTGGTGAAACTGGCCGGTTTGGTGTTGTACGATATTGTTCGCTCCAACATCGCAGTTGCGCGCATTGTTTTGCGGTTGCGGACGGAACATAAAAATTCGGAATTCATGAACATACCGCTGGAGTTGACCTCACCCTACGGCTTGGCTTTACTCGGGATCATAGTTACTTCCACACCCGGCACGCTGTGGGTCAACTTCGACTCCAGTCGTGGCATGTTGACACTTCATGTGCTGGACCTGATCGATGAAGACGCCTGGATTGCAATCATCAAAGGCCGTTACGAGCGATTGCTGCTGGAGGCATTTGAATGAGTAGCGCGCAACTGCTGGTTGGCGCCATCAACCTGGCGCAACTATTTCTCGCCATCGCCATAATGTTTTCCGCCTGGCGATTATTGCTCGGCCCGAGAGCGCAGGACCGGGTGCTGGGGCTGGACACTATGTACGTCAATGTGACTTTACTGCTAATTACCCAAGGTATACGCACCGGCACCGTGCTCTATTTCGAAGTGGCGTTGGTCATTTCCCTGCTGGGTTTTGTGTCCACGGTGGCGCTGGCAAAGTTTCTCATGAGAGGAGAAGTCATCGAATGACACAGTTCGCGCAATTGCCAGCTTGGGTCGCCGTTTTAGCAGCACTGCTTCTGTTGACTGGCGCCAGTCTGACGCTGATTGGCTCACTCGGTTTGCTGCGCCTGAAGAATTTTTATCAGCGTGTGCATGCGCCTACACTCGGCACAACAATGGGCGCGGGCAGCGTGCTGGTCGCCTCCATAATATTTTTTACCGCTCTGGAATCCCGACCGGTTATTCACGAAATACTGATCGGCATTTTCTTCACCCTCACCACGCCAGTCACCCTGATGTTGTTGGTGCGCGCGGCCCATCACCGGGATCTGGATGAGCCTTGAGTGCCGCCTGAAACTAACGGTCTGTTGAAAAACTATCGACTGGTTGCGTAACTTTTTTAGCCATTAATGACCCACGGATTTACATGCACTTTCGATGTATGCATCGTGGGATGGCATTGCTTGCACAGCTTCCTGAACACGCTCGCGCATGTCGTGCAATCTCTTTTCCAGTTCATCGACGGGCATGGCATCGGCAATCGGATGATAATCATGGGAACTGGCACCCTGCCCGTGGAGTACCGCGAGCCAGCTGGTTTCGCTGAACAATTCGTTATCGTCCCGATACAATCCGGAGCTCGATTGGTAGAGATCGAGCTTGGCTTGCAGGGAATCCGGAATGGCCATGGTGCGGCAGTGATTCCAGAACTCGGTATCCGTTCGTGCGGTCGCCTTGTAGTGAAGAATCAAGAAATCCCGGATACCTATGGATTCCTGTTCGCTCAATTTATTGAACCGCTCCATCTCGGCTTGAAAACTGTTTTTGCGCGGAAACAGCCCGAGGAATCTGGAAATCGTGGATTGAATCTGGTGAATGCTGGTCGACTCCAGCGGCTCCAAAAATCCGCTGGAAAGCCCAACCGCAATACAGTTTTTGTTCCAGGTTTGCTTTCGCCTACCGGTCGAAAAACGAAGTTGTCGCGGCTCCGCAAGAGTGTCAGCATCGAGATTGGCCAACAGCAAATCGGCCGCATCAGCGTCATCAATAAACGTGTTGCTGTACACAAGTCCGTTGCCGGTTCGATGCTGCAATGGAATTCGCCATTGCCAGCCGAACCCGTGGGCGGTGAGTTTGGTATAAGGCAATAACGGCGTGGTCGCCGCTGTCGGTACGGCAAGGGCGCTGTTGCAGGGCAGATAATGGCCCCAATCATCAAAGCCCGTTTTCAGTGTTTGCTCAATCAACAGGCCTCTGAACCCGGTACAATCGATAAAAAAATCCGCCGCAATGTTGCGTCCGCCGCTAATGCACAGTGATTCAATGAAGCCAGTGTCCTTGTTTTGTATTACCCGTTCAACCACACCCTCCACACGTTCGAGCCCCAATGCCATGCTGAACCTGGCAAGGTATCGCGCGTACAGCGCGGCATCAAAATGGTAGGCGTGTACAACTCTGGCAGGCGGCGAATCCGCCCGTTTTACCACTGGCGCAAATTTGTTGGCACCGGCGGCCAGGGTATTGATTGAGTAGGCTCCCAACCCCGGTGACAAACCGAGCTCATAGGCCCGCTTCCAGTAATGATAAAACGCGATATTGTTGATGCTGGGACCAAAGTTGCCGAATGGATGCATGTACCGATCACCGATCTGCCCCCAGTTCAGAAATTCCACACCCAGCTTGCATGTTCCTTCAGTCGCACGGAGCATGTCATTGGCGTCGATACCCAACAAGTCATTGAAGCTGGCGATAGGTGGAATCGTCGCCTCGCCCACACCAACGGTGCCAATGTCCTCGGATTCAACCAGCGTAATTTTGCAATGTGCAGTCCCGATAACCTTTGCCAAAGCCGCAGCGGCCATCCAGCCCGCGGTGCCACCGCCGACTATTGCAATACTTGAAATAGGTTCTGCGGGCTGGTTGCGTTCTGTGCTCACGTGCGCCCCCGGACGGTGTTGATCCATTCGCTGTATTCGGGAGCCGACGCCGCGGCTTTTTGAATGTGATGCCGAAGTCCATCGAGTTGATCACAGGTGTTATTGATAGTTTCGCCATTGTGTGCAATGTTCTGGGCACCGACCTGCAACGTGCTCCCTTGTTGAACAAAACCGAGCGCCAGCAACAAGGCGATCCATTGCTGTTCTGCAATCATGGCATTCTCGGTCATCGGCAAGGTACCGGACCCGCAGAACAGTTCGATCCGCCTGCGGTTCATTACGGTGAGATCCACTGCGGCGGCCAGAGATGGATGCGCATGAAGTTGAATGTTGAGCACATCAATAAGACTGGCCAAACTTTGCGCACTGGATTGGCTGAACGCATCGGCGATTGCTCGGCAGTCTTTTTGTCCGAACCAGATATTGAGCAACTGTAACAACTGCGTCAGGAACAGCTGCTGGGCACCGGGTAGTATATTGGGTAACCGGGCAAACGCTGAACCGAGTGCAACGCAATTGCCGCTCCACGAGTTGCCCAGCGCCGACGCCGCAGCAAAACCCGTGTCATCCGTAAAACTCCTGCCTTTTGCAAAACCTGAGTTCGCAGAAGATTCCGCTGGCAGAAAATCTACTTGCTCAGTACGGGTTACGCCGTCATGACTGACGGCGGATTGGAATCCATGATTGGTTTGAAGCGACTCGCTGTAGAGTGGATTTCGATCCTCCCTCATGTTTTCAACAAGGGCGCGATGTCGGAAAAGCGGGATTGTACGACGGTCAATGGCTGTATATTTTCCAGCGGAACGCATTTGCGAAACCAGAACGCCGTCAGCTGAACAGTCGACAAATAAATCGGCTTCGAGAAACTGCCCGGATTGAGTGACAATTTTCTCAACGCCTGTCTTACTGCCGGAAACGGCAATATCAGCCGATCTGACATAGGTCACGTTCAGATGTAATGCAAGCCTCTTGAAGTAGGTTTCGCATGCTTTTGCAGAGAAGCTATAGCCGTAACCCAATGTTCCAAAAATCGAGTCAACCCGGTTCGACGCTCCCATGAACGTTCCGGCTTTGGCCAGGCATGAGGCCAGGCTGAATTCATCAAACTGAACGCTGGGTTTGCGCGTGTGGTAAAGGTGGTAGAGCTGATGGAACTGCATATTATTCATGGGCACGCCATAGCGACCATTGGCGAACATATTGTCACCAGACTGTTCCTGTCGGCGCAGCACACAGCCCAGATTGATATCGGCTCTGCAACCCGCCAGAAATGCGTTCTCATCTATACCTAGCCGAGTAATTAACAGACGCATATCGGACAGCGTCGACATGACTTCCGGCGAATTATCCTGCCCCACATCCACCGCGATTACGGCAATATTGTCGGAACCAATTTTTTTTGCCAAGGCATAGGCTGTCATCGCCAGCTGATAACCCGAACCCACGACCACCACCCGCGGCTTACCGCTGACCGGTATCATATATTTGCTCCATAGAAGCCAGCGGCCTTCGGCGACTTGTGCGAACTGTCGTTGGAACAATAGGCTTCAATGGCCTTGCGATGTTGGGGCATTTTCGCGGCGGCTGCCGCAATTTCGGCTTTGAAGAGATCCAGTTGTTCTTTCAGCTCCCGGTCCGACATGCCCCCTACTGCGGGGTGAAAAGTATCGGGGAGGACGCCCTGCCCCAGATAAAGCGCCGCCCAACTCGGCTCACGAAACAGGCCCTGCCCATAGCGCAGGATATGACCGGATTGCTGGAATGCATTCAGTTTCAACGCCAGGCTTTCCGGTATTGTCATGTTTTTGCAGCGCGCCCAGAATTCGGTGTCTTCACGGTCCGTCGCATGGTAATGCAGAATCAAATAGTCTCTAAGTCGCTCGTATTCAAGCGATATGCGACTATTGAACTCAGCGCGTTCCGCAGCGTAGTTTTTGTTCGCGGGAAGCAGATCGGTCAATGTCATGATGGCCATCTGAATCAGATAGATGCTGGTGGACTCCAGCGGTTCGAGGAACCCCGATGAGAGTCCGATAGCGACACAGTTTTTGTGCCAGCTCCGGCTGCGCGCGCCGGCCTTGAACTGTATAAAATTCAAGTCGCCCAGCGTATTTTGAGATAGCTTGTTGTGAGAGAGATTGCTTTGAAGTGACATTGCCGCTTCGTCGTCACTGACATAGTCGGAGCAGTAAACCATGCCATTGCCGATACGGTGTTGCAGGGGTACTGTCCATTGCCAGCCCCATTGCTGAGCATTCACTTTCGTGTAGGGAGCGGGTGCCTCGGTGCTTGCGGTTGCCACAGCCACGGCGCGATCGCAGGGAAGCCAGTGACTCCAGTCTTCATAACCGACATCCAGGGTTTTGTTGAGCAACAATGCCCGGAAGCCAGTGCAGTCGATAAAGAAATCTGCGGCGAGTATTTCGCCGCTTTCCAGGTGAAGCGCATCAATGTCGCCAGATTCCGGGTTCTGTTGAACTCGAACGACTTTCCCCTCAATCCGCCGAAAGCGATTCTTGAGGTTTTCCTTACCTTCATGCTTTATCTTATCTTCACACTTTCTATTATCTTCACAATAGCTGCGCAAATATCTGGCATAGAGGGTCGCATCCAGATGAAACGCGTAGGAGTAGGTTGAGCGCAGTGAACCGCGTTTGGCTGAGGGGTAAGCAAATTTACCTGCTTTTGCCATGACGGCGGCCAGGGAAAATTCATCGATGGCTGCTTCATAACCGGCTAACCGTGCTCTTAACCAATAGTGGTAAAACGAGACGCCGTCGGTATTGAATCCAAACTCGCCGAACGGATGAAAGTAGCGGTCGCCAAGCGCTCCCCAATTGGAAAGCTCCACGCCCAGTTTGTAAGTTGCCTTGGTTGCGAGCATGAATTCATGCTCATCAATACCAAGGCGTTCATTGAAATAGCGAATATGGGGAATGGTCGCCTCGCCTACGCCGACAGTCGCAATCTGGTCTGACTCCACCAGCGTGATTTCCAGTGATTTGTCTTCATAGACCTTGCACAAGGCAGCCGCTGTCATCCAACCGGCGGTGCCGCCACCCACTATGATGATTCGCTGTATGGATTCCACGTTTTTCAAGCCACCGTCTCCATTCCACTTTTTACACTATTAGCCCCGCAAGCTTGATTGTCGGGTTACGACGCTCGCAGAGCTCGCATCTAAGCCGACCTACGGGTAATGTTCTTTTTCGAAGTCTAGTGTTAGTCGAGTGCACCAAAGTAGTTTGTTATCAGGGATAGATCTTTTGAAACCCTCGCGGCAGGGACGCCGCGGGGGAGCCACAGGGATGTGTTTATGCGTTTTCAAAAGATCTATCCCTGATGACAAACGGACCGAAGCCCAGCACCATCTTTATCGTACGGAGGCAGTTCGTCCGATAATGTTAATTGCCGGGTTAAATAACAACTAACAACTGTGCAGAGTCTCAGTGTAGCCCATAACCACGGCTGATAATTATCTCGGAGAATCAAAAAAAGGCACAGTCAGATGACTGTGCCAACACGGGCTTCATTTCCTACGATAGACACTCTAATAAGCAGCCTGTACGAACAGGGAGAACCGCCGGTCATTGGAGAAGTACGAACGCGGTGTCATGATTCCCTGTTGAGTGTCGTCGTCCGACGACGTGGTTTCATTCAGGATGGATGTTCGAGTGACTTCATCGAGCAGGTTATTGGCCTCGATACCGACCTTGAAGTTATCGCTGACCTGCCAGGAGAAAGACGCATCCAACTGCCCGGTTGACTCGCCGAAAACGGGGGCAAACGCAATCACATCCCGTGAGCTGAGCATGTAGGCCGAACGCCAGTTGTAGGCGAAACGCGACTGGAAGGTTCCATTATCATAGAACAACACCAGGTTGTAGTTATCTTCGGACAGCCCCTCCAGCGGCAGGTCATCAAAGTTATTAAAGGTAAACTGCCTCGAATACTTTGAAGCCGGATCGCCACCAAACTCCGCCTTACCAGAATCAGTCGATTCACCATCAATATAGGTGTAACTTGCCTGGATACCGAAATCAGCCAATGACTCATGGATGGCAGCAAAGCTTCCTTGGTAGGCCAACTCATAACCCTTGATGGTTGCCGTTCCCGCATTTTGCGTGTTGGTGACCATTACATCATTGCTCAAACCGGCGGAATTGGTCAGGTTTTCGAGGGCAGTCGACTGACGGAAGTAGTCACGCACTTTCTTGTGGAACAGTGTTGATGTCAGCGAGCCGAAGTCGTCAAAGTACCATTCGACGGCCAGATCGAGGTTGGTTGAAAGTTCAGGCTGAAGATGGGGGTTACCGGCACCGTTAGCCGCATAGCCTAACAGCTCAACACCTTCAATGGATGATGTGTCATCATTTCTGATGATGTTCAAGTTGGGAGTCACGGTCCTGCTGTTGCGCACGGCAATCAGGTTAGGCATAAACATCGCCTCGGACGCCGCCAATCGAACGATCAGGTCGTCGGTCACGCCGATCTTCAGGTTAAAGCTTGGCAGTACGCGGGAAAATTCTTCGCCTTCGATGGTGTACTGCGCACCTTCCAACTGATCCAGGTACTGAGTAATTTCAGTCAAAAGCGCCTGGTTCTGTGCATAAAGCTCGGGGTTGTCGGTTTGAATACTGCCGTACTCGGTCCAGGCCCATGCATTCAGATAGTTGCCGACTTCTTCACTAACGATTTCGTCATAGGGGCCGAAAACGTTCGCACCGGTGGACTTCAACTGCCAGTTCACGTAACGCAACCCGATGTTACCGGAGTAGCGCAGTGCGGCATTGTCATCACCGAAGTCGACGCGCACATAAACCGACTGTCGGTCTTCTTCCGCGCGTGACAGATCCGATGGGCGGAACGGTGACCCGTCCATAGCTGTCGATCGCTCATGAAGAGGAACCCAGGTTCCACCATCCATACGAATGGACGTGGTGGGCCCATCGACACGTGGTTCTTGCAAGGCGGCGTAAAAGGCTGCTGTATCCTTCAGGAGCTCGACTGATGGAAACCAGAATGTGTCATTGCCTTGCAGCGCGGAACCTTGCAAATGGTTTTCAAAGGTGAATTGTTCAACAACACCGGAATCCGCGTACTGATCGTACGTCAGAGGCGGCGTGCCCATCCAGGTTTCACCGAGAGAACCCCAGTTATAGTTGGATTCCTGAACATCGAGCGTTTTATTGGATAGCCGAATACCCGCCTTGACGGCCGTCACCCAGCCATCGCTGAACACATATTCGCCATCCAGTTGAAATGCGGATTGATCACCTTCATTATCGGTCTTGAAGTCCATCGCTGAGCGCATGAAATAACTGGCTGGATTGGCGACGTCCTCATCGAGCATTTCGAAGCCTGCCGTCTCATCGCGGAGATCGAGATAGGCGTCGGAGTAAAATTTGCCGTGTACGGTGGTGTCGTCAATTTCGTTGGTGGCCTTGGTATGTTGCAGGTCGGCGGTAATCGTCAACTGGTCATTTGGCATGTATTCGAGATTGAAGCTGAGATCGTCAATCACGCGACGGTTATAACGAGAGCGGGCACCTGCCAGATAATAAGGTACGCCATTAAATTCCGCAGCCTGAGGGCTTTTAAGAATAGTGCCGGAGGTGAACTGGCAGGGAGCGCTACCTGTGGGGCAATCGAATGTTACGCCATCGCCATAGTCGTCACTGAGCTGAATATTACTGCCGGCAGCATCCACAAAAGGCTGCTCTCCGTATTCCAGAAACCGTTCACTCCAGGTCAGCTCCGAATCGGAATGAATGAATTCCAGAGTTGCCTGAACAGTTTCCGAAGGGTTGGCCCATTGCAAGGCGGTCGAAAATCCCAAACGATCCCGGCTGTTCTCCTGCTGGCGAACAGATCCCGCTGAAGGCGCCCAATAGTCACGCTGGGGATCGTCGCCAACGTAGGACGTTGTCGGGTAGAAGTTGAACACACCAACGCCATCACCCCGGGAAGAAAACTCAGATGCAGAGAGGCTCAACAGCGCACCGAATTTACCGGCGTCCGTCTCCCAGACATTGCTGGCCACACCGGAGAAGGACGGTGTAACTTCCTCAATGAGATCACCATAGCTACCGCGAACCGTGCCTTGCAGAATAAGATCGTCGGAGTCAAAGGGTTTACGCGTGATCAGGTTGATGGTGCCGGAAATACCGCCTTCCACCATGTCTGCCGTCTGGTTCTTGGACACTTCAACAGAGCCGACCATTTCCGGCGGAATATCGGAAAAATTCAAGCCACCGTCTGCGCCGGCACTGAATCCGTCACGGCCATTGAACTCGGCACGAATGCGATTCATGCCGCGCACAGTGATGCCGCCACCCTCGACAGAGAAGTGGTCCGGATCCTCGGAAGAGGCAAATCGCTGGATAGCAACGCCGGGCACCCGCTGGAGTGCCTCAATGATGGACTTGTCCGGCAACGCGCCTATGTCGCTGGCGGTAATGACGTCGGTTACGGTTGATGCGTTGCGCTTGATGTCCTGGGCATCCTCCAGGCTTTGCGCAATGCCGTAAACCACGACTTCTTCTACGGTTGCAGCCGACGCGGATGAGGCATCGTCCTGGGCGTACGCCTGTGCCGTAAGTGCCGCCATGCACATGGCCAGGGTGGATTTTTTGAAATGTTTTTTTGCCTTGGGGCTGACGGGTAAATTGCGAGTCTTCATGTGTTGCTCCCGAACTAGTTTTGTTTTAATTTTGGTTGTAAACGGAACACTGCGGTTGAGATGCTCCGTGTACTCGGTAGTGGCTGCAAACTCGAAGGCTGTTCGGACTCAAGAGATCCAGGCTTTCCGCCGGCGCAGTAGATCAACCTTAAGTCAGAACAGCCTCCTAGGGAACCTCTGATCAAGTCCCTGTGGTCTCTGCGCAATCTGGCGCGAGGCA
>CAYQQJ010000014.1:0-93237 GCA_964419935.1 uncultured Cellvibrionaceae bacterium
ATACTTTCCCTTTTCCCTTTTCCCTTTTCCCTTTTCCCTTTTCCCTTTTCCCTTTCTTAAAAATCCCTTTTCCAAAGCAGTTCGGCGCCGGTGCGGCTGTCGCCGCCGGTAGTGCTTTTCAGGTGCAGGCGGGGTGAGAGTTGAATTTCAATGCTGCCTTGCCAGGGTTGGATTTCGTTGGGGGTGCGTTTGACCTCCAGGTAAACCCGCTCGCTGAGGTATTTTCCGACGCCGACGGAGACGCCGCTGCCGGAATCCGTGGTGGAGGATTCTATGGACAGCGTATCCACACCCAGCGCGTCCCGGGTGGAGCCGACGGGGTCGAACCCTCCGCCACCGCGCAGGGTTTGTATTGCGCCGGCCAAGCGTATGGCTTCGAATGGTGTGATATTTTGCGCGGATTTGCCGAAAATCAGGCGGGACAGGATTTCATCCTCGGGCAAATCCGGTACCGAGGTGAGTTTGAGTTCGAGGTTTTCCACAGTGCCTGACAGCTCCGCGCGAATGGTGTGCTCGTCCTGCACATACTCGCCGGGGATGTACATGTAGAGCGCGTTGTTGGCAAAAATGACTTCGCCCTGCAGCAAGGTGAACTTGCGGCCGAAGACTTCGAACACGCCACGCACAATACTGAAATCTCCATCGAAGTGAGGACTTGCCGCGGTGCCGGACAAAAATATCTGCCCCGCCAGTTCCGCTTCCAGCCCGCGGCCGCGCAGGTACGCCTGTTGATCCGCTTTAATGGTCAGGTCGAGATTGATGGTCGGAATGATTGAGCTGGCGCCCTCGTCGTCCAGCGGCTCATCACGATCGCCATAGACTTCCACTACCTGAATTTCGGGAATATCGGTTTGCAACGCCACCTCAATGTTCGCAGCGAAGGGTGTGACATCCAGCTCACCCTCCAGCCAAAGCTCGTTGAAGCTACCGGTCAATGCGAGTTCACCGGTTACTTCGCCATCCAGATCCTCCCGTTCGAGCAGCGCCGCGTGCTGTGCTTTCAGTTGTATATTGATGGCGCTTTCGCTGTCTGGCTGTGACCAGTCGATGACGCCGCTGGCTTCCAGATGCCCCCGGCCACTGCCTTGCGCCCGCGCATCGGCAATGGTTACTCGGGTTCCCTGGCTTTGCAGCAAGAGCTGCACGTCGGAGAAAAGGGTGCCGGATAAGGTATTTTCATAGCGGCTGTCGAGCAGCTCCAGAGCGCCGGTCAGAATCGGTTGGGCCACGGAACCTTCACCCTGCAACCGCACGGCGGCTCGTCCACTGAGCCGGTGGATGTCAGGATCCAGCACCAGGCTCAGTATGGCCAGATCCAGTGCGCCATTAAGATCAAAGGCGAGTGGCAGCGCGCTTGTTGAGCCGCCGCTTTCAATATGGGTCAGGTAGCTGGAGATGGGCAGGGTCAAGTGCAGCGCGCCCGTCTCGCGCTGATTGCGTGTGAACTCGGACTCTACCGCCAAAATCTGCTTGACGGTGGTGATACGGGTGTTCCAGCCCAGCTCGAAGAGCGTCTCTTCGCCTGTCTCCGGGTTCAGGCCTTTCAGTGAACCGTCGTAATTGAATGTGCCGTCTATCTTTGGGTCGGTGGGTGTGCCACTGATGTGGAGATCACCGTTGAAGTCGCCGGTCATCAAATCCCAGCCCAGGCCGGAAATGGTTTTTTGTGGCAGGTCCTTGATGCTCAACCGCAGGTCGTAGATGTCCGGCTGCAGAAAGCCAGTGACCTCTACCGCAGTGGCACCATCGAGCTTCAGCTCGACCTTGTCGATCAGCACCCGGCGCTCAACCAGGCTGCCATTGGCGGTCAGCACCAGCGGCATATCATCGTAGGTTCCGGTCATCTGCAGCTGGCTGGTCGCCTCGGGCAAGGGTAATGAACCGCTCAGGCTGGCGCTACCCGAAATCTCTGCCGTCAGACCTGGCGGCGGTTGTATGCCGGCCAACTCCAGTAGCGACAGGGGCGCCTGGTCCAGTGACAGGGTGAGATCAGTCTGTTCGCCGACAATATCGAAAGTACCCTGGGCGTTGAGGCTGGCGCTGCCAACGCGAGCTTGGGCCTGAGACAGATGGACGACATTCCGGTTACCGGTGCCGTCAATACGTACATCGAATGCCTGCCCCTCAAACTGACCAACTGAAGTCAGCGAGGCGGCAACCTCGGGTGCGGTCAGGGCGCCGGTGACAGTGGCTTGGCCATCGATTTGTGCCGTCAGCTGAGCGGGCAGATCAATGGCGAGTTCCAGCAGCGCTGTGGGTGCCGAGTTCAGCGCGACGGTGAGATTGGTGCCGGTGCCCTCGGTATCGACCAGCCCCGAGGCCGTGATACTGGCCTCGCCCGCGTGTATTTCTGCGTTGCCAAGTGTGACCCGCTGCCGGTTGCCGCGAGCCTTGAGCGCTACGGTGAAATTCTGCTGCGAGTCAGCTTGAGAAAGGCTTCCATCCGCAGCGGCCTCCAACTCGATTTCGGGATTGCGGTAGTCCCCCTGAACTCTACCCTGTGCCTCGACAATACGCAGATCAAGCCACGATGGCACCCCGAAGTCAGTCGGCTGCACACCGGCGAATTCGGCGTAGGCGAGTGGCAAGCTATCGAGTGCGAATGTCATATCTGTTGTCGAGCCGACCAGGTCGACTCGGCCGCTGAGTTCCGCGCGGGTTTCTCCCAGCTGGGCTGTCAGCTGCTCGAACACAAGTTGCTCCCGGCTGAATTCCCCCGACAAGTCGAGGGCCACTGCCAAGCGCTGGGTGGCAGCGCCATCTGGCTTTGCCGGGGCGAGGCTGGAAATATGACTGTCAGCGGACAAGCGTCCGGCGACCTCTGGGCTCTGGGGGCTGCCTTCGACGCTAACACCGGCCGACAAGGTGCCGTCGGTGATCTGTGGCACCCAGGGTGACAGCAGGTCCAAGGGAAACTGGTCGATGTCGAGCGTGAGGTCCAGGGCGTCGGCACTGACATTGCCCGCGATCTGGTGCTGGCGCTCGTCAGTTGTCAGTTGCAATTGCTCAATGTCCAGCAGCTGGAGGCCGGTGTCTGCCAGTAGGATGCCGGTCAAGCCCAGGGTGTGGTTGAGGAAGGGAAATTTAAATTTCTCGATGTCGATCCAGTAGCCGCGGGGGTGATCGTCAACGGTGGCGCGCAGATTGGCATCAATGCCGCTGCCCGCCGGCAACTGTAGTTGCTGGCCCAGCCAGCCCCCGGGGTCTTCCTGTAATTCCGCCTGCAGCAACAGTTGACCATCAGCGGTATGTGAGCGGACGCTGAGCGCCAATGGCGAGTTGGCATATGGATCAAGTGAATTGGATGCATCAGGGGTGGCGGGTGAACCCGGCAGCGAATTTACCTGAAGGTTGGCGAGCAGAGGCAGCCGAGGGGAGAAGCGCAGATCTGCCTCCAATTGCAGATCGGGAACCTGTTGTGGGTTTTCCAGCAAATGAAAGCGCTCGAGTTCGACCTTTTCAAGCGTGAGGCTGATGTCCGGCAGCGTGAAGGTCGACGATGTCTGATCTGTTGGCTCCGGAGTCGGCGCACCGGCGGAAGGATCAAGCGCCACGGTTTCGGCGCGCAGAGAATTGACCAGAATGTGCTTGCTGAGCAGTGCACCGGGTTGCCAGCGAAGACTGAAGCGGTGCAGGTCGAGCCACGTCTCCTGGTTGCGGGTGACGGTAATGCGCTCAAACCTCCACTCGCCCAATGCAGGGGTTTGCACGCCCGCGGTGATCACCTGAACGGGGCCGGCACCAAGGCCTTTATCGAGAGCGGTATCAAGCAACCACAAGCGCCCCTTTTCGGTTCCCAGCAACAGTCCCGCAGCAATCGCTAGCGAGAGCAGGCACAGCACTACAATCACCAGCAGACTGATCAGGAACTTGCGCGGCCGAATGCCCTTCAGGATGGATTTGATGCGCCCGAAACTCATCAGAAAGCCTGCCCAATGCTGACATAAATTTGAAACGCGTCATCCACGCCACTGCGACGGTTCAGCGGCACAGCGACGTCGAAGCGGATGGGTGCAAAGTCAGTGAGATAGCGAATACCCAAGCCGGTACCCCAGAGCAGATCCTCACCCAGTGACGGCAATTCCTCCGGATACGCATAGCCACCGTCGAGAAATACCACGCCACCCCAGCTTTTGCTGAAGCGAATGCGCGTCTCGAAGGCCACTTCGGTAAAGGAGCGACCGCCATCGGGATCGCCGTCGGTGAGGTCGCCGAGGGATTGATAGCCATAGCCGCGGACGGATCCGCCACCGCCCACGTAGAAGCGCAGGTCCGCCGGAACCTGCTGTCGCTGAACGCCGCTGATGGTGCCCAGGGCAATTTTTGCGGCAAAAGTGGGGTCACCCGGCCAGCCTTCCTGGGTGTGGAAGGCGCTGGCGCTGATGCGGGATTTGATAAAGCGACGGCCAGTCTGTTGTATGTCCGTAAAAGGCTCCAGCGCAAGACTCGCCTGCCAGCCACCCTGTGGATTGAGCAATTGATCGCGCTTGTCGTACTCCAGT
The DNA here is from genome assembly GCA_964419935.1 of uncultured Cellvibrionaceae bacterium. GTDB lineage: Bacteria > Pseudomonadota > Gammaproteobacteria > Pseudomonadales > Cellvibrionaceae > CAYQQJ01. Next base: position 4,503 of record CAYQQJ010000014.1, read on the forward strand.
GTGAACGGCATGGACAGGAGAAAGAAGTCGTTCTCAATTTCGTCTTCCAGCACCTGTGAATAGCGCAATTTTACGCCCAGGCTGCCAAACAGCTCGCGGGTCACCTGACGGGTGAGGGCGGCGCCCACAGAACCACTGTCGGTTTCATAGGCGTCAGGTTTTTCGCGCAGGAGGTTGGCGTGCAGCACCAGGCTTTGGTGAGGCCTGCGAAAGTGCGGCACGATGAACTCGGATTCGAGCAGATAGCCGATCTCATTGATGCCGGCACTGATATCCAGATTTTCACCTCGCCCCAGCAGATTGCGGTGCTCCCAGCCCGTAGTGACACCCGCCCCTACGTCCATGTCATAGCCAATGCCGGCGCGGAAGGTCCGGTGCCGGCGCTCCTCGATATTGAAGGTAACCGCGGCCTGACCATCGACCGGTTCGGCAACCTGGGCTTGGACGCTGGATACCAGATTGGTCTGCAACAGGGTCAGGCGCGCCTGATCGATATGGTGCCGGTTGAAGCAGCCGCCAGTCTGCACCGGCAGCCGTGCCCGCAGATAATCCGCTTCAACGGTCTCGGTGCCAGTGACATCCAGCCGACCGAACTCAACTTCGGCGCTCGGTGCCAGCGTGTAGGTCACGGCTGCGGTTTGATCCTGGTGATAAATCACTGCCTCGTAGTCAACCTGTACTTGATAAAGGCACAGGTTGAGATAAACCCAGTCGATGACGGTATTGCGCCCATCCAGCACAAGTTCCGCCCGCAGCGGGTCATTGACTTTTAAATCCAGTAACTGAGGGTCTGGCGCGGCGATGCCGGGAGGAAAGTCGATGCGGATGTCGGTTACACGATAGCGTTTTCCAGGGTCGATGAGATAGAAGGTCGTGCCCCCTTGGCGCCGGTGGCCTACGTCACTGCCATAGTAGCCCTCGGCCCGGAGCAGACGCTTTACGGTATCCGCCTGATATCGGTCGATCTTATGTTGGGAAGAGTACTGTTTGAGTACCGAGTTGGTTTCCTTCTGATTCATCAGCTCGTCGCTGATGAGATCTTTCAGCTCTGAATCAATGTTGGCGTTTTCAGCGAAACGCAGCTTGAAATCCTTCTCCGGGCCCAGGAATGGCAGAGCATTGGCAAGTGGAGACAGTAGTAGAGTGAGTGCAATGAGTGCTCGGATGACCCCGGTGGTCCGCATGTGTATCTGCCGGGCTTTCCATGCTGCTGAGGTCATTGTTGATGTTTTAGCCTGTGCGGTAGCGAATGTCGGGTCTAGCTTCGAGTGCTGGAGACGGAAAATGTTCGTTGACAGTATGAATCAGACGACATGGTACGCAAAAGAGAAAAGGCTAACGGATAATGAGGAAAAAGGCGAAAAAAAACCCCTGTACTGAAGGATGAGGGAGGGAGAGCTCAGTACAGGGGGCCAGGCGCCCCGACGGAGATTCGTGCGGGGCCGATACGAAACCTATGGCGAAAAAACAATCAAAAAGTGCCGAGGAGACGGCAACAGAGGCCTTTCAGCGTCTGATTAGTTTGCGAATGACAGCTCCATCTTTTCAGCAATGCGTTGCTCCAAATCTTCCGAGACCTGGGCATCAATCTGGGCGTTCAAATCTTGCAGTTGTGCAATATGATCTGCCGATGCTTTCACGTTAATGGGCGTACTAGTCCAGCTTGTGCTGACGCCGTTATCCACTGTTGCAAACGCCAGAGTGGCGGAAGCAGCTTGTGGGTATTGGGCATCAACCTCACCAGCGAGTGCGCTTGTGGCGCTAATTGCAGCTAGCAGAAGAAAACCATACTTTTTCATCTTCGGTAATCCTTCTTAGGTTGGTTGATACCGAACATTAGGCGGGTAACCAATGTTCGTGTTGCGTTGTGTTACTCAACGTTACATATGGTAACACAAGAAAATTAAAAACTGCAACATGATTCTTGATGGATGCCCCAAATATATGAATTTGTGACAATTATCACGATATCTCCAGCTCAATAGCTCGGTAACAAGCACTGCTCGAAAAACTGTCACACAAAGCTGCTATTGAAAATGGTTCTCGTTAATGGTGGCAGAAAGAGGATAAGGGCGCCGTGCCAGCGGCGGGATTGCTGCCTCGGGCAGCAATGGGTCTGCAGGGGCCAATTTCCCGCTTTCCGCCACCTTTGAGGTATCCTACGCGCTCCTTGAAACCACGCCCCAGGATAGTCGAATGCCAAGCTCTGCCACTCCCGTCGTGCTCGTCGATGGCTCTTCTTATTTATACCGCGCGTTTCATGCGCTGCCCCCCTTAAACAACGCCAAAGGCCAGCCCACGGGTGCCGTGAAGGGAGTGATCAGCATGTTGCGGCGGCTGGCCAAAGATTATCCAGCCAGCCCTATCGCCGTGGTGTTCGATGCCAAAGGCAAGACGTTTCGCGATGAACTCTACGCGCAGTACAAGGAACACCGGCCGCCCATGCCCGATGAGCTGCGCAGCCAGGTGGAGCCGATCCATGGCATTATCCGCGCCATGGGCCTGCCGCTGTTGATCGTCGAGGGTGTTGAGGCTGACGATGTGATCGGCACCTTGGCTCGCGAAGCCACGGAACAGCAGCGCCATGTGATTATCAGCACCGGCGACAAGGACATGGCTCAGCTCATCAGCGAGCATGTGACGTTGGTGAACACCATGACCCAGACGACGCTGGACGAAAGCGGCGTACAGGCCAAGTTCGGGTTCGGGCCGCCCCAGGTGATCGATTTTCTGGCGTTGATGGGCGACAAGGTGGACAACATTCCCGGCGTGCCCGGCGTGGGCGAGAAAACGGCTTTGGCCCTGCTACAGAACCTCGGTAGCTTGGAGGGGATTTACGAGAACCTCGACAAGATAGCCACACTGGATTTTCGCGGCGCCAAAACCATGGCCAGGAAGCTTGAGGAACATCGCGATCAGGCGTGGCTGTCCCATGAGCTGGCGACGATCAAGACCGATGTTCCGCTGGAGTTGTGTCTGGCAGAGCTGGTCCCCGGCCCAGTCGACAGTCAGGCGCTTCTCGATTGGTTCCAGGCCATGGAGTTCCGCGCCTGGGTGTCGGAAATCGAGTGCGGGGCCTATACCGAAGGTGTGGTCGCGGCACCGGGTGCGGCAGTTGTGGAGGCCGTGCGCAATGAGGCCCCAGCTGATTACGAAACTCTCCTTACCGAGGAGTCCCTGGCAACTTGGGTAGAACGTCTCAAGCAGGCCGAACTCTTTGCGTTCGACACCGAAACCACCAGTCTCAACTATATGGACGCCCGGGTTGTGGGGGTGTCTTTCGCGGTGACACCGGGAGAGGCGGCTTATGTTCCTTTCGGTCACGATTATCTCGGCGCACCCGCACAGCTTGACCGCAACCTTGTACTGGAGGCCCTCAAACCGCTGCTGGAAGATCCAGCCATTCGCAAGGTCGGGCAGAACCTGAAATACGATGCCAGCGTGCTTGCCAACCATGGCATTAGCCTGCGCGGCATCGCGTTCGATACCATGCTCGAGTCCTATGTGCTCAACAGCACCTCCAACCGGCATGACATGGACACCCTGGCCATGACTCATCTCGGACGGTCCACCATTCATTTCGAAGACATCGCCGGCAAGGGCGCCAAGCAGTTGACCTTCAATCAAATACGTCTCGAAGAAGCGGCGCCCTATGCCGCCGAAGATGCCGACGTGACCTTGCAGTTGCACCAGACCCTGTGGCCGCAGCTGCAGGCCCAGGGACGACTGCCGGAGGTACTGCAAAATCTCGAGGTGCCTCTGGTGCCGGTGCTGTCACGCATTGAGCGCAATGGCGTTTACATTGATCGCCAGGCGCTGGCGGATCACAGTCATCAACTCGGTGCGCGTCTGCAGGAGCTTGAGCAGCAAGCCTACGAGTTGGCGGGTGAGGAGTTCAATCTCGGTTCTACCAAGCAGCTGGGCACTATCCTGTTTGAGAAGCTCGGTTTACCGGTAATCAAGAAAACACCGAAAGGCGCGCCCTCCACTGCGGAAGAGGTTTTGCAGGAGCTGGCGCTGGACTACCCGTTGCCGCACATTTTGATGGAATACCGCGGTCTGTCCAAGCTCAAGTCCACCTATACCGATAAGCTGCCACTGATGATCAACCCGGTTACCGGCCGTGTGCATACCTCTTATCATCAGGCCGTAACCGCGACCGGCCGTTTGTCTTCCAGTGATCCCAATCTGCAGAACATTCCGATTCGCACGGAAGAGGGGCGGCGCATCCGCCAGGCGTTTGTGGCGCCCAAGGGTTACAAGCTGATTGCCGCGGACTATTCCCAGATCGAGCTGCGCATCATGGCGCACCTGTCCGGCGACACCGGCTTGCGCCACGCCTTTGCCGCTGGTTTGGACGTTCACAGGGCCACCGCAGCTGAAGTGTTTGGCGTCGCTCTCGAGGATGTGACTCCGGAACAAAGGCGCAGCGCCAAGGCGATCAACTTTGGGTTGATTTATGGGATGTCCGCGTTCGGACTCGCCAAACAACTCAATCTGGGGCGACAGCAGGCGCAGGAATATATCGACCGCTACTTCGAGCGTTATCCTATGGTACTGAATTATATGAACGATATCCGCAGCAGCGCCGCCGAACGCGGTTACGTCGAGACCTTGAGCGGGCGGCGGCTGTATCTGCCGGAAATCAACGCCCGCAATGGTATGCGCCGCCAGGCCGCTGAGCGCACGGCCATCAATGCGCCCATGCAGGGAACTGCCGCCGATATCATCAAACTGGCGATGCTCAGCGTCGATGCCTGGCTGGCCCAGAGCGGAAAAGACGCGCGCATTGTCATGCAGGTACACGATGAGCTGGTTCTGGAGGTGGCGGAAAGTTGTGTGGAAGAGGTGAAAGACAGGCTCTGCGCGCTGATGAGTGAAGCGACTGAACTGGCGGTGCCGCTACTGGTTGAGGCTGGAGTTGGAGATAATTGGGATGAAGCTCATTGATAAAGAATGAATTTGACGCCAAAAGTGGCGGTGGTGGTTATTTTTTACACTTTTATTGAGGTTGAATTGAACTTCCGCGCCACCGGCCAGTCATAACCCATGAACGAGCTGATGTAGTTCTCCTCTATTTTTGATTGATAGCTTCCCCAAGCACATGATCTACCCCGACTTCTGGTTGGGGTTTTTTTTGCGTTTTCGGCAGCGATTGGCGGCGTTTTACGGAGTTTCTGAACGAATTCACGCTGAGAAGACATTTGGCAGTAATTTTTGACGCCAATTTCACTGACCTGGGGAACCCCCACGCAGTAAGCGCATCGAACCACTGTCCGTTAATGTTCATTGAACTGAACATCCCTACTTGCCCGGTGGTTCCCCCAAGGCCACCGGGCTTTTTTATGCCTGCTTTTTGGTCAGGGGTTCGTATTAAGGGTTAGAGAACCGGATCTTCGTCGTTATCGTCAGTAGACGGCTGGTCATTGAGCAGGTTGTCGTCCGCCAACCAATGGCCGAGCACTTTCTCCAGTTCCTTCAATCCCTCGGCTTTCAGGGATGAAAAGCACTGAGCCGTCACCAGGTCATTCACTTGTGCCTCAATTAAATGCTTTTCCACCGCCAAAAGCGTATTTTTTGCGGCACCGCGCTTGAGCTTGTCGCTTTTTGTAAGCAGTATATGCACCGGCATTTGGGCATCTACCGCCCAGTTGATCATGCTGGTGTCGAATTCCTGTAACGGATGGCGGATGTCCATCAGCAGGATGAGCCCGCGCAGACACTGACGTTGGTACAGATATTCGGTCAGATGCGCCTGCCACTTCTTCTTGGTGGCCAGCGGCACCTTGGCGTAACCATAGCCCGGTAGGTCCACCAGACGTCGCTGTTCATCCAGCGCAAAAAAGTTGATCAACTGTGTGCGGCCGGGGGTTTTGCTGGTGCGCGCAAGTTTGGTATTTTGCGTGAGTGTATTGATCGCGCTGGATTTTCCCGCGTTGGAGCGGCCGGCAAAAGCAACTTCGGCACCCCGTTCCGCTGGGCATTCAGCCAAACTGGGCGCACTGGTCAGGAACTGAGCGGTTCGGTAATTGATCTGTTGCATAGGATGATGGCCAGCTTAATGAGTTATCAACAACTTGCGTATATAATACCGGCCTGCTGGCCGTAATGGGCGGGATTCTATCAGGTCCGCGCTGTTTGAGATAAAGCTAAATCCCGCGAGTACTCGGCGCGCTAGAACCAGCGGTTTCTCTTATAGGCACAGGTAAGAGAGTCAAAGGGCGGCATAGGCCCTGTGCTTGTCGACGATTTTTCGCATCGTCCACACCGATTTAAGAGCTTTGAGCGAATTTTGAGAAAGCTTTGAGAGTCTCTTTGGAGTTTTGACAGTTTCATTAACGACGTAACCAAAGTTACATTAACGAAAAACGGAATAGCCAATGAAAAACCTTGTACGTTACACCCTGATTTCGCTGGGACTGATGGGGGCCGCTCAACTGACAGCCGCCGCTGGCGATCCGCAGGCGGGCGAAGCCTTAAGTGCATCTTGCGTGGCCTGCCACGGTCAAGGCGGCAACAGTGCAGTCGCGATGTTTCCCAGTATCGCCGGTTTGGGCGAAAAATACCTGCTGAAGCAACTGCAGGACATCAAAGCCGGCAACAGTGGTGACGCGAGCGCTCGTCCGGTGCCGCAGATGATGGGCATCCTCGACGGGTTCAGCGATCAGGATCTGGTGGATATTTCGTCCTACTTCGCCCAGCAGCCGTTGCAAATCAAGGGCGCCACTGCGATGCAGGTTAAGCTCAACAGTGGTGAAGAAGTTGATGGACTGAAATTGGGTGAACGCGTCTATCGCGCCGGTAATCTGGAAACTGGTGTACCCGCCTGTACCGGTTGCCATTCGCCCCGTGGCCTTGGCAATTCGCCAGCCGGTTACCCGCGAATTGGCGGACAATATGCCGATTACGTAGCCGCTCAGCTGAAAGCCTTCCGTGGTGGCGACCGTGTCAACGATGCCAACGCAGTTATGCGCCAGGTTGCCGAGCATATGAGTGATGCTGAGATTGCGGCTGTGGCCAATTTTGTTGCCGGCTTGCATTAAAAAAATCGACAACCGCCATTTGGGGCGGTTGTCGCTATTCGTTAGAGCAGTCACTCTGCTCGGGCGCAGACAACCGATCACGATTATTCTCGAGAGGAGTCAGATATGCGAATTGCTTTGGTATTAATGGGCCTGTTGGTCAGCATGATTACATGGGCGCAAGAGGCCGAGCCCTATCAAGCCGGCACGCATTACCATGAACTGTCCACCCCGGTCCGCACTATCGACCCCGATAAAATCGAGGTGACTGAAGTTTTCTGGTATGGCTGTGGCCATTGCTACACCTTTGAGCCGCTGATGATGGACTGGGCAGAAAAGCAGCCGGAAGATGTTGTGGTGCGGCACTCCCCGGCTATCTGGCGCGACGTCATGAGTATTCACGCGCGTATTTTTTATACCGCCAAGGCGCTGGGCAAACTGGACGAGTTACACGGTGCCGTGTTCCGCGCCATGCACGAAGACCGCAAGCGCCTCGCGAAAGAATCCGAGATTGCTGAAATCTTCGTCGCACATGGCGTGGATAAGGAAAAATTCAGCAAAACCTTCAATTCTTTCGGCGTGAAAAGCCAGGTTCAGCAGGCGGACGCCCGTCAGCGCAGCTACGGCGTTACCGGAACACCGTCCGTGGTGGTTGATGGCCGCTATCGCATCTCCGGCACCGATCTCAAAGGCGGTCAACCGGAAATGCTGAAAGTTGCCGAGTTCCTGATCAACAAGATACGTCAGGAAAAGTAATGCCTTCATCCGGCGCGCGGTCTGACGCCGCCGGATTCCCTTCAGTCTCAGCCCGATAGACGGCTCGCAGCAACTGCCATGTCTCTTCCCGTTCCTCCTCGTGATCAGGCTTTTCAGCCTCAGGTGTGGATATGCTCACTTTCCGCATGGGAGTCCTCGGCGCCGCAAGCGCTAAACTGGCTCGACGACCATGAACGAGAAAGGCTGGGACGCTTCAAACATGAGGACGCGGCGCGCCGGTTTCTGCTGGCGCGGGCGATGCTCAAATCTGCCGTAGCGGCGCTGGAGCAGATTACTCCCGGATCCGTCCGTCTGGATTACAGCGCCAACGGCAAGCCCTTTCTGCTGGGCCGTAATCGGCCCCATTTCAGCATCAGCCACAGTATCTCCACAGTCGCGGTGGCACTGGCGCCGTTTGACTTGGGTGTGGATGTGGAATTGATTCAGCGGCGCACCCGGCCCTGGGCACGGCCCCAGGCCTTTTTACATGCAGACGAAGCAGCGCGGGTCGCAGCCCGGCCGTCTACGGCAGAGCAGGCGCTGGCGTTTACCCGGCGCTGGTCCTGTCAGGAAGCGGCAGTCAAACTGCTGGACAGCTCAATCTTCAATACGGGAGATCGTGTGCGCTTTGGTGATGTGCTGGAGGAGGGCTTGTGCGGCGAGCGGCCGCTGCATTTTGCCAGCTGGCTGCTCGACCCGGGCGCGAACCGGGTTCAGCCGCTGCCGTCCATGGACGTCACCCATACTGACATTTTGCCGGCAGATGCACTGGTTCTCTCGCTGGCGGCGACACAACCGCTGCCGACTATAGAGTTTCGGCGCTGGCAGTAGGTGCGGTAACACTCAAGGAGTGGCTTGCTCCTGCACCACCATCAACTGACCTTCCAGCAACGTTTGGTCGGTTGTGCGGAGAGTGAAGCCATAAACGGAGGAGTCTCCGGTGGAAGCTATCTGTACCGCTTCCACCTCAAGTTCTGCGGTGATGGTATCCAGCCGATCGACATGGGCCACGACTTTGGATGCCGTCGCCACAAACCCCGTGCGTGGCGCTTGATCGCTCGCGGCAGCAAGCTTGGCGTGAGCTGCCATGGCTTGTGCGGCGTATTCGATCCCGCTGAAAGCGGACAATCGATCCCTGCAGCGCAGTGGGTTGTCCGGCCGCCGGTGGGAAGCGGCTGAGCACAGGATGCGGGCGTCATCCCATTGGAGAACCCGGTCTATCAGCACCATGGGCGGCTTGTGGGGTAGAAGATCGGCAGGTGAAGGTGCCGGTTCCTTAGGGGAGTCTTCGAAAGGTGACATTGAGTTGGCTCCCGCTCATGGATCAAATCGTGTTGGTGAAGGCCGACGCCTATATTACCAATAGAATGTTTAGCGGGCAGAACAATTGTGGAATGGGTGAAGCGTTCATGGGCGAGACAATAACCAAAGACTGTACCATTGCGGCGCAACATCCCTGCACCCGTGGCCATTTTCCTGGGCAGCCCATAGTACCGGGGGCGTTCCTGCTGGCCCGGGTGGAGCAGTTGATCCTGGAAGACCACCCGGGTTTTCGGATGGCGTCGCTGCGCCGCATCAAGTTTCAGAAACCGCTGACTCCCGGCACTCCCGCACAACTGACCTATGTTGCCCGGGATAATGGAAACGGGATGGACCTGCGCTTCAGTATGCGGGACAGCGTCGACTATATTCTGGAGGGCCGCGGGTTACTGGTTCCCCTCTGAAGGCGCTGCGCTGGCCTGCTGGTCCTGGCTTCCTTTGGGATAAATCAACAGGAGTTCGACTGAAGTATTGGATTCGTTCAGGGGAAAAACCGCTTTGTCGAAGTGAATCGAGGGTTCGTCCTCATCATTGCCCTGGCTGATGGAGAAGGGCTCCTCTGGCCTATTGAAGCTTCGGGTTTCCAGTTCGCCATTGCCGTTAAGGTCGACAAATGCGCGTATCGCGTAGGCCCCGTCGGGAATATCCAATACAAACTCGGCTTTCTGTTCTTGCGGTAACACAAACCGCTCTGTGTGACTTGGTTCCTGTTGCCAGCCCTTGTCATCTGAGCCCAGGTAAACGGCGAGATAAAGGTCTGCCTCAGGACTTTGGTTATTGGTCACCAGAATCTGTAACGGCCGGGCGGACAGGTTGCTGGCCGACAGGCTCACCAAACCAAATAATATAAGGCTGACCAGACGCGGCCAGCGATTGCATCTATGCTTACACATTAGCACCGCCATGATAAACTTTGCACCACTTTAGCACAGCGCCGCTGCCGCACTGTCACTGCAGGATTGCCCGCACTGTCACTGCAGGATTGCCCGCACTGGGCACTGCGATAAACGGGCAAAGGGCAGCCAGTCACTGGCTGTAAAACTGAGAGGAATCAATCTTTGTCACATTTGGAAGGCCAAAAGCGTGCCATGCGCGTGCTGGTGTTGCACTACTCGCAAACCGGACAGCTCAGCAACGTTTTACAGTCCCTGGTGGCACCCCTGGCGGAATCGGACCAGGTGGAACTGGTCTATCAGGACCTACAACCGGTGGAGCCGTTTCCTTTCCCCTGGCCGTTTTTCCGATTTATCAACGCGTTTCCCGAGTCCGCCCATGATGTGGGTTGCGAACTCCAACAGCTGGACAAAATCGGCTCCGATGATGAATTTGATTTGGTGATTCTCGGTTACCAGGTGTGGTTTTTGTCGCCTTCCATTCCGGTGACCGGGTTTTTGAAATCAGCGGATGCGGAAAAACTGCTTCGCGACAAACCCGTTATCACGGTCATCGCCTGTCGCAACATGTGGTTGATGGCACAGGAAAAGGTTCGCGCACACCTGGCCCGTCTGGGCGCGCGGCTCATCGGCAACGTGGCAATGGTGGATCATGCCGGCACTGCAGCAAGTTTTTTTTCCACGCCGCTGTGGGTCTTGACCGGAAACAAGGGGCCTTTCCCGTTTGGTATTCCCGCTGCCGGTGTCAGCGAGCAGGAAATCGCCGACGCGCAGCGTTTTGGTACTGCGATAGTGGCGCGTCTGAACAGCGACCTGCCACTGGACGAAACCGTTCTGCAGGGCCAGGGTGCAGTTACAGTGAACGACAAATTGATCGCCAGTGAGAAAGTGGCCGCGCGCAGCTTTTACCTCTGGGGCAAGCTTTTTCGTGCTTGTGGCGGGCCGGATGCCTGGTTGCGCAAGCCGCTGGTATTGATTTACGCAGTATTTTTGCTGAGCCTGATCGTGACGGTTGTGCCGCTCACGGCACTGATAAAAAAGCTGTTGACGCCGTTTACCCGAAAGCACGTTCAGCAGCAGAAGCACTATTTTTCCGCACCCTCCGGCGAAGAGCGTGCGAGCTAATTCACGCCAAGAAATTCTATAATGCCAAACAATGCAGTTTATATCACCAAGTGCGCGGCTTTTCTGCCCAACGCTCCCGTTAACAACGAGCAAATGGAAACGCTGCTCGGCCAGGTAGGTGAGCGGCCTTCCCGGGCGCGCAAACTCATCTTGCGCAGTAACCAGATCAAAACGCGTTATTACGCGATTGATCCGGCCACGGGCAAATTCAATTACACCAATGCGCAATTGGCTGCCGAGGCGATTCGTCGCCTGGCGGATGACGAATTCAATCTGGACGCGATTTCCTGCCTCGCCTGTTCCACCACCATTGCGGACCAGATCATGCCCAGCCACGCGGTTATGGTTCACGGCGAGTTGGGCAACCCGCCATGCGAGGTGGTTGCCACTTCTGGTGTCTGTGTCTGTGGTATGTCCGCACTCAAGTATGCGTATATGGGGGTCTTGGCCGGCCTGCATTCCCAGGCTGTGGCCGCGGCTTCTGAAGCCTCATCCCACTCGATGAACGCCGAAAACTTCAGCGAGGAAATTCAGCAAAAAATCGAACAGCTGGAAAGCAATCCGGAGATTGCGTTTGAAAAGGATTTTTTGCGCTGGATGTTATCGGATGGTGCCGGTGCGCTGCTGTTGGAAAACCAGCCCCGCCCCGGCAAGCGCGCATTGCGCGTCGAGTGGTTGGATATTTTTTCCTACGCTAATGAAATGGATGCCTGTATGTACGCCGGTGCGCGTAAAAATGCGGATGGCAGTCTGACCGGCTGGCAGCGCGTTTCGGCCAAAGAGCGCAACGGCGAGAGCTTCCTTTCGGTCAAGCAGGATGTCAAACAACTCAACGAAAACGTTATTTTTTACACAGCTGAAAAACCGCTGATCGAGTTGCAACAAAAGCGCGGGCTGGCAGCAGAGCAGATCGATCATTTTTTACCGCACTACTCATCAGGGTATTTTCGCGACCGTCTGCATGCGGGTATGCAGCGTGCCGGTTTTGATGTGCCCCAGGAGCGCTGGTTCACCAACCTGGCCGAAAAGGGCAATACCGGGTCTGCGTCCATTTACATTATGCTGGAAGAAATTTTTAACAGTGGCCGTTTGCAAGCCGGAGAAAAAATTCTCTGTTACGTCCCCGAGAGTGGTCGTTTTTCCACGGCGTTTATGTTGCTGACCGTGGTGTGATCACAGCACAATCCCCCTTCATCAGCCAATGCCTGGCCTTGCAATAATAGAGACTATTCAATGGATGCGGACGAAGTTCCTCAAGAGCGCAGCAGCACTTACGCGGGCCATAAAAAACTGCTTTATGCCCGCACCCGCGATGGCGGCTACACCGCCGTGCAGTCCTCCGGCTGGCACGCGGAGGAGCAGGCAACCTGTGAAGCGGTTCATGAATATGAACGTCTTGCGGAACAGGCGCTGAGTGCAGTCCGGGCCGGGCAAGCCTCACCGCTTTACTTTCACATGTACCGCTGCCGTATGGATGTGGCGCTGCTGTCCCAGGTGGTCGGCATCTGGCGCTGGCGGGTCAAAAGACACTTGCGTCCGAATAATTTCAACAAGCTATCGCCGACGATACTCGCGCGCTACGCACAGGCGCTGGATATGACACCCGACGAACTCCAACAACTGCCGGAAGATCCCTATGTCGTTTAAACATCGGCAGGCCGCCCACTGTGAAAGTGGTGTGGTGTCGTCTTTGGTGACCGCCAAAGGTCTCACAATCAGCGAACCCATGGCATTCGGTTTGGCCAGTGCGGTGGCATTTGCCTACATTCCGTTGGTCAAGCTCGCGGGGCAGCCGTTGATCGCCTACCGACTGCCGCCCAAGTTCATTCTCAAGGGTTTGAGCAAGCGGTTGAATATCAAAATTGGATACCGCCAGTTTAAGGATCCGTTGCAGGGTGCCCATGCGCTCGATGATGCACTGGCGCAGGGGCCTGTGGGTTTGCAGACCTCGGTTTATTTTCTGCCGTATTTTCCCCAGGAGATGCGCTTTCATTTCAACGGCCACAACCTGATTATCTACGGTCGTCAGGACAGCAATTACCAGGTCAGTGATCCGCTATTCGAAACCCCGGTGGTTATAGATGAGCGCAGCCTGAATAAGGCGCGATTTGTGCGCGGCCCCTTGGCGCCGAAAGGATTGCTGTACCAGGTCGAATCGGTGCCCACCAATATTGATTATCGCAAGGTCATACCCGCGGCGATCAAGAAAAACTGCCGCATCATGCTGGATGCGCCATTGCCGATTGCCGGTATTCGCGGCATTCAGTTTCTCAGCAAAAAGATTCGCAAGCTCAAAGGCAACCTGCAGGAGCAGCGGCTGTTTCTCGGCCATATTGTGCGCATGCAGGAAGAGATTGGCACCGGCGGTGCCGGGTTTCGTTTTATCTACGCATCATTTCTGGACGAGGCTGCCGGCATGTTAAACGACGATGGCCTGCGAGGGGCGTCCGACCGCATGACCGGAGCCGGCGACCTGTGGCGCGAATTTGCTCTGCTTGTGGCTCAGCAGTGCAAGCGCACGGGCAGCGATGCTCCCATCGATCTGGAACGGTTGGCGGATGCGTTGCTGCGCTGTGCAGAGGAGGAGGCGAAAGTCTGGCGCGAACTGAAACAATGGTGTAAGGATCAGAGCCGGCGTAATCAGGCCGATTGAATCACGTCAACAGCGCCGCCCGAAACGCCTGATGCCAATCTCTGCAACGGGATGCGTAAGAGCGGCCGACGAGCTCGATGTAGTCTTGCAACCGAAATGGCAGGCCGTTGGGCATAGGTTCTCTGGGATTGCCGACGAAGGGCATTAGGCTTTATGGTTGATCCTTACTGCCCTTAAGTTTTTGGATACGGGAATTGATAGAGGTGTTATCAGATGTTTCTGGGGTATCAATTGCTAGGATGTCTCGTTAAGATCGTAGCGACCTCCCTTGTCATTTTTGCAGCCTAGAAGTACAGTTTAGCGTACAAAGGTGATCGTATGTCGAGAGTTCGCGTTGATGAAGATATTCGCCCCCTGTCTGAGTTTCGGGCTAGCGTTGCCACATTTGTAAAGCAGATCCATGAAACCCGCCGCCCTATGGTATTAACCCAGAGGGGACGTGGAGTTGCAGTATTAGTGGACGTTCAGGAATATGAGGGAACGCAAGAGCGCCTGGAACTGCTGGAGGAGGTCTACAAAGCCGAAGAGCAGATAGCCAATGGAGAAGGTGTTTCGCATAAAGACGCAAAATCACGAGTTCTGAGCAGGCTGGCGTAACGAGGATCGTTTGGTCTCCGCTTGCCTTGGAGCGTGTTGAGGATATCGCCCAGTATATAGCGGAAGATAAGCCCAGCGCTGCGGTTGAGTGGGTTAATGGCATATTTGACACTGTGGAGCGGCTGGCTGACTTCCCTGAAAGTGGACGCATCGTTCCTGAGGTTAGGAGTCGTCGCATTAGGGAGGTGATATTCGGAACGTATCGGGTTATTTATAGTGTCAGAGAACAGACATCCTGACGGTACGGCGCAGTAGTCAGTTACTGAGGATGTCTGAGCTTGGTGATGACGAAACATAATCAAGCCATTCAAATTCGCTCCCTACGGTCGCCGGACCTCGTTTCACTCGGCCGCATATTGCAGGTGCAATCCCATAGCCATGCCAGAAGCGATAGTCAGCGATTGATTGTTGGCCACAGGGAAAACGCTAGTTTCAATGTAGGTGGGAGATTGCACAGCCTTGCCTTCCCCATATTCCATATTTCGATACAAGGATCAGAGCAGAGGAAACAGGATCGGTTGAATCAGGGCAACAGCAGTACCGCGCAATAGATGTCGTCGGAGCGACCGAGATGAATCACCGGGCGGGTCTGCAAGTCGGCGAGAGCATCAAGCAGCGCATGGCCCGAATAAACCCCGTGCTCAACAGCATCAAAACGGGTGACGGCGCTCGCTTCGATCAACGTGCGGCCAATCGATATCAGGGCCTGCTGCTCGGTCGCCGTCGGCTGAAAACTCAGTTGAACATCAGCTGCTGGTTGCCCTCCCAGCCAAGTTACTAACTCATCCATATCCGATAGGTACTGGGGGCTCGCAAGGCGTGTACTCGCACTCGCGGGCACACTCTCCGCCGCCAGCAACAGCCAGTGGCTGCCTTCCAGCAACGTGTCCGCCCCTGACGCCCCCAGTCGCCGCGCCTGTTGATCTACCGGCAAAGTCACCTCATCGATACCGCCCACCAGCGCCGTTTTCACCACGCCCGCTTCAATGTCCAGCACCGCTTGCAAAAGCGCCGCTTCGAACGACAGCGCTTCTTGGGACAACACTTGGGTTTGCCCGTTGATTTCCAAACCGCGGGTGAGATAAAAGCACGCTGTATTGCCCAGAGTATTGACGAAATGCAGGGGCTTGGGGGACTGGCGTGATTGAAAAATGCTGGTCATCGCCAGGCTCGGGGTATGCACAGCGCCGCAGCGAGTGGCCAGGTAAACCGCAGTGTGATTCGGCAGCGTCTGCCCCTGCACGCAATTCAGGGCACCCAGCACACACAGTTCGATATAGCGATCAACTCGGCGGATCCGGCTGCCGCACAGGGCAGCGATCTGTGGTTTCAGATCCGGCAGTGCATCGTTCGGGGCGATGCGGTGTAACAGCGAGTACTGGCTGAGTACTCGGACGGTCTTTGTGTTTGACACGGGGCTCATGACGCAGCCTTGTGCAGAATCAGGCAGGCGTTGTTGCCGCCGAAGGCAAAATAGTTCAGACCGTAGTAACCGGGTGCTGCGATCTCCGGTTGTGACAGCAAAGTCAGACCCAATTGCTCGTCGGTGGCGTCGGCATCCGGACTGGCCGGTAGCTGCCCGCGCTGCAGACACCCGACAACCAGAGCGGCTTCGAGTACCCCGCAGGCCCCGAGCGTATGACCAATAAAAGGCTTGAGGGCAAACAGCGGCGGCAGGGACGACAACAGCCGCCGTATACCGGCGGCTTCCGCTTCGTCGTTCATCAAAGACGCAGTGCCGTGCAGCTTGAGGCCTTTTAATTGTGGCGCTGTGATCTGACAGTTCGCCAAGGCCTCGGCCATAACACCCGCAATGGTGGAGCCGTCGCTGTTGGCGGCGGTCAGGCTGTGATTGTCGGTGGCGATGGCGCCGCCGCACAGGGAGATAGCGCCTTCTTCGGCCTTGCTGAGCATCACCAAACCGCAGCCTTCGCCCAGGATCAGGCCGTCCCGGTTGGCACTAAAGGGACTCATGCGGGCGCTGGGCGATATGAGGCCGAGGCCGTGAAAGCCGAGCAGTGTCGTCTGGTTGAAGAACTCGACGCCGCACACGAACGCGTGATCGATAACGCCGGCTTGCAGCATGCGGTGGGCGTTGAGCAGCGCGTTGGCGCTGGAGGTACAGGCTGTGCTGTGGGTTTGGGCGTGGGGCCCCAGGGCGAACTCCGCTTGAAGGCTTGCGGCAATCTTGCCGTAGCCGATGATCGGCAGCGGCAAGGCATGTGCTGGTACGTCGGGCTCCTGGCCTAGAGCTTGTGCATAGATTCGTTCCGACACATTAATATCGAAT
This sequence comes from uncultured Cellvibrionaceae bacterium, assembly GCA_964419935.1. GTDB lineage: Bacteria > Pseudomonadota > Gammaproteobacteria > Pseudomonadales > Cellvibrionaceae > CAYQQJ01. The sequence continues at coordinate 21,159 of CAYQQJ010000014.1, forward strand.
GACGAAGAGCCGATAAAAATTCCGCTTCGTTGTCTTTCCTGTTCAGACAGTGGATGCCGCTCAAGCGCCTGTTGCAGCATGTCGCTGAGAAACCGGTACACACGCAATTCCTGCTCGGCTTCATTCAGCCCGGCGGCGGCGAAATAGGGCAGGCTGACGGGATCGTCGAGCTCACCAAAATGCCGGTATTGCAGTGGCTGTCGCCCTGCGAACAGGTTGTCCATTGCCTGGTCAAGATCGTCGCCGAGGGCGCAGCGAACGTCGGCGTGAACTATATAGGATCCCATGTCAGTCAATTGCGCGACCGTTTCCGGCTGACGGTTTCGGCCAGGGTATCAATGGTTTTAAGCGCCTTGCGCGCGGCACTGGAGCCCTCGATACGCACCCCGTAACGGGTTTTGATGGCCATGCAGATCTGCAATACGTCGAGGGAATCCAGATCCAGCGCATCGCTCATCAGTGGCGCATCGTCGGCGATATCATCGGGGGTTATGTCCTTGTCGCACTCTTCGATGATCAATTGTTTGAGCTCGTGTTTCAGCTGGGTCGACGCGGCGTCAGTCATAATGTTTTTCTCGGCGAAGGAGGAAAATAGAGAGCAGCAGCGCGCTCGCTCCAAAGGTGACCAGCGCGCCGCTCCAGGGGGCGACGCTGACAGCGGTGCCGCCGCGCAGCAGAATTTCCAGATAACCCTGCAGGCCCCAGGCCATGGGTGACAGGTTGCTGATGTGCTGCATCACCGGCGGCATGATAAAGGTCGGAATCATAATGCCGCCCAGGGCCGCAAACAAGATATTGCAGGCGCCGCTCACTACCGTGGCTTGTTCCACGCTGCGCGCCACGGCGGCGACCAGGCTGGCAAAACCCAGAGCCGCCACGCTGACGCTGACACTGATCAGCGCCAGGCCCGGCAGCGAAACCTCAAGTGCCAGCGCTTGTGCGCCGAGCAAGGGCATCAGCCAGGCGCCGATGGCGAGCATCAATAACAGTTGAACCATATTGATGGCGAAAAAGGGCAGCAGTTTGGCGGTAAAGAGCAGGGGCAGGGAGATGCCGAGTGTCCGCAGGCGGATCAGGGTTTTTTGCCGACGCTCCTGAATAAAGGTGGTTGAGATGGGGATGGCAATAAAGAACATGGCGAAAATCAGCCAGGCCGGTACATTCTGTTGCACGGCATTGGGGCGCAGGGGCGCATCGGTGTCTCCTGCCGTGGCGATGAAACCGCTTTTCAGCAGCTCTTTTTCTGCATAGTTCCGGTCGAACCCGAGCTCCCTGGCCAGCAGAGTAGTATTGAAATAGGCGAAGGCTTCCTGGGTGGCGGCGCGCACCAGCAATCGTTCACGCATGCCTGTGGTGGGCGCAAAATGCAGCTCCACGCCGATGGTCTCATCACCGCGCCCATCATAGGCGCTGCTGAAAGTCGGCAGAATGTGAACGCCGAAACTGTACGCGTCCGAGGGCGGCGTCACTTCCACCGGCTCAAGTTGCAGCGCGGCGTGTTGCATCAATTCCTGCTCGAACGCCTGGGCCTGCGCCGACGCGTCCCCCTGCTGCACATACCCTTGCAGACGCAAGCCCTGATGGCCGGCGAAGTTTTCCTGCAATGCCAGCGACATGATCAACACAAACGCGCTGGGCATGGCGAACAGAACCAGCAGCGCGTGCCAGTCGCGAATCAGAAGCAAACATTCCTTGCGCAGGGAGGCCAGTAGCGGGTTCATCAATCGCGCAGCTCCCGTCGGGTCAGCTCAAAAAACAGTTTTTCAAGGCGGCGCTCACCGTAGCTGAGCCGGCGAATCCGACAGCCAGCTTGATCCAGCTTGAGCAGTTGCTGGGCAGCGGACAGCTCCAAAGTCGGCAGGTCGAACTGAAGGGTATGGTCATCGATGGCTACGCCACCCAGCGCTGCAGACTCCGGCGCACTTACTGCGTCTTGCAGCACCACCACAAGATAGCGTCCCTGTTCAGCCAACAAGGCGTCCATTGGCCCTTGCAACAGCACTCGGCCGGCGTCCATCACCACAACGCGGTTGCACAGAGCCTGAACTTCGTCGAGCAAATGGGAGGTATAGATCACGCTGACGCCGTCACGGTTGAGCCGGCGTACCAGGTCGAGCAGAAACGCGCGGGAGTGGGGATCAACCCCGGCGGTGGGCTCATCCAGAATCAGCAAGCGAGGTTCCTGCAGTAGCGCCAGGGCAATATTGAGGCGGCGCTTGAGGCCGCCGGAATAATGGCCGGCGCGGCGGTCTGCCACGTCCTGTAGCTCGCAGTCTGCCAGCGCGCGTTCTATTGCTGTCTCCATGGCCGCGCGGCGTAAACCGAGCACTCCGGCAAAATACTGCAGGTTTTCGCGTCCGCTCAAGCGCTCGTAGAAGGCATATTCCTGGGGTACCAGGGCAATGTCATTACGGCCGAGCCGCGCCGGAGCACCATCCACGGTAATAGTGCCGGAGGACGGTTGCAGAATCCCGGTAATCAGTGACACCAGCGACGTTTTGCCGGCGCCGTTGGGGCCCAGCAGCCCGAGAATATCACCGGTATCCATGGTCAGATTGAATTCGCGCAACAGTGGCGGTGCTTTGCTGTTGTACGAAAAGCTGAGGTTGTTGACGTTGAGCAAGGTGAATCCAGCAATTATTGGTCTCGGTATGGCCTGACTATACCGATTTTGCCGCGCTTTTGGCGAGCGTTTCCTCACGGGCTCGAGAAATGCGGCGCAACGCCTGTAGCTCGGATATACTTAGCGCGGCTCAATCAGTAACATGCGCCCCCGAAGGCGAGTACAGCGACAATAATGATGAATTTTTACGTTTCCCGATGTCATGCATGGGCTCCGGGCATAGAAACGGCTGATCAGTGGCAACGCTGGTCCCGGGGTGAACTGCAACCGGCGGCAAGTGGCACACCACAAGCCAAAGCTGTGCCGCCCATGCTGCGCCGGCGCCTGACGCGCTGGGGCAGAATGGCTCTGGAGACCGCCTGTGCCTGCGCAGCTGATGTGGATTCAACCACGCCGGTGTTATTCAGCTCGCGCCACGGGGATACCCAGCGCACATTCTCGTTGCTTCAGGATCTGGCGGCAGAAGAACCCTTGTCTCCCACCGCTTTCAGCCTCTCGGTACACAATGCGTCACTGGGCATCTACACTATTGTCCAGCAGGCGCTGGGGCCGTCGCTGGCATTGGCAGCGGGCAAGGAATCTCTGGCTCACGCCATGCTGGAAGCCTATACCTTGTTGAACGACGGCGCTGATCAGGTGTTGCTGGTGCACACTGACGATCTTTTGGCCGAGTTTTATCAGCCTTATGCGGATGAGCAGGATATGCCGCTCAGTGTCGCTCTGTTGCTGAGCCGCGATCGGGGGCGGGCGCTCCAGGTGAACTGGCAGGCTCTGGCGGATGAACCGGATCGGGAAGCCATGAGCGTGGCATTCTTGCGTTGGTGGCACGCCGGGGGCAACAAACCATTGAATTACCGGGGTTCACGGCTGGCGTGGACCTGGAAGCTGGATAATGATCAAGAAAGTCAGAACGAAAATCGTAGGGACCTTCAGAACTAAATGTGACAGAGTCTGGCGCACCTTTGCCACCGGCGTTTGTTTTGCCGTGTTTTTTTCGGGCGGTCTGCTCGAATCGATCACGATATTTCCTATACTCTACGCTTGGCCCGGTAGCCAGCGACAAAAGCGACAGCGGGTGCGCCACGTATTGCAGCAGACCTTCCGCTTTTTTGTGTGGCTGATGGATATGTTTGGGGTGATCGAGGTCAGGCTGCACAACGCCGAGAAACTGAGGCAGGCCAAGGGCTGCATGGTAATTGCCAATCACCCCACGCTGATCGACGTGGTGATATTGATGTCGATCGTGCCGCGCGCCAACGGCGTGGTGAAAGGTGATTTGTGGCACAACCCGTATCTCAAGCGCGTGTTGACGGCGGCGGGGTTCATCAGTAACGCCGACGGCCAGACCATGCTCGCCGGCTGTGCCGATTCGCTGGCGGCCGGCGATGCCATAGTGATTTTTCCCGAAGGGTCGCGCTCCGTACCGGGGCAACCCCTGGCATTTCGCCGGGGTGTGGCGAACATTGCGGTGCGCACTGATGCGCCGCTGTTGACGGTTTTTATCCGCTGCCAGCCGACCACGCTGATCAAGGGCGAGGCCTGGTATCAGATTCCGCCGCGCAAGGCGGTCATCGACGTGTTTGTACACGAATGGTTGCAGCCGCAGGCGCTGGCCCCGAATTATGACGACAAGCCTGCAGCGGCGCGGCAACTGACATACAATCTGCAAAAGTACTTTGAGAAAGGTCTCGAAACCTATGGCTGATATCACCACAGAAATAAAGCAAATGATCATCGAAGAATTGGAGCTGGAGGATGTTTCTGTCGACGATATCGAAACCGACGCTCCGCTTTTTGGCGATGGTCTCGGACTGGATTCGATTGACGCACTGGAGCTCGGTCTGGCAATCCAGAAGCGATTCAAGATCAAGATTGATGCGAATTCAGAACAGAATAAACAGCATTTTCATTCGGTGGCGTCGTTGCGTGACTTTGTTCTGAACAGCGCCAATAACAATAATGCTCAAGCCGAGCAGGACAAGTAGGAAGGATTTATGACTCGAGACGAGATTTACGCAGAATTGAAAAAAGTATTGGTGGACTCTTTTATGGTCGAGGAGAGCGCCATCACGCCCCAGGCCCACCTGTACACGGACCTGGATTTTGACAGCATCGATGCGATCGATCTGGCCGCCAAAATCCATTCTGTGACCGGCAAGCAACTCAGCCCGGAGCAGTTCAAGGATGTGCGCACCATTGATGATGCCGTCAACATGATCGATGGGTTGATCAACTAGCTGTGCGATGGTTGGCCCTGCTGTTCGCCGCAGCACTTCTTCTTTATCCCCTGTTCATCTATTTCGGAAGCCGCTGGTTTGAACCGCGCTATCTGGGGTTGATTGCGCTGGGGTTTTATTTGTTGCGCTTGGTGGTTGTCACGCGCCAGCTTGTGGTGCGCGTTGCGGTTCTTGGTGCGTCCGCGCTCTTGGCGGTTACCATCTGGTGGCTCAACAGCGAGACACTGCTGCTGTTGGTGCCGGCTTCCATCAACGCGCTGATGGCGGTCGTCTTCGGTTATTCCCTTTACAATCCGCCGACCATTCCGGCCCGGGTCGCCCAGCGTTTTGAGGGGGAGCTGACGCCGGAGATCGAGCGTTACACCACGCAGGTCACCTGGGTGTGGCTGGGGTTCTTCTGTGTCAATGGCAGCATTGCGCTGGCCACGGCGCTCTGGGCCAGTCAGGAGTTTTGGCTGCTGTATAACGGCTGCATTGCCTACGGACTCACCGGGTTGTTATTTGCCGTCGAATATATCTATCGGCAGTTGGTAAAAGCAAAACATAACGCTCTATGAATGAATGGCCGACATTGCGCCAGGCATGCATTGCCGGCGGTTCCCACCCTGTGGCATTTGTTGCGGGGCAGCCGCGGCTGGCTGATGATTTGCGGCGGCAGGCGCTCGCACTGGCGGCCAACCTGACGGAACGGGAAGAGCAAACTTGGGCGCTGTGGCTAGCCAGCCCCTACGAATTTCTTGTGGCCTTTCTCGCCCTGACCCTGGCTGGCAAGGATGTGATTCTGCCGGGCAATATGCAGCCGGGCAACGCCCGTCTGCTGGCACCGCACTTCCAGGGCCTGATCAGCCGCCAGACGTTTGATGAGCTCGAATGCGTGCGCCTTGAGCCAGACCTGAACGCATCATCAGAACCTGCGCATCCGACTCTCGGTGAGCGCGATGTCAGCGTCACCTTGTTTACCTCCGGGTCCACAGGAGAGCCCAAGGCTGTGGTCAAGCGGCTCAATCTGCTGGAAGAGGAACTGAAAGTTCAGCAGCAACAATGGCAGGCGCAGGTCGGGCGCGTGCCGGTGGTGGCCACCGTCAGCCACCAACACATCTACGGTTTGCTGCACGCGGTGCTCTGGCCATTTCTGCGCCGCGCGCCGTTTGTGGATGAGATCTGCCAATACCCGGAGGAACTCGCTGAAGTAGCGGAGCGCCTGGCCCCGGTGCTGCTGGTTTCCAGCCCCACCCATTTGGCGCGTCTGCCGCGCAACCCCCTGTTTGACCACAAGCACCGCTGGCTGGCAGCAACCTTTTCCTCCGGTGGCCTGCTTGAGACAGACACAGCACTGGCGCTGGCCGAACAGCTGGGACGTGCCCCCTTCGAAATCCTCGGCAGTACCGAGACCGGCGGCGTCGCCTGGCGACAACAGGGGGTGGAGTGCGCGAGTCAGCGCTGGCGCGCCCTGCCGGGTGTTGCGGTGAGCTGCGACAGCGGTACCCTCTGCTTGGCGGTCAGCGCCGGACATTTGGACCAACCCTGCGTGATGGGCGACAAAGTCGTCCTGAGCGACGACGGCAGTTTTGCTCTGGACGGTCGCGCCGACCGGCTGGTCAAGGTCGAAGGCAAGCGCTTGTCGATCACGGAAATGGAGCGCCGCTTGCAGGCGTCAGTGCTGGTCGAGACCGCCCGTATCGCCGTTCTGGAAGGTAAGCGTCAGGAGGTCGGAGCGGTGGTGGTTCTCTCGGGCGACGGTCGGCAATTGCTGGCCCGTCAAGGCAAGCTGGCGCTCAATCAGCGACTGCGGGACGAGCTGTTAGCCTGGTTCGAGCGTCCGCTGTTACCGCGCCGCTGGCGCTACCGACGTGAGTTGCCCCAAGACGCCCAGGGGAAAACGACCGCTCGCGCCCTTGAGGCTGTTTTTCTTGAAGATGCTTCCGCTGAAGACATCTCTCGTCAACACAAGGTGCAGAGAGAAACCTGATGGATTTGCCAAAGATTATCGCCGAGACCTGGCACAACGATTTTCAGGTGCTGCTGAAGTTTGATTTGCGCGCGGATGACAGCTGCTTTCGCGGGCACTTTGAGGCGGCACCGGTGCTGGCCGGAGTGATCCAGGTGGGCTGGGCCATGACCCTGTCCGAGCAGAAGTTTCAGAGCGCCTGGCAGTTTCGCGGTTTGCAGTCAGTCAAATTTCAGCGGCTGATTTTGCCGCCGGTTTCGCTACAACTGGAACTGGAGCATTTGCCCGCACGGCAGTTGCTGCGCTTCACTTACAGTGATGAAGGTGGCGTCTATTCAAGTGGCGCCATTCGTGTGGATAGCGCCAGTGACGCGCCGGATGACTTGGCCAGCAGCAAAGAGCTCCCCGATGATTGATCCGCACTTAACCTCGCAACAGTTTTCTCCCTGTGTGCTGATCCCTGTCTACAACCATGCGCGCACCGTGCCCGCACTGTTGGACGCTCTGGCGGAATTCCAGCTGCCGTGCATCCTGATCAATGACGGCAGCGACGCGGAGGCAACGGAACAATTGCGCAAGCTGAGCATAGAGCGGCCGGAGCTTGTACTGGAAGAGCAATTTCCCAATCAAGGGAAAGGCGCGGCAGTCATGCTGGGCTTGAAACGGGCGCATGCGGAAGGGTACAGCCACGCCGCCCAGATTGATGCCGACGGCCAGCACTGCACTGCAGACTTGGCCAAGCTATTGGCGGCGGCAAAAAATGCGCCCCAGGCACTGGTGACCGGCACGCCGATATACGACCAATCCGTGCCCAAGGGCCGGCTGATTGGTCGCTACATCACCCATTTCTGGGTGTGGGTGGAGACCTTGTCCTTCAGTATCCGGGATTCCATGTGCGGATTCCGTGTTTATCCCCTGGCTGAAGCTGTTGCATTGATCGATGCCACGCCCCTGGGCCAACGCATGGACTTCGACACCGAGATCATGGTGCGCCTGTACTGGCGCGGTGTGCGGGTAATTTCCATTCCCACGCGGGTAACCTACCCGGAAGATGGCACCTCCAATTTCCGACTGTGGCGGGACAACCTCTACATCACCCGAATGCATACCCGGCTTTTTTTCAGCATGTTGCCGCGCATTCCCCGGCTGCTGTGGCGCAACCTGACCCGATATAACCGAGCCGTCCATGACGCGGGATAAGGCCGATCCTGGGCCCGACCTGAAGCCCGCAAGCCAGTGGACGCGCACGCGCGAGCGCGGCAGTTATGGCGCCATGCGCCTGCTGGTGTGGCTGTACCGCTACGGCGGAGACTACGTCCTGACCCCGATACTTTACGGCGTGGTGTTTTACTTCTTTGCCACTCGTCGCGCCACCCGCCGTCACTCGCGTCAGTATCTTCGGCGGGTGTTGCCCCACAGCGTCAGCAACTGGCATGTCTGGAAGCATCACATGGCGTTTGCCCGGGCGTTGATGGCGCGCATCGGCGCCTGGATGGGTCGGGTGCCTGACGAGTCGGTTGTGTTCGAGCAGCGGGACGCTCTATGGGCGCTGAAAAAGCAGGGCCAGGGTATTCTGTTCCTCGGTGCGCACTTCGGTAACCTCGACATGTTTCGTGCCATGGTCAAGCCCGGCGACAGTTACATACTGAACATCATCGTCCACACTCGCCACGCGAAAAAATTTAACCGGCTGTTGCAGCAGATCAATCCACAGGTACAGGTTAACCTGTTGCAGGTCGACCAGATCACACCCGAAACCGCCATGCTGTTGCAGTCCAAGCTGGCGGACGGCGAAGCTGTGGTGTTGTTGGCCGACCGCGTACCCGCCGGCACCGAATCCCGCCACTTCAGTGTCGACTTTCTGGGCAGTCAGGCGCGCTTTCCATTCGGGCCATTCTGGCTGGCAACTTTGCTTGAAGCCCCCGTATTTTTTATGACCAGTGTGTATACTGGCGCAGCGCATCAGATGGTCGTCACGCCGCTGCAGGCCGATTCGCCAGCCATCTCCCGACGCCAGCGCGGCGAGGCAGCGCGTCAGCTGTTTGACCGCTACGTGCAACAGCTGGAAGAGCTGTGTCGACGCTACCCGTTTCAATGGTTCAATTTTTACGATTTCTGGCTGGACGACAACTACAATAACGATCATCCCGGTGACGCTGACCACCGCCATGACCACAGCCTTGATCAAAGCAACGAGCACCGCCGCCCGCAATAACCCACAGGAGCAAAATCCGCCAATGACCCAGAAAAAGTCCGCGTCACCGATCGAATTCGGCGCGCACAACATCCGTATCGAAGACATTGTGGCGATTGCCGACGGGACGGTGGATGCAAAATTAACCGGTGACCAGAAGTCCCTGGACAAAATCAACGCCGGCTTCCGCTTTCTGGAAGACCTCTGGAAAGAAGAGGGCGTTATCTACGGCGTCACCACCGGGTATGGCGACTCCTGCACTGTGACCATTCCGCCTCACCTGGTGGAGGAGCTGCCGACCCACCTGACCCGCTTCCATGGCTGTGGCCTGGGAGACAATTTTGACTACCGCACCGGTCGCGCCATTCTCGCGTCGCGGCTCGCATCCCTTAGCCAGGGCTACTCCGGCGTGCGTCTCGAACTGTTGCAGCGGTTGGTGGAAATGATCAATCGCGGCATTGTGCCGGTGGTTCCCCAGGAAGGTTCCGTGGGGGCCAGCGGTGATCTGACGCCACTGTCATACGTGGCCGCCGCCTTGATTGGCGAGCGTGATGTGATCTATGGCGGTGAACGCATGCCCGCCAGCCGCGCCCTGGCCGCGGAAAACCTGGCGCCCTTGCAGTTGCGCCCCAAGGAAGGCCTGGCCATCATGAACGGCACCGCCGTGATGACGGCGGTGGCTTGCTTGGCCTACGATCGCGCGCGTTACCTCGCAAAACTGGTGACTAAAATCACCTCCATGGTGAGTGTGTCACTGAAAGGCAACGCCAATCACTTTGATGAGAAACTGTTTTCAGTCAAACCCCATCCCGGCCAAGGCCAGATTGCCGCCTGGATCCGTTCCGACCTGAAAAGCAACGTTGTGGCCCGCAACTCGGACCGCCTGCAGGACCGCTACTCGGTGCGCTGTGCGCCCCATATTATTGGCGTGCTACAGGACTCGATGGGTTGGTTGCGCAGTTTTATCGAAATCGAACTCAACAGCGCCAATGACAATCCCATTATTGACGGGGAAGAAGAGCACGTCCTGCACGGCGGTCACTTTTACGGTGGTCATATCGCCTTCGCCATGGACAGCATGAAAAATGCCGTGGCCAACCTGGCGGATTTGGTTGACCGGCAGATGGCACTGTTGATGGACACCAAGTTCAACAACGGTCTGCCGCCGAACCTGTCTGGCGCGGCTCCAGAGCGAGCCATGATCAATCACGGCTTCAAGGCGGTGCAGATAGGCACCTCCGCCTGGACGGCGGAAGCGCTGAAAAACACCATGCCCGCCAGCGTGTTTTCCCGCTCCACGGAATGTCACAATCAGGACAAGGTGAGCATGGGCACCATCGCGGCACGGGATTGCATTCGCGTGCTGGAATTGACCGAGCAGGTTGCCGCCGCAGGTCTTTTGGCTGCCACTCAAGCGCTGCATTTGCGTCAACAGGACTCCAATTTTGATCAGGCTGCGATTACCCCGGAGCTGGAACGCATGATGAACCATGTGCAGGAATACTTTGAAATACTGGATGAAGACCGACCGCTGGAGCCCGTACTTCGCCATACGCTGGAACTCATTCGCCGCCGTGAATGGACGCTCTATGAGGAGTGTCCGGAACAGGTTTCGCCATGACCACACCCGTGTCGACTGAAGCTGCGAACGCAGGCGCATCCGATCGCCGCTGGCAGACGCAGGTGGACGTGGTGGTGCCTTTTTATGATGTCGACAGCATGCAGGTGGCCTGGCATGGCAACTACGTCAAATATTTTGAGGATGCGCGCTGTCAATTGCTGGAAGAGCTGGGCTGCAACTATGATCACATGGCTGCTGCCGGTTTCGTTTGGCCCGTGGTGGATATGCGCATCAAGTACGTCAAGCCGGCGCACTTCAAACAGAAATTGCGTATTACGGCCACCATTGTTGAATGGCAGGTACGACTGAAAATCCAATACCGCATCACGGATGCGGATTCGGGCGCGGTGTTGACCAAGGGTCACAGTGTTCAGGTTGCGGTCAATATGGAAACTCGGGAAATGTGCTTTGCAACACCAGACGTTTTTCGTCAAAAACTCGGAGCTGCGCCATGAGGCTCGCTTTGAAAATTGTTGCGACCCTGGCATTGGCCATCACTTTACCCAGTGGTCTGCCGGCTTATGCGGATGTGTTTGCGCACCCGGTTGCCGGCGACAGTGAGCGCGCAAGTCATTTACAAGAGCTGGCGCGCGCGCTGACACAAGAGCGCGAAGTGGACGGTAAGTTCGTACAGGAAAAATACCTCTCGGTGTTGACCCGGCCGCTGCAATCGGAAGGTTCATTCAGTGCCTCGGCCGAGGGGGTGTTTGAATGGAAAATTCAGCGCCCCTTCTCCGTGAGCTACCGGTTCGCCGAGGGTGAACTGCTCAAATGGACCGACGACGGACGCGAGCGGGTACAGCCATCCGATGATCCCATGCTTTACGGTTTCTTCGCTTTTTTCAGTTCCATGTTCGATCTGTCATATCAAGACCTTCAAAAACAATTCGACATCTACTTTGAGCGACAGGAGGCGCGCTGGCTGCTCGGCCTGATCCCCAAGAGCGATTTGCTGCAGCGATCGATCCAGTCAATTGTTGTAGAGCTGTCGGCAAAACCGGAACTCAAGGACGTCAACTCCCGCGACGCAGATTCTTCCAGCGTTGAAAAATCTTCCATAGCCAAGCCGCCATCGGTTGCCATAGAAACGGTAACGATTCGCGAGCCCAGCGGAGACTATTCTCACCTGCGGTTCACCTACTGATGATGACACGAGCGAGATTATGATGAAGGCCCTGCGTTACCTCTTTCTGCTTGCGGCGGTTGTGATTGCCGCGCTGGCCTATCGTGTGTTGCCAGCACTCAATTTCAACAGCGATATGATGGCGCTGTTTCCTCAGAGCGACAGGGTTCCCGCCGTCACCCAGGCCAATGAAATGTTGGAAGAGGGCGTTACGCGCAAGTTGTTTTTTCTGCTGTCTTCGTCGGACTGGAGTGCAACCTTGCAGGCGCTCACGGAATTCGAAAAAACATTGTTGGAGTGTGACTGTATTGCCGACGTCACGGCACGGCAGAAGGCCGACGATCTCGCAGGCTTGCGCGCCCACTACCGGGATTATGCATCGGTATTGTTATCGGCCAAAAACCGGGTACTGCTGCAGGAGGAACGGGGTGATGTGCTGATCGCCGCCGCGTTGCAGGAACTCACGACCAATCCCGCACGACTGTCCACAGCAACACTCCTCACGGATCCCCTGGCCACCTTTGACGATTTTCTGACGAGCCTGCAAAACCGCGCCAGTTTCCGCGGCTCCATTGAGCAGGGCTATATTTATTTTGACGATGAAAACAGCGATCGCCGCTACCTTTTGGTCACCGCGGAGCTGCGCGGCTCGCCCTATTCGGTAACCAATCAGGCTGCGGCTCATCAGGTCATCGCCGAGGCGGAGGAGCAATTTACTGCTGCCGTATCAGAGGGAGAAATAGTTCATGCTGGTGCGTTCTTCTATGCGCGTGCTGGTACGGAGCAGGCACAGAGGGAAATTTCCACCGTGGGCGCTGGCTCTCTATTGGGTATTCTGCTTATTTTCCTGCTGGTGTTTCGCTCCCCCGCGCTATTGCTGCTGGCCATGGTGCCAACGGCATCCGGCGTGATTGCCGGCCTGGTCCTATGTCAGATGATTTTCGGCAATGTTCACGTTATCGCGCTGGTATTCGGCGCCAGTCTCATTGGCATTTCCATTGATTACTCCCTGCATTTCCTGTGTAAGCGGCAGGCTCTGGACGCCGAATGGCAACCGGAATCGGGCTTGCGCAAGTTGTTGGTTGGCCTGTCATTGGGCCTGGCTACCACTACCGCCGGTTACATCGGCTTCGCCCTGGCCGGCTTCCCCGGGTTCCGGCAGGTCGCGGTATTTTCCTGTGTCGGATTGGTGGTGGCCTATCTCGCTGTTGTCGGGTTGTACCCGTGGATACTGCACATGCCCTCGCGGCATCGCTTGCCTCAACTTGCACAAACGAAAATCCTTAATTACTTAAGGATTGCGCGACGCTATCTGCCTTGGATGATTCGACCGGAGTTTGCGGTGCCTATTTTTGTGCTTATCGCCGGCGGCCTGTGGCAGATGGATGCCCTGGATGATATTCGCAAGATGCAGACGCCGAGTGTCCAGCTGCAGGAACAGGAAAAACATTTTCGCGACGTTGTGGGCGGGCTGACCGCGATGCAATACCTGTTGGTGGAAGGGGATACACCCGATGCATTGTTGCAGAAACTGGAACAGCTTCGGGAGCCGCTGGAGGCCGCAAAAACTGCCGGTGCTATTGGCGGCTATACCAATCTCTCAACCTGGATTCCATCCATGAAAACGCAACAGACCAATGTTGCGCTGGTGAGAGAACAACTGATTGAAACGGGATTGCTGGAAAATTATTTGCTGACCTTGGGCGTGAACGACAGCGCTCGTACTCAGATTTTGAGCAATTATGAAATTGCCGGCGATGGTTATCTGACTATTGATAATACTATTGGCGATTTGCAGGCATTGCTTAAGCGACCGTTATACTTTACCGCGCGCAGCGACACTGGCGACAGTAATGCCAACAATAGCCACGACAACAGCAGCGATAACGGCTTAAAGCATTACAGCTTGTTGTTGCTGGAAAATTTGCAGGATCCTGCGCCACTGCAGGCAATGGCGGATGAAAACGAGAATGTTCTCTGGGTCGACAAAGTGGTAGCGACCAATCAGCTGCTGCAACAATATCGCGAGCACGCGAGCATTATTTTGATTGTCGCCTATGGTTTTGTTCTGTTACTGATGAGTTTGCGTTACCGGATCAAGGGCGCCGTTCTGGTTGTGTTGCCGCCCTTGTTGGCATCGTTGAGTGTGTTGGCGCTTTTTGGCTGGCTGGGTATCGGCATCAGCATCTTCAACATAGTGGCTTTATTGTTGGTGCTGGGTATCGGTATCGACTCAACGCTGTTCCTGCGGGAAAGCAAGGGCAAGGGTTATGACACGCTATTCGCCGCGGGGCTTTCGGCATTGACGACGATTTTATCCTTTGGTTTGTTGGCGTTGAGTGCAACTCACGTGATTTTCAGTTTTGGTTTAACGGTTTTGGTTGGCATACTGCTGAGCTTCGTGTTTGCGCCCATGGCCAGCCTGACCGATTCTGATTGAGGAAGTTTATGTTACCGCTCCCGAGAAATACCGACGTTGTCATCATTGGTGCAGGCCCATCGGGTGCTATTGCCGCTGCGCTGTTGCAGCGACAGGGGCATCAGGTTCTGGTGCTGGAGCGCGAGGTGTTTCCGCGATTTTCCATTGGTGAAAGTCTGCTGCCTCAATGCATGAGCTTTATCGAAGAGGCGGGTATGCTCGAGGCTGTCAATGCTTATGGTTTTCAGCTGAAAGACGGCGCCGCTTTTGCGCGCGGTGACAAATACACGGATTTCGACTTTCACGAAAAATTCAGCGTAGGTCCCGCCACCACCTTCCAGGTGGAGCGTGCCCATTTTGACAAGCTGTTGGCTGATCAGGCTGCAGAACAGGGCGTCGACATTCGCTATGGGCACACAATTACCGGTGTGGACCTGGACGGCGAGCGTGCAACGGTAACCTGCACCGACTCAAGCGGAGAGAGTCACGTCGTCGCGACTAAATTCATACTGGACGCCAGTGGCTTTGGTCGCGTTTTACCCCGATTGTTGAACCTGGAAACGCCGTCGGATTTTCCTGTGCGTAAGGCAATGTCCACCCACATTGATGATCACATTGCCCCAGAGGATTTCGATCGCAACAAAATTCTGATTACCATTCACCCCATTGAGCGGGACATTTGGTACTGGACCAATCCACTCAACGAGCACAAGTGCTCGCTGGGTGTTGTTGCTCCGGCGGAGAAAATTGATGCGCGCCCGGGCGATACCATTGAAGAAAAAATTCAGCGCCTGGTGGCGGAGGCGCCGAGCTTGCACAGGGTGCTGCGTAACGCGCAATTCAATTATCCCGCACGCGCCTTTACCGGTTATGCCGCCAATGTGAAATGTCTTGCCGGCGATAAATTTGCGCTGCTGGGTAACGCAGGTGAATTTTTGGACCCGATGTTTTCTTCCGGTATTACGATTGCCATGCAGTCGTCCAGCCTGGCGAGCAAAGTCCTGCACCGCCAGTTTTCCGGCGAAACGGTGGATTGGCAAAAAGAATACGCCGAGCCATTGAAGAAGGGCATCGACACCTTTCGGGTTTTTGTCGACGCCTGGTATGAAGGCAGTTTTCAAGACATCATATTCTTTGAAGATAAAATGCCGGCCGTTCACGAAATGGTGTGCTCCATCCTTGCCGGTTATGCCTGGGACAATAAAAACCCCTTTGTTGCCGAACCGCACAGACGCCTCAGGGCGCTGGCGGAACTGTGCCGTGAGGGAACAGGTGTCATGTCGTGAAGAAGGGCTTGTCGCGTTGCCTGACGGTTGCCATGGTAGTGCTCTGGTTATCGTCCTGTGCCAGCTTTCCCGGCGATCTTGATGAACAGTGTTTCGCGCCCGGTGATGAGCGACTCGTCGGAGAATTCGCGCTGAGCGTAAAGCAGGATGCGGCGACCCATCAGTTATTGGTGGTGAATGCATGGCAGGATCAACAACTGCAATTTGTCGGTTTCAATGCCGTGGGCGCCAAACTGTTTCACGGGCAGGTTGATGCAGGGCGGGTGGCAACGCAGACTTCTCCATTGTATCGCGGTCCCGACGCAGAGAAACTGATATGGGGTTTACTGGTACACCAGCTGCGCGATCAGTTGCCGCGCTGCTGGTCTGTCGCTGAACTGACTGTTGTATCGGATGATGGTGCAGGTACTATGATTGTGCGACGCAAGGGCGAGCTGATGTTGCGCAGTAACGCGCAGAACCGCTTTGAGATGCCAGCCGACGGGATCGACGCAAGAGTTCAGCGTCTGAATTAACTTTCATGGCAACGGCAGGGCTTCACCTATTGCCAGGGCCTACCGGGGCTTAAGAGACGCGGGAAACCGCAAGCAAAAATGACAATGCAATTTTATTTGAACAACCTCGGCATTATTAATGCGCTTGGCAACGGCAAGGCCGAGGTGCTGAAAAACCTGATGGCGAGCTCGCGCCAGGGCATCAAGCCGAGCGACTGGATTCCGGGCAAGGCGACCTGCGTTGCGGCGGTGGAAGGTCCCATTCCCGAGGTTCCCGCCGAGCTTGAGGGTTTTCGTAGCCGCAACCTGCAGTTGGCCCTCGCGGCCGTGGCGCAAATTGAGGCGGACATTGACGAGGCCAGGGCCCGCTATGGCGCCGGTCGCATCGCCGTGGTCGCGGGTACCAGCACCTCCGGCATTGCCGAAGGGGAAAAGGCGGTTGCCGTCTTGAAATCAGACGGACAAGCGCCGGCGGCGTACCACTACCGCCAACAGGAAATCGGCAACCTGGCCGAACTCTTGGCGCGCTATCTGCACTTGAATGGCCCCGCCTATACCTTGTCTACAGCCTGTTCTTCCAGCGCCCATGCCCTCGGCTCGGCGCGACGTTTGTTGGCCTCAGGCGTGGCGGACGCCGTGGTGGTCGGCGGGGCGGATAGTCTGTGTCGACTCACGGTCAATGGGTTTTCGGCGCTGGAATCTGTGGCCGAAGGCGTCACCAATCCGTTCAGCCGTAGCCGCAGCGGCATTAATATTGGTGAAGGTGCGGCGTTTTTCCTGATGACGCGGGAGCCGGGCACCGACGCCATTGAGCTCAAGGGCGTGGGCGCCTCCTCTGACGCACATCATATATCCGCACCGGAGCCCAGCGGCGCGGGGGCGGAGCGGGCGATTCGCGCGGCTCTGGAGCAGGCCCAGCTTGCTCCTGAACAGGTGGATTACATCAACCTGCACGGCACCGGCACCCGGCTGAACGATGCCATGGAGGCGGAAGTCACCGCGCGAATTTTTGGGCCAAGTGTGCCCTGCAGCAGCAGCAAGGGACAGATTGGTCATACTTTGGGCGCTGCCGGCGCAACCGAAGCCGGGCTTTGCTGGCTGGCATTAAGCTTTTACAATGCGCGGGATCTGCTGCCGCCCCACTGCTGGGACGGTGGCACAGACCCGGATATTGCGCGAATCCGCTTGGTGGGATCTGGTCCGGGACAAGAAGTGCTCCTGGACCAAAAGGCCGAAATCGTATTTTTGAGCAATTCCTTTGCCTTCGGCGGTAATAACGCCGCAGTGTTGATCGGCCGGAAGAGGTCATGAGCGGCTACGACGCTCGCCGGGCGCATATCTACCCCTGATGGCAAACGGATCGAAGCCCGTACTGCCTTTAGAGGCAATCCGCCCGACAATGTTAATTGCCGAGTTAATAGCATGAACCGGATTGAAGATTACATTCCCCACAGGGCGCCCATGTTACTGGTAGAGGAGCTGCTCGGGGGCGATGCTACCAGCGTTTCGACGGCGATAACGATTGGCGAAACGTCTGCCTTCTACGATGAGACGGTGCGAGGTGTGCCGGCGTGGGTTGGCCTGGAGTATATGGCGCAGACTGCGGCCGTCTGGGTGGGTATGGACGACGTCCGCAACCATCGCCCTGTGCAACTCGGGTTTCTGGTCAGCGCCCGGCAGTATCGGGCTCATCAACCGCTATTTGGTTTGGGGCAGAGATTTATTATCGACGTGACACGGCAGTTCGGCGACGAGGCTGTTGTGGTGTTTAGCGGTGTTATTCGCACATCGTCAGGTGAACCTGTTGCCGATGCACATTTCACTGCGTATCGACCTGATGATGTGGACAGTTATTTGAGAGGAGAAGTTGGATGATGCGGCGCATTTTAGTCACTGGCTCCAGCCGTGGTATAGGCAAGGCCATTGCGCTGCGTCTGGCGGCTCAGGGTTACGACCTGGTGATTCATTGCCGGAGCAAGCGCGAAGAAGCCGAAGCCGTGGCGGCCGAGATTTACGCACTGGGGCAAAAAAGCGGGATACTGCAATTTGACGTGGCCGATCGGGAAGCTGCACGAGCAGCCATTACGGCGGATATCGAAAGCAACGGCGCCTACTACGGTGTTGTGTGCAACGCTGGCATCACGCGGGATAATGCGTTCCCGGCGATGACCGATGACGAATGGGATTCCGTTATCCACACCAACCTGGACGGCTTCTATAATGTGCTCAAGCCCGCGGTGATGCCTATGGTGCGGGCACGCCAGGGCGGGCGCATAGTGGCGCTGTCCTCCATAGCCGGTGTCGCTGGCAATCGTGGTCAGGTCAACTATAGTGCCACTAAGGCGGGCTTGATTGGTGCTACCAAGTCCCTGGCGCTGGAGCTGGGCAAGCGCCGAATTACCGTTAACTGTGTAGCACCGGGCATTATTGAGACCGACATGATTGATGAAGTTTTTGCCACAGAAGCCAAGAAAATGATCCCTCTGCGCCGCTTCGGTACTGCGGACGAAGTCGCCAGCCTGGTGAATTTCCTGATGGGTGATGAGGCCGCCTACATCACCCGACAAGTGATCTCCGTTAACGGTGGGATGCTCTGATGCGCCGGGTGGTAATTACCGGTGTGAACGGGATCAGTGCGCTGGGGCATGACTGGCCGACGATTCAGGCAAGCCTGCGCGCCGGGCAGAACAAGATTCGCCGAATATCCGAATGGGACGAAATAGAGGGCCTGAACACACGGTTGGGCGCACCTGTTCCGGATTTTGTCACACCGTCGCACTACCCGCGCAAAAAGCTGCGCAGCATGGGGCGGGTCTCGGTCATGTCCGTGCGGGCGAGTGAAGTGGCCTTGGAACAGGCCGGTCTGCTCGGCAGCGATGAGCTGGTCAATGGCACTGCCGGCGTATCCTACGGCTCCTGCATTGGCACAGGTACCGAGGTGCCGGCCTTGACCCGAGTGCTGCGGGACAAGACTACCATCGACCTCAATGCCGCAACCTATCTGAAGACCATGACCCATACGGCCACAGTGAATATCGGCCTTTATTTTGGTATGACGGGCCGTATTATTCCCACGGCGTCGGCCTGCACGTCTGGCAGCCAGGGTATCGGCTACGCTTACGAAGCCATCAAATACGGCATGCAGGACATCATGATTGCCGGCGGTGGTGAGGAATTCTCGGTGATGCCGGTTGCCGTATTCGACACCATGTTCGCCACCAGTATGCGCAATGATCAGCCGGAATCGTCACCGCGCCCGTTTGATCGCGATCGGGACGGCCTGGTCATCGGCGAAGGCGCCTGTTCACTCATTCTGGAAGAATACGAACACGCCAAGGCCCGTGGCGCCACGATTCTGGGTGAAATTGTCGGCTTCGGCACGAATTCGGATGGCGCTCATGTGACGGAGCCGGCGTCGGCCACCATGGCTGAAGCCATGCGTCTGGCAATGCAGGATGCCGGGCTGGCGCCGGAACAAATCGGTTATGTCAACGCCCATGGAACGGCGACCGCCAAGGGCGATATTGCCGAAAGCCACGCGACGGCTGCGGTCTTGGGTGCCGGCAAGCCCATCAGCTCCCTCAAAAGCTACATCGGCCATACCCTCGGTGCCTGCGGCGCGCTCGAGGCGTGGCTCACTCTGGAAATGTTGCGCGGTGACTGGTATGCGCCCACCATCAATCTCGACAATGTCGACCCCGCCTGTGCTGAGTTGGATTACATTACCGGCAGCGGTCGCGATATGCAGCACGAATATGCCATGAGCAACAACTTCGCTTTTGGTGGCGTCAACACCTCGCTGATCATCAAGCGACTGTAACTCCAACACCGGCAAACCTCATGTCTGTATATGCCCCGTGTTTGTTAACCAAGGAATCGCAGCTTGCGCCACTATCAAAGGACATTTTCACTGGCCGGCTCACTGCTGTTGTGTGCAGCCCTTTTGCTGCAGGGCTGCGTGGCCAGAGCGCCACTGAAAACACTGAGCTACGCGGCGCCCCAGGCAGCGGTTGTTGATGCTGACCATTCCGACCGCCGCCTGCTGGTTTTTTTGCGCGGCATCGGCGGCACTGTGGATAATTTTGCCGACTACGGCATGATAGCAGCGGCGCAGACGCGTTATCCGAATCTGGACGTCTGGGTGCCGGATACCCATGTTGGCTACTATTATCAACGCAAGCTGCTGACGCGACTGCAACAAGACATTATCATTCCGGCCCAGGAACGCGGTTACACTCGCATCGATTTTGCCGGTGTTTCCCTCGGCGGGTTTGGCAGCCTGTTGTATCTGGAGTGCTGCCAGCAGAATATCAATAATGTGGTTTTGATCTCCCCCTATTCAGGTGAACCCGAGACTCACGCAAGCATCGCCGAGACAGACGATCTCCGTCATTGGAAGCCACCGGCGGGAACCGAAGATTTTGAATTGGACTTGTGGTTCTGGATTGGCAACAACCAGCCCTTGTTTGACAGCGGGCGGCTGTGGCTGGGTTATGGCAGTGAGGATACTCTCACCGGGCAGGATCTGCTGGCCGAACGTTTGCCCGAGAACCGGGTGGTGGTCATCGAGGGAGATCACAGCGACGAGGTCTTCGCAAAAATCTGGTTAGAGTTACTGGATAGAGGGGCGCTGGATTAACCGCGCCGGGATAAAGTCACCCATGAACAAGAACGTCTTATTCCAGGATCCTGTAGCACCGGATTGGTCCACTGTTGAATTGCAGGACTCCTGGGCGGATCAGTTGAACCTGTCGTCCATTGAAGGGTGGCGGGAACTTGTGCGTGCCTTTGGTCGCGAGCGCCGTCAGCCGGTACAACTGCCGCCACAAGACGCCTTTAACCTCCGCATTCCAAAGTACGTGTTGCAGGAATTCCACAACCTTCCCAACGGAAACTATTCCCGTCGCTTTTCCCGTGGTTACATCACAGGTTTCGACGTCAGTATGCTCGGTACTGTAGGCAAGGCTCGTGCATGGATTGCGCAACAATTGCGTGATTGCCATGCGGTACTGGACGTGGGCACCGCCGGTGGCAGAACCGCCGCTGCCATTCGCGCTGTGGGTGTTGCTCAGGTATGGGGAGTTGATCCCTCGCCTTACTTGTTGAAGCACGCTGCCAGTGACCATCCGGACGTGACATTTTTGCCGGGAATCGCCGAAGCCCTGCCGTTTTCGGCTGAGCGTCTTGATGCCATCGCTATCTGTTTTCTACTGCACGAGATGCCGCCCCGTTACATTGCCAAAGCGTTCAGTGAGTTTATGCGGGTGCTGAAACCGGGAGGAAAGCTGGTGATCGCCGAACCCTCCGAACAACAACTGGCGCCATTTCGTTGGAAGCAACTGAAAAACCGGAAGGGCTGGAAACAAATGTATTTCAGCTGGTTGGCACACAAAGCCCACGAGCCCTTTTTAGCGGCCTGGCATAAACTCGATAAATTATCTGTTGCCAATGAGGCAGGTTTACAGCTGGTTGAACAAATACCCGGCATGCCTATCAACCGCTGGATATTCCAAAAAACCGATGTTAACTAATAGCCCATACATACGCATTCCGATTGTATTTCTTTTCACTTTTCACTTTTCACTATTTATTGTTTATTCATCACCATGACCCCAAACCATGCAAGCTGATTGCCTGATTATCGGCGCCGGTGCCGCCGGCCTCATGTGCGCCATTACGGCGGCACAGCGCGGTCGAAAGGTCGTGATTATTGATCATGCCAACAAACCCGGCAAAAAAATCCTGATGTCCGGCGGCGGCCGCTGTAACTTCACCAACCTTTGGGTAGAGCCAGCCAATTTTTTGTCTGCGAATCCTCACTTCTGCAAATCGGCCCTTAGCCGCTATACGCAATATGATTTTATTGCCCTCGTGGAAAAGCACGGACTGGCTTTTCACGAGAAAGCGAAGGGCCAATTATTTTGCGACAACAAGGCGAAAGACCTGCTGAATATCCTGTTGGCAGAATGTGACAGCGCAGGTGTCGCGCTTCATATGGATACCGCAATAAAGACAGTCAAGAAAACTGGCGACGCGTTCTCGCTGAATACCAGCCGAGGTGAGTACACAGCGCCCTCACTGGTTGTTGCCACTGGCGGTTTATCCATACCCACCATGGGCGCAACCGGTTTCGGCTATGACATTGCGCGACAGTTTAATTTGAACGTCACTGACCGGGCTGCCGCACTGGTGCCGTTTACACTGAGCCGCAGGGACCTTGCATTCCTTGAAGGCCTAGCGGGCGTCAGCATGCCGGTGAGTGTTAGCTGTGCCGGTACCACGTTTAATGAGGACATGCTTATCACCCACAAAGGACTGAGCGGCCCGGCGATACTGCAAATCTCCAACTACTGGCACCCCGGTAACGCGGTGACCATCGATGTGTTGCCCACGAAAAATCTTGTCGACCTTTGGCAAAGCTGGCGCGACCAGGGTGTGAAAGCAGAGCTCAAAAATATGCTGGCAGAACACCTACCCAAACGCTTCGTTCAAGCCTGGCTGGACGCACGGGGCGGTAGCAAACCCGTACAACAATACACGCCTGAACAAATTGTGGAGCTGGACGAGCAGCTGCATAATTGGCAACTCATTCCCGCCGGCACCGAAGGCTACCGCACTGCGGAAGTGACGCGCGGCGGTGTGAACACCGACGGTATATCCTCAAAAACCTTCGAGGCCAAAACCGTCCCCGGCCTGTACTTTGTGGGAGAAGTACTGGATGTTACCGGCTGGCTCGGAGGGTTCAATTTTCAGTGGGCTTGGGCTTCCGGCTATTGTGCGGGGCTGTATGTGTAAGGTAAGGATGCCAGTCAGCCAGCGAGCCGGGCTACTCATGAATCGCCAGTGGTTTTAACGCAGGATTGAGACCAGGAAGAGATCTAAATCTCTTTACTTATCATTTCATGTCTAACATGGCTGCCTCGGGGTTTGGCCCGTAAAAAAGCTTCATTATCTCGCCGTAATGCTGATTTAGAATTTCATCGTTGCTCCGCTGCAGCCATTCCTCGCTAACAATGTTTTCGAAGACACTCTTTGGTTCATATTTGACCCGCATGCTGTTTTTGATGATGTCCATTTTGAGGGATGCCACATCAATAAATTCAGTCAAAAGAATATTGTCATTTTTGCTATATGTGAAAGACACTTCAATAAACGCATTGTCTGTTAATGGTAGGTTAAGAAGAACGGTGAGAACTCCATGGGGAGCTGCTACGTTTGTCTCGATCCATTTTTGCTGATTAATTACCGGCTCCCGCCATGTAGCATAAAGTGCCTTTCTATTAACGGTAGCAAACCCTGCGTTATAGATATTGAACGGACCGGATTCGGCTTCAATTTCTGCATTAATAGCATCGTAGCGTTGATGGAATCGATCATTCAACATTAAAACAAAGTCCATGCGGTCTCTGATATCGTAGGGCCGTGTATGTATATGCGTGGCTTTGTTTTCTACAACTCGCTGGACAGAAACATCCATCATCACCGTGCCGAGCGGCCTGCCGAACCACCCGGTCTCTTTGATATCCCACCAGCGGCGAAGCAAGTTGCCGTACTCGGGGTTGTCGAAATTTGACACATCAGTGATATCCAAGCTTTCTACCATGTCGTGAGCCGGCATGTCCTTACTAAAGTCTTCCGGCATTGCAAAGTGAAATATGTTGCCGGATAAGCTAACTTGGCGCGGATGAGCTGCTGCCTTTCCTTCGGCCTGAACGGGACTGCTGAAAAGCTGTGTGATTACCGAGAACATAAAGATCACCAAAATTCGTAGGGTCATATTAGCAAAGCCGCTGGGCTTGATTGAAGCAGTGGGCGTTATTATCACAGTGGTTATCTAGGGTAGATAATTCGGTTTCGCCCTGGAGAGCAGGCGATCGACTTTATGGAAGGTTTTCTGCAAGCCATTGCGCCCCTTGCCTGGCCCCGCATCCATGTGCCTGCGCCAGTCCTTTTGGCTCTGGGCTAACGTGTGAGGACTTTGGAACAGCGACCCGGCCAGAACATGATTGGAATATACAACGGAGCCGATGATTTTGCGCGGGTTCATTGTATTCATGCCAATGAGATTCGGAACTATGTCATAGTCATTGTGCCGAATCGCCAACACGGTGATGCCTGCACGGTTTAGTAGTGGCTTGGTTCGCAGGTTGTTGTTTGCATTACCATGGAATACGACACTATGCTTATCCAGCAAGGTGCCTTTGTCTCGACTCCGTGCACCATTGAATGACAATTTGTTCAGCGCCCAACTACTATTTCCGTTGAGCAGGTAGCGCACACCTTCCGCGAAGATTACACCGCCCTGGCTGTGCGCAACCCACTGCGTTGTATTTCCATCATCTTGCGTGTCTTCAAGTACTTTGGCGAAAGCCCGGGTGACAGGAGTCGTGAACCCCATTTTGTCCCGCAAAGATTCCCAGGTATCTCCCACACCACCCACGCTTGGGTTGTGGAACAGCGTATATTCCTGAATATTATTGAACTCGTATTCAAGGTGAGCGCCCATTAGCCACGTCGCTTTGGTTAAGTTGTTGGACTGCCCATTGACTGCAGCATGGGCTGTCGATACCTTCTTTACCTTGGCTGCTATTTTCCAGTCACCTTGACTGCTGCGCTTGACTCTGTATAAAGCCGCTTGTTCCATTCGATCGCGCTGTCGCTGTAAACGATCAACCGGTTGAATGTTATAGACGAGAACGTCCCCATTTGCGATTCGGTAGTCAGCTCGAAACGCATCGTTTTCTATGCTGAAAGTGCTCACACTGCCTTTAAGGATTCTCGCGACCGGAGAGCGCGGCTGCGCACGTAACCCCTTCAACAGAGAATCCAGCATCGCGTAATTGCCGCCAGTTCTTGCTTCCTGCAAACGAATTTGCTCTGCATAGCCCGTTAAAATTACATTGTAGCCTGCAGTTGCCAGACCATTGTCGGTTTCACTGACGAACTTGCTCGGTACCTCCAGATTCAGCAGCGCTGCCTGTTTCGGCGAGGTTTGAACATTTCCATACTTGAGTAACAATTCCGTGTGAACATCTCTAGCTGTATCCATGATGATTCCTTAAATATCCATATTGTCCGTTTTATCATTCCAGTACTGCGGGGGCCCCTCCTGCACATCGGCGGGAAGTGCTTAATGGAAATCCTGAGCATTAGGATCGAGAACTTTCGTTTCCATCTTGATTGTTATAAGTTAAGTCGCAGGCATAGAAGCTGCAACGCAATGTTACCACGTCAGGGCATCTGGCCAAACGTGAATCACATCACAAGAAGGCATGCCGGCTATCCGCTGACACCATGTCACCAGAGAATAACAATGAAGAGTTTGCTGGCAGTTTTCGTTCTTGGTTTCTCACTCCACGTTGCAGCCGCGGATATTCACGCGTCCTTGACGCGGGCGCTGAATGATATTCGGGTGGAGCATCAGGTTCCGGCCATGTCGATTGTGGTGGTGGATGACGGTGAGGTGGTGTATGCAAAGGGATTCGGATTCACTGACGAGAAAAGTACGTTGCCGGCAAATGAACATACGCGTTTCAGAGTAGCATCTATATCCAAACTGTTTACTGCCCAGGCTGTAATGCAGCTGGTGCAGGCGGGCAAGGTTGAACTGAATGCGCCAGTGGCCACATATTTACCCGATGCGTTTGCTGGAAGTGGCATCACTATCCGGCAATTGTTGACCCATACCTCGGGTTTGGAAGATCGGGTTTGGCCGTTGCCTTACACCGCCGGGCCGAATCAGCAGGCATATTTCGCGAAGGTCATTGAGCAAAATCCGTTGCCGCTTACAGGCGGGAAGTTCGAGTATAGCGACACAGGGTTCAATATTCTGGGGGCCGTGGTTGAATCCATATCCGGCATGCGATTCCATACCTACGTTGAAAAGTTCATCTTGCGCCCGGCGCAGATGGCCCATAGCGGCTACTATTCCGGGGAGGCTGGCGTCCAGCCGGACGCCTTGCCTTACCATGGGGGCTCCCCGATACCGGCAGACAAGCAGCGGCCGTTCGACCCGTCGTTCTTCCCTTGTGAAGGTTTGATAGCGAGCGCGCAGGACCTGGCAACCTGGGCGAGCCGCACCATGGCAATGGATGAGGCGATTCTTTCCAAAGCTGCCTATCAGCAGATGCTGGTGCCGCAGGTGAAGACGACCTGGGGTGATATCCATATGGGGCTGGGGTGGCAGATCGATAAATCGGAATGGGGGCCTGTCGCCAGACATGCCGGCGAGGTGCGCGGTTACAGCAGTTTACTGATGACCTATCCCGCTCAGGAATTGGCAGTCGCGATACTCGCCAACGGCAATTCAGCCCCACGTTTCGACATCGCGGAGCTTGTCACTCGGTTCTTGATGGCTAGTGGGGCTGACGGAGATTAACGACCATATGGCGACATTTCGACTCCTTTCGACGCATTATGAGCTATCCCGCTGTTTTTTGTTGCAACATATCGTCGATTGATCGTCTGCCGAACCTGCCTATTCAGTGTTGATATGCCGTCAGTGAGTGACGCCAGACTTCACTCGTCTGGTGCCACTGTGCGGCAAACCGCCAAGATGATTTCCCTGCGAACGCGAAAATCTTGCCTATACTCAATCGTAAATCCACATTCATTTCCCCTTCCATAGGTATTTTCTCAGGTGTTGTTATCCGTAGTTGCTCGGAATCGCTATCGAGCTGGCATGGCGCTTGTTGTTGGGCTGTCACTACTGTCAAGCCAGGCATTGGCCAGTGATCAGTTTGAATCCCGTTTCACCGGGTTTGCCACCCTGGGCCTGGTGACCAGCGATCATGAAACTCTGGGTTTTCGTCGCGACCTTACCCAGGATGTTGGGGTCAAGGACGGCTCCGTTGAATGGCGAACAGATTCCCTGATTGGCCTTCAGTGGCAAGGCAGCTGGTCCCCGAAGCTTGCGGCGACGGTGCAGGCGGTGGCGAAAGACCGATACGACAACAGCCTGGAAAATTCCATCGAGTGGGCCTTCCTGCGCTACCGTCCGGTAGACGGCCTGGATATCCGCCTTGGCAGGCTGGGGAGCGATTTGTTCATGCTTTCTGACTACAGGCAGGTAGGCTATGCCTTCCCATGGGTTCGTCCACCCACCGACTATTATGGTTTGATGTCGCTTTACCACTACGACGGCATGGACATCAACAAGCGCTTTGATTTGGAGAACGGCACCCTCAACGTCAAAGTCTTTTACGGTAATTCCGATGAGCATTACCCGGTCACCGACAGTAGCGCCGATGAAATCCGGATGGACATCAGTCCCGCGGGCCTTGCGTTGAGCCTGGAGTGGAATGAGTGGACATGGCGCTATACCTATGCGGATGTCACGATCAACAACGACGCGGCTCGCTCTCTTACGGATGCGTTTCGTGCTGCCAGCCCATTATGGCCCGAAGCCACCGCAATCGCAGACCGATTCTCCACCTATAAAAAATCCATGGTCTACCACGAGTTCGGTGCGGAATGGGATAACAATGTCTGGTGGATGCAAGCGGAAGCGACGGATTTAAGCAGCGGCTCGCCATTGACGCCGAGTGGTCGCCATTTTTATGTCAGCGTTGGCCGCCGTTTCGGTGCGCTTTCTGTATTTGGCATCGGCGGGCTTGCAAAGCCGGAAGGCGACGTGCAGTACCTCACAGCGCCGGCAGGCTATCCCTCTCCCATTGGCGAACAACTCGATGTACTTGCCAATGCGGCTAGCTACAGCCTGCGCAGTGTGCGCTTGGATCAGGACAGTATAGGCCTCGGGCTGCGATGGGATTTCAGGCCGAAGACCGCATTAAAGTTCCAGGTCGACAGGTTCAATATCGACGAAGCCGGCACCGGCTTGTGGACTACAAATTCTGCGCAACCATATACCGAGAATCAGAAATCCACGGTAATTAGCCTTTCCATGGATTTTCTATTCTGATGCGTACTAAATATTTCTTGCTCTGCATGCTGCTTTGCGCTGCTAATGTGTTGTCTGCGGATATCGTCGTTATTGTCAATGCGAACAATTCCGTCAACGCCATGGAACGAAAAGAAGTGGTCGACCTGTTCATGGGTCGCGTCACCGCGTTTGACAATGGCTTGCCTGCGAAAACCTACGACCTGCCATCGGGTACGCCTCTGCGCGCCGGTTTCTATAAATCTCTCGCCGGCAAAAGTGAGGCGCAGATAGATGCCTACTGGGCCACATTGATTTTTGCCGGCCGAATGCTGCCGCCGGTGATGAAACCATCCGCGGACGAAATAATCACAGCAGTAGCCAATGATCGTTCGGCAATTGCTTACGTTCCGGAGCAAAACCTGCCGCCGACCGTAAAGGTCATCATGGAGCTCTCCTCAGACTGATGAACATCCGCAGCTTGCACTTCAAGGTTTCATTAAGCGTTGCGGCGGCAGCATTGTTTGTTGTCGCGCTGTCGTCCTACTATTTTTATCAGCGCGCCTATGAAACGTCCTTCGAAAACAGCCAGCGCTCGGTACAGCAGCTCTTGGAAACCGTCAGTACAACGGCAGCGATTGCCGCCTACGTTGACAATGAAGAGTTGGCGAGGCAAGTTGTTGCCGGGCTTTCTATTAACGATATTGTCGTCGGTGCGCGTATCCATGCCGGAAATAAGACTCTCAGTCAGCAGGGCATTTTTCCGACGGACGCCGAAACCTCCTTCGTTTCATCCAGGCTTACGGCACCCTTCGATCAGGAGGAAGTAGTCGGTACGATTTCCGTCTACCCGAACTTGCCCTTGATTATGATGCACGCCCGGGATTCCGCCTTGGCCACAACCATCGGGCTGGCGACACAGGCGGCCGTTGTCGCATTTTTTGTGTTGATCATGGTGTACTGGATGATGACGCGACCATTGGCGCGCTTGTCTCATCGGTTGCATTTGATCACGCCCGGTGACGGCAATCGCATTGACATCGCCAAGGCCAACCGTCGCGACGAAATCGGGTTGCTTACCGGCGATATCAATGTTCTGTTGCACACGGTTGAAAAGATGCTCGGAGAAGAACGCCAGTTACGTCATCGGGTAGAGGTGCTGGAAAATCGTTTTCGCGGAATTTTCGAGGACAGTAGCGCGGGTATCTTTCTGATTAACCGCGAGAACGCCTTGGTAACTGCCAACCCGGCATTTTTTAAAATTATCGGATCCGATCACAGGACACTGGCAAAGCCTGGAGAGGCTGATTTAATCGCCAAGGTCTTCTCTGCTCCAGAGAGCGCCCAGCAGCTGATCAATGATGCATTGACTACAGGCCAGCCGAGCTCGGCTGACCTGCGTATTTCGGGCTCGGGAGACGATGACATTCGCTGGGTGCATTGCATTTTTTCGCCCGCGGGCGGCGATCAGCAGCTGGCCATGGCGGAAGGGGTTATATACGATATTACCCAGCGCAAGCTTAATGAAGATATCACGCGCGAACGCGCGGAAAAGGACAGCCTGACCGGGCTGGCGAATCGCCAGGTTGTTGAAGCAACCCTGGCCGCGCTTGTGAGTGATGCGAGTT
Source organism: uncultured Cellvibrionaceae bacterium (assembly GCA_964419935.1). Classification (GTDB taxonomy): domain Bacteria; phylum Pseudomonadota; class Gammaproteobacteria; order Pseudomonadales; family Cellvibrionaceae; genus CAYQQJ01. The sequence goes on from CAYQQJ010000014.1 coordinate 50,610, forward strand.
ACGCTGAGCATGGCCTTGTGGTCATGATGATCGACCTCGATGGTTTCAAGTACATCAATGACACCTATGGCCACGATGCCGGCGACGAAGTGCTGCGGGTCGTGGCAACACGTTTGCGCAACCTGGTGCGGGAGTCGGACATAGTGGCGCGACTCGGTGGTGACGAATTTTTCGTTATTCTCAAACACACCAAAAATATGGCCATGGCACAGGATATTGCGCAGCAGATTGTGGATAGTCAGCGCGAGCCTATTGAGATACAGCCTGGCGTCCAGGAGAAAGTTGGCATCAGCGTGGGCATTGCGATTTACCCCAACCACGGCGACACGGACCTGAGCCTGCGCAAGCATGCGGACCAGGCAATGTATGCGGTAAAACGCCAAGGCAAAAACAACTTTGCCATCTATGAATCCACTGATAAATAATTTTTAGCCGCAAGCCGCAAGCCGCAAGCCGCAAGCCGCAAGCCGCAAGCCAAACGTGCAAGGCCACTCATGGAGTTGAGCATTCCCGCTCAATTTATTCTGTAGCGGCTCTGCCTGACTTTGTGTTTCAGTCTGCGGAATTTTGCCCGGTAAGCTGAGTCCAATACGGACCCGGCGCGTCTGAAGTTGAGCGCCGTCTTTCAGAGGGCGCACGGCTGCAGGAGATGGCGCATGGCTAACGCACATATCCATATCGGAACGTCCGGCTGGAACTATGACGACTGGATAGGGCGTTTTTACCCGGGTGACATCAAAAACCACGAGCTGCTGTCGGAGTACGCTAAAACCTTCAGTACCGTGGAGCTGAACAACAGTCACTACCAGCTTCCCAAACCCGATGCCGTCCAGGATTGGGTGGACCAATCGCCGAGCAGCTTCATCTTCAGCTGTAAAGCTCATCGTTATATTACTCACGCAAAAAAGCTGACCGATCCAGAGGAAGGCCTCGGTCTCATGATGGACGCGCTGCGCCCGCTGGGGAATAAGCTTGGTCCCATTCTGTTTCAGCTTCCAGGTCGCTGGAAAGTCAATCGGGAGCGTTTGACCAGCTATCTACAGGCTTTACCGAAAGGCTATCGTTACGCGTTTGAGTTCCGGGACACCAGTTGGCTCTGTCGTGATGTCTACGGCCTGCTGCGTGAGCATCAGGTGGCCTTGTGCTTCTATGATTACAAGGGTTATCGTTCGCCGGAGGAAATCACGGCAGATTTTGTGTACATCCGTTTGCACGGCCCCAACCAAGCGGCGTACACCGGCTCATATGACGGGCGGACTTTGGCCGCGTATGCGCGCAAGATCAAAACGTGGAGTGAATCCGGTATGGATGTATACTGCTACTTCGACAACGACCAGAACGGCTGCGCGCCTGCTGATGCTCGTGATCTGCTGGCCAAGCTCGGCTAGCTGTCTTTTTCCTGACAGCGGTGAAAAGGTTCCCTATGAGGTCGCATTGAATACCAGTATTTTCAGGAGGTAACTTTATGTCACTTTTTCCAAAGCGGTGGCCAGCAACCCACCCCGACCGTATTCAACTCTATTCCCTTGCAACACCCAATGGCCAAAAAGTTGGAATCATGCTTGAAGAAACCGGCCTGCCGTACGAAGCGCATACCATCGATATCACCGCTGATGATCAATTTGATGAAGACTTCATCGCGCTTAACCCCAATTCAAAGATTCCCGTTATTGTTGACCCCAATGGCCCTGGTGAGCAGCCGATAAGTTTTATGGAGTCCGGCGCAATATTAATGTACCTCGCGGAAAAGTCCGGCAAATTTCTTTCAGAAGAGCCCCACCAGCGCTGGGAGACTCTGCAGTGGCTATTCTTTCAGGTGGGTCATGTCGGCCCCATGTTTGGTCAGTTCGGTCACTTCTTTAAATACGCGGCCGATAAAACCCAGGACAGCTACGGCGTGGATCGCTATAGCAATGAGACCAAGCGATTGTTAACTCTGTTGGACAAGCGGATGGCCGGTCGCGAATGGATTATGGGAGACAACCTGAGTATTGCCGACATCGCCATTGTGCCCTGGATCAAAGGCCTGGATTTTTACGATGGCCATCAGCGCTTGCAAACAAATAGTTTCACCAACGTCACCGCCTGGAGGGACCGGTTCTACGCGCGGCCCGGTGTCATCAAAGGCTCCAAAGTGTGCAGCATTGGGTAAGTGATGAATGACAAGTGAAAGGTAGTTGGTAATGGTGAACAGGTAGCATGAACCGTAGGGCGAAAAAGCATCAAGCGCCTTCCGCCATTCTCATCGCAAAATAACATCGATAAATTCGTTGGGAGCATTGAGCTGTTATGGAAAATGCCATTGAATCCGTGGTCATTGTTGGTGGTGGCACTGCCGGCTGGATGGCTGCCGCAAGTCTTGCACGATTTCTTCAGGGACGAAGTACGCGCGTTACCTTGATAGAGTCCGCCGAGATAGGCACAGTGGGTGTTGGAGAATCAACATTGCCCGGCCTTGGCGCATTCAATGCGTCGCTCGGTATCGATGAAGTTGACTTCGTTAAGAAAACCCACGCCACATTCAAACTGGGAATCGAATTCAGAAATTGGCATCAACCGGACTCATCTTTCTTCCATCCGTTCGCTGACTATGGCGTTGCCATGCAGGGTGTGGAGTTTCATCACTACCTGGCACGGCTACGGGCTAATGGTGAACAGCCGGATCTAGCGGAATTTTCCTTCCCTGTGCAACTTGCTCGCCTTGGAAAATTTGCGCAGCCCCATGCCGCACCACAGACTCCACTCGCCGACTTCTCCTATGGCTATCAGTTCGACGCGGGCCTCTATGCACGTTATTTACGCCATTACGCAGAAGCGCGGCAGGTGACCCGCGTGGAAGGCAAAGTGACCAATGTCAATCTGAATGACTCCAGCGGGTTTATTGACTCGGTGACCTTGGCCGATGGACAGATTATAGAAGGCGATCTGTTTGTTGATTGTTCCGGCTTTCGCGGGTTGTTGATTGAAGGCGCGCTGCAGACCGGTTATGAAGATTGGAGTCAGTGGTTGCCGTGTGATCGTGCGATGGCTGTGCGCACCGGGTCCATGGAACGGCCCACACCTTACACCAAAGTTACCGCGCAAACGGCGGGTTGGCAATGGTGTATACCCTTGCAATACCGTACCGGGAATGGCTACGTTTACTCCAGTGAGTTCACCAACGAAGAGCAGGCTCGGGACACCTTACTTGGCAATTTGCAAACCCCGCCATTAAGTGAGCCTAAGGAATATCGCTTTGTTACGGGTCGACGCAGGAAGTTCTGGAACAGGAATTGTGTGGCTCTCGGCTTAGCCAGTGGCTTTCTGGAGCCGTTGGAAAGCACCAGCATTTCATTGATTCAAACTGGCATTACCACCTTGCTGCAATTCTTTCCCGACAAAACGTTCAACCAATTTGAACAGGATGAAGTAAATCGATTGCATGCGAATGAATTCGAGCGGATACGGGATTTTCTGATTCTGCATTATAAATTGACTGGTCGAACCGACAGTGATTTCTGGCAGCATTGCCAGTCAATGGAAATTCCTGACAGCCTTGCCGCGAAGATTGCGCTGTTTGAAAGCCGTGGTCATGTGTTGATGCGTGAACTTGAAGCGTTCGAACCGTCCAGCTGGGTTACTCTATACAACGGCTTTCAGCGTTTTCCGCGAAATTATGATCCACGCGCCAACGTCATGAGTCTGGGTGTGCTGAAAACCAACATGACGCAAATGCGTCATTCCATCCGCACTGCTGCGGAACAAGCACTGAATCACGAAGAGTTTATTGCCCGCCATTGTGCTGCTGAAGAGTGTGCTGCAGAAGAGCATTTGGCGACAGCTGAATGATCATGCACGAGCTGTATTGCAAACAGTGCTGTCTGGCTTAACTGTAGCGTTACTCCGGTGCTGCAGCTGTGCAAAACTCCGCAAGAAATTCCCCGTGGGTGCTGACAGAGTCAACGGCCCGTTTGACGGACTTGCGCATTTCCGCGAACGCCTTGTGCAGGTAATCCACGTCCATTCTATCCACATCGGGATGATAGGTGTCAGGCATCATATTGAAGCCGTTGTAAATAGCAATCCAGCTCGGTGGGCCGAATATTTCCCGAGGGTAACGAAGAAGCTCTCCGGTGCGCTTGAACACGTCCATCTTGTGAGCCAGCTCCTGGGGAACCTCCATCTCGCGGCAGTACTTCCATAAGTCGCCGTCTTCCCGGCCGTTGGCTTTGTAGTGCAATATGAGAAAGTCCCGTACCCGTTCATATTCCAGCGCCGTGGCTTCATTGAACTGATCGATGTGACTTTGGTTGTACCAGGGGTGCGAGAACGCATGGCGTATTTTTTCGATGCCGGTCTCCACCAGGCCGATGCTTGTACTTTCAAGGGGCTCCAGAAACCCGCTGGCCAGGCCAAGTGCCACACAGTTTTTGTGCCATGCGCTTTTGCGTCTGCCGGGCAGGAATTTGAACATGCGCGGTTCATGCAGCAACTTGCCGGAGATGTTGCCGGTCAGGGTGCCGACGGCCTCATCGTCCGTGATGTAGCGACTGCTGTACACGTGACCATTGCCCTGGCGGTACTGCAGGGGAATACGCCACTGCCAGCCCCCTCTGTGGGCTTGGGTGGTGGTGTAGGGCGGTGGATCGCCCAGTCGTTCGCTCTGCACGGCCACTGCCCGGTCGCAGAGCAGCCATTGGCTCCAATCTTCATAGTCCACACCAAGGGCTTCCTTGATCAGTAAGCCGCGAAAACCCGAGCAATCGATAAACAAGTCACCTTTCACCTCCGCGCCTGAATCCAATCGAACGGAGTGAATAAAGCCATTTTCGCTGTTGAGCTGTACATCAGAGATCTTGGCATCAATGCGCTCGATACCGTGATCCTCCGCATAGCGGCGCATAAGCTTTGCGAACAGGCCGGCATCAAAATGCAGCGCCCAATCAAACACGGATAACTCTGAAGGCGGATTGGGCGATGGCTCAACAAACTTGTGGTGCCGCGCCAGTGAAACACCCAAGGAATACTCGGCCAATTCCGCCGGGTCGCCGCGCTGTTGCAGTTTGAGCCAGTAATGGTGGAAGTCGATGTTGTTGGCTTTTTGACCAAACAACCCGAAAGGATGCATAAAGGAGGTGCCGGGTTTGTACCAGTCGATGAATTCGATCCCCAGCTTGCAGGTCGCCTGGGTGGCTTTCATGACTTCAAAATCACTCAGGCCCAGTTCACCGTAAAAACGCCGCAGCGTCGGAATCGTTGCTTCACCCACGCCGACGGTGCCAATTTCCGAGGACTCGATCAGGCAGATCTTGATGTCAGTAAGCCTGAAGTGTTTGCTCAGGCTGGCTGCCGCCATCCAGCCGGCTGTGCCGCCGCCGACGATCACGATTTTTTTGACGGGGTACGCTTCCATATCAAAACCTTATTTTTATTTAATCCAAATCTGGAAGACCTAGCTTATACAAAAAAACCGCTGCAAAAAAGCGAGGCTTTTTTGCAGCGGCGAAAGGTGTTGCTGAAATGGAGTGGTTGTATTTCCTATCAGAACGCGGCGCGCACCCCCAAAGCCCAGCGGGCTTCATAGCGATTCTGGAATGCTTTCTGATCTTCGAACTCCAGATACGTTTGTTGGAACTCTTCGGTGATATTGGATCCGTTCAAGTACATGGAAATTTCGTCAGTGATGTTGACTGTGATATTGAGATCCAACTGGCCGTAGTCATCCTGATAGAGGCTTTGGAACCCCGTAGCCTGGTTGCCGATTGTCATCAACCGTGGTGAACGGAAGTTGTACGCTAGTCGAGCAGAACCAAAGTCGTTTTCCCACCAGGTGACGAAGTTGTAGGTATCTTCGGAGTTGTTGATAAACGGCAACTCCTGTCCGCCAAAGCCTGTTGCATCCTGCGAGCTGTTCGATCGGGTGTAGTTTACGTCGAAACCCCAATCAGACAGGAACCTCATGTCCGTCAGGTCACTCAAGGCCAGAGTGGCCGCAAGCTCGATGCCTTCCACTTCACCGCCAGTGCCTTGTTGTGGAATGGGAGCGATGTACGGACCCCGGTCTATTCCGTCAGCATCTGGTTCTCCAACATTGATGCTACCGGTCTGTACGAAGCTATCGATTTCGATACGGAACAAAGCGGCGCTTACCAAAGATGCATTGCCGAGGTACCATTCTGCAGAGAAGTCGATGTTATTAGCGCGAGTCGGCTCCAAGTCCGGGTTGCCCGAAAAGGTCACGCTTGATACGCGCATACAACCACAGTCATCATTGAAAACACGTCCGACTGTTTTACCGCCGCCCCAGCTAAGAAGATCCAACGGTTGCATTGTTTCACCGTAGGCAAAGCGTAACTTCACATCTTCGATGACGTCATAGGCAAGGTTGACCGACGGTAGCAAATCCGTATAACTGCGCTCGGTCACAATGTCACCAGTATCTTCATTGCTACCCGAATGTGGCAGCGCGTCGCCGGCGATGTTCTGCTTGATCAACAGGTCCGTTTCGATCACCTTGGCGCCGATGTTGCCGGTCAGTGGTCCCCACTCAAGATTGGCTTGCAGGAAGTAACTGAACTCGTTCAAGCCCACTTTGTAGGTTTGGCCGGGATTGATGATGCGCTGCTGCGGACCGAAGACTTTCTCCTGGAAAGCGAGCGTGTCGTCGAATGCGCGTGGATCGATCGCCCAGACGCCGGGAATCCCGCTGACGCCCGTGAAATCATCGACCCAGATCACATCGTTGTGTTCATCGATGCGAGTGGGTGGAAGCAATGTGTAGCCTCGGAATCCGTCGTCATCAGGAATGCCATCTTCGTTTGCATCAATAGACAAGTCGGGTACGGGGTTACCGGCGAGATCGAAGCCGGTGACGAATTCTCCCTGTGGCAGGTTTGGATCACAAGCAGTGGTACCGGAGGTCTGATCTACGGCTTTCCACTGGGCGTCACAGCCACCCGTTGCATCCAATCCGCCAAAATATGAAAACTGTTCGCGGTCAACATCACGTTCGCTTTGGCGCAGACCGAAATCCACACTTGTGATAAAGGGCGTATCATCAAACGCATAGTTCCATCGGGTACTGAATGTATTCATGGAACCGTCAGTGTCGGTATTGCCTTCCGATGAAAATGCGCCAATGTGGTAGGTATCTTTACTGGCCATATATTCGGCGATCGTCATATCCGGCTGACTGCTACTGCTCACGACCTGATCGAAACCCGAGAACACAACGTCTTCGCCTGAAGCATCATAGCCAATCATAAAATCCGTGCTATCGATCCCGCCAGGCGAAAATTCGGCAAAACATCCGCCTTCACTACCGACAGCCACGTCATCGGCGCCACAAAGCTCAGACGGTACTAAACCACCCGGCCCCTGAATCAATCCGCTGTCATCAACATCGAGCATGTCGCCTTCGCCATAACCATGGCGCATTTGCGCTTTGGCGCTCGATCGAGTGATACGCGCCTGACCTGTGAGTGCGCCACCATTGTCATAATTGAGTTCAAGGTTGGAGTTTTGAGACAATTCTCTGTTGTAATTCGTTTGTGAAAACGACTGCATACGGTAGGGACGGGCATTGAATTGGTTGACCGTCCGCCAGTTTTGGACGCCTGCATCTGTCGTAATAGTGAACTCGTTGGACGCCCAGCCATTTTCCGTGGGATGAGCATAGTTTGTGAACGACGCCCATCGATTGTTCTGGGAGAACCCGGCGCGCCGATTCCAGCGGTCTTGGTTGCTGTAGAAATAATCGGCGGTGAGCTCAAAGCCTTCGCCAAGATCGGCCTGAAACGAAACATTCAAGCCATCTCGCTGACGCTCCTCTTGTTTATAGAATGCGGCGAAACCTTGCGGAACTACATGGTAGACGTCAGAGTTTACGGGGTCCCAGGTCGTAGGGTCTTCCGGATCTTCCCATGTGTGGTTATTGTTCGTGGCTCCGATACCACCGTTCTCAGACGTATCAAAATAACCGTTGTAATCTGTCGCGAGATTTTTCTCCGTGGTAACGGCTGAGACCAGAATGCCAATCTTCTCATTCTGCCAGCTTATTAATCCACTCAAGGTCGGATCAACTTCTTCACTGATGCTGCCGTAATCGGCTTCAACAGAGCCGGCAAATGACCAACCTTCGTCCATATCGAACGGTCGTCGTGTTTTGAGATTTACAGTCCCTGAAATGCCCTGAGATGTGAGCGTGGCTACAGGAGATTTATACACCTCTGCGCCAGAAAACAGTTGCGAAGGGAGGTCTCCGAAATCTGCGCTTGAAGAATCGATAGTGGTAGCGCTGAGAAACGTTTCGCCATTTAAGGAGGTCGCGACGTTCCCGAGTCCGCGAATCTGTACGGGGCCACCTTCGCCAGCGGTACGCTCAACTTGAATGCCGGGAATGCGCTGAAGCGAGTCGGCAATGGTGACATCGGGTAGCTTGCCAATGTCCTCAGCAGAAATCGCATCGACTACCGAATCCGCAAGACGTTTGGTGTTAATGGAATTTTGTTGGGCCGCGTACACACCTTGTACCAGAACTTCTTCGGTCACTAAACCGGCGTCCTGTCCCATGGCTCCGTAACTAACTGATGCCAATAAGCAGGATGAAATGCTGGAAGCAAGTATTTTCTTTCTGAATCGCCTGGTCGTATGTTCCATTCTTGTCTCCTCAGTTATGAATTTTATAATTACCTCATTTTCTGATTACCGCACTGCTTACAGACGCCTACCTTCACTGTCTGCAAATTTCGTCATTCGACGAGGCTGGACTGTAACATCCAGCTGCGCCCAGGATTCTCAGCCATAAAGGTCTCAATGGCGCCGCGCTGTTGCATGGTGACAAACACCTGTCGACCATCGGTTCCGCCAAAGGCGACGTTGGTCGGGTGTTGCCCGGTGAGAGGAATTTCCCGGAGTAATTGGCCGGTGGGTGAAATCATGGCGACCACGCCGGCGCCGTAGCGCGCGACGTAGAGGTTGCCCTGGTCGTCACAGCGCATTCCGTCCAGGCCGTGATCATTGAATTCAATCAATAATCGCTTATTGGCAACGCTGTCATCGGGAAGAATGTCATACACATAAATTTTGCGTTGCACGCTCTCATTGACGTAAAGATGCTTGCCGTCGGGGCTCACCTCGACGCCATTGGTGGTTCCCATGTTGTCTTCGAGCAGGGTGGTTTGGCCCCGCGAGTCGATTTTCCATAATTTGCCGGTGTTATTCTGCCAGTTGGGGTCGCTGGCGTAGAGCGTACCGCTGGCAGTAATGGCAATATCATTGGGCTGATTCATGGCGGGTTCATGGGCGTGAACACGAATGGCTTTGGTCTGCATGTCCACTTTCAGAATGTTGTGGCCGATGTAGTCGGCGATATACATATTGTTGTTGGTATCAAAGCGGATTCCATTACCAATGCTGTTATTGGGGAGTTCCAGAAAGAGTTCGGCATTATTCTTTGCAGTGACTCTTCCGATGGTTCCATTATTCCGAAAATTGACTGCATAAAGCCTGCCAGATGCGTCGACAGCCGGACCTTCAACACCTGTGGTGAAAACGCCATCGCCCACCCAGTCCGACGACTGATAGAGCTTAAGCTCGGACACAGGCGTGCTGCAGCTGCTGGTCAACAGCGCGGCTGTAATCAGGGTTGTTGAAACGGCCTTTTGGGGAATAAGTTGGGTCACCGGATCTGTCCTCGTTTTTGTAATTTTGAGTGGATGTTTTGTAACTTTGATATGAAGGCAAAAAAAGCGGTGCTGCAAGCAGCACCGGAAAGACAAGGGGAGCACGCCTTCCAAAAGGACGGTCAATCCCTGACCATCGTAAAAACACTGAGTGGCGTCTCAGTCGAAACAGGCGCCGTTAAAAATTCTGATCAATAAACGCAGCATCCAGCAGATGCTCGATGGGATAAGCCGCTGCGATAACCATCTCGCTTTGGATGGTCTGAGCCTGTCGCAGCTGTGCTTTCATTTTTCTGTAATCTGCTTCGGATACCGGTATTTTGTTCTGCAGGTGTGATAGCAATTTCAAACCGGTGGTGGAAACCTGGTGAAGGTCTTCAACCACGGGCTTAAGTTCCGCCAGGTCCGGCGCTGAATTAACCAGTTGTTTAAGACTGTGGTAATTAGTTGCCCAGGCCGTCAAACGCTGCTGGATCGCCGCCAATGTGTTCTGGTCGTCCGGATTTTTCCGCCATTGCGCAACAAGGTTTGACAACTCTCGCACGGCGAGACTCTCCGCCGGGAGTGCGTCGGCAAAACGATTGAGTGAATCCCGTCGCGAATAGGTTTCACCCACGGATTTTTCGTGGTGGCGGTGATAGTACTGTGCCGGTTCAACGGCTCGCGCCAGGATCTGCAGTGGCTCGATATTGCGCGGCCCGGCAAGTTTGCGCATGGCGGTGACGACTTGCTGGCGGTGCTGCAAACCTACCGATGTCTCTGCCCAGTCGCTGACGGTGTTTAACCGTGCATACATGGAAGTGATATCGCTTGCATCCGGTGCGGACCAAAGCCGTTCCGCCACGACAAACGCGCGGGGCCACAGGCGAACATCAATGGAGTTTTCATCAATCAGTTCCGCCCAGAGTGCGGCTTCACCACCGAGCACCTGATGTGTTTTGTCGTCCTGCACCAGTGCGCGCGCTAACGGGGCGGGCGGCTGGGTGCCGCTCAGCTCGGACCCGCCAATCAGCTGCCCGGAAACGGGATAAGGGGCGTTCGCCACCAAAACCTGGCCGGACAACTCGCCGCTGTCGGACAGGTAAACCCGTGGTTGAAACTTGCCCATCCAGGTGTCAGTCCAGAACTGGGTTTCACCGTAAACAGTCTCGATTTCGTGCATGGCTTTGCGGGATTTTCCCGCAAAATCGATGAAGCCGCGACGCTCACCGGCGTCGTTGGTAATAAGGGTAAAACTACCGGTGACGGCGCTGCCGCGCTTGCGCGGAACTTCGAACGACCACGTCTGCCAGTGTTCGCCATCGGCGACTTCATCAATGACCGGCAGCGGTCGAGGCAAGATCGGATTCCGGTAGTGGTAAGCCGCCGGCTGTGGCTGGTCCAAATAAAAACCTGTCGAAAGTATTGCACGAAAGCCTTCATTGACAGCCTGACCCAAGGCGTCAGGACCGCGCCAGGACTGAATGACAACATCGTTTGGCAGGGCGGGATGAAGCGTCTCATCCCAACCGACCATGGACTTTCCCAGTTTGGCGAGAATACCGGCGATGCGTTGATTGAAATACGCGTGCAGAGCCGCGTGGTCCGCCAGGTCTTGCTCGGCCATGAATGCTTGAATATCCGCATTGTTGGCCCAGTCGTGAGGATTCACCTCATCCCCGCCAATGTGAAGGTAAGCAAACGGAAAAAGCGTTGCTACTTCCCCCAACAACCGTTCGGCGAAATCGTAGACGGCTTCATTGGCTGGATTCAGCAACGGCGTGTGCACGCCCCAGCGATCTTCCGGATGATAAGGTCCTGGTGCGGACATGAGTTCCGGATAGGCGACGGCAAGGGCGCTGGTGTGGCCGGGCATACCGATTTCCGGCAGCACATGAATGCCCCGTGCACCGGCGTAGGCGACGATTTCGCGAATCTCGTCCTGAGAGTAGTACTTCCCTTGGGAAGCCAGTTGGTGCAGTTTTGGAAACTCTTTTGATTCCAGTCGCCAGCCTTGATCATCGGTCAAATGCCAATGAAGAATGTTGTATTTGGCGGCGGCCATGCCATCGATCTGCCGCTTGAGTGTTTCCACGGAAAGGAAATGCCGCGAGGAATCAATCAGTACCCCGCGCCACGGGAATCGGGGGAAGTCATCTATTTTAACAGCAGGAATTTTTGTAATTTTATCGCGGGAGCTATGCACGCCAATCAGTTGCAGCAGGGTTTCCAGTCCGTGCCGTGCGCCTGCGGGTGACTTGGCGGTTAACACAATGTTTTCCGGGGTGACTTCAAGCTGATAGCTTTCTTGTTCAGGCGCGACTATGTCGTTTTCTGGCGACGTTGATTTCGTTGCAAATGAGATTTTCAGGCTAGCGTTGTCGGCATCCGCAGCAACCATTGTGGCTTTGATGCCGGTCTGTCGTTCCAGTCGCGCGATAAACCGTTGCACCGTTGTCGATAGGGGTTCGCCCTCAGGCTGGCTGATGGCGATCAGAAATGGGTTCTGTAATTCATATTCGCCGGAAGTCAGAGCGACTTGCTGCGGGTAAGGCATAAGGTCAAGCAACGCATCCCCTGTGGCCACGTCTTTTTTCGACGAGCACGCGCTCATGCAGACAAGTACAATGCTCAAAAGCGCGATGAATGTTTTTTTAGAAGTCATTATTGTTTTAGCTTTTGTGAAAGTTTGTTAGAAAAATGTTCTAGAAAAACGTTTCGACCTGTTCCACTACATTGTACTGGTCGTCGATTACGCAAATCTGGCGCCACTTATCAAAAGTCAAACACGGGTGCGAAGTCGACAGCGCAACAATATCGCCGACGCGCAAATCAGCGCCGGCAGGAATGCTCATCATGCTGTGCTGGTCCATGATCGCTTGCACCCGCCACCCAGCGGGAGCCGCAACCGGGGTGTCGGTGCCGGGGCGATAAAACAGGCTGGGTTGTGGCAGGCCGGCATCAAATGCTGCGTCCCGCTTGCCCAAGGTCAAAATCGCCCGGTCAGGCTCGGGTATTGATTGCACATACACCCAGATCTCCAGACTCGATTGCAAATCGCCATTCAGCTCGCATTGTCCCGCCAGCCGGTCCATGACCTTTTGCTGTGCATCCAGGTAAATACCCATGTCGTGAATCAGGTAGCAGCCGGGCCGGATAACGGGAATAATCGACTGACCATTGACGGGTCGGGTCAGGGCGTCTTCGCTGAAAATTCCCGACACCAGGTCATACCACGCTGAGCCCGCACCAGTGAGAATGATGTTGTCTGTTCTGAAGGCGCCTTGATCGCGCAATCGTGAGCAGATGTCGCGCACCCGCAACAGATGTTCGCGAATGCGGGCCTCCGCATGCTCACCGCTGATCAGCCCCTCGTAGGTCTCCACACCGCACAGCCTAAGACTGGGATAGCGGTGGATGGCTTCTACTACAGATGCAATCTGTTCCTCGGTCCTGCAGCCGCAGCGCCCACCGGCAACACCGACTTCCAATAGTACCTGTAGGGTTTGCTGGGTCTGTGCGAAGAATTCGCCGAGCTGGCGCACATTGTCGACGGAGTCCACCAGACAATAGAATTCGAACGGCTGGCCCGCAGATTCGGTGGCGAGAAGTTCGCTGATAATGGCCATGTTGCGTTTGCCGACCAGCTGATTCGCCATGATTACCCGCGCAACGCCGGCGTGATGAGCGGCAGCCACCTGTGGCGCTGTGGCCAGGGTCAGTGCCCAGGCGCCGCTGGCGAGCTGCTGCTTGAAAAACGCGGGCACCATGGTGGTTTTGCCGTGGGGCGCGAGTTTTACGCCTTGGCTGTTGGCAAAGTCCTGCATCCATGCGAGGTTGTTGTTGAGGCGGGATTGGTAGACCACGGCCGCAGGAAGGCTCAGGTCTTCCCGCAACAGGTTCCAATTCTGCTGGGTAAGGCCGGCGGCAACCGCACCGTTGCCTTTTATGGATGCGCAAAGGCTGGCGCTCTCATGGCGGCTGGTCATAAACGTCCTGCTGCAGCCGTGCTGCAAAAGTAAAGGTGGTTGATCTTGGTTGATGATAGAAACTATCTATCAGCAAAGTCAAGCCTTGTTAGTTGCAAACAATCGTATATAATTCAGCTATATCGGGTCATCCTTCACGGTTTGCGTCTTCTTTATAAAAGGTCGGCAGCAGGGGAGTGTGTGAAGCATAATCAGCGACCTCGAAAATCGAATAACAGGAATACGTTGTGGGATATGAACCTGACATAGTGTCGCGCATTGGCGAACTCTATGGACATTTGCGAGATGCAGAGCAGAAGATAGCCAAAGTCGTGCTGGATGACGTGAATTTTGCAGCTCACGCCAGCATCAGTGAGTTAGCGGAAAAAGCCGGCGTCAGCGAAGCCACCATTACGCGCTTCGCCAAAGCTGTGAACTGCCGAAATGTCAGGGATCTAAAGCTTCGTCTTGCTCAGTCACTGGCCATTGGCCAGCGCTTTTTTGCGGATGTGAAGGCCGAGCCAGCCGGCATCTACGGCGTTTACGATGCCATCAAGAGCGCCCTGGATCACAACGCAAAACTTATCACCGCCGAGGTCATTGAGCCGGCTGTGGAAATACTGTCCAAAGCCCGCCAGATTCTGATTTTCGGGGTCGGTGGTGGTTCCACCGTTATGGCCCAGGAATTCCAGCATCGGCTGTTCCGGCTGGGTTTCGCGTCAACCGCATACTCGGATCCGATGCTGATGCGCATGGCTGCTGCCACCATCGACAACAATGACGTGGTTATTTGTCTGTCGCTGGGCGGTTTCAGTCCGGATGTTCAGGAGGCGGCGGAAATTGCCAAGGAATACGGAGCCACAACAGTCGCCATTACCACGGCGAATTCTCCGCTGTCGTCGAGTGTGAATCACCTGATTCCAATCGAGCCGATGGAAACCGACTATATCTTCAAGCCCAGCGCGTCGCGTTATGTCATGTTGGCGGCCATCGATGTTCTGGCTACCGAACTTGCCATCAAACACAAGCGCAAGAGCCGTGAGACGCTGCGCCGTCTCAAACACACCTTAGACAGCCACAAGCACGGCCAGGATCGACTACCGCTGGGCGATTGACGAATTTGATCGGCTCGGCACCAGGAACAACTGTCCAGGCAGAAATCGGCGGGAGCAATATGGAATACGACACGCTCATATGTGGGGCACGTCTGCTGGATGGCACGGGTTCGCCCGCGATCCTCGCCGACGTTGCCATCAGGGATCAACGCATCGTCCGCATAGGTACAGACTTGGGTAAGGACGTAGGTGCCGACGCCAGGTCCGTTATTCATGCACAGGGGTTGTACCTCGCCCCCGGTTTCGTCGACGTGCACACTCATGATGACATCAACGTGATTCAGTCACCGACGATGCTCACCAAAATCAGCCAGGGCGTCACAACCGTTATTGTCGGCAATTGCGGTATCAGTGCCAGCCCGGTCACCCTCAACGGCAACCCGCCGGACCCGCTGAACCTTCTCGGAAAACGGGAGGATTTTGTTTATTCAACTTTTGCTGAGTACGCCCAGGCTGTCACCGCCGCCAAACCGGCAGTTAACGTCGGTGCGCTGATCGGTCACACAGCGCTGCGCAGTAACGTTATGGATACGTTGCAGCGGCAGGCGAGTGCGGACGAAATCGACTCCATGAAAATTCGTTTACGGGAGGCCCTGGATCAGGGCGCATTGGGCATGAGTTCCGGCCTGGCTTATGCCAGCGCCCTGTGCGCAACAACGGAGGAGGTCCTGGCGCTGGTGGCGGAGCTCGCCGAGTTCAATGGTGTTTACACCACACACCTGCGCACCGAGTTTGACCGAATTCGCGATGCCATGGATGAAGCTTTTGCGACCGCCGGGCAAGCGAAGGTGCCGCTGATTATTTCCCATCTGAAATGTGCCGGTGCCGGCAATTGGGGGCGCAGTAGTGAAATTCTGCAACACTTGGAACAGGCCTCCCGCCAGCAACAGGTTGCCTGTGATTGTTATCCCTATGCAGCCAGTTCCAGCACATTGGACCTCGGGCAGGTCACTGAGGATAACGCTATTTTTATTACCTGGTCGGACTCTTGCCCGGAGCAGGCCGGCAGGTTTCTGAAAGACATCGCGCAGGATTGGCAATTGTCTCTTATGGAGACTGCTGAAAAACTGCAGCCTGGCGGTGCCGTCTATTACTGCATGGACGAGCGGGATGTGCAGAACATTTTGCGCTATCCGCGCAGCATGATCGGTTCCGATGGTTTGCCCAACGATCCCCATCCCCATCCCCGTTTGTGGGGCACCTTTCCACGAGTGATCGGCCACTACTGTCGCGACTTGGGTATATTTGAACTGCCCCAGGCGATCCACAAGATGACAGGTTTGTCCGCACAGGAATTCGGGTTACATCAGCGTGGTGTGGTTGCCGAAGGCAATTTTGCGGACTTGGTGTTGTTCGACTACGACACGATTCTGGATAAAGCCACTTACGAAAATCCCAAACAATTGGCAGTCGGGGTAGAGAAAGTCTGGGTCAATGGCCAGCTGAGTTACGAAGCAAATAAAGAAACCACTGAACGCGCAGGTAGCTTTTTATTTCGTCATTGATTGTCTGTCAGATGTACTGGCTTCGATCCGTTTGGCATCAGGGATAGGTCTTTTGAAAACGCATAAACACATCCCTGTGGCTCCGACGTGCATGGACGCACTAATGCCGCGATGGCAGGATGCCAAGGAGCGGTCCCGCGGCGTCTCGGCAACTGCTCCTGCGTTGCTCTACCTTCCGCCATCCATGGCGGTCGCCTGCCGCGAGGGTTTCAAAAGACCTATCCCTGATGCCAAACTCGCTTGATACACTCGATCAAGGTAGTGACCTTCGATCAGAACGAGCCCGAACCAATACTTCGATTTGCAGATTTCAACATTCAATTTTACAAGGAAACACATATGGGCATTAAACGATACGGCGCTGAAGGTGGCGTTGGAACAGGTGGACAATTTCTTCCTTTCTCCAAAGCGGTTGAAGCGGGCGGCTGGTTGTATGTATCCGGTCAGACGCCGATGCGCGATGGCGAAGTCGTCGAGGGCAGTATTGTCGAGCAGTCTCGTCTCGCCATCGACAATTGCGTTGCTATCATGAAAGACGCTGGCTATGGTTTGGAGGACGTGGTCCACGTCACCGTGGTGCTGACGGATGCGCGTTACTTTCAATCATTCAATAAAGTGTTCAAGGATGTTTTCGGTGAGCATCCTCCCGCACGAATTTGTGCCGTGGCAGATCTCGTTGTCGACTGTAAAGTGGAAGTGGACGTGACTTGTTATCGGGCTGACAGGGGTTGATAGTGTCGCAATCTAATTATACTTTTCTTTAATGAAATGCAGCGTTGCAGTTTTTTTCGCGGCCCGTTTGTCATCAGGTTAGCTCTTTCGAAAGCATAAACACGTCCATGTGGCTCCCCCGCGGCAGGGACACCGCGGGGGAGCTACAGGGATGTATTCATGCGTTTTCGGAGGAACCAACCTACCGGAAAACGGGACGGCAAGCACAATCTCTCACTATAGAAAATCGCAAATCCACCAACCAAAAATAAGAACAGAGGCACTATGAACACCACAGTCTTCCTCGCGGCCTTCGCCATTTATCTTACCCTGCTGATTTGGTTGAGCTGGGCTGTCTCACGTAAACAGCAAAGTGGCGAAGACTTTCTGTTGGCCGGTCGCAGCTTGCCTATTTTTTTAACTATCGGCACCACTGTGGCCACCATGGTGGGTACCGGGTCATCCATGGGCGCGGTAGGCTTTGGCTATGAAAATGGTTGGGGCGGCACACTGTATGGGCTCGGTGGTGCCTGTGGCATTTTGCTGCTCGCCTGGTGGTTTGCGCCCATTCGTAAATTGCGTTTTATGACCATGAGTGAAGAGCTGTGTTATTACGTTGGCGCCAACCGCGCGGTAAAAAATATTGTTGCTGTCCTGATATTTCTGGCCAGTATCGGCTGGCTTGGTGCGCACATTCTTGGTGGCGGTCTTTATCTGGCCTGGATTGCCGATATTGATGTTCAGATGGCCAAGATCATGATTGCCTTTGGGTTCGCCGTGTTTGTCATCATCGGTGGTTATAACGCCGTCGTCTGGACCGACACCATTCAGGCCGTTATTTTGTTTGGTGGGTTTATTCTGATGGCGATATTGGCCGTGCATCAGGTCGGTGGTTGGGATGCACTTATGGCAGCACAGCCGCAAAACAATATTAGTTTCCTGGCCATTGATACCCTCGGTGGACTGCATGCTTTTTCTTTGGCGGCGGTGGTCGGTGTCGGCGTCTTGGCGACGCCATCATTCAGGCAGCGTATTTATTCCGCGAGTAGCGTCAGCGGCGTGAGACGTTCGTTTCTTGCCTCAGGTGCGCTCTATTTGTTTTTCTCCTGCATTCCAGCGCTTATCGGTATGGCAGCCTATGCTCTTAATCCCGAGTTGGAGAATCGGAATTTTTCTTTTCCCTATCTTGCGATCGAAGTGTTGCCACTTTATGTGGGCGTGATTGTTCTGATTGCCGGACTGTCTGCCACCATGTCCAGCGCAAGCTCTGATGCCATCGCCGGTATTGCCATACTCTTGCGGGACATATACAGTATTGTGTTCGGGCGCATGCCGCCGCGGGACAGCGTGATTTTGTACTCGCGCATCGGCTTGGTTCTTGTTATTGGCATCGCGCTGCTGTTCTCGCTGATTTCCAACGATATTATTGGCTACATTACCACCATGATCTCCACCGTTATGTCCGGCATGTGTGCGTGCGGCTTGTTGGGGCGTTTCTGGCCCCGTTACAACTGGCAGGGTGCCATAGCGTCTTTGGCCGCGGCGTCTGCGGCATCACTCACGATTACCGGCATGACAGATGCGCTAGCGTATTGGGGGAATCCCGTAGTACCTTCGGTGGCCGCGGCCGCGGTTGCCGGCGTGGTGGTGAGTCTGGTTACGCCTGCGGAGCAAATCACCCAGGCGCAAGCCCAGGCCATACTTGAGAAGGAGCGTGATGAAATGGAAGGTGTCGATGTCAAAGATGCTTTCAAGGCCCTCCCGGAGGCGGTCGGCACCTCCGCCATCGCCGATAGCGATAACGTTTGAGTCGCCACCTGTTAAACTGCCTTCTTTACTTGCTAAGGAGGCTTCATGGCTCAGGCTATCCCCAATGCCGCTCCACGAATTCCGGCCGACCAGGTCAAAACCCGACTCAACACAATCCTCTGCAACCACGGCTTCACCCCAAACGACGCCGACATTCTTGCGGGAGTCTTTACCGAAAACAGCCTGGATGGCGTCTATACTCATGGACTCAACCGTTTCCCCAGCTTTATCGCTCAGGTGAAAGAGGGGCATGTGCGGGTTGGCGAACAACCCGCGCTGAACCGTACCTGTGGCGCGCTGGAGCAGTGGGATGGCCAATTGGGCCCAGGCATCAGCAATGGTCTGCAAGCGACTGACCGGGCTATGGAGTTGGCTCGGAGCCATGGGATGGGCTGCGTCGCCCTGGCCAATACCAATCACTGGATGCGTGGCGGTACCTACGGCTGGCGGGCCGCACGGCAGGGTTTTATCTTCATTGGCTGGACCAACACCATTGCCAATATGCCAGCCTGGGGCGCTGTGGATGCACGTCTTGGCAACAACCCATTGGTGCTGGCAGTGCCTTACCAAAGCGAAGCCATTGTTCTGGATATGGCGATGTCACAGTTTTCCTACGGCGCCATGGAGGCGCACCAGCGCAATCACCAGCATCTTCCCGTTGCCGGAGGTTATGACGCTGGAGGTAATCTGACTTCAGATCCCGCAGAGATATTGGCAAGTCAGCGAGTGCTGCCGGTGGGTTACTGGAAAGGTTCGGGGCTGTCCCTGTTGCTTGACCTTCTCGCCACCGTCTTGTCCGGCGGTTTGTCCACGGCGCAGATTACCCGCCAAGCCTCCGAATACGCAGTGTCACAAGTATTCATCGCCATAGACACAGCGCAACTGCAGAGTGCCACCGGCATAGCCTCGGTGGTGCAACAGATTATCGAAAACTACTGCCAATCCCGCCCTGCGGCGTCGGACACTGGAGAGAGCGCAAAGAGCGTGCACTACCCGGGGCAGAACACTTTGCGCGTCCGCGAACAAAACGCCCGCGAGGGTATACCGGTGGACGCCCAAATTTGGGCCCAAATCCAGGCACTTTAATAAGCGCTAACGCCCGCGCAGGGCTTGCCCGCATTCTGACTTTTTATGGCACTGTTTTGACATCGAACAATTTTGATATGAGCTTGATATGACCGACGAGCAGTTATTCTACGCCATCGTCAGCGCCGCCGGGTTTGCGTGTGTTGCTTACTGGAGTTGGCAGTGGTGGCAAGGGCATCGAGCTCGATGCGCGCCCTTTCCGCGAGCCTGGGTCGAAATACTGGAGCAGCGCCTGCCCCCTTACCGCCACCTTCCACCACACCTGCAAACCCAGCTGCAGCAACTGGTGAAAATGTTTGTATACGAAAAAACATTCATCGGTTGCGCTGGACTTGAAATCACCGACGAGATACGCGTAACCATCGCCGCCGGCGCCTGTCTGCTGTTGCTCAATCGCACCACCAACGAATACCATGGTCTGCGCTGGATTTACGTGTATCCCAGCGCGTTCGTTGCCCATCAAAAAATGCAGGATGATGCCGGTGTCGTCTCCGAAGGTCGGGTGGATCTTTTGGGCGAATCCTGGGATAACGGCAAGGTAATTCTTTCCTGGGATGACGTGGAACACGGTGTCAGTGACTTTACCGACGCGCGCAATGTTGTGCTGCATGAATTTGCTCATCAGCTGGACCATGAAAACGGTGCAACCGATGGTGCGCCGATTTTGCGCAGCTTCCGTGGTCAAGGCTCCCGTGGGGGTGAAAGCGCATACAGCATCTGGGCGAAAGTATTTTCTGAAGAATTTGCGGCCTTGCAACGGGACGTACAACGCGGCGAGCACAATTTGCTGGATCATTACGGTGCGACCAATCCAGCGGAATTTTTTGCTGTGGCCACGGAAACCTTTTTCGAAAAACCTCATGATATGCAACTGCAACACCCGGCACTTTACACCGAACTGAAGAATTATTACCAACTCGATCCGACCGAGTGGGGCCTCCATTGAAACGCCTCGGTGCCAAACCTAAACCCAAGTCCAGGCTGAAGACCCCGCAACCGCCGGACGCATCCGACAAGATTACAATGGGCTCGACCTTCATTGGCCAGGTCCGCGACCTGAACGCTGATGGCAATGGCGTGGTGGCACACCCGAGTGGCCAGATATTTTTCGTACCTGGCGTCTGGCTGGATGAGCAGGTGGAAGTGACCCCGGTCGGATTCAAAAACCGTCTCGGTTTCGCAGAGCTGGTTCAGGTCATTGTGGCGTCACCGTTTCGTGTTACAGCGCCATGCCCATACCAGGGTTTCAGCACAAAAAGCTGCGGCGGTTGTCCGTGGCAGTTCGTTGATTATGATGCTCAGTTACAGGCCAAACAGGCCCGCGTTGAACAGGCATTTGAGCCTTCCTTGAGAAATAAAAGCCTGAAACCCGGCGGGCTCCAACGCATTCTGCCGTCGCCGGAGATTTTCAACTACCGCAATCGCACGCAGTTGAAGACTGACGGTGTCCATCTGGGCTACATCGCTGCCGGTAGTCGCAACCTGGTGAATGTGGAAGACTGCTTGATTCTGACCGAAAAAAACCGCGCGACGCTGCAAAGTCTCCGCCATCATTTGCCGAAACCGGACTGGCGGCCGCGCCAGAAAAATCGTTTAACCACGATTGATATTGACGAAAGCGTGGACGCTGAACAGGCAAGTATTAATCAGCGCTTACCATTCAGGCAGGCGAATAGCTGGCAAAACAGCGCCATGCAGACCTGGCTGCACAACAAGCTTGCGCAGCTGGACTCTTCCAAACCAGTAATTGAACTCTTCGCCGGTTCCGGTAATTTTACCGGCGTTGCCGTGGACGCGGGCTTTACCAACATATTGGCAGTTGAAGTCGTTGATGAAGCGATGCACCGCTTGCGTGAGCGCTATCCAGAGGTGAAAACCCTGGCTTGCGATCTTTTTGCCGCGGACGCCGCGGACCGGTTGTTCCGCGCGATGCCAGAGGCGGAAATTCTGCTGCTGGATCCACCCCGCGACGGACTCAAAAACGAAACCCTGAAAAGCGTCCAAGGTTTGTTCCGAAAAAAATCGCGGATTCAGGATGTGTTATATATTTCCTGCAACCTCGCGACATTGGTTCGCGACCTACAGGCATTTACCGATCACGGCTTCAAGATCAAGGACGTGCAACCAGTGGATCAATTTCCCCACACGCCCCATATCGAACTGATGGTACATCTGCAAAAATGCTGAGCAAACTTTTACGACGACATCCGCCGAAGCCCGCCGGCGTCATAAACCTCGATGAGTTCAGTGCAACCGTCACTTTCTCCTCTCGCCGCAAAACCCTCACCATCAAAGTGGCGGAGGGCAAGGTGCGCGTACAGGCGTCAAGCTTTGCCACGGAAGCTGAAATAATTCGTTTTCTGAAAGAAAAGCGTCACTGGGTGGCGGAGAAGATTGCCCATCAAACGGCCCAGATTGAGGCCCGGCAGCGCCATTGGCACTCCGGCGCAGAATTGCCACTGCTTGGGCGGCCGATATATCTGCAGGTGGAACCCGCCGCGCGTGGGCCGGTGACTCTGGTCAATGATCAGTTGCTGGTACGCGCCCGTAGCGCGGCGACCGGCGACGCGGTGGAGCGCAATGTGCAAGCGCAAGTGCAGCGCTGGTATAAAGCCACCGCCGCTGCTGATATTGCAGAACGCCTTATTCACTGGCAAAAAGTTACCGGAATCACGGCCAACGGTTTCAATGTTAAAACCTACAAGGCGCGCTGGGGAAGCTGCAACCACCGAGCGGAACTCAGTTTTAACTGGAAATTGATTATGGCACCGCCTGCCGTTATCGATTACGTGGTGGTTCACGAGCTTTGCCATATCGTGCATTTCAATCACTCGCCCGCATACTGGCGGTTGGTCAGCCGCTACCAGCCGAATTTCAAAATTCACAAACAATGGTTGCGGGACAACGGTCTCACCCTTGAGTTGTAGAAAAGACAGACACCAACAAAGGCGTGGCATGGTTATACGCCGTTTCGGGAGTGAAATCATGATTGGAGAATTGCAGGAAAAATCGGTCAACTGCCCCTTCTGCGGCGAACCGATCACATTGCTTATCGACACATCGGAACCCTCGCAAAGCTATATCGAAGACTGCTCCGTTTGTTGCAGACCCATGGATGTTCACGTGGCTGTTGAAGGTGATGATTGTTACGTGGATGTGCGGGCTGATAGTGATTAATCTCTACCACAGTTCTACCGGTAAGATTGAAAGCACGATGCCAATCGAGTGCGCTTATTGAGTTTGTCATTAGAGGTAGACCTTTCGAAACCCTCGCGGCAGGGATGCCGCGGGGGAGCCACAAGGATGTGTTTATGCGTTTCCGAAAGGTCTACCTCTAATGACAAACGCATCGAAGCTCCGACACTTGGCATGAACGCTGTTAGTCGGCATGTTTAGTTGTGGAGTTAACTTTCACCTTATCGTCAATATACGTACAATTTGCACCTCAAAACTGAGCGACATTACTCAAGTGCGCGCCAGCGCCTGAACAAGGAACCTTATGACCGATTTTGTACAAGGGCAGCGCTGGGTTGCCGACTCCGAACCCGAGCTCGGCCTGGGCATGGTTGTCGCCGTGGAAGGCCGCCGCGTGACCATCGCATTCGAACAAGCGGATGGCGAGCGTCACTACGCCATCGACCGCGCGCCCTTGACCCGCATCCGTTTCGAAGTAGGTGACGAAATCACCCTGCGCGACGGCTCCACCGCCACAGTCAAAGCCATACATGAACAGGACGGCTTGGCAATTTACGATACCGGCGAAGAACAACTGGTGCTGGAAACCATGCTGTCTGGCGAGATTCGCCTGAATCAGCCCCTGATGCGCCTGATGACCGGACAGATCAACGAACCCAAATGGTTTCACTTTCGCCGGCAACTGGACCGAGCAGTGGCAGACACCTGGCGTTCCCGGTTGGGAGGCCTATTGGGCGTGCGTGCCAACCTGATCCCGCATCAATTGTATGTCGCATGGAACGCCTGTGAGCGCGAAGACGTGCGAGTATTATTGGCGGACGAAGTTGGCTTGGGGAAAACCATCGAAGCCGGCATGATTCTCTCCCGCTTGATCAAACTCGAGCGCGTCGAGCGCGCATTGGTGATTGTGCCTGATGCCTTGCAGGTGCAATGGTTGGTGGAACTGGTGCGCCGCTTCAGCTTGAAGCCGGAACTTTATCAGAGCGCAGAACATGAATTTGATTACGGACAGATCCACATAGTGCCGCACTCGGCGCTGACGATCGAGGCCGAGCGACTGTTCAACGCCGGGTTTGACATCACCATAGTGGATGAAGCCCATCACCTGCAGCCGGGCACCGAAGCCTTTGATCACCTCTCCCAACTGTCGGTAATGTGCCAGCACTTCGTACTGCTGACCGCGACGCCGGAACAACTCGGCGCAGAAAGTCATTTCGAACGTCTGCGATTGTTGGATAGCAACAAGTTTACCGACCTGCAACAACTCGTGTCCCAGGAGCAGCATTACGCAGATCTTAACGCCAAGATTCGTGCGCTGCCAGACAGCCGCCCCGAGTTGATTGCAGAATTTGAGTTGGACGGCCAACTCAGCGACGACCAGTTGGTTGACGAACTTCTCGACTGTCACGGCCTCGGGCGCGTCATGTTTCGCAATGTGCGCAAATCCATCAGTGGATTCCCCAATCGAATTGCGGTGCCTCATTCGGTGGCAGAGGATTCATGGGACGCGAAGTTCGAATGGTTGGCACAGTGGCTGAAAAAAGCCGGCGGCGAAAAAATTCTGGTCATCATGCACGACATCGACAACGTGTATGACTGCGAGCAATACCTATGGAAAAAGCACGGCATTGACGCCGCCTTATTTCATGAAGAACAGAGCCTGATCGATCGCGACAGTGCCGCTGCCTATTTTGCGGATACCGACTACGGCAGTCAGATTCTCATTTGCTCGGAAATTGGCAGTGAAGGGCGCAACTTTCAGTTCAGTCATCATCTCGCCTGTCTCGACTTGCCGGATCACCCGGACCTGCTTGAACAGCGTATCGGCCGGCTGGACCGCATCGGCCAGCAGCAGGATGTTCAAATCCACGTTCCCTTCGCTGCCGGCTCGGCCACGGCCGTCAAATTCCACTGGTTCAATCAGGTGTTGCAGTGTGTCGAGCAGCAAAACCCGGCGGCCGGTACCGTCCATGACGAATTCTGGAATCAGCTGACGGCGGATGATCTTGCCGCTCTGGGTACGGGCGAAGATAGCCCGCTGATTGCACGGGCGAAGGAAACATCCCTGAGGTTGCAACAGGAAATTCAGCAAGGGCGGGACGCCTTGCTGGAGATGAACAGCTGCCGCCAGCCGTTTGCTGATAATCTGGTCGAGCGGATAAGCGCCTTTGAAAGTAATACACCCTATGAGCTGGTAGAGGCGGCCAGTGAGCTGTTGCAGTTTCATTTTGAGGAAACCCGAGCCGAAGCCTATTCGGTCATTCCGTCCGACAAGATGTTGATCGCAGCGTTACCGGGTATTCCAGCAGAAGGCACTGAAGTTACGTTCTCCCGCGAGCTGGCTAACGCGCGGGAAGACCTGCTTTTCATAACCTGGGATTCGCCATTCATTCTCGGGTTGTGGGAATTGCTGCACCATTCTGAACTCGGTTCTGCATCGGTGGCAACACTGCCCAGCCCGAAGCTGCCCACGGGCCAGTGTTTACTGGAGGCTTGTTACGATGTTGTTATTCAGTCTCCCTACGCCACTCAGTGCCTGCCGTTTCTCAAGAGTCACTCGATTCGGACGCTGGTGTTGGACATGGGCAACAATGATTTGGCCAGCGTGCTGGATGAGGAATCGCTTCAGCAGTCGTTGGTACCAGTCAAGAAAAGCATTGCGCGGAAAATCATCCTCACTCAGAAAGATGATATTCCACAATGGCACCAAAAGGCCGACGCACTCGCTGAAGTTCAAAAGCAGAAAATTCTTGAAGATGGTTTACAGAAAGCCAATAATTTCTTCGATGCGGAAATCAAACGACTGAAATACCTGGCCGGGAAAAATCCCAGTGTCAGCGAGGAGGAAGTTGAAGCCTTGGAAGCCAAAAAGCAGAAAATTACCGCGGCGCTGGAGAAAAATGCACATCTGCAGTTGTCTGCAATTCGGCTGATTGTGATTACGGATTAAAGGCTCTGGGTGATGAGTAATGAGTGATTGGTGGTTAGGAATGCATACGGAAGTGGCAGGACTCGTATCTAACCCAACCTGCGGGTAGTATTCTTATCGAACACACGGCGTTATCGAGTGCACCAAATGAGTTTGGCGTCGGGGAAGGACCTTTTGAAACCCTCGCGGCAGGGATGCCGCGGGACCGCTCTCTGGCATCCTGCCATCGCGGCATTAGTGCATCCATGCACGTCGAAGCCACAGGGACGTGTTTATGCGTTTTCAAAAGGTCCTTCCCCGATGTCAAACGGGTCGGCGCCTCGGCACCAATATCTTGATACCTGAATCTGCATTTCCAGAACCATGTGAAACAAGGAGTAATAATAATGACTGCAGAAATCACGGCTTTATACGCCGGCATTCTCGTCCTATGGTTGATCTTTTTGGGCTATCGCATTCCCGCACTGCGCAGGAGACACAGAATTGGCATCGGCACTGGCGGAAACCAGGAGCTTGCCGTGGCAGTGCGTTGCCACGGCAACGCGAACGAATACATACCGGTAGGAATCGTGCTGCTGCTGATTGCCGAGCTCAATGGTGCCCACGGGCTACTGTTGCACGGTGCGGGTATCGCGCTGGTTCTGGGGCGCGTGCTGCACGCCTGGGGGATGACCAAAACCCAGGGAAACCTCTCGTTTGGGCGCGTTGCCGGAATGATACTCACCTGGGCGATGTTGGCGGTTATGGCGCTGACCTGTATTTACCTGTTCTTTATGTAACGTCCATTAAAACGGATCAGTCATGCTTGGTCAATTTGTCCAGCATGCCCATGGCGAAGGCGGACAGCACAAACGTCAGATGGATAATGACGTACCATTTGATATGCTCCACATCCGTCACTTCGGTGTTAACAAATACCTTCAGCAAATGAATTGACGAGATGGCGACGATAGATGCCGCCACCTTGTTTTTCAGGCTGGTGGAATCCATCTTGCCCAGCCAGTTCAATTTCTCGGTTTCCTCACCAATGTCCAGCCGCGAGACAAAGTTCTCGTAGCTGCTGAACATCACCATAATCACCAACCCCGCCACCAGCGCCAGATCAATCAGCGACAGAGATACCAGTATCAGATCGGCCTCTTTGATACTGAGTATGTGCGGCAAAACGTGCAAAATCTCCTGGAAGAACTTTATCGCCAGGGCGAGCAGTATCAGGCTCATGCCGAGGTACAGTGGAGCCAGCAACCAGCGGGTTGCATACATCAGTTTTTCGAGGGCGCTTTCCATTGGTTTTTCCGTGTAGTCAGTTGATGGCGTATTGTAAGGGCAAATGCGCCAGACTCAATAGCGCATTGATAGCTGCGTTCAGCCGCTGGAACTAAGGCAGCGCAGCGGAGTCGAAAGCAGCTGTTGAAAGTAAACCCGGAAGGCGCGAGATGCCTGGTATCTTACAGGGTAGTTGAGAATAATAATGGCGTTACCCACAAAGACGGGATCGATTCTGAATCCTGACCAAGACGACTCAGGTATTCTGAACGCCAGCGCCACCCTTTTTGCAGGCCCTCTGGTTGCAGACCCTCGGGCTGACCCTCCCGCATTCTCTAGCATACGTTCAGCGCCCATAGCGCAGAGCCGTCGGCCACTGGCTGTGGGAGTGGTTATTTCCATTGTGATCAATCTGGGCTTGCTGTACAGCTGGGGCTATTTTTATTTGCCGACACTGAGCGAGAAGCCGGCGATCCCGGATAGAACCATGCAGGTTCGGCTGCAGTCGGCAGAGCCGGCCAAACCGACACCGCTCGAGGAACAACCTCTGATGGAACCTGACGAGCCGAAACCTAAGCCGGGTGCAGAGACGCCAGACACTGCCGACACCATAGACGAACCGGTGAGATCATCGGCGACACTTCCGCAGAAACCTGAAACCGCTCAGCCAAGCGCTGAGGCCAATCTGGAAGGACTGCTTGCGGAGCCGACTGTTGTGCTTCCAGCGGATGCCGATTCGGCGGACTACAAGCTCAATGCACCGCCGTCTTCCGGGGCTTTTGACGATGTTTTCGATCCCAGGTTGCGCAGGAAGCTCAGAATGCGCGAGCCCGAAACAAACCAATCATTGGACACCGTAAATCTGAATCGCTCCACTGCTGAAGACCCTGACCAGCGGGTATCCATGGGTGAAAAATGTTTCAGGTTGGAGGACGCCGGCGGAGGCAGTATGACCCAGAAGATCTGGTATAGAGCCAAGTGCAGGGACTATGACGATGAATCTGAAACCATGAAGCGGGCGATTCAATCCCGTTTGCGTCAGTAAATAACGCTACCACTATTTCAGTGCGCCAAGGCCGACAGCCGAGAGAACTTTAACTGACCTTTGAGCGGAATCGCTCATCCAGCTGTGCCACCTCCGCTTCAATATCGTCATCCAGTTCAAGCCCTTCATTGTCCAAGCGCAACTGCGCGGTGGGCAGTTGTATCTCGAATTCGACGCCGTTGATATTCAGCGGATCAAAACTCAACTGGTGAGCGTTGCGTTTGGGTTGATAGTGTATCTGCCAATGTGGAGACGCCGGGTGGGCAGGATCGTAACGGCTCTGCTTACCTTTGCTGGCGAACTCGCTCAGGCGCTGGGTATTTGAACGACCACCGTTGATGGCCGGATTTGTGGTGGTGATTTCCACGCTGCGCAATGGCGATTCCAGTACCCATTCCTTGCTGTTCAGCGGATCGCCGTTGACGGCGCGACACTGCGGTTGTTCATCAATGACCACCACGTTAATTAGGTCGGTTATTACTTCATCGTTGTCTAGTTCCAGCCGCACAGTATATTGCGCTTCCGGCGTAAACACATTGCGTATATCGATGCGGCCTTCATAGCCTTTCACAATCTCGCCGACGAAATACAGCCCCAGGCCACGACCATGATGTTCCCGCACGCGGCGGGTGGAAAACCCCAACTGAAACAGGTTAGGGCGGTCATCGTCATTGATGTGAGGCCCACGGTTGTAGACTTTAAAGCTCGCGTGACCTTTATGTTCCGCCAGCGTCAACGCAATTGGCGCAAACGCGCTTTTGTAGCCACGCTTGTTGGAAAAGAATTGCGCATTTTTCAGCAGGTTTTCCAACAACAGTATCAGATGATTTTCATTGCCGAGCAGTTCATTCACCGGGGCCAAATGAATGTACCACTGGCCGTCCTGCAGCTGGTATTGATCTTCGTTGTGGGGCACGGGCATTGCCTCAGCGCGCACCAATCCGAGTGCGCGCCAGGCAGCGCGTTGGGGGGAGTAAACCGGATCATAGGGCAGGGGCGCGGCGTCTTCGATATTGAGCATTCGCTGGTAATAGTGCTCCTCACATTCGCACAGCAAGTTGCCGATATGCAGTGCCAGGTTGTCCGCGGTGGAGAGATCGAGCAGGTCCCACAAATAGCGCATGGCATTGAGCGCGTCCTGAACGTCGTGAACATCGGGTTGCGGGTTGCCTTCCTCGGACAGCGACGCCGCCACTTGATGCAACGCGGACTGCACCTTGTCAAAGCTGATCACGCCGTTGTGGCGCACTTCGGCAGCAATGCTCTTGAAGTGCAGAAACTTCTCATCATATTCAATGTAATCCAGCAGCTTGTCGCTGATGAATAATTTGAGTTTGTCCGCATGGCCGGAATAGGTGTGGGCTTTGAGCTGCAGTTGTTTTTTGCTCTGCCACAGATCATTAACCTGATCGCGCAGACTCTCGGTATCCCGCTTCTGGCGCAGGCGCTGCCGGTGGTAACGGCGTACATCCACCAACAGCAAAATCGTGTAGGTCCCCAGCAGTATGTATTTCACCGGGATAGTGAACCATGTGAATGTGAACCAGCTGGCGGGAATGCTGTAATAGGCCTGCAGTGCTGGCTCGCTCATTAACAACAGGTAAGTGACCACCAGCATACCGCCGAGAACCGTCAGCCAGGGAAAGCTGACATGTCGGACGCGATTGTCCGGTGCGTCGAGTGTTTCTTGCATGATTTTGCTCATTTTTAACGTATTTTTTAAGGCGTTCGAGTCAGCTCGGGTACGGGGTTAATGCGTTGCGACAGTATCGGGCTTCGGTCCGTTTGTCATCAGGGCAAAATCTTTTGAAAACGCATAAACACGTCCCTGTGGCTTCGACGTGCATGGATGCACTAATGCCGCGATGGCAGGATGCCAAGGAGCGGTCCCGCGGCGTCCCTGCCGCGAGGGTTTCAAAAGATCTTGCCCTGATGACAAACTCCCATTTTGCACTCGATTAACGCGGTGTCTTCGATAAGAACCGTTACCTCACGGTCGACTTAGATACGAATTCTGCGCATGTTATAACTCAAGTTTCGGGGTTCGCGGCAACTTTTTTCATAACCAAACATGTAAAAAAGGCAACAGGTGGATACGCCACAGTGGTGATGCAGGGGGAGAGTTTCTAAAACCGTCACAAGAGGGACCTTGTGCCGGAGCCTACAGGGACGTATTTACGGCGTTTTTAGGAACTCTCCCCCTGTCGCACCACACCTTGCTTACGAAGTGCTTAACTTCAGCACATAATGTGCTGTAATCCAACTCCGAAATTTGAGTTGTAATCTAGCGATCAAGATTTGCCAGATTAGGAGTGTTAAACCACCGGCTTCCAACAATAAGCCCCTTCATCACCGAAGGTGGCAATTCCACATCCCTTTTTGCACAGCGCGATAAATTCGCCGCCTCCGCCCATGGCCTGATCGAACGACAGCCGCAAGGTGCGGATGTGTTGCCGGTAATTGGCGTAGGAAAAGCGCTCCGGGTCGGCATCCAGCTTGTCGGCGATCTGCAGCGTGCTCAAAGGGCGCGGTGAGCTTTCCACCAGAAACCGCAAAATCTTGCGCGGTGTGGGTGCCAGGGGCCGTTTGGCGTTGGCGGGATTCATCAGCTTGGTGCCGCGCCAGTAGACTTCCCAGGTGCGAACATCCAACGTTAAATCGCCACTTTGCAGTACGTCACCGGGCTGCTGCTGGCCGGGTCGGCTCATGGCATGTTGTCGCAGCACCGCCTTGATGCGCCAGCAGAGCACCGACTCAATATTCATTTGATGTTTGGCAATAAAATCCTGAGCGCCGGTTGCTTCGAAAGCCTCCTGCTCAATGCCGGTGCCGCTGTGCTCGGACAAATAAATTATCGGCAGCCCGGGCCATTTGCGCTGCAGCGCCCGGGACACGGAAAAGCCGGCGGCATCATTGCCATTCATATTGGCATCCAGCAGCGCCAGGTCCGGCCGCGCATTTACATCGGCCTGGCGAATGTGCTGACAGGCCGCCTCGGCAAAGCGGAATACCTGCAGGGTCGTTGGTTGGCTATCGAATGCCGTTGCTTCCAGAACCGACTGGAATTTATCGATCCAATGGGACTGGTCTTCAACCCAAAAAATGGTCGCCATGAGAAGCCTATTTATTCTGGATTCGAAGGGGCTCGATGTGAGGGAGGCGCACCTGTAAAGACGAAAAGCAAAAGTATTGGTTTGAGTTTAGCAGGGCCAGCCGCGCGCGGCCTTTTCAAGCTGCCGAGCAGTTCACAAAAACCGGGTTTGATCGCGCTTTTTACTCACAGATTTTTCACCGGCGGCGCGGACACTGAGGGTGTGAAAGGGCAGGCGAGTGCCTGTCGGCAAAACTAAAAAACACTCCAAAGGTGAACATCATGACAGACATCTATTACATCTGGTCCGACTCCCAGGCTGTGTCCCTGGCGATCTGGCTGGTTATCAGCATTATCCTGCTGTACGCAGGGCGCCCCCACGCGCATCAACTGCTGCGCAATACCGGGCGTGCCATCAACAACACGCTGCGGTTGGCCGCTGCCAGCATCCGGCATCTCGAACAGCGCGTGGTAGTGCGCAACCGGGATGTGCTATTGGCCATGGGCCGAGAAACCGCGGAAAAAGCCATCGAACGTGAATTCACTCGCGTGAATACCATCGTCGAGCGGGATCTCAGCCAATATCCGAGCCTGCACCGCAAGTTGGCGGACACGCTGCAGAAAATCGAAGCGGATTATCATGCATCGACCGACGACGCACCGCTGCCGCCCGCTTGGTCGGAAGTGGTGGACACGCTTTCAGCGTTGCCCAGCTCCGGTGATCCCGCAGTGCTCAAGATATTGGAAAATATCAAAGGCGCAGTCGAGACCTCCCATCAACAAACGCTGAAAGCCTACCAAAAGAGCGCCAATGAGCGGCACAAAGCGCTGAGCGCCATGCAGCCTGAGTGGCGCACCCTGAACAGCACCATGGAAAAGGTCCAGCAGACGATCACGGGCCTGGATGAGCGCACCAAAACCATCGACCGCCAGATGGAAGATTACGAAAGCATGCGCAAGGCGGAAGATAAGGCGTTGCATTCGCTAACCTCGTCGTCCCTGACCCAGTTCTTTATTGCGGGCCTGGTACTGCTGGTGGCGGCGTTTGGCGGGATTATCAACTTTCACCTGATTTCCCTGCCGATGTCGGAAATGGTCGGCGGCGCCAGCTACATCGGCGCCGTGCGCACCTCGGACATCGCTGCGCTGGTGATTATTATGGTGGAAATCACCATGGGCTTGTTTTTGCTGGAAGCGCTGCAGATCACCCGCTTGTTTCCGATGATCGGCAGCCTGGACGACAAGATGCGCCGGCGCATGGCGATAGCGGCTTTCACCATTCTGGTGATCTTCGCCAGCATTGAAGCCTCGCTGGCCTACATGCGGGACCTGCTGGCGCTGGACCGCGAAGCCCTGCAGCAATCATTGGCCGGTACTGCGGTGGTGGAAGCCGAGTTCCGCTGGATTCCGTCTCTCGGGCAACTGGTGCTGGGCTTCATTCTGCCGTTCGCGCTGGCCTTTGTTGGCATTCCGCTGGAGTCCTTCGTACATTCACTGCGCACCGTGCTGGGCCTGGTTGTTCTCGGCGTGCTGCGCAGCTTGCGCCTGGTGTTGCGCTTGATCGGCGGCATGGCCAATCACCTGAGCAAGATGCTGGTCAGCCTTTACGACCTGTTCGTCATGGTGCCTCTGTGCATTGAGCGCTGGGTGAAACAGGCCCGCGATCGTGCAGCGCTCCGTCGGGAGTCGTCGGATGAGGTGAGGGATAGCGAGCCGAGTGACGAGAGCGAACCCGAGTCTCAACCGCGCAGGGCGGGCAAATCCGCGCGTCGTCGCGGCCGGCTTGAGGAAGCCCCCGTCGATGGCATGCCACTCTCTGTACAGGAGGCTTGAGCTATGAAGACTTTTGCCGACTGGACTCGCGAAAGCGGGTCCCATATTGGCAAGTTGCTGGCCGGTGCTTTGCTGGCACTCGGGCTGGCCGGCTGCCAGGAACCGGCCAACAACAGCCGTGCCGCTTATGTGCTGATCGACATTTCCAGCAATTACGCCACTGAGCTCGATAAGGCGGAAACACTCAGCAACTACCTGCTGGCCAATCTCACCAGTGGAGATTCCCTCGCGGTTGGCTTTATCGACAACAGCAGTTTCACCGAGCGCAACATTATCGCGCGGGCCACCTTTGATCACCGGCCCAGCGTGACCAACCAGCAGAAGCGAGCGTTTCAGGCAAAACTGGCGGCGTTTATCGAGGACTTCCGTGTGCCCAGCCATCACAGCGACATTACCGGCGGTGTGTTACTGGCAACGGACTATTTGGACGGAACCGACGCCGGCAAAAAATACCTGTTCCTGCTGTCGGACCTGCATGAAGACCTGCCTCCATGGCTACACCGTGATATGGCCGTAGGTCTGGACGGTGTACAGGTGATTGCCATGAACGTTAAACGCCTACGCAGCGACAATAATGACCCGCAAGAGTATCAGCAACGCTTGTCGAGTTGGCAGAAACGGGTGGAGGAAGGCGGTGGCCGATGGCAATTGGTCAATGATCTGGCGCGGCTCAACACGGCAGTGGCGCTGCGCTGAACCGCAGAAAGGTGTTTGGAAAGGACGCGGCGAGCTTCAAGCGGAGTTCGCCGTTTTGCATACCTCAATCTGATCAATAAAGTTGGACGCATGACGGCGGCCTTTACCTGCCCAGAGCCTTGTGGCACTGTTTGTTGACTGCACATTGGTTACAGCGTACACAGGTTTGCCAGAGGATCGAAACATGGAAATGCACGGCCAGATCAGCTTTAGTCTTGTCAGCCAAACCCCTGACGAAGTTGTATCCGAAATGCCCATCCAGCCGGGCATTCTGAATCCGTTCGGTACCGTCAATGCGGGCGCTACCCTGTGGTTCGCCGATGTAACAGCAACCGTACTCATACTTGAGGGCGTCCGACCGGAGGAAGGCATGCAGGGCTTCCCTCTGGCCATCAACCTCAATGCCAACCTGATGGGTAACGCCACAAGCGGCAAGTTCATCGCCACTGCCAATTACGTCAAACGCGGTCGCACCGTCAGCGTTGTTCGCACAACGGTGAAAGATACTGCTGGCAAATTGATTGCCGAGGTAACCACCAGCCATGTTGCGTCAAAGTAGCATTCCAAATCATCAGGATAACTTTATGGCCCTTACCGTAATCCAGGCGGATTACCTCAATGTGCGGCACGCGCAAGATATCGGCGAGCTGCTGGATCGCTACGCGCGGGATCCCATGGGTGGTGGAAAACCACTGGCTGCCGGTATTCCGGCCAAGCTGGCTGCAGAGCTGGCCCAGGTTCCCAACGCGTTCAGCATTCTCTGTTACCTCGACGACAAACCGGTAGCGTTAGCCAACTGTTTCCAGGGCTTTTCCACGTTTCACTGCAAACCCCTTATCAACATCCACGACCTGATGGTGGATGCGGAACTCCGAGGCTTGGGCATCAGTCAGCTATTGCTCAGTAAAGTGGAAGAGGTCGCCATCGGTCGCGGATGCTGCAAAATCACTCTGGAAGTGCTGGAGCGCAACATCGTGGCCCAACAAGCATATAAAAAGTCCGGTTTCGGCGGTTATGAGCTGGACCCGGCGATGGGTCGGGCGGTTTTTTGGCAGAAGGTTATTTCCTAGACGTCACATCGCGGTTGGCTTAGTTACATCCAACAGGCTGCGGAGTCCTTCGAACACCCAATACCCCGGCCGGTGGGACGGGTTCTACTGAGGCATGTTCATGGCAATTACGCTAAACTTCCCCCAGCCGGTTGCGCGGGTTTTCCAGGGCTTGCACAATACCGGCTCCAACGCCTGTTTGGCGCCCCCGTCCACCTTTGTCAGTGTCGTCACCACATGTTTTTCACGCCAGAGCGCCAGGATTTCTTCAAGCCGCTGACCAGCAAGTACCGCGAGCAAATCGCCCAGTGCCTGTGCTTGCTGTATCAGCGGCTGTATGGGTCCAATGCGGACTACGGCCACTCCCTGTCCCGGGATCAGGTGGTGGAGATTCTGGAGGAGGCCCTGGTACGTGCTCCGGTACTGGATTCCGGTGACGACTCCGCGGACGATGCCGCTGATGGCGACAGCCAGCAACGTTTCAAATCCTACCGCGAGCAGGCCAACTGGATTTTGAAGCAACTGCTGGACTGTGGCTGGCTGGAGAAACAGGTGGACCCGGCCATGCTGCAGTCGACCTACCCTTTTACCCGCATGGGTCGGCTGTTTACCCAGCCATTGGTGGAGTCCGACAGCAACCAGATCCGTACGCGCCATCGCAACACCCGCAATACGCTTAATGCCCTGGAAGCCTTCCTCAACCGGGGGGAGGTACACGACCTACTGGATGCTTTCGAGTATTCCGAGCGTATTGTCACGGACTTTACCGATGTGATCGCCGAGCTTGAAGAACGCAAGCGACAGCTGGTGCGGGAGGTGGAATCCCAACAGCTGGTACAGCAGGCCACGGATCAGTTTTTTGAATTCATGGAGAAGCGCTTCCAGCCGGACGTGTCTGTGCGTCTGTCCGCGGACAGCGTGGAAAAACATCGCGATCAAATCAACAAAGCTATCGGAAAAATTCGCAAGCAGAAAAAAGAATTCAAGCAGCAGGTGGAAATGCAGCTCAGGCGGTTGATTCCGGAACTGGTTCAACCGGGTCAATCCGTGTTATGGAATATTCTGGATACCATTGAACGGCGCATGAGCAACGCAGCGGAAATTATGCTGCCCGCGTTGCGGCGTGCGTTGCACAGCTTCACCAAACGGGCAGACATCATTATCCGGCAGCTGAGTTATTTGAATAACCAGAGCAATAATGATTTGGTTGCTGTGTGCCATAACCTCAGCCAGCTCTCGGAGGCAGAAGCCGGGCAGCGCCTGGATGCGGCCGCAGAAAAGCTGGCGGGCATGAAACTGCAACTGGTCGACCCTGCGCATATTAAAGTGCAGGAGCGCCGCCAGGCGAGCTTCGTACGCACCGCCATCGGTGAGGAGCCGGCATTGGACCCTGACGCACAACGGGAGCTGATGATTGAACAACTATTGGATCAGGCATTCGCGACGGATAACAAAAGTTTGCGGGACTATGTGATTCGCGCTTTACGCTCCGGGCAGAAGGTTTCCAGCCGCAATCTTCCCATTGATAGCGCGAGAGATCTATTGGCCATGGCCCATGTGATCGAAGTCGGTGCCGTCAACAACTTGAGCAGCGATCATCGGTTTCGGGTGGAGCCCACCGGCAACCGTATCAGCTCTGAATATTACCAAGAGCTGGACGAATTCATTATCGAACTCACGCAGCATGCGGGTGCCTCTCATTAACCGCGGCACTCACGCAGCCCATTGAATGCAAACAAGACAAGATGATTGAAGATACTTTTAGTGAAAAACTTAAATCCGTCGGCCTGAGTATGGAGGAGTTTTCCGAGCTGCTGATTCGCCTGCTGGATTACGGGGTGATCTGTCGTGACGAAAGCCAAACCGAAGCGACTCTGTATGACCGCTATCTGCAATGTGCGGATCTGGTGGAAGATTACTTGGCCGTGATCGGCGTGCGCATTCAGCACGATCGACAATTCGATTTCGTACGCATTTATCCGCCCGGTGCTGTCGTGCCCGGTATGGCCGACCAGGATGATGCGTCCTTCAATGGAGGCTTTCGCGCCAAGCCCAGTCAGCAGGAAGTCGCGGTGATTCTGGTACTGCGCACCGAATACCAAAAAAGCCTGCGTGAAGGTCAGGTGGACGACAAAGGCCGCGCCATGTTATCTCTGGAAGGCTTGGCGATTGCCATGAATAATTTACTCAAGCGCTCGCTACCCGAAAGTCAGGTGGAGCGGAAAAATCTGTTCCGTCGCTTGCGACAACTGCGCCTGATTCAGTTCAATCTTGATGACGACTTGAGCAGTGACGAAAGCTGGTTGAGCATCCAACCGTCAATTACCAGTTTTGTCAGTGACGAGGTGCTGAGCGGATTACTGGGCGACTCTCCTGCCGCAACACAGAGCGAGAACATCGACCACGAGTCATTCGATCCCGATAAGACGGAACACGCCAGCACCTTGTTTGCAGCAACCGATCCCAGTGAACCCATGACTGAAACGGACCCAGAGGACGACACCGATGTTTCTTAAGCGC
The DNA here is from genome assembly GCA_964419935.1 of uncultured Cellvibrionaceae bacterium. GTDB lineage: Bacteria > Pseudomonadota > Gammaproteobacteria > Pseudomonadales > Cellvibrionaceae > CAYQQJ01. The sequence goes on from CAYQQJ010000014.1 coordinate 88,069, forward strand.
GGCATTTTTGTCAACTGGGGCAACATCCCGCAGCTGGAATTCGAATTCGGCCCCATTAATTTATTCTCCGGTGGCAATGGGTCCGGTAAAACCACGGCAGCTGACGCGATTCAGACGTTGATGACTGCAGCCCATGAAAACCTGTTTAACTACAACCCCGGTCAGGACGAAACCACCCAGCGCGGTCGTGGCGGCAAGCAGGTGCGTACGCTCGCCTCCTATGTGCTGGGATGCGATGACGGCAGTTACGCGCGCCCCTGGACTACGGATGCCTACGCGGCAGGAATATTTCATCCGACCCAGGGCGAAGCCGGTGACGCTTTCACCGCGGTAATGTGCGTGCGCGCGCACTTGGATAAAGCCGGCAATCAGGCCCAGGCGCGTCAGGACGAATTACTGTTTATTGTTGTTCCCGGTGAGCAGTTGAGCTTGTCGCACTTTGTCAAAAGTTACAGTGATGGCAAGCACGTAGTTCCGCTGACTGAAATCACCACGCTGCTGAAAAAGGAATTCGGCAGCAAAGCCATAGAAATCTACGACAAAAAGGGCGCTTACCTGCGTCGCCTGTATGGCGCTTTGCGTGGCCGGCGGGATGCGGTTTCGGATCGCGAAGCGAAACACGCCGCCCGTACCTTCGCCAACTTCATGGCGTATAAGCCGGTCAAGAGCATTACGGAATTTGTCTCCCGGGAAATACTGGAACCCAAAGACCTGGGTGATGCCATTCGCAACGTGTCCGAGTTAATGAAAACCATTCATCAGATGGAAGCGGATACCCGCGTTATTCGCGAGGCGATTGACACTCTGGGGCAAGCGAAAGAAAAATCCCAAAATTATGTGGACTTGTGGGTCGAGCGCAATCTGGCACAGTACACCGAAGCGACCCGTCGACTGCTGCTGAATCAACGGGCCTACACCAAAGCCAAAAAAGACCAGCATCTGATTCGCGAAGCGATCGAAGAAAACGCTGAACGGCAACAAGTGTGTGAACAACGCCGTGACCAGACCCACGACGAACGGGTGGCGCTGGAAGCGCAGCGTCAGGGCATAGCGGCGCTGAAAGATAAGGATCAACTGGAACAACTGATTGTCGAGCGCACTCGCGAGCTGGGCGCGAAAGCGCGGCCGTTGGTGGAACAAAGTCAGCAGCTGACGCGCAATGTGGAAGCCAGTCAGAAATTACTGGCGCAACTGGCCGAATGTTCCCTGGCAGTCGAAATTCCCGCACTGGACGGTTTGGAGTTTCGTCAACAGGGGAAAGCCATGACGGCAGCCAGCAGCCAAGTGGAGATTGATCTGAACCGACTGCTGGCGAAGGACTGGGTCGGCATGGAGCAGTTGGAACAGGATCTGGATCAGATCATGGCGGCGGAAACCCAACACCGCCGCTGGGCCAGTTTGCTGCACCAGGCTCCATTAGATGTTACCGGGAGTGATGTTTTGGGGGCACAGAGCGGTATCAGTGTACGCGACCAAATCGCGCGGCAACTGTCAGTTCACGAGCGCAAGCGGCAGGATCTCGGTCAAAAGCTTAAACAGAAACAGAAAGAAATTCAGCTGCTGGAAAGCCGCAAGGTCAGCTATCCCGGCTATGTGGATCTCGCCTTGAATGCAATTCGCAAAGCCTGCCCAGCGGCGGACCCGCGCGTGCTCTGCGATTACGTTGAAGTCTTTGATGCGCGCTGGCAGATGGCCATTGAAGGCTACATTGGCGGTGCGCGCTTTTCCATTATGGTGGAGCCGGAATACGAGGCGGAAGCCATTCGTATTGTGCGCAGCTTGCCGGAGGCGCGACGCAATCGCGCGCGGGTAATTCAGGGCCACAAAGCTCAGCGCGATGCGGAGCGGCTATCCCTGCCGGCAAAATCCATAATTGAGGTGATGGAATTCAGCCACAAAACTGCCGAATTTTATTTGAAGGCATCCTACGGCAATGTGCTGTGCGTGAGTGATGCCGAGACATTGCGTTCCACCGCGCGTGGTGTAACGCCCGAAGGGCTGGGGTCTGGCAGTTACAGCATGTGGCGCTGTGACCTGGATGACAGTGAATTGGTGTTTGGGCAGGGAGCGCGAGAGCGTGCATTGCTGGCCAAACAGCGGGAGTGTGAGGAACTGACGCGGGACGCAAACCAGGCGGAGCAGGACTACCAGCGTGTAGCGCGTATTTTTGAATTGGTTGAAGCGATCAAGCCGGTGCACTGTGCCGAACTGATTCAGGCAATGCTGGAACTGCATCGCCAAATCGGCCAGGCGGAGTCCGCATTGGCACGTTTGGATCTCAGTGATTTCCAACAACTGGAAGAACAACTGCAAACACTGAAACAGCGCTATGCGGAACAGGAAAGCCAGCTGTTGAATTTGGGGGAAGAGGCGGGGAAATTAAAAGAACAGGAGCGCCAGCGCGAGTCGGAGGTTAAAAAATATGCCGATGCGCAGGAATCGTTTCAGCTATTGCAGGAGGAGTTCGAACAGGCTGTTTATCAAATGGCCGATGTTTACGCTCAGGTGGATGCTGAGCAGGCACTGCAACAGGCGAATCAGCGTGCGGAGAAAGCGGGAGACAATTTCGACTTTAGTGAGGAAGTGAACACGCTCACAGGCGCGCTGGAAAATCGCGAACGCGAACTTTACAGTTTGGTTATGGCGCACAACCAGCAGTGCAATCAGCAGGACGCGATTGTTTACGATACGGGGTTCGGCGAACGTCACAATGAATCTTTCTTCAAGCGCATTGTGAACCTCGGCCAGGAGATGGACTTGATCCACAACCGGTTGAAGAACAACGTTCTGGTGGATAAATTCGGCCAGCTGACGAGTTTGAAAGAAAGCTTCAACACGGCTTTCATAACCAATCTCTGTCATTCAATCTACCAGGCAATTAGTGAAGGCAAACGCATTCTGGATGATCTCAGTCGTGAGCTGGAACACCACCGGTTCGGTGCGGACCGGGAGCGCTTCTACTTCGGTTACGAATGGGTGCCGGAATTTCGCGATTACTGGCGTTTTTTCAAGGAGGTGATCGATGTGCCGAACCTTGGTGACGGCACCAGTTTGTTCGAGGCGGAGTTGTCGGATAACGCCTGTGCGGTGCGAGACAAGATGCAGGCGATGCTGCTCGACCCGGATGAGCAGGTCGCATTGCGGGAGCTGGGCCGCATCAGTGATTACCGCAACTACCGTTATTATGAAATTTACAAGCAACCGGAAGGCAAGGAGCCTATTGCGCTGAGTCAGTATGGTACCGGATCTGGCGGGCAGCTGGAAACGCCAGCGTATATTATTCGTTCAGCGGCGGTCACCTCGGCGTTCCGTTTCAACGATGGCAATACGCATTTGCGTATGGTGTTGGTGGATGAGGCGTTTTCCAAAATGGATGAGACGCGCTCGCGGGAGGTGATCAACTATTTGACGGAAACCCTCGGGCTGCAGCTGTTGTTCATTATGCCAACCAGTAAATCCGGTCCGTTCATGGATTTAATCAGCAATCAGTTTGTCTTCAGTAAATGCCCTACGGCGACGCCCATCGGTGAGTTGAATACACGCGTGCTGGTCGACCGCAAGACCTGTAATCAGGAAAAGATCAAACAGCTCTGGGCGAACCACCGGAAAACGGTTCGGCACCAGGCTATGCTGGATTTTATGGAAGATATTGTAGATTGATTTCGACGTCGTTAGTCAAGACAATGTGATTCGCTGCCAACGAGTGAGCCTGTTGTCTGGATATGCCTTTCGAAACCCTCGCGGCATCCCTGCCGCGAGGGTTCCACAAAACCCACCCTGATACCAAACTCCTTTGTTGGCTCCGACAACTTTTAGTAAATCGACAAGACATTAGGTGCAGACAATGGACGATTTCGACGCTCAGTTTAAACCCCAGGAATTCCCCACTCGTCCTCGCTGGCTGGATGAAGAACCTTTGCCCCGTCAATTGCTTGATCGTTTTCTCACCAAGCTGGAAAAAGGCCAACGGCTTTCATTGCGTATTACACCGAAAACCGCCCCCGAACTTTTTGACTTTCAAAACGAAGATGTGAAATACCTGTGGGCACTGGTAAAAAGCCTGGACAAGGAGTTTCACATTCTCAACATCAAACTTACACGTACCAAACCCGGGCAGGAGGTGTATGAAGAGGCACAAATATTCTTTGTGCCTGAGAAAGAAGATCTGGTTCGTCACTGGTTGAACCGGCCGGCGCTCGACCCCTACGCCCTGGTGTGGCAAGTGGAGTTGGGGAAGATGAAGGAGCAGTTTGAAGATTATGGGCAGGCACTATTCGAGCGCATGGTGCGGGTTCCCGAGCAGGGGCCGGAGCGAACCTTGCGTGCGTTCGCCCGTCTCGGCAAGGAGCTGCAGCGGCCGGTAACCTTGCGTGCGTTGTCCGCACGTTGCTTTTGGGGTGACTCCAAATTTCTTGACCGAAATGAAGATCTTGTTAAAGACTTGTTCCCGAGTGTGGCGCACAACCTCCTGCCACGCCCGATCCTTATGTCGGTCTATTTGCCGGACAAATTGGAACAGGTTCTATTTGTCGAGAATCAGGATACCTTCATTGCCCTCGCTCAAACTAGTTTGCCCGGCGTTGCGTTGGTTTACAGTGCCGGTTTTCGCGGCAGTGCGATTCGAATTCGCGAACGGGGCAACGCACTTTTCAGTTACTTGAATTCCGTTCAGCACATTGATATACAGCAGCAATTTCGGCAGTGGTGGTTTGACGCTCACCCACAGGCGTCGATTGCTTCGGCATTCTGGGGCGACCTGGATTTTGCCGGCATGGCGATACTTAAGGCGTTGCGCCAGACGTTTCCGGAAATGACAGCTTGGCAGCCCGGCTATCGGGCCCTGCTTGAACGCCTCGCTCAAGGCTGGGGACACGCCCACGATTCCAGCGGGAAAAGTTTACAGCGAGACCCAGGCGATACCGGTTGCGAGTTTGCAGACGCTGAGTTGCTTCCCGCAATGCGCGACAGCGGCAACTTTGTCGATCAGGAATCTGCCAGTATTGGGGATCTGCAGCTCGTAACGACGGGGCTATGATGTCGCAGTTGTAGGTCGAAAAAGCGTCAAGCGCCTTCCGACATCGAAACGTCGGATGGCGACATTCGCGGGGCTCATGTCTTATTCGTATATGGTCTCCTCCCCATTTGCAAGGCACTGGTTTTGATGAAGTA
>CAYQQJ010000015.1:0-91564 GCA_964419935.1 uncultured Cellvibrionaceae bacterium
GCAAGCTGCAAGCTGCAAGCTGCAAGCTGCAAGCTGCAAGCTGCAAGCTGCAAGCTGCAAGCTGCAAGTATAGGATCAAGGGAAAAGGGAAAAGGGAAAAGTGTTACCGTAGGGCAAAAAAAAGCGTCAAGCGCCTTCCGCTATTTTTTCAATGAAAAGGCGGACATCATCTATCTCAGAGCTTGCGGCTTCAGCTTTAACTTTTCCCTTTTCCCTTTTCCCTCAGATCAATCATCACCATTCACTATTCACCAATCACTAACCACCCACTATGCGCAGCCACTCCACCACCGACGTTGCCTTTCAAGATGTTAACTGGAAGACGCTGAAGTCTCTGATTCCTTACCTGCTTGAGTTCAAGCTTCGGGTGGGCTTTGCGCTGCTGTGTCTGGTCGGCGCCAAATTGGCGAGCGTGGGTTTGCCATTCATTCTGAAACACATTGTCGACAATCTGGAGACGGCTGGCGACATCGCGGCGGTGGTTGCCATGCCCCTGGGGCTGCTGGTTGCTTACGGTGTGGTGCGTTTTGCCAATGTACTTTTTGGTGAATTGCGGGATACGATTTTCGGGCGCGTCACCGAGCGCGCCATGCGCCGCATCGGTCTAAAAGTCTTCCGCCACCTGCACTCTCTCGACCTGGATTTTCACCTCAATCGGCATACCGGCGGGCTGTCGCGGGATATTGAGCGGGGCACCAATGGCATCAGTTTTCTGATGCGTTTCATGGTCTTCAACATCGGGCCGACACTGCTTGAAATCATCATGATCATGGGCGTGTTGTTGTGGAATTACGATTACTGGTTTGCGGTGATCGTGCTGGTGGCGGTGGTTGCCTACATCAGCTTCTCCGTCGCCGCCACCGAATGGCGCACCAAGTACGTTCGCCTGGCAAACCAGGCGGAGTCCGAATCCAGCACACGGCATATCGACAGTCTGTTGAACTATGAAACCGTTAAGTACTTTACCAACGAGGAATACGAGGCGGAGCATTACGACAGAGAGCTGGCCAACTGGGAAAGTGCCCGACGCAAAAACCGGCTTTCACTGTTTGCGCTCAACGGTGGCCAGGCGTTGATCATTGCCACCGCCATGAGCAGTGCAATGATCCTCGCCGCCAACGAAGTCTTGAACGACACCATGACCTTGGGGGACTTCGTGCTGATCAACGCGTTTATGATGCAGGTATTCATGCCGCTGAATTTCCTTGGCTTTGTGTACCGGGAAATGAAAGGTTCCATGGCCAACATCGAAAAGATGTTCGCGCTGCTGCAACAATCTTCCAAAGTTCAGGACAAACCTCAGGCAACGCCGCTGCAGATAACCCGCGGTGCCATTCGCTTTGAGGACGTTAGCTTCGGCTATGGAGCCGATCGGGAAATCCTGCATCAGGTCAGTTTTTCTGTTCCCGCCAAACACAAGGTCGCCATTGTCGGCAGCAGCGGCGCGGGAAAATCCACGCTACTCAAACTGCTGTTCCGTTTTTACAACACAGACAGCGGCCGCATTCTGATAGACGATCAGGATATCGCCGATGCCACTCAGGATTCCCTACGCCGCGTCATAGGCGTTGTGCCCCAGGACACAGTGCTTTTCAATACCACGATATTCGAAAACATCCGCTATGGTCGTATCGACGCCAGCGACGAGGATGTTCACGAGGCCATACGCATGGCGCACCTGACGGAATTCATCAAACGCCTGCCGCTGGGTGTGGAGACGGTTGTGGGCGAACGGGGGCTCAAGTTATCGGGCGGAGAAAAACAGCGCGTCGCCATCGCCCGCACCATTCTCAAGCGGCCGCCCATTATCGTCTTCGACGAAGCCACGTCTTCCTTGGACAGCAGATCCGAACAATCCATTTTGCAGGCCATGGATGAGGTCTCCCGAGAGCACACCAGTCTGGTGATTGCCCATCGACTGTCGACCATCGTCGATTCCGACACCATTATTGTGCTGGACCAGGGCCAGGTGATCGAACAGGGAAGCCACACCCAACTGCTCGCGCTGGATGGTAAGTACGCGCAACTGTGGGAGATACAAAGCAGGAACACTGAGTAGAAGAGCGAGAAAATTTTCGGCATGCATGAGTTAACGAAAGGTAAAGGTAACAAGAGCTCGCTATACTAATCTTCAAGCGTGCAGCTTCGGATCATTCCTGAACTTGAAGGTATCGATTACCGGTTAAATAAAGCCTATCACCATCCCATCCCTCGAATGATTCTTTGGTTGTCACATCAAACGCTGCTGACCCCGGCGGCAAAAGCTTCATTTCACCTTTGTATGACAGATCGCCAGAGCTGTAATAAACTTCACCGGTATAGTTATCATCCGAAAGCTCCTCAGGCTTTCTGATTAAGACAAAAACTCCGCCTTCCATCCCTCCGACCCACACAGCGTCGACTGGTACGTTTGCTGGCCTGACGGGTGGAGAGGGCTCAGATGCTTGTCGCTCGCACCCCAGAAATGCCAAACACATTAAAGTTAACCATAAACTTCGGAAAGTAATATTTAGCATTGTTTAAAATTTTCCCATGCCTTCAATAGTCAAAATATCATTCTTATAGTCAAGATCCGGAAAGTCATGCCTGACTTCGCGGTACAGGTGTTCAGAAACTACATCAACTTACTGCGAAACATGAAAAACACAGCGCCTACCAGACACAAACCGGCCCAGAGGTAATCCAGTTTCAGCGGCTCTTTAAGGTAAAGTACAGAGAAAGGGACGAACACGCTGAGTGTAATAACTTCCTGGATGACTTTCAGTTGGCCGACGCTGAGTACGCTGAACCCAATGCGGTTGGCAGGCACCTGAAACAGGTATTCAAACAAGGCAATGCCCCAACTGACAAACGCGGCGATGAGCCACGGTTTGTTGTTCAATTCCTTCAGGTGCGCATACCAGGCAAACGTCATGAAAACATTGCTGCACACCAGCAGCGCAATGGCAGTAATTACCGGATTCATAAAATTTTCAACTCAGAAATTTCTCGTCACTTGTATTGCCGCCGGTGCGAACACCGTGGCGCTGCATTCCATGGTGGGCCGTGCCCGTTCAGTATTTTAACTTAGCGCTTGCAGCTCGTTACTTTTGCTTAGGCCATCCTTGGCCTTCGCCTTCAATGCCCGCAAAACGGCGGAAGGCGCTTGACGCTTTTTCGCCCTACGGCAATACTTTTCCCTTTTCCCTTTTCCCTTTTCTTTAGCTTGCGGCTTGCAGCTTGTGGCTAAAAAAACACCACCAACGCCAACTGCACACAACCGATAGAAAACCCCAGCACCCCGCCCAAGATCTCAATCATTCTGAATTCCTTGCTCAGGATTCCGTGGAGCATGTCTTCCAATTGATTGGCGGAAAAAGCTTTGACTTTATCCGCCACAATTTTTTCGATGTCGATCGAATGCGCCTCCTTGCTGACGATCTGATCGACCAGGCGCGGCAGTTGTTGCATGAACTCTTCCAGCAATATGCGTTTGATTTTATCCAGTGCTCGGGACGACAGCAGCATGGTGACCCGGGGGAGCAGTGCGCGAAAACGGGTCTGCAGAAAATGCTCGAGCTTTTCATCCAGGAACTGGCGAATGACCGCCTGGTTCTCAGCGCTTTTCAGCCTCTCGGTCAAATCCTCCACGGAGACAAGATCATTGGCCACTATCTGCCCCAGCTTTTGCGCGATATCATCCTTGCGTTTGGGAAACAGACCCTGCACGGTAAAGAAACCGATCCTGATCGGCTGACGCGGGTGGAACAGCATCTTGATGGCGACGTAATTGGTCAGCCATCCAATAGCGGCAGCCAGCAAGGGTAAAGCGTAAAGTGAGTAATCAGTCATCAAAATTGGGGTTCCTGTTCATAACGCTATGGACACACCTGATTCCTGCAGTCCGCAAGAATACTCCGGCAATGATGGGAGTGCATCTGTCTATTCTTTACGTCCGACAACACCAAGCCACCAGTCATTCAAATAGCGCTCCAGGATAGGTCGGGCTTAAAACTCCTATGGAACGAGTCCGAGTCGCTTCCTGTCCATATGGGTTATGCTGTAAAACGTTCTACTTTTGGATTCAACCCGCTGAACAAAGGACAGTCCCGCCATGACCCTACATGAATTGCGCCGCCAGCACGTCAGTCGCCCACTGTTCAAATGGGCAAAAAAAGCCCTCCCGGGCCTGTCCGACACGGAGCGCGAAGCACTGGAGGCCGGTGATGTGTGGTGGGACCAGGAGCTGTTCAGCGGCAATCCGGATTGGCGCCTGTTGCTGGGCACACCTGCGGCAACCCTGACCGCCGAGGAGCAGGCATTTCTGGATGGCCCTGTGAATGAGCTTTGCGCGATGCTCAATGACTGGGACATCAACTGGGTGAAGGGTGACCTGCCGCCAGAAGTCTGGCAGTACCTGAAGGCGAACAAGTTTTTTGCCATGATCATCCCCAAACAATTCGGCGGGCTGGAATTCTCTCCCTTTGCCAATTCAGAAGTGGTGCGCCGTATTTCCACGCGCTCGGTAGTGGCCGCAGTGACGGTGATGGTACCCAATTCCCTTGGGCCCGGAGAATTGCTGATGAAGTTCGGCACCCGGGAGCAGCAGGATTATTGGTTGCCGCGCCTGGCCGATGCCAGCGAGATTCCCTGCTTCGGTCTGACCAGCCCGGATGCCGGGTCTGACGCGGCGTCCATGACGGATACCGGTATAGTCTGCCGGGGCTCCTTCGCTGGTGAAGAGGTGCTGGGTATTCGTCTCAACTGGAGCAAACGTTATATCACCCTGGGGCCCATTGCCACGGTGCAGGGACTGGCCTTCAAGTTGTTCGACCCGGATCATTTGCTTGGTGACACCGAAGAGCGGGGCATTACCGTTGCGCTGGTGCCCACCAACTTGCCCGGCGTTGAAATTGGCCGCCGGCACCTGCCGTCCTACCAGATGTTTCAGAACGGCCCCAACCAAGGCCATGATGTTTTCATACCCATGGACCACGTCATAGGCGGAGAGGCGCAGGTAGGCAAGGGTTGGAAAATGCTTATGGCCGCACTGGCTGCCGGTCGCGCCATTTCCCTTCCGTCTCTGGCGGCAGCCGCAGCGGCCTACTGCGCACGCACCACGGGGAACTATGCCCGGGTTCGCGAGCAATTTGGCATTCCGGTCGGGCGCTTTGAAGGCATTCAGGAGCGGCTGGGCCGCCTGGCAGTCAATGCCTATACAGTGGATGCCGGGCGCCGCTTAACCTGTGCGGCGCTGAATCAGGGCCATCACCCGTCAGTCATCTCTGCCATCATGAAGGCCCATGCAACCTACCGCATGCGTACCGCCGTGGACGATGCCATGGATGTTCACGCGGGCAAGGCAATTATCGACGGGCCGCTCAATTACATGGGCAACCTGCACCGCTCGGTGCCGGTCGGCATCACGGTGGAAGGGGCGAATATTCTCACCCGCAGTATGATTATTTTCGGCCAGGGCGCTGTGCGCTGCCACCCATGGTTACTCAAGGAGATGCTTGCTCTCGAGGAGGACGATGAAGAACAGGCGCTGGACAGTTTTGATGAAAACCTGTGGGGCCATATTGGCCACATTTTCAAGAATGTCGGCCGCGCTTTGCTGCGCAACTGGTCCGGCGGGCTGCTCAGCCCGGCACCGGGCAGAGGCTCGGTAAAGCCTTACTATCGCCAGCTCAGCCGCTATGCGGCAAGCTTTGCCTTACTCGCGGATGTCGCCCTGATTACCTATGGCGGCGAGCTCAAGCGCAAGGAGACCATGTCCGGACGCCTGGGCGATATATTCGCGGAGCTTTACCTGCTGTGCGCGGTGCTCAAGCGCTGGGAAGATGAGGGGCGCCACAAATCGGATTTACCTCTGGTACAACTCGCCATGCAAACCGGGTTTGCCAAGATTGAAAAAGCGATTCACGCGGTACTGGCCAACCTTCCGAATCGGCTGATCGCCTGGGAAGTGAAGTTTCTGATTCAACCGCTGGGAATACGCCAGCATGGCCCGTCGGATGCCCTGTTGCACCGCTGTGCACAATTGCTGCTCTCGCCATCAGACGCTCGCGACCGCATTACCGCAGGGTTGTTTTTGGCAGAGGGACATCAAGGTGGAAACGGCGTCGCCGATCTGGAACGCGCATTTGATCTGGCAACCCGAGCCGAGCCGTTGCAGCGCAAGCTTCACGATGCCCGGGTTAGCAACTGGCGCGATGCGCATGCGCAGGGTCTGATCGATGAACAGGAACTTCGCCAGTTGGAAGAGGCGGACGCAGCAGTGCGCAAGGTCATTGCGGTGGATGATTTTGATGCGGCGGATTTGACTGATCGCGGCGGCGCGTAATCTTGGTTCACAGGCGCATTTCCTCCCCAGTCTCACGGGGGCGGCCCCGGATTCCGTTACACTCCATCCAGGCTACGAACTGCTTGTTCGTGGGTAGAACCCGGCTTGCATGGCCGCCCGAAGGGTAAACCACAAGGGGCGCAGGCATACGCTCGGCCGTTAACGCTTTAACTCGACGAGCTCGCGAATTTGTAGCCTGGATGGAGTGCAACGCAATCCGGGAGGACCGGCTGCTGACTGCCCCGGATTCCGTTGCACTCCATCCGGGCTACGCGAGTGCGGCTTTCCGTGCGAACGGCCCTGATTGCACGGTCGCAGCAATAAATGCCGAAGGTTCGTGGGGCGTTAACATTCAAAATATAAGAGCAAGTTTTATGTACAGAGGCGAAAGACTCAACAGCATCACCCACGTTATAGGTGCGGCCGCCGCGTTGGCGGGATTGGTTGTTCTGGTGTATTTCGGGGCGCGGCAGGGGGATTTGACCAAGCTGGTCAGCTTGACGGTGTATGGTATATCGCTGTTTCTGCTCTATCTTTTTTCCGTGCTCTATCACAGCTGCCGCGGCAAATGGAAAGCGATCTTTCAGAAGCTGGATCATGCAGCCATTTATCTGTTGATTGCCGGCACCTACACTCCTTTCATGTTGATCTCCCTGGACGGCGCCTGGGGCTGGTGGTTGTTCGCCATCATCTGGTCTCTGGCGGTGGCTGGCATTCTGCTGGATACGCTGCCGAAAAGACGACGACGGATTCTCGCGGTGGTGATTTATATTCTGATGGGCTGGCTTTGCCTGGTCGCCATCAAACCGCTATTGGCGGCGCTGTCTGTTGGAGGCTTTGTCTGGCTGCTGATTGGCGGGCTGTTCTATACGGGCGGCATTGTGTTCTACGTGTGGGACCACATCAGACACTTTCACGGCATCTGGCATCTGTTCGTCCTGGCCGGCAGTGTCTGCCATTACCTGGCGATCGTGCTGTACGTCCTGTAGCCCCGACTTGATGCGTGGGACTACAGGGATAACCTCGATTACGGAACGGGCTTATTCAGCGGCGTCCACAAAAAAGGGCACGTTGGCGGTAGCCGCTTTATTGAAATCGTTGGTCACGTAGGCGAACAACCGATAGGGGCCGGATTCAGCGGGCGCCTTGAATTTCATGGTGCCTGCGCCATCATCCTCCACAATCAAGCCTTCGACGGGTGTGGGACGATCTTCCGGATCGCCACCGGCGCCTATGTCGGTGCTCTCGGGTAAAACTTCCCAGCGAATGTCGAAAGGCTGGTCATTCACATGAAATGCGTCGAGCTCAACGGTGTAGGTTTTACCCGGCTCCAGATGAATGCTGTCTGACGCGACCTTGCCGTCAATCTGAAACCCGCGAATACTCGGTGCCCGCTCTGCCGGCCATTCACCGGTCCACAAGAACTGCATGGTGTCGACCACTTCCGTGGCTTCCCCGGATTCGAGAAACATTCCGTACCAGGTTGGCGTGGTTTCCTGCTTTTGTCCCCAGAGGAATGCATAGGATCCAAGCACACGCTCCTCATCCGCCAGAATGGCACCTTCATAGCGGGCACGGTAAGCCGCCGCTTTTTCGTTGCTGGTCTGCTCAATAGGTACGTCCCAATCCGTACGCGCAATTTCCCAGTGCCCGGTCGGGCCCCATTCAGTAACGGCGTAGGCGCCCGGCCAGCCGACCGCGCGCATGGTCTCAGGCAGCTCGTCAAGATCGCCGTATGTATTCACACTTAAAAAGTCGATGCTCGGCACCCGTTCCATAATCAACTTGGCTTTCTCTTCATTGATGCCGGCAGTCACCGTGGTGACCAGATGGTTGGGATCCAGCTCCTTGACCATTTTGGCGATATCTTCCACCGCGTACCACACATTGGTGTTGGTGTAGAGGAGGTCGAGCTCGTTGCCGAGACCCCAGGTGAGCAGCGCCGGGTGGTCCTTGTACTGGATAATCTGCTCGCGCACCGCTTCTTTCTGACGCTTGACCGCTTCCTTATCGTCATAGTCGAAACCGTGACGCTCACGCTGCAGCTCAATGCCCAGCATAACCGTCAGGCCGTTCTGCTCGGCCTCGTCAAGAATTCGCTCAGCGTCCCGGGTGCTCCAGGTTCTGATCGAGTTGCCGCCGTTCGCCGCGAGCATTGCCAGGCGCTCACTGCCACCCGCACCGCGAATAAAATAGGGCTCACCACCGCGAATGATCTGAAACTGGCCGTCGTTCTCTGTCAGGGTTACCGGAATTGCCTGTGATACGGTTTGCGGCTCAGGGGCCGCAGTGGTTTCAGTGGTATTTTCAGAGGGGTCGCTACAACCGCCAAAAAGCAAAAACGCCGGCAGAAGCAGAGAGATAATCAGCTTGTTGTACATGGGCGGACCTTGGAATGGTTGAATGTTGGAAGTGCAGAATAACCAATACGAGATTATTCTGCCATTCGGGAGGGAGGTGCGATCAAGATGGCAGAAAATCGAAGGTATAGTTGAGCGTGGTTCTGCCGACATCCTCGGCACCAAAGTTGATCAAGCGGATGCGGACCATCACCTTGCTCTCCAGGTCTTCATTGTTGAGGTCGCTGGATACGATTTCCACGGATGATACGGCGCCGCTTGGCTCGATGACCATTTTCACAACCACCCGCCCCTCAAGAGTGGGGTCACTGCGCAACGCGCGATTGTAGATGGCAAAGATCGCGCTTTTATTGCGGTCCATCACTTTGCGGATGGATTCATCGCTGCGGCCGGAGCTATCGGCAGCTTCCGACGGTCCTTCCCCGCCGGCCCCAGTACCCTGGGCAAGCTTGCTTTCCACCTGGGTCGTTTCCCGGCCGGACAACGCCACACCGCCGGTATTCCGGCTCAAGGTTGAGGTATCTATGCCACCGGAGGTTGTGGTCGATCGACTGGCAATCAATGCGCGGTCAAGCTCTGCCGCCTCGCCTTTGGCGCGAGTAATGTCCGTATCGCGAACATCACTTACATCGATGCTGTCGCGCATGTCGGCCAGGTCGTCGGCAAACTGCAACACCCCGCTCTGCTGGGCTTTTTCCCGCGCTTGCTGTACCACTTCGACGGGCTCTGGTTCAGGTTCCGGCTCCTCGACTACGGGATCTTCTTCCTGTGCGGGCTCCTCTGGTTCGGGTTCGGGCTCTGGTTCTGGCTCCGGCGGTGGTGGAGGCAGCTCCTTTTCTTCCAGCACAACCCGGGCGAGCTGCGGTGGCAGCTCTTCCAGTTCCTCGCGCAGGGGCTCCGGCGTGTTTATGAAGGGCACTATCACGCATAACAGCAAAAGAGGCACCAGACACCAGAGCAGTATCCGTCGAAACAGACGGTCATCGTCCTTGTCCGAATGCCACGGCAACAGCAGGTTGGGCGGTGCGATCCTTGGATTCACTTCAACCCTCCACTGCCGGCAGGCTGCTGCCACTATCCGGTGCCGTCTCGGCACCTTTGGCTTCGGCAGGAATCTGATTCACTGCAAGGGAAATATTGCGATAGTCGGTTTGCGCACAAGTCGTCATGATTTTTTTCAGCAGGGTATAGGGAATATCCTTGTGCCCCATGATCGTGATATCACGCCCCTGTTGACGAGCCGCGTCATTGGCGAAAGGCCGGCGCGAAGCGCGGTAATTCAACTCGGTGCGCAAGGGCGCAATTTCCACTTCATCATTTGCCATGACGTCTGCGGTGCTGGCTATCTTGCGCCCATCCACCAGAATGCTGTCGCTGTTAACCATCACCACCAGCGCATTGTCCGGCTTCTTTTCAGCGATAGATTGCGGCAGCTCAATGCTGTCGTCGGTTTGCAGCACTTCCACCTCGGACGAATTCACGAGCAGGAAAAACACCAAAATCGTAAAAATATCCATCAGTGATATCAGGCTGAGTTTGCCCTGGGCCTTGGAGCGCCGATGAGATCTCTCCATGCGGTGGGCGCGCAGCGATTGCTTCATTATTGGCCCCCCTCTTCAGACATGGATTCAGCCGTTGACGGTGCATCACCAAGAGCGATGTCCGGAAACAGCTCCGCGTCTACCACTGATGCAGCCACCACAGCCTTGAATGAACGCACCGTGTCCATGACCGTCACAATGGTCTGATAGTCCGTATCGGGCTGTGAAAGAATCAATATGTCCCGCTTCTCGATGCCTTTTTCCTGAAGTCGCCGTTTGACTTCCTGCAACACGTTGGACAGCAACTGAAAATCGTAGTCGCCGCTCTCCTGTGGGATCACCTTGAGTTCAATGCCAGCGGGATAATTCACGCGCAACTGGCTGTCCTCAATCACCAGTTCCAATATCTGGTTTTCAGGATTCTCCTCCGGTGCGGCACTGTTGCCGAGTTCGGGAAGTTTGAGGTCGAGGACACTGACGTGTGAAAAAACCATGCTCATCAACAACACCGGAACCAGAATAATCATCAGGTTCATAAACGACGTGATGTCGAGATCAGTCTCCTGAAGTCTTTTTCGTCTAGAACGCATAATAAGTAGCCGGTCCGCCGTTTTACCGGCCTGAATCTGCAGGGTTTGAACGCGTATTGAAAGCACCGGTGGTAGCGAGAATATTCAGGCATTTGACGCCGGCCATTTCGAGACTGTCGATGATTTCCATGGTTTTGGTTTGCAGCATGGCATGCACCAGCAACAGGGGAATGGCGGAGATCAATCCGAATGCCGTGGTATTCATGGCAACCGAAATACTCTGGGAAAGCAGGCTGGCTTTTTCTGCCGGATCGGCATTGGCCACGGCGGTAAACGCCGCGATCAAACCCATGATGGTACCCAGCAACCCCAACAGCGTGGCGATGTTGGCCAGGGTAGCCAGATATGATGTGCGCTTTTCCAGGCGCGGCACGGCTTCCATCACACCTTCCTCCATGGCGTATTCCACGTCGTCACGGCGAGGCGTCTGTTGCAGGCGCACAATACCCGCCGCAACAATTCGCCCCACAGGTGCCTTGCGCGTTCGTGCAAATTCAATCACACCGGCGAAATCCTGTTTGCGCAACAGCGGCATAATCCGGTCGAACGCGGTGCGATTGGACAGCTTGGCGTGAGACAGAAACAACCAGCGCTCAATGGCGACTGCGATGCCGATCACCAGCACAATCGCAATCGGATACATAAAAGGGCCACCGTCTTGAAAAAAATCGATAACACTGTTGAAAAAATCCATAAGGGCATTAGCCTCCGCAACTTAACTTCTTATTGTCCCGGCGTTACCAAAGTGGTATTCGCCGAACTGAATATCCAGTGAGCCATTCGGTGGACGTCATCCACCTGCGACATTATTCTTGAGCAAGGTTCGGCGTCAATATCGCCTGCCCCTCCAATCTCGATTACTGTTGTTTCGCAATCCTAACCTGCCGAGCATGGTTTGTCGCAACTTTTATTTATCCCGCTTTGCTTTAGTCCGCAGAATTCAGATCCTGCAAAAACTCCAGTTGACGACGGTGCTCGCTTCTCTCGACATGGTCAAAAAGCACATCCGTCTGCCCCGTCACCGGCCGGTAAGGAATTGCCATGGCACTATCCGCCGATTTCCACGGCACGATATAAAGCACTTTGGGCTGATCCTGATTGCCGGTTATCGTGGTTCCCAGTTCCCGAACGCGATTATCATCATCTGCGGTTTGCGCGCCAACGCACATCGCCGTGACCATCAGCGCTGTGCTCATGGCCAGCGCCACCCGCATTGGCAAAACCGCTTTCCTGATCATCAAACCACCAGAACTGACCCTTGTCGATGTACTCATTGGCGCCCCGCAATATTCATAAACATGAATCCGTAATCCCATTATGGCAGCGCTGCCTGTTGGTCCGTCATGCGCCTTTGAAGGTCAACTATCCACCCCTCGATGCGACGCTCGGGCTCCGCGGCAACCTTCTGGCTCATCTGGTAATGCTGCAAGGCTTCCGCAAAGCGGCCCATATACAGGTCGTATAAAATGCCGAGGTTTCGATGCACCACGGCATTGTGCGGCCACACTTCGAGCGCCTGCAGGTAGGATTGTTCCGCCTGTTGAAATTCACCCTGCTCCCGATACAACACTCCGAGCTGATTGTACGCACTACTGTTGAGCGGGTTGACAGCAATCGCTCGCTTGAATGCATCGATGGCCAACTGTGATTTGTTCTGTTGGCGGTATACCAAACCCAGGTTGACATAAGGACCGGACAATGACGGATAAAGCTGCGTCATTTGTTCCAGCAGTGACTGTGCGTTCTGCCACTGCTGTGCAGCCATAGCCTGCTGCGCCTGTTCAAAATCTGCAGCGGCGCCGGCTGGTAATGGTTTTGCTTGAGCCAGATAAGGATCCGGCATCAGCGCAATTTTTTCTTCGTCTGCCGCCGCTGTATTTTCGATGCCTGTTTCCGTCGTGGACGGACCAGGCACGACGGAACAGGCGGCTAACCACCCCGCAAACAGCACGCAACAAAGTGAGCGGCCGAGAGCGCTAACAGGCTGTTGAAAAAGTCTTTCAAGACCGCTCAAAGAGTTTGTCCTCGGGATAACTCTTTCGAAACCCTCGCGGAAGGGACGCCGCGGGGGAGCTACAGGGATGTATTTATGCGTTTTCGAAAGAGTTATCCCGAGGACAAACGGGCAGCACAGGAAAATCTTAGCTGGAATCGATTCTTTCAACAGCCTGCTAAGTACTGAAACTGTTGCTGGCCTGATTTTTATACTGCTTGCCACTGGTATTAGCCTGTTAATAAATACCATGACTGACCTCCTGGCGCGCTTCCTGTTTACCATAGCGCGCCGGCAACAATTCTGCCAGCACGGCAAAGCTGCGCTTGACCCAATCGTCGTAAATACCGTCCCAACTGCGTTCCGCGTTTGCCGCGTGGATCGCTATAGCTTTTTCTTCGAAGGGATAGGCTTGTTCTTCGAGCAGAATTTCATATTGCTCCATGGCCAGCGCATCGAGGTCCGCAGGCCGCTCGGAATTCATCAGGTCCTCACTAAGCTGCGCGTAAACCATACCGATGCGGTTGTTGGCTTCGGTAGCGAATTCTGCCACGCCGTAGTCCAGCACCTGCTTGTAGCTCTGCAGGGCCTTTTCCATGGCCGCTTTTTTGCGTTGCAAATTCTGCTTGAGAGGCAAATCCAATTTGATTGCTACAAATGCGTAGTAATCGATATTGGCCAACTCCCGCGCCGCAAACGCGGCCAGATAATGGGCGCGGTCCGTGCTGCCAGATCCATCTCGCGCCTGCTCGTGAGCATCAATCAATTTTTCCAACCAGTAATTTCGCTTCAACGGTTCGTTGGTCTGTTCATAAAGTGTAACCAACTGAAAGCGCGCCTCGGTCGCTAAATCGAAGGGCTGTTCGTAAGTGTGAGCGTAATCGCGATAGTGGATAATTGCCTGGGCCGTATCGCCGGCTTTTTGATAGAGCTCCGCAGCGAGATAAAGTGACTGACGTTGCACCTCCGGGTCGTCTTCCGCTTTTGCCATCGCACTCACGGTCTGGGCGGCTTTGGGCCAATTTTCAGTTTCCTGGTAGATCACGGCAAGCTTGGGCAACAGGGTCGCGGTCAGAGTGTGTTGCGGATAACGCGCGCGAAAATCCAGAAGTACCTGCTCCGCGCGCTGCCATTGTTCCAGCTCCATCAGATAATTCGCGGCGTCATATTGGCTGCTGATGGCAATATCGCTGGCGGGTGCTATGTCACGGATCTGCAACAGTTGCTCAACGGCGCCGGCTTTGTCGGCCGCAGCGAGTTGTTGATCAGCCTGACGGTACATGGCCGCAGCAATGCGTTCGATCACCGCCGGGCGGTCGGGATCATCAGCGGCCAGCAGTGGTAACAGTTCGCGATAGGATTGCTCTGCCGCAGTGAATAATTCCAGATCAAACAGACTGTGCGCGCGTACCAGCCACGCGGTTTTTTGCAGTGCCGGTTCCGGCGCCGGTTGCCACTGCGTCAAGCGCGTGGCGACTTCGAGCGCCTGCTTCACAACACCCTGCTGAAACAATTCTTCCGCCGCATCGGCAAGTACTCTGGGCGCGCGACTGTCTGCGGGAAAGGTGTCAGCAAATTGCAGGGCGCTGCGCACTTTGTGCTCCTGCCATTGCCGCAACACGCGGTCCTGGGTCTCGCTGACTGGCGGCGTTTTTTCTATGATTAGCTGCAAGCTGATTATTGCTGAGTAGCCAGCCTCTGCGGCGTGCTCCGGGTCAGCATAGTCATAGGCTACCTGCTCATAGGCAGCCAAGGCCTCCACCAGCGCCTCGCCTTCGAAGTAAGCTTCCGCCATCAGGAAAGTCATGTTTGTCACAGCGTCATCCAGCGGAAAGGTCGACACAAACTGCCGGTAATAATCGGCTGCACGAAGAAAGTATTCCTGAGACTGATCAGACGCCGCTTCCTTCAGATCCTGTGCTTCGGCATGGTAATAGCTGGCGAGCTCGTCGAGATACTGGTGCAAGTGCGGCAGCAGGGGCTCCTGGCGCAACAAACCGCGCAGCGCCCAATATTGGCTGTCGATGCCATAGTTTTGCACGTAGGCTTCTTTGGCGGGCAATATCAAGCTGGGAAAATTCCCTTTTTCGTAAACTTCGATGGCGCGCACCGCCAGTTCCGGTGCATTGTCACTCTCCGGATAGAGGCGGGTATAACGAAGGTAGCTGTCGGCACTGTCGCGATAGCGTTTTTTATCCAGATAAAGATCACCCAACTGGCGGTAAAGCAAATATTGATAATGGGGCTCGCCCCGGTTCTGATAAAGTTCCGCAATGGTGTCCGGCCCACTCAGATATGAAAAAGCAACAGCCATGATGCGCAGAGTGTCTGCGACGAGATTCTGCCGGCTGATCGCCAGCTGTTCGAGCGGAATGCCTTCAACCAGTTGATCATCGAGCACGCGAGAAAAGGATTCCAGCGCAGGGCGATAGCGATTCTGCTTGAACAGCGACCAGCCATGCATATAAACCGCGTTGCTATAAAAAGGCGTTTGCCCAACCGACAGCACCTGATTGTAGAGCTCTTCGGCACGACGGTAATCGCCGGCACTGAAGGCAATTTCCGCACGACGAAAATCCGCTTCCGCCGCATAAGGAGAATCCGGATATTGGCGCACCAGTTTTTCCAGCACTGCCGTGGATTCCTGTAAGCGACCATCGAGCGCATAGGCTTTTGATAACTGATACAGCAGGCGTTCCTTGTCCAGGGAGGCATGGTCGGGTGAGGTATCGCTATCACCCGGCGATGCCTCTTGCTGCTCAACAAGTGTGTCACTGCTGGCAATCAGTTCCTGATAGAGGGCAATGGCCTCACCGAAAAATTGCTTTTGTTCGGTCGCCGTCAGCTGGCGCTCCTGACTGCGCGCCATTTCCATATCCGCCAGCCGCGCCAGTATGCGATGCCGTATCACCGGATCCTGTGCGACTTCCAGAGCGGCGCGATAGCTGTCCTCGATCTGTGCCAGTGGCACTTGCGGGACTGGCATATGGTTTGTCGGTATCGTCACCGGCTCCATATCCGACAGCGTTGGCCCGATCGGCGGCGGCTCAGTTGCGCAGGCGGCCAGCAGCGCGACCGTGGCAATTGCCTGGGCCAGGGGTCGAATCAGCTGCAACTGCGGCTTGAAGTAACGCATCACTGCGGCTCCACCCAAGCGCTGTCGTAAAGCCTGGCGATCGAGAGACGCGCCTGAGCCAAATAATAATGCAGGCGCTCCTGTTGTTCCTCCAATACCGCGGTAACCTGCTGGCGGAGCTCACCCTGAATGCGGGCAATGGTAGTGTCCAGCTGTTGCAGTTGCTGTTCAAGGCGTTCAGTGCCCGATGCAATGCGGTTGCGATAAGGTTGCAGATCTTGCGCGGCATTCACCGCCGCTTCAACGCGCGCCCGGGTGGATTCGAGAGCGTCCAGTTGCTCATCCAGTTCCGCAAGGTTTTTTTCCACCGCCCATTTGCGCTCGGCGTAGGCCTCACTCACTTGCCACTGAATCAGCCCCGCATAGCGGCGCAGAGCTTCCTGATAATCACCGGTCGCCTGGCCGGCAGCGGCAAGGGTGTCAATGTTTTCGCGAACGGACTCCACCCGTTGCCACAACTGGGTCTGTTGCTCCGGTGCCAACGCGAGAAAGTCTGCCTCCGCAACAATGCGTTCCAGTTCCTGGGCCACAGCCTGGCGCTGGGATCTCATGCTGGCAATCTGATCAACCAGCTGTTGCTGCTGAAGAAAACTCACGCGTTGTTTACGCGCCAGTTCACGCTCGTCGAGCATCGTCGCGTACAACTCTAGGGTGTGCGCCCAGCGATGAAACCGGTCGCGAATCGCCACAAGATCGCGCAAGTCCTGAACCTGTTCCTGAAAACGGTTGTGGGCAAAAAGCTCGGTCAGATAAGCAAGATCCGGCGCAACAAAATCGCCCTCGCTGTGATCGAGGCGATTGAACTGAACCTCCGGCCGTATGTGCAGCGCATCCAGAATAGTGCTGTCGCGCAAGCGGCTGATGACCGCCTGCACGTGATCAATTTCCTGATCCAGCCGCTGCTCGGACTGTTCAAAATACTGCAGCGCCAGACCTTGATTGCCAATTTGCTCATAGGCAAAGGGAACCGCCAGCAGCGCTTCAAGGGTGTTCGCATCGGTCAGCGACTGTTTTGCCAGATGCTGCCAGGGCGCCAGCGCTTCCAGGTAATTGTCCTGTTCGGCAGCCGCCCAACCGTAACCGAGCATCGCGCGATTGGACAGCGGGCTGGACAAGCGCACGCGCGAGAGCTGCGCCTGGGCCTCGGGGAATTGCTGGTTCAACAGATAGCCATATCCCGCCGCGGTCATGGCTTTGTCGTAGAGCGCGAGATGCTCCTCGCTGGCAAGGGACATTTCGGCGATATGGTTGTAGTAGGGGATAGCCGCGGCATAATTGCCCGAGCGGCTTTGGGCGGCACCCAGGTTGTAATACACGTAAGGCAGCCACGGGTTGGTTTGATCGGTTGCTTGCACTTGCTGCAGGGCCGTTTCCAGGTCCCCCTGACGAATCGACAGATTGATTCGCAGTGCAGCCAGCTCCTCGGCAATTGCCGCGGGCGGCTCTTCGCTCACGTTAGTCAGTGCTTGCTCGGCAGCCTGCCAATCCTGTCCCAGATAATAAATCTTGGCCAAATAAAACCAGGCGGAATCCCGCGTTTCAAGCTTGGTTTCGCTGTTCAGCACCTCGTCGAAAATATCATTCGCCCGGTGCTCCATTCCATAGGCAAGGCTGAAACTGCCTTCCATAACCCGGGGGCGATTGCCGTGCCCCACAATACCGCCGCGAGCCTCTGCCACTTTGAGCTCGAGCAGCGCATCCAGAAATTCACCTTGCCAGTAATTGTAGAGGGCGGTTCCATAACGCAAGTCCGCCACCACTGTCACTGGCTTTTCCGGCCGCGCCGCAAAAGCTGAACAGGTGGTGGCGAGAAGCATCAGCCCGATTGTAAATCTCACAACTGCCATTCTTTAAAATCGAACTCCGGTTGCATGTTGGCGGTTGAATCGCGAATGCGCAGCTCCAGCATTTGCGGCTCCTGACCTTTCTCCAGCGTCATGGTTGCGGCGCGCTGGTAGTCTCGGTTCTCCGGCCCCACCCCGGTAAAAAATGCGGTAACTTCATGGGCGCCAGACTTCAGGTTGCCGATGTACAAACGCTGGATACCGCCGCGGCTGAGGGATTCGTTTTGTCGCTCGGTATAGAGATGACTGGCCACCAGCGTGTCATCGATTTTCAGTTTCACTGCATCGAGGCGGAAATAATGGCCCACATCAAGAGAAACAAAAACGGCCACCTGGGTGTTGGCCGGGAACAGCAACTCCTCCTCAAGAATCAACAAGTCGCGATTGAGATCCAGCGCCGCCTGTTTCAAATCCTGAACCCGGTCATTGAGTGGAGCCTCGCCGGAGGAAGCACCTGCGCCGTCGTCCGTTTGTGCCAGAGCCAGAGCAGTAATCAGCCAGACGCTCGCGATAACCCAGCGGCCGAGGTTGTGTAAAGGTTTCACAAAGAGATCTCCAGTATCGTACCAGCGATGAGTAAGGCAGAGATTGAGGCCAAGCGTGGCCGTAGAGCTGCAGCAAAGCTTAACTTAGCGCCGTATTTTTATACGTGTTCTATTACGCAAGTTTGGTGCCAGATTCAGGGGTTGAACCTGCGCTGAGCGGAATGCCCGCGGGGTAAACGCAGCCGACTAAGGCGAATACTAACTTTCGCCTCTTTCAGGCTCCACCAGGCCGTGGCTGTAATGCACCTGGCCGGCACTGTCGATGATAATACAGTCAAACCCCGGTAACTGGTTGATCAGCACCAGACCGTCGGCAACACCAAGTACGAAGACACTGGTCGATAACGCATCGGTATCCATGCCTTCGCGCCCGATAACGGTCACGCTGGCGATACCGCCGGCCGGCTTTCCGGTGCGCGGATTGATGATGTGATGCACCCGCTCCCCGGTTTCCGGATCAATAAAGTAACGTTCGTAGTCGCCGGAGGTTGATATGGCCGCATCTTCCAGGGGTAGGACAATGGCCGGTTCCGTATCTCCGGGCAGGGAGCGCGGCTTTTTAATGCCGATCATCCAGGGCCGGCCGCGCCGGTCACCCAGCACGCGACTGTCACCCCCGGCGCTGACGGTTCCGTGGCTGATTCCCAGTTCGCGCAGCAAATCGATTGCGCGATCCACCGCGTAGCCTTTGGCGATGCCGCCCAGGTCAATGCGCAGGTCCGGGTGAGCGAAAGCGAGGGTCTGGTTCTTTCGATCGAACACCAGTTTGCGAAAATCCACCGCCGGCAGCAGCGCATGGGTTTGTTGAGTATCAGGCTTCTGCCCCGCGCGATAGTCGTAAAACCAGCCAATTGACGCGAAGGTAATGTCAAACGCGCCATTGGTAAGATGAGCATAAAAAAGCGAGCGCTCAAGCAGCAAAGCCAGTTCATCAGAAATCGGCTGGGGAGATTCGGCGGCCTTGGAGTTGATGCGGTACAACTCGCTGGTTTCGATCCAGGGTGAAAAGGCCTGATCGATCCGCTGCATTTCACCCATGACGGCGTCGATCGCCTGTTGACGCACGGAAGGGTCCGGGTGCCAGAGTTCGATGCTGATCCGGGTGCCCATTGCCTGTCCGGTATGGGTGGCCCATTCTGCCCGGCTGGCCATGGATATAAGCATCAGCAGCAGAACCAGGCTTAACCTGAGGGGTAAGCACAGAAAGGTGAACCGGGAGCAGTTTGGCATCATGTTCAGGCGCTTTTTGCTTAGTAGTGAGGTGAAGGCGGAGCAAACTGCCTATTGAGCTCGATCACCGCTGGTTGCATCACAGGCTGAACGCAGCACCAACTGCTGCGTTCAGAACACACTGAGACCAGCTTTGCCGTTGTTGAAAATCAGGTGCCGGGCGGCCAGGCAACGCGGAAGCTACCGTCCTCCATCGGCTGGCCAACGAACTCGAGCGCCGATGTAATCTGCTCAGGCGCTTCCGGTGAAGCCGCTACTGTGCCTTTGAGCGATGGCTCGCGACCAGCAACAAGATCACCGGCGAGATTCACTTTGAAAGGTCCATCCAGCTCAAAGATATCCGCGTGAACCCCGCCCTGCTCATTCGGTGTGAGCTTAGCAGCATAGGAGCCAAGACTGATCCAGCGCTCACCATTGTTCCAGCGCGCGTCCCGCCAACTGATGTTGCCCGCCAACTCCTGGATCTGTTGATCGTCCACGCGCAGATGCTGCAATTGAGTCGAGACCTGCCCACCAATGTTGAGATTGAACTGGGCGCCGATAACTGCCATGGGTGCGCTCAGCTGCACGTCCCTGGCCTCGAGCACATTGCCCGGCGACGCACAGAAAATGCCGGCCGCAGGCTGGTCCAGTAAATTTCCATGAACTTCCGCACAGGCCTTGAGCGCCAGCAAGGACAAGGGTTTGAGGTTCCAGGTGACATTCGTCAGGGCGAGTGTTTGGTTGCCCACCACCACGGCACCACCACTGGCGCGACCATCCCACAAGGTACCGCTAACCCCTGTGAGCCAGACATTGGGCGCAGCCTGATGAACTGCCCAGGCGCCCCAGGTTGCCGGTGTACGGGCAACAACCAGGAACACAAAGTAGAGCAGCAGGGCGAACAACAACAGAGATTTGACTAGCTTTGATAAACCCATGCCTACCCCTTGTGCAACCGGACATTGACCACGACGATACCGGGATCAGCGCCCGCGGCCACGGACAGATCGCGAATTTGTACACCCTCGGTCACCTCCATGTCGTAAAGCCACGCCAGCAGATTGTCGAAATTAACCTGGTCTATGCGCAAACGAACATCGGAGGAGCCGCTGGGCTGCATGCCGGACATACGAATATTGTGTTGTCGCATGCTGCGGTCCGCCACCTCCACGATACTGCTCCCGCCGGACTGGCCCTGCCCCTGTTCGCGGTTCACCCATAGTGCGGCCATGGTGCGCATGCGTTGCAAGGCTTCCTGAGAGGCCTGGTTGCGCGCATGTTGTTCATCGAGCTTCTGTTGAAGCGGGTCCAGCACCGCCACAAACAGGAGATAGATCACCAGCGCAATCGCGCCGAGCAACAGCGTCAGCTGTTCCCGTGGCGAGGCTTGCGCCAACCAGGCTTTGAATGCATTCATAAACCGCCCTCCACAACGCGCATTCGCGCCTGATGGACATCGCCCTGCGCACTGACACGCATTAACTCCGCCGTCAATCCGCGCGCGCTGATCGCCCCGCGCAGGCTTTCCAGTAAAGCGAAGTCCGTCGCTTCCAGATTCAACTGCAGTTCGCGGTTGTCCTGACTGTAGCGGAAGCTGCTTAATGTAAGGCCGTCATTGGCTGCGATGGGCGGTGCCACTTCGCTCATCAGGTACATGAAGTTACTGGATGCCTGGCTGCCGCCGAGCCCCGATACCAGGGACTCCAAACGCCGCTCCGGATCTCTGATATTGCCGTCGGCATTGGGGACCGCCATGCGATAAACCTGCTGCATGTCCGCCAGTATTTCGTTTTGCCGGGTCTGAGCCTGCCAGAACTGCCCCGCGGTAACGGCAATTGCGAGAACAAACGCCGCGCCGGTGGCAATGGCGGGCACGCGCCACTCCTGCCACCAGCGCATCAACGGCAGGCTCCGGCCGAGAGCGCCGCTGCGAAAATCCAGTTCAGGCAGCGCAGCCACGTCGAGCGCAGACCAAAAATCCGACGTCTGAATATTCAGCTCCCGGTTGTCGTCACCGGCGTCGCTCTCCGGCAGCAAATCCTGCAACCGTTCAAGACTGGCCTGATCGGCACCAAAGAGATTGATTTGCACCGGTAGCGACTGATGCTCCAACAGTGCCGGGAGCACCGCGTCGGCCAAAGCGGATTCGATCGCCAGCCCGAGACCCTCGCCGGAGTGAATCAGCAGGCGGTCATCTGCCATACACAGCGTCCAGCTATCGGGCTCCCGGTAAAGCATCAGGAAATCCGCGGTGCAGCGCTGTACATCGCAGCCCGCATCCTCCAGTTGACTGACCGCCGCCTGCAATGGCGCGAGCGCGGTATAGGCAACCGACAACTGGCCATCATGCACGGGGCCGAGACTGAAATGCAGCTCATCAACCGGGTCGATCGCCTGGTCTTCCAGCTGGAAAGGCACCAACTTGGCAAGGTGCCGACGCTCCCGTGCCTCCGCCGTAATGCGCTGGGCGACAACCGCCTCACCCGGCAGGAGGTAATAAGTCGGCATGCTGTTGCGCGGCAAATTATCCTGGAGCGCCTCAATATCACCACTGTGAACCTGATCGTCGCGCCAACCGCTGCGACTGTCAGCATACCGCCACTGCCAAAGATCATCCGCCAGTTGGCGCACTACAATAATGTCGGTCACACGCGTCCTCGGCTATGGTTGAGCTTGAGCCAATGGGGCTCCCCGCTGCTACTGTTATCGCTGGTTATGTGTTGTTCTCGCTTGATGTCTTGTTTCACGCTGGCTGTTCCCGCAATCAGAAATGGGCGTCGCTACGACGAACCACATTGACTTTACCGTTCTGCCGCTTGAGCATACTGGAGCCACTCCTTATCAAATCACCAACCCGCGTTTCACTGAATAGCAGGAAATAGCTGCTGTTAACCGCCAAGTCGTCGGTTTCCAGTCCACCGGTATTGGCCACCAGCGTGGTCAAAATCGGGGAGGATTTCAATGCGTCCGGATTGTCGAACCCACCGGACGCCGGTGGCGCTTCTGTCGCCGGGTTGGGCGTGCCTTCAGTAGCGCCGATAGCGTTACGTTCGTCAATCAGCAGTTGCGCATCCTCCACCGTGAGCGGCGCAAAATCGTTGGCACCTGCCATGGTGCGCATTAGCGCCGCCGGCATGGTGTTAATATTCAACTTGGCGTCAACCGGCAGCGCCACTACCAGAGGCAACAGGGCTTGATATAGCTCCGGCGTCATGCCTTTGATCAATGTCAGCTCGCTGACACTGACCATCGCCATGTTCGGGGGCGTCGCTGGCGGATCCAGTTGCTGATAATAGTCCGTTTCCGCCCCGCCAAAACCGGTCACAGCCTGATCCACATCGACCCAATCGATCACTGCTTCGGTAATTTCCACCGCCTGGTTCAGATCAATCACTTCGCCGTCAAATTCGAATGTCTGCAACAATCGTATAAACCGCTTCTGGCTGGCGGTGAACCTCTGCTCTGGCGGCAAATTCGCCGGCGGTGGTTTGTTGCCCTGCAGCGCCGGCGAATTTTGCTGAAGCAGGTTAATATTGAAGCGCCCCTGGGCGTCTTCCAGCTTTCCCTGAACCCAACCTTCATCCGTCGGAAACGCGTCCGAGGGTTGCGCCCAGAATTCATCCAGACTATCCACCAGGCGACCTTCTTCCTGGTCCATCAACATATCTTCATTGAGGACGATGGTGGCCAGGGTTTCCGCTCCATCCAGATAAGCCCGCGCCTGCAGTCCGTGCCAGCGGTTTTCGCTGCGAGTCAGACTCAGGTTATAACGCCAGCTCAAGCTGACAGTAATGGAGGTTACCAGCACCACAATCAGCATCGCCAGTATCAGCACCATGCCGCGCTGCTTATGCACCTGGCACCTCCGCGCCGCCGGGCAGCACTTCGAACAGGCGCGTCACTTCACCCAGATCCTCGAAGATCAAGCTGATCTCCACAGCCACCGGCAATGCCATGGGCGGCTGGTTGCCCGGCCATTCATCCAACCAGGGGCCATCTTCCACAGACTGGCCATTCAAGGGCAGCAAACGCACGGTCATGTCCTTCACGCCATCCACCAGTTTCTGTTGCGCCGCCGCTTCCGGCTCGATCCGTGACGGGTCGTGCCAGGTATCTCGCCACAACAGGCCGTCCTGCAACCGATAGCCCACCCGCGCCAGCTCGGTACGCGGCAATAACAGCGGGTTGGCGCGACCACCGCGCAACAGGCTCAGGCGATACTCGCTGTTAAAGTCCACCAGCAGCGCCGGCAGTGGTGGCCCGTAGTAAAGCCGTGTCAGCCGTGCCACCGCGTTGCGTAAATCGCCTTCCAACAAGACCCAGGTTCGGTCAATCCGGTCAAAGCGCTCCAGGGTCTCTTCCGTGACTTCACTGGATTTTGATGCAGCATTGATCGCCATGTAGGAGCCAGTGGCCACCAGTGCCATCACACCGATTGCCACCATCACCTCCAGCAGCGTGAACCCGCGCGCGCCTCGCTTGCCCAGAGACTTATTCACCATGAACAAACCCTGAGAGCCAGGCAAGCGGGCTGTCTTGCCCCTGCAGAGCCACCTCAACTTCAATGCGGTACATGTTTTCAACCGGAGTTTCTTCGGTAGTGACCGTCCAGTTCCATTTATTCCGCCCCAATTCGACGGTATCGGTCTCTTTGCGCGGCGGCATCTCGCCGGTCAGGCGCCGCTCGATCGAGATCTCCGCCATTTTGTTTTGGGCCACCCAGAATGCCTGGGTTTTGGAGCGCGCCGAAAATGTATGCTGGGACAGACTTTCCGCCTGTCCCAGCAGGGCCGGCAACGCCAGGGCGACAATCATCATGGCCACCATCACTTCAACCAGGGTAAAGCCTTTTTGATCCGGCCTAAAAGCCATTGTCGGCCTCTCTCGCAGCACCGGGGTCTTCCACCCAGACTACCTCGCCCCAGGCATCCACCTTGACGTTCTGGCTGAAATCGGGAACTCGCTCATCGCGAAATTCAACAGCGAAAGACGTCACTTCTCCGCCTGGATAGAACACCGCAATGGGAAGCCGGTTTTCCGGCGCATCCTCCCACTCCCACATCTGCCCTTCGACCATCACATCCAGGTGTACAGCGGCGGGCAGAGTGACCGCCTCCAGATCCTCATCATCCTCCCAGCCGCCGGGTCCGATTCTTTGCCAGCGATAACGCCAGGCGGTATCCAGGTTTTCGTCTGCTTCCTTCTGCCACGCCGGTGGCTCCAGCAACAGGCCGACCGGCTGACCATAAAGAATGGCGCGCTCCGAGGCAAACTCGCCCAGTGTGGCAAAACGCTCGGCAATCTCACGCAACTCGGTATCCGGACCACCGCGACTGACCACCAGCGACACCATGCCGACACTGATACCGATGATAAAGATCACCACCATGATCTCGATCAGGGTGAAGCCGGCGCTACGCCCGTTGTCGCGGAAAGTTACCGTCACCGCGACGGTTTACTCTTGCTGCGGCTGGTTGGGGTCGTCCCAGTTGGAGATGTCGGCATCCTGACCACTGCCGCCACGCACACCATCGGCACCCAGGGTATAGATGTCGAAGGCCTTGCCGTTCTCGCCGGGACTCAAGTAAAGGTATTCGCGCTGCCAGGGATCCTGGGGGATTTTGTCCAGGTAGCCTTCGGAGCGCCAGCCGCGGGGTTCAGGCGCAATCTGCGGTTTGGTCACCAAGGCCTCCAACCCTTGCTCGCTGGTCGGGTAGACGAAGTTGTCCAGCCGGTAGTTGGCCAAGGCAGTTTTGATCGACGAGAAGTCCGCCTGCACTTTCTGCAGCTGGGCCTTTTCCACATTCTGGAAAACCTTGGGGGCGACATAACTCAGCAGCAGACCCATGATCACGATGACGACCATGATCTCGATCAAGCTAAAGCCCTGTTGTTTTTTGATTGTCATTGGATCCTTTTCCTCCTGTGGGGCTTATCCCACCATATCGTTTAACTCGAAAATCGGCATCAGAATAGCCATCACGATGACGGTTACAATGGCACCCATAAACAGCACCATCATGGGCTCCATTAAACCCATGGCCGTGCCCACTCTGAATTCCAGCTCACGCTCCTGATTGCGCGCCGCGTGCAACAATTGATCCGACAGTTTGCCATTGGCTTCGCCACTGGCGGCCATCTGGACCAGGAGAGGCGGAAAGATATTCGCATTGTCCAGCGCGCGGTGCAGACTGGTACCTTCTTTGACAGCGACGGCCACCGTCAGGCTTGCACTCTGCAACACCTTATTCGTCAGTACCTGCCCCGCAATGCGCAGCGCCTCCAACAAAGGCACGCCACTTTCCACCAGCAGCCCGAGGGTACTGGCATAGCGCGCAGTCTCCGCCTGCAGGATCAGATCGCCCATCAGGGGCACCCGCAGCAGAAATCGGTGCCAACGCAAACGTCGCTCCGGCGCCTGCAACAGGCGGCGGAACAGAAAGACGAGGCCGAAACCGCCGATGAGAACGAAAATCCCGTAGTTCACAACAAAGTCACTGGTCGCCATCAGCGCGCGCGTGAGAAAGGGCAGCGATGCCTGATTGTGCTCAAACAGACCCACCAGCTTCGGCACCACAAAAGCCATCAACAGCATGATGACGGTGACACTGACGCCGAGCAGTATGATCGGGTACATCATGGCCATCTGCATTTTTTGTCGGGTCTGCTGGCTCCGCTCGGTGTAATCCGCCAGCTGTTCGAGTACCGGCCCGAGGAAACCGGCACTTTCGCCAGCTCTGACCATGGCCCGGTAAAGACCGTCGAACGCTTTGGGTGCCTCTGCCATCGCCTGCGCCAGAGACAGCCCTTCGAGTACACGGGAACGGACCTGTAACATCAATGTCTTGATGACCGGCTTGCGGCTCTGGGTGGCGGTGGCCCGCAGCACTTCGTCCAACGGCAAACCCGACTGCACCAGAGACGCCAATTGACGCGTCACCAACGCAACGTCGCGGTAGTTCAGTTTGGGCTGGCCAAACCCGAGTTTGAAGCCGCCGGTTTCAGCACCGCGCTTGCGCGTACTGGTGACATTCAGTGGCTTGAGCTGACGCGAACGCAAGAGGCCGCGAACGTGGCGCTCGGAATCGCCTTCGATCACCCCTTTTACGGTTTTGCCTTTTGCGTCTAGCGCCTGATAATTGAATGCTGCCATAGTCGCTGCTTATAGTGTCAGGTCGTTGCGGTAACCCGCAAAACCTCTTCTATCGTAGTAATGCCCTGCAGCACCTTGTCCCGCCCATCAGCGTCGATGGCGCGGCTGAATTTGCGCGCGTGGGCCAGCATCTGCTGCTCGCCAGCGCCTTCATGTATCAGTTGTCGCAGCTCGTCGTCCACAGGAATAAGTTCATAAATGCCGGTACGCCCACGGTAACCGGTGTGATGGCAGTGGTCACACCCCACGGCGCGAAACACATCACTCGCCTCGGGAATTCCCAAGCGCTTACTTTCCGATGGGGTAGCCTCATGAGGCTCCTTGCACTCGGGGCAGAGAACGCGAACCAGGCGCTGGGCCATCAGACCTTCAAGACTGGATGACAACAGGAAAGGCTCCACCCCCATATCCTGCAGTCGGGTCACCGCGCCGATAGCGGTGTTGGTGTGCAGTGTGGAAAGCACCAGGTGACCGGTCAAGCTCGCCTGCACGGCAATGGCAGCGGTCTCCCGGTCGCGGATTTCACCGATCATAACCACATCTGGGTCCTGTCGCAGTATCGCGCGCAGCCCGCGGGCAAAGGTCATGTCGACCTTGGTATTGACCTGGGTTTGACCGATACCGGCGAGCAGGTACTCGATGGGGTCTTCGATAGTCAGAA
The DNA here is from genome assembly GCA_964419935.1 of uncultured Cellvibrionaceae bacterium. Lineage (GTDB taxonomy): Bacteria > Pseudomonadota > Gammaproteobacteria > Pseudomonadales > Cellvibrionaceae > CAYQQJ01. The sequence continues at coordinate 27,361 of CAYQQJ010000015.1, forward strand.
TATTGCGTGCACGAGTGTTGAGAAAGCTCAGGCCCGCATAAAGGCTGGTTGTCTTACCCGAACCTGTGGGGCCGGTAACCAGAATAATACCGTGGGGCTTGCGCAGGGCGTCTTCGAAATTCTGCTGGATCTCCGCCGGCATGCGCAACTGCGGCAGTCCCAACTGACCGGCGGCCTGGTCAAGCAAACGCAATACGATGCGCTCACCGTGGGCGGAGGGGATTGTCGATACCCGGATATCCACCGCGTGGCCCGCGAGTTTCACCGTGATACGGCCGTCCTGGGGAATACGCTTTTCTGCGATATCCAGTCGCGCCATAACCTTCAGGCGCGAGACCAGCACCGGCGCCAGCACAGGCTTGGGCGAGAGAACTTCGTTGAGCACGCCATCCACGCGAAAGCGCACCGATACGCGATCTTCATAAGGCTCCACGTGAACGTCCGACGCCTTTTCCTGAACCGCCTGGGAGAGAATGGCATTGATCAGGCGGATCACCGGCGCATCGCCCTCGCCGGAAAGCAGGTCGCTATTCTCCGGAATATCTTCCGCGAGAGCGGTGAGGTCGAACTCCGCGCCCATCTCTTCAACCGCCTGCTGAGCCTCACCGTCATTGCTTTGATACAGCTGAGTCAGCCGCGCACGGAAGGTTTTTTCTTCCATTTCCTCAAACTCGAATGAGCGGCCCAAGTGCCGGCGCAATTCAAGCAATGTCTGGAGGGCCACTCCGGGCTTATGGAAGACTCGCCCTTCGTCCACCAGCACGCCTTGTGTTGAGGCGTATGAAAACGGCAAGCGCGTATGGGTGACGGAAACGGAACTCACTGCAGGGCCTCTTCCATATCTTCAGCGCTGAAGTCTGCTGGCAGATCAATGTCTCGCGCCTCCAGTGCAGGCAGCGTGGGCAATGCCGCATTGGGCAAGCGGAAGGCGCCTTTTTCACGCTGTAAGAGCTGTTGATCGCGGATATATTGATATTTTTCGGCAGTCGCGCCCCGGAGCGTTTCATCGTCGCGAATGATGGTGGCTCGAATGAACACCATCAGGTTCTGCTTGGTCAGGCTGGAGTTGTTTGAACGGAACAGTTGACCTACCAGTGGAATACTGCCGAGGAATGGAACGCGCTGCTCCCCCTGCTGCACATCCTCCTCGATCAAACCGCCCAACACCACGATTTCACCGTCAGACGCCATCAGCTGGGTTTCAAACTTGCGCTGATTGGTGATGATATCGGACGCCGCACCGGCACCACCGGTGTTGATGCTGGATACTTCCTGAGCCAGCTCAAGCAGGATACTGTCCCCGGCATTGACGTGTGGCGTCACTGTCAAAGAAATACCCACATCTTCCCGCTGAATGGTCTGGAACGGGTTGGCGCCGGAGCCACCAGTGGTACTGCTGGAATAACTGCCCGTCACAAACGGCACATTCTGGCCGACGGACATGGACGCCTCGTGGTTATCCATGGTCAGGATCGACGGCGTCGACAGGATGTTGGCTTTGTTGTCATTCTCCAGGGCGGTCAACAGCGCCAGAAAATCTTCACCACCACCGGTTCCCATGAGGCCCAATGTCTGACCGGGGATGCCGCCCAGGGCCAGGGCGAGATTCTGCAAGGCATCGTCGCCGTCGCTGAAAATGCCACTGGCCACACCACCAAGGGCTTGGCCATTGTTGATCGAACTTCCAAGAACACCCTTCTCAGAGTTGCGGAACATCCAGTCAACTCCCAGATCACGCCCGGAGCGGTCGGTCATTTCCACAATAATGGCTTCCACCAACACCTGGGCGCGGCGTATATCCAGGCGATCCACCACCGACAGCAGGGACTCAAGAGTGTCGCCGGTTGCAGTAATCAACAGGGCGTTGGTGTCTTCATCAGCTTCCACGGTGGCGGTGATATTCGGGTTTTGCTCGCCGGGTTCGAGCTTGGCAATGTTCTGCACAACCTTGGTCAACACTTCCGCTACAGCGGGTGCCTTGGCGTACTCGAGGTAGATCACCCGCACGTTGCCCGTCTGAGGACGAGGCTTGTCCAGGCGCCGAATCAAGTTGCGGTAGCGATCGCGCATCAGGTCGTCACCGCTGATCAGAACCGCGTTGTTGCGCTTGTCCGCAATCAGGGATTGGGCGCCCGGGTTGCGCTGGTTCTCAGATTTATCCAGGCTGGTCAGGGTCGTTACCACATCCTGGGCCGATGCATACTCCAATTGAACAATTTCGGTTTCGGGAATTGCCGCTTTGTCGATGCGCTCGATCAGGTCCCGTATGCGCGCAATATTGGCCGCGGTATCGGATATGACAATGGCGTTACTGGGATCATAAGCAGCCAGGTGCGAGTGTTGCGGTACCAGCGGCCGCAATACCGGCAGAACCTTGGCGGCAGCAATATTGGAAAGCTGAATCACTTCCGTGACAAAGCCATCTCTCACGCTCCCCGCATCCGCGACAGGCAAGGGTGAACTACGCGCATCCTTAAGAGGAATGATACGAACTACGTCCCCCACCTCAACCAGCGTAAAATCATGAACTTCCAGAATGGCGCGGAAGAAGCTATACAGCTCTTCACGGTTCATGCGTTCACTGGATATGACTTTGACGCGCCCTTTAACCCGCGGGTCAACCACCATGGTTTTCCCAGTGATGTCGGCGACAAATTTGATCACTTCCTGGATATCCGTGTCCTTGAAGTTCACGGTCCAGGTCTGCTCCTGAGCAAAACTTGCCGCTCCTCCAAGAGCAAAACAGGCTGCCAGTATTAGGGCCATTATTCGCTTATGCACTCATTTACCTCGCCGAATCCAAACTTAGGTGTATCGATACAGGCTCACCGTCTCGCAATATACTCAGTTCTGCTTGGGTCGCTGTCTGCAGTTCCTGGTAAACCGCTCGTATCTGCTGGGGATCATCCAGGCTGATGCCATTGACGGCGGTGACAATATCGCCCGCGTGCAAACCCGCCTGCTCAAACAACTCAGGATTGCGGCCCGGCTGCACCCGGTAGCCCATCAGACCACTGCTGCCACGGGCCGCCGTGAAGCGCACCACCTCACTGATAGATTTCACTTCAGCAACCGAAGGCGGCAGGGTGTGCACCTCGGGCTCAGGTTCCGCTTCGGGCGTCTCCTGGACCGCACCGCCAGTATTCTCGTCATATTGGTCCGGCGGATAATCAATCGCCGTATCGCCTTCGTCGGGTCGGACATGGCCGTACTCATCGGTGCCATCATCGTAAACGACCGGTGCTGCGCTGGAACGCCGCTGGGCATCCTCTTTCGAATACAACCACAGGGATTCGTAGCGGCCGTTGTTATCGAGGATCACCCGTTGTTCCAGAACCTTGACCAGAGTCACATTATTGCCCTGGGGCAGTTTGTCTCCAACCTTGTACAGCGCCTGATTGTTGCCTTCGGCAATAATGGCTTGCGCGGTATCCGGATCACTGCTGGCGATAACGCCCTGCAACGTCAGATTCAGGCTGGTGTCCACCGCCTCCTGTTCAATACCGGGCAATACCGCTTTGTTTTCCTGTGGTGCCACCATCGCCACCTCACCACCTTCACCGAACAAGCTCGCATCCTGTATGGCGGCCAGGTCAACATTAGCTGTCGACTCGGCGGCTTCGCTGACGGTCGGCGGCGGAGCCAGTGGGGGCTGCTCAAGTTGCGGCGACGGGAAAAGCAACCAAAAGGCACTAGCCAAGCTGTGTACCGCCCAGATCAGGACTACCACCATACACAGCCAGCGCCAGCGCTGAGTGGGAACCTGCCGCAGACGCGCAGCCCATCGCTGCCCCTGTTCTGTCAGCGATGAATAAAGCGGATGCTGTGTGAAATGAGTGGCATTCACCGTCGCGTTCCGACCACTCTGGCGTTCCCCACAAATACAAGTTCGACCATTCTAGTTAAAGCTCCGAACATTCTTGACGATGACTTTTTCGATCCTGACATGGCATTAGCTTTCTCTGCATAGGCTCTGGAAGTGCCGATTGACGTTGCGGCGAGCCGCAATGCGAGTCATTTGATCAAGATTCCGGACTCGCACCCTTATTATTAGAAATACAGTCTGCAGTTTATACACACTGCCCGTCAATTTAAATCATTCCCGCCGGCTTGCGCTACCTAGTGTGCTGTTTCAAACTAAACAGCATAATCAGAGCCTGTCAAATCGTTCGCAGTAAGGCGCGGTTCGCAGGCAATGGTGGTCTCCCTTGTCAAGAGCCGCAACGCTGCTGCGGGCGATTTGACGGGCTCCCTTCGGGCACGTCGCTAAACGGCCATCTGTGGCGTTGCATTTGTTCGACGTAGAACCACTATGCCTGCACAAATGCGCCTAACATCTGACCATTTAGCGTCGTGCTGATAATGCTGTTTAGTTTGAAACAGTACACTAGGACCTATCCACGGGCATTAAATTCCTGACTTGTGACCTGGCTTACAGCTTTGTATCCTTGCCGCCTGCCGGAAATCCCATGGATTTTCGGCCAGACCGCAAACGCAGTAGAGGACAGCTTACCCTATGAGCGACACGTTTATACTCCAGAATCAAGATCAACTCTATTTCACCCGCCAGGGTGATTGGGTTGACGGGCGCGACGCCACCGCGCTTTATCACACAACCCACAAGGACGAGGCACTTAATCAGAAGCTCGAATTGACCGTACGTTCTCCAGAATTGCGCATTAGTGTTGTAAACTGCAACCTCGATAGCAAAGGCCGCCCCCAGCTGGCAGCCGACGCGAATGCGCGACAGGATGCCACTGACCGCCCTGGACCTGGCAGTCTTGAACCTGATACCCGCACGCAGCACCAGTCAGACGGCTACCGATCCGGAAACCTTTAACCAGCCCGCGTTGTAGATCAACATCAGATCACACCCGCATCTCAAGAGGACCGCAGTTTGTTCCAGCTTGATCGCTTACCGAGAGCGCTGTTTGAGCCCTCTAATGCTCCCCTGCTAACCGGTATTCTGCGCGGCGTCGAAAAGGAGAGCCTGCGCACTTCACAGAGCGGGCACCTGTCGCAAACCGAGCACCCGTTGTCACTGGGCGCCGCGTTGACCCATCCGCACATTACCACCGACTTCAGCGAGGCATTGGTGGAATTCATCACGCCGCCCTCGCACCGCATTGAAGAAGTGACCACACATCTGGACGCTTTACACCGGTTCAGCCACGCGCAGCTCGGCAATGAAATGCTCTGGAGCCACAGTATGCCCTGCGCATTGCCGAACGACGACGACATTCCCGTGGCCCGCTACGGCACATCCAACACCGGCCGCATGAAAACCATCTACCGGGTCGGGCTGGGCCACCGATACGGTCGCGTCATGCAGACTGTGGCAGGTGTTCATTACAATTTCTCGTTGCCGAACGCCTTTTGGGCCTTTCTGCACGCTACAGAAGGCAGTTCGCACAACCTGGATGACTTCCGAACCGAGCGGTACTTTGACCTGATCCGCAATTTCCGCCGACATTACTGGTTGTTGATCTACCTTTTCGGCGCATCGCCCGCTGTGTGCAGCAGTTTTGTCAAAGACCGCGATCACGACCTCAGTCCGTTCGACGACGGTGGGGACACCCTGTTTATGCCCCACGCCACGTCTCTGCGCATGGGCGATCTCGGCTACCAGAGCAGCGCCCAGGAAGGACTCTACGTCTGCTACAACCAACAGTCCAGTTATCTGCGCACCTTGGTCTCTGCCATCAAAACGCCCTATCCCGGCTATCAGGAACTCGGCACACGCAACAGCCGCGGCGATTACCTTCAACTGAACACCGGCTTGTTACAGATCGAGAACGAGTTTTACAGCGCTATTCGACCCAAGCGCACTGCGCGCCCGGGCGAAACCGCGCTTACTGCCCTGTGCCACCGGGGCGTGGAGTACATCGAGGTTCGCTGCCTCGACCTCAATCCCTTTGAACCGCTGGGCATCAACCGGGAGCAGATGCGGTTTATTGATATGTTTTTGCTCTACTGTTTGTTGCACTCCAGCCCAAAATCCACCCGGGCCGAATGCGACATCATCCTCGCCAATCAGAAAACCGTGGTGAAGCGCGGACGCGAACCGGGGGTTACACTGCAGTCGGCACAACATGGCGAACTCGGCCTGCAAAGCTGGGCCAGCGATCTGATTGCAGCACTGGAACCCATTGCCGAAATGCTGGACAAGGCCCACCAGACTGACAAGTATCACGGCGCCCTGCAGGCGCAGAAAGAAAAGGTAGAGGATTCAGCCAAGACGCCATCCGCTCAGGTTCTCAATGAGATGCATGAACGCAATCTGGGCTTTGCACAGTTTGCGCGGGAGACGTCGCAAGCTCACCGCAGCGATTTCCTGGCGCGGCCACTGTCAGCCGAAGCCACGGAAAGTATGCACGCCATTGCCCGCAAATCCCTGGAGGAACAGGCTGAGATTGAAGCGGCAGAGAGCCCCGATTTCGAGAGCTATCTGGCGGCTTACTATGAACAGTACGGGATGTGCGAAACAACAGCCGGCAAGCCGGCGGGTTGAGCCAGCGCTCACAAACATTGCCCGGGAAGAGGCTGTTATCGCTGTATGACAAAATTATCGAAGTAGATATCAACCACGGCTTCATGGCCATCTTCCGCCTGAAGTATGGCCTTGACCTCGGCAAGAGCCTCCTGACGCAGGGCTTCCTTGCCCGCCTGGGACTCGATACTGGCGTCTGTCTGGCTGGCGAACAGCATCACCAGATTGTTGCGAATATAGGGAAGGTGGTGCCGAATCGCGTTGGCGGTCACTGCGTCCGCAACGCGCACGGACATATCCACTTTGAGATATTTCAGGCGACCCTGGCCACCATAATTGACCACAAACGATGGCTTCAAAGGGACGTAAATCGTCTCTTCGGTTGTGCTGTCACTGGCAGGATTATCCTGCCCCCACGCCAGGGCGGTGGATAACAGTATGGCCAAGCCCAAAAAAACCCTATACATTCGTTACACTCGCAGTTTCATGGATGTCAGACGTTCGCCTGCCGAAATGACTGACACCTGGTGATTTAGTTGCGCGGTCAACTCCGCTCAGTCGCAAATAGTAACCAGGATATCGACTGGAAATACAGATTCCCGGTTCAGTATAGACGTGGATAATTACTGACAGAAGAGAAAAAACCATGCCCGGATTTCGCCTCACGCATTTGCTCATTTTTTGCTTCACTGTTGTACTGATGTTCATCGCGCTCTATATGCAGTACGCGATGGGCCTGGTTCCCTGTGCTCTGTGCATCACTCAGCGCGCGTTTGTCATACTGATTGGCGTTATTGCACTGGTGGCTTTTATCCACAACCCCCGCACCTGGGGGCGCTGGATTTATTCCGGCCTCGGGATCATCAGCGCCGGTTTCGGCGCCGCAACCGCCAGCCGGCAACTCTGGTTGCAAAGCCTGCCAGAGGATCAGGTGCCCGCCTGCGGCCCCAGTATCGAATATATACTCGACGCTTTTCCCTTTTGGGAAGCTCTGTCAATCCTGTTCCGCGGTGACGGCAACTGCGCCGAGGTGGCATGGCGCTTCCTCGGGCTCAGCATCCCGGGCTGGACGTTGATTGTCTTTGTCGGATTTGCCGGTGTGTTCCTTTGGCAAGGGCTGCGCAGACACTTATAATTGCGCTTTCAGCGCAGCTGGGTAAGACTGGCCTCACACACGCAGGACTACCCAGCCTGTAAATTGAACAATTGCTGGCTCAGACACTAACGGCTGCCGCCGCAGCCACTCAGCCACAGTAAAAGGATATGAATTCATGCTCAACAAAGTCGAGTCCGCCCGGGAACGCTGGGGAGGCGTTAATAGCATCATTGATCGCTGGCTGCAGGAACGCCAGGATATGCTGGTGTTGTACTGCGAGCTATCCGAGCTGGACGCCGAAAGCCTGCATTGCGCGGAAAAACTGCAAAGCCTGTGTCAAATACTGGTGGATTATGTTTCCGCGGGACACTTTGAAGTCTATGACCGCCTGGTGAAGGAAGCCCGGGAGTTCGACAACACGGGCGCGCTCAAGGAAGCGCAAGCGTTGTTGAACGTGGTCGACGCCACCACCGAAGCGGTGCTGGATTTTAACGACAAATATCAGGAGACCGATGACCTGACCACCATTGCGGCGGACCTGTCACAGCTGGGCGAAACTCTCGCCAATCGCTTCGAAGCCGAGGACCGCATGATTGAAGTCCTTCATGTTGCCCATAAAGAGCCGGTCGTCTGACTATTGATCCTCTGGTGGACCGCATTTTGTGCGCGGTCCACCGTTCCTGTTCCGGGAGGCTCGCTTGGTAAACACCTGCAACAAAACACGCCTTTGTTCCCGTCGGCCCGTCGCCGCATTCTGCATTTCAGGCTCTCGCCTTCTCGCCACTGTTATCACAGCCATGAGTGTACTCGGCTGCGAGCAATATGAACCGCCGTCCCATTCATTTGAAGTCGCATCCGTGGGCGCTCAAGCGGCCGCCCTGTCCGACGATGGGCGCTACGCTGTTATCGGATCCGTCCACCAGGGTGGCAGCCTCTGGCGCGTTTCCGACGGCGAACGCCTGTTCAACTGGAATCATGATAAAAACGAACAGACAGTTATTCGCTCGGCGGATTTTTCAGCCGATGGTCACCGGGTAGTCACCACTGACACCGCGACATTGGTGTTGTGGAATCGTGACAGCGGTGCTGCGGAGCGCTTCTGGCAAGCGCCGGGCGAGATTCTTTCCGTCAGCCTGGACGCCGCAGGCAACAAGGCGCTGCTCGGCCTCACAACGGAATTGGCGGTACTGTTCGATGTGCGCCGGGGCGGGGTTTTGCAACGTCTGGATCACGGAGACCGGGTGACCAGCGTGGAGCTGTCCGCTGATGGCCAGTTTGCACTCACCGGCTCCGAGGATTTCACGGCAACCTTCTGGCAGCTCGATACCGGTAAGGCGCTGAACGAAATACAACACGACAACGAGGTGCGACTAGTAACACTCTCTCCCGACGCCTCTCTGGCACTCTCGGTCAGCAAGTACGACAAGGCTCTACTCTGGCACACGAGCAGTGGTGAAATTCACGGGGAAATTCCGCTGAGCGCCGAACGGCTAAAGCGGGGGCTGACGTTTACTGCCGCAGCCATCAGTGCTGACAATAAACTGTTACTAACTGGCCGCGCGGATGAAATCGTGGAATTGTGGGATATCGAGACGCTACAGAAACTGAAGCAATGGCGCCTGCCCAAGCGGGATAAATGGAAACCGACAGGAGCCGCAGTACTTGACGTAGCATTCAGTGACGAAAACTCCTCGCACCTTGTTGCCATTGCGTCCAATGGCTTTGTTCATCAATTGGAAACAGCTACCCCAGAAAGCGAAAAGCCCGGGACCACGCTTCCGTAGCCCCGGGCTCTCAATGCGGCTTTAAAGCTTACTCAGCCGCTGCAGGCTCTTCTTCCTGCTCTTGTTCACTGGAAGCGACGTCCAGCAGCTCCACTTCAAAGATAAGGGTTTCATTCGGGCCGATTGGGCCGGAAGTACCACCAGGGCCATAAGCCAGATCCGACGGAATAGTCAGTTCCCACTTGTCACCTACCTGCATCAATTGCAGCGCTTCGATCCAGCCGGGGATAACACCGTTAACGGGGAATGTTGCGGGCTGGCCGCGTTCAACCGAGCTATCGAATACGGTACCGTCAATCAGACGACCCGTATAGTGAACAGTAACCTGATCTTCAGCGGCAGGGGTTGCACCATCACCTTCGGTAATCACCTTGTACTGCAGCCCGCTTTCAGTTGTTTCCACACCTTCTTTGCCGGCGTTTTCAGCCAAATAGGTTTCGCCTTCCTGTTTGTTCTCTTCAGCGGCCTTCGCCATCGCTTCCTGCTGTTTCGCTTGTTGCTGCGTCTGGAAAGCGGTCATAGCGGCCTGGCTTTCTTCGTCGTTCAGTCGCGACTCTTTATCACCTGCCACATCGGATACAGCGAGACTGATAGCATCAACATCAATGGTAAAGTTGCTGGCCTTGGCCTGGCTGGCCATGTTGTAGCCAACGATATAGCTGACTTTCTGTTCCAGTGTGTCCAGCTGAGTGGACGGCTCCTGCTTTTCCTCGCCACCACAAGCAGTCAACACAATTGCCGTTGCGGCCATGCCTACTAAAAGATACTGTTTCATAGTCTAGTCCCGTTATTGGTCTTTGGTTTTTCGTTAACGCCAACAGCAGGCGCTATTTAAAACTGAGCACAGACGATACACGTTTATGCGCGAATTCGCTAGATAGGGCTGCCCGCGTGAGCCATGCCTGACAGCGAGCCTCCTGACACATCGCCGACAGAGAGTCTGCAGACAGGGCGCGTCACTGATTGGATGAAGCAGGAGTCCGTGTCAGATTCACTTCGAGTGCCGATCAGGCAACTGCCGGATGATATTTAATCCAGTCAGCCTATGCCGCTACAGTATTCACAGTTTCGTGCATTTCACGCGCTGCATTCCATCCCGGCCAGATGATCTGATAACAATTTCATCGCCCTATTGGCAATGAACGCCGATGCCAATAAAATTGGCCTCGATTTCGGCGTGGAACCGCGTAAACTTTTCGCAACCACAGGCTGTAAATCTTGTCTGTAGTTTTAGAACTCGATTCCACTCCATCTTTCATCATCAGGTACCTGCACATGGCCGCACGAAAAAAAGTTACTGATCCTGTCGTGGATCTGGAAAAAGAAATTGCCAAACTCACGACTCAACTCGACAAAGCCCGCGCTCAGCGCATTACCGCTGCTGACAAGGCATTCAATCAAACTCAGGGCAAAATGGCAAAAGCCAAGCAAAAGCTCGCTCAACTACGAGAGCGTCTGAGCAAGGCCAGCGCCTCGGCCGCAGGCAAAAAGACAGCCGCCGCCAAAACGCGAATCAGCAATGCCCGCGACGCAGTCGCAAACCAACGGCAGGAGCTCGACGCTCTCAAGGAGTTGTTGGCCGAGCAGAAGCAGGCATTGGCAGACCTGACAGCAGAGAAAAAAGCCGCAGACCAATTGGCAAAGATCGTCGCAAAGACAGAGAAGGACCTGCTGAAGAAGCGCAACGCCAAAGCGAAATCCACAAAACGCGCGCCGGCAAAACGTGCGAAGCCCGCATCGACCAGCGCAGCCGCCAGCTCATCGACGAAGGCCGCTGCAAAGTCATCCAGTAAAGCGTCAGCGACGAAGCCCGCAAAAAAGAAATCCGCGAGCAAAGCAGCCAGCCCGGCGACCAAAGCCGATGCCCCCAAGAAAAAGCCGGCCGCTACCAAGGCAAAAGCGAAGACGCCATCCACCAGCGTGAAACGCAAGGCTGGCACACGCAGCACGGAAAAACCGGCAGCCAAACCAGCGGGCACACCGGCCCAATCAGCACCGGTAAAACCCGCCGAGAAGCAAGTGCCGCCGCCAGAGATGCCATCCGCTGATAAAGCGGCACCCGCCCCTTCACCAACTACGCCGCCGGGCGTTCCGCAACCCGCCCAACAGTCTTCCAACGCAGCCGATGAACCGAATCCACAGCAATCGGGTACAGGCAGCCTGTTCGGTTCAGATCACTAAGATGATTGATGTCACGCCGGCAGCCCCTTAGGGGAAAGCCGGTGTGCCAGCAAGCAATTAATGCTAGCGGCCTGGATAGACATGGATCGCCGCAGTACGTAGCGGCGACACCCATTCATCTGACGGCAGATGGAGGTATACGACGAGCCGATCGAGAGGTCGGAGGGTAGTGGTGTCAGAGGGTGGAACCGTTGTATCTGCCATGGGCATACATTCAAGCGCCTGCAACAGAGATTTCTCGATGGCCAGTTCCGCCGCGAGAATATGCCCGCGAACCTGCTCCGCAACCTCAGCACTCAGAGACGCCTCGGCCTTGATAAAGCGCCGAGCCTGACGTAGCGGCACCAGTGCCGGATCATTCACGCGGCGAACGCGCCTATAGCCACTGTGCAGAATGTCGTCGGCCAGTTCTTCCTTGCGTACATCAAGCCACGCGCACCATAAGAGTATCAGAACGTTGACCTGCTGCTGGTCTTGCAGATAGAGACATAACTCTTCAATGCCGGGTTCGGCATATAGCCTCTGACAAAATTCCCAGAGGTCACTGGCAGGCACAATCAAACTCCGTCATAGAAGACACTATGCATTTTTGCGAAAGATGATATCCCATACACCGTGCCCTCGCAGCTCACCACGGGTTTCGAATTTTGTCGTGGGCCGATAATCAGGTCGCTCGGCAAAACAATAACTGCTGGCGGTATTTTCAAAACCCGGCGCTGCACACATCACTTCCATCATGTACTGCGCGTAGTTTTCCCAGTCCGTAGCCATGTGGCAGATGCCGCCGGGTTTCAGCTTCTGCCGAATTATCGCAACAAATTCAGGCTGCACGATTCGACGCTTCTGGTGCTTTTTCTTGTGCCACGGGTCGGGAAAGAACAACTGGAAACGGTCCAGACTTTCATCAGCGATGCAATCAGCCAAAACGTCCAACGCATCCGCCATGTATACCCGAACATTACGCAGCTGCGCTTGGCCAGCATTGTTGATCAGCCGACCCACGCCGGGCGGATGCACTTCAATGCCGATAAAATCCGTCTCCGGCGAGTCAGTCGCCATGGTCACCAGGGAGTCACCCATGCCGAAACCCACCTCCAGCACTACCGGCGCACTGCGCCCGAAGGCTTCAGTGGTGGAGAGCGGTCCATCGAACAAACTCAAACCATAGGCCGGCCACCAATTATCGAATGCTGCCCTCTGGCCATCGGTCATGCGCCCGGCACGAATGACGTAGCTGCGTATGGATTTTTTCTTGAACTCTGGTTTCGTGACGAGTTTCGTAACGGGTTTTGTGACAGGTTCCATGACCGGCTTCGTAACGGATTCGGTAATTGGTGTCGTAACGGGTTTCATAACTGATTTCACAAGCTCTCAATCCATCAACTGCGCAAGGCGAACACCAACAGGCTGATCCAGCCCGCTATGAACAGTGCCCCGCCCAATGGCGTTATCGGACCCAGCCAGCGCGGGCCACCCAACGCAAGAAAGTACAGACTGCCACAGAACAACAGCATGCCCACGCTGAACAGCACCGCGCTGGTTGTGAGCGCGCTACTGCGCAGGCTCTGCTGCATCAAAATACTTAGCCCGAGCAACGCCAGCGCGTGAACAAAGTGGTACTGCACCGCAGTTTGCCAGACGGACAATGCCCGCTCATCCAGCCGCGCTTTAAGTGCATGCGCGCCAAACGCGCCCAGCACCACAGCCAGCCCACCATTGGCGGCGGCTACTACCAGAAACAACTTGGGAATTACTTGCATGACAAAAGACGCTCGTTGGGAGCCAGACAGTCCTGGAATATTTTGGAAATGATGGGTGCTCAAAAAAAAAGCCGCGCATCGGCGCGGCTTTTCATTCTACAGGGGAGTGGATCAGGCTTCCATCATCACCCGAATTTTCTTCATGGCATTTTTTTCCAGCTGGCGTATGCGTTCGGCGGAAACACCGTATTCATCAGCCAGGTCGTGAAGCGTGGCTTTTTCTTCATTCAGCCAGCGCTTCTGCAGAATATCCCGACTGCGATCATCCAGGTCGGTCATGGCTACCTGCAAACCGTCAGCGCTGCTTGAACGCCAATCATCGTCTTCGAGCATGCGCGATGGATCATAGCGCTGATCTTCCAGGTAATTGGCCGGCGCCAGATAAGCCGTATCATCATCTTCATCGGAGCCGGCATCGAAAGTCGCATCGAATGACGCCAAGCGTCCTTCCATATCATGTACATGCTGCACGTCGACGTTCAGATCAGCAGCAACGGCCTTGGCTTCTTCATGAGTGAGCCAACCGAGACGCTTCTTTTTACCGCGCAGGTTGAAGAAGAGTTTGCGCTGGGCTTTGGTGGTGGCGATTTTCACGATACGCCAGTTGCGCAGAATATATTCATGTATTTCCGCCTTGATCCAATGCACCGCAAAGGAGATCAGACGAACACCCTTTTCAGGATTGAAGCGCTTGACCGCTTTCATCAGGCCGACATTGCCTTCCTGGATCAGGTCAGCCTGGGGCAGCCCATAGCCGCCATAGGACTTGGCAATGTGAACCACAAATCGCAGGTGCGAGAGTACCAGACGGCGCGCGGCATCCAGATCTTCGCGATAATAGAGATCCTCTGCCAGAGCTTTTTCGTCTTCGGCAGACAATACCGGGTAACCATTGACCGCCTGCATATACGCATTCAGGTTCTGACCCGGCGCAATGATTCCCGCAGACTGTAGACTAGTGCCCTTCATTGTTTTACCTCCAGTAAACCAGCGATAGAGTGTAGCACTCCGCATCCGCTATCGCCAAGTGGCCGCCCGACCAGCCAATAATGCTGAAACCTCCGCCTCCTTATACAGGCTATACAGAGAGCCTTGATTGGGATTCACGCTGGACGGGCGGTTCTGTGCTCCCTGAGACCACAAGGTCGCGCAGCGGTTCAATTTATCTGTGCCTGTTTTACCCTTACTTCGGCTCAATCTGGCTCAGGTGGCGGCTAACCGCCAGCCAGGCGCCAAGCCAACCAATCAAGGTGCTCAGAGCCACAAGCGCGACATTGCCGGCAAATCCCAACCCGGCGAGCTGATAATCACTTTGATAGCTAGCCGCCAAGCGTGCCACGGAGCCGCTGATGGCCCAGTAGCCAAATGCCACCAGCACGCACGCGAGAATGCCACCCATGAACCCGTACCAACCACCGGTATAAAGGAAGGGCCGGCGCACAAAACCATCAGTGCCGCCGACCAGCTTGGTCACCACAATCTCGTCACGGCGGTTTTCAATGGCCAGGCGAATAGTGTTGCCGATTGCCACCAGCAAGCCCAACGCCAGCAGGGCCGCCAGTGCGTAAACAATGCGCTGTCCGAGCACCATCAGCTCGCGCAGCCGCTTCACCCATTCCATATCGAGACTGACTTCGTCCACCAAGGGTTCTTGTGCCAGTTGTTCGGCCAGCAGCTTGATCTGCGCCGGCTGCCTGGTAGACGCACCAGGCGCGATGATCATTGAGGGTGGGAGGGGGTTTTCATCCAACGCGTCCAGTGCAACCGCAAAGCCCGATGTCGCGCGCAGATCCTGTATTGCCTGTTCGGGAGACACGTAGGTCAGCTCGGCAATTTCCGGCATCGCGGACAGCCGCTGTCGCAGCTCGTCAATCGCGAGGCCCTGTGCCCGCGCGTCCAGGTACAGGGATATCCGAGGGCTCGCGTCCCAGTTTTCTCCGAGCTGGTGAATATTGTTGAGCCCCACCAGCAAGGTGGCGGGCAGGGCCAGAGCAATGGCCACCACCAGAGCCGTCATCAGGGTTTGCATGGGCTGAGCCAAGAGCCGATTTAAACTGCCTGTCGCTGAAGCTCGATGGTGGCCCCAGTAGGCTTTGGATACATCGGAAAAACGGGTTTTGCGCTGCACCGCACCGCTCTGTACGGACCCGCTTTTGGGCGAGTGGCGTGGAGGTGACTCCGGCGCCTGGCGGGACGCGCCACTTTTGCCTCTCCGCACACCAGTGCTTCTCATACCGGGGCTCATACAAGCGCCCCGTCACGCGCAAGACGGCCATGGTCAAGAGTGAGCACCCGCTTACCCATAGCGCGTATGAGGGCCAGATCATGACTGGCAATCATCACGGTGACACCGACGCTGTTGAACTGGCGAAACAGCTGCATGATTTCCGCCGACAGGGCAGGGTCCAGGTTGCCGGTGGGCTCATCCGCGAGCAGCAGCGTGGGCTTGTTGACCACGGCGCGGGCGATGCCCACCCGTTGCTGCTCTCCACCAGACAGAGTAATGGGGTTGGCTTTTTCCTTGTCGAGCAAACCGACCTTATCCAATGCCGCACGCACCCGGCGACCCACTTCCCGCGACTGATAACCGGCAATTTGCAGGGGCAGGGCGATGTTTTCAAACACGCTACGGTCAAACAACAACTGGTGATTCTGGAACACCACGCCCACCTGACGGCGATGAAACGGCACCTGGCTGCGGCGCAAACGGTTGAGGTTACGCCCGGCAATAACCACCTGGCCCGTGGTCGCGCGCTCCATCAGCATGATCAGCTTCATAAGGGTACTTTTTCCGGCACCGGAATGGCCGGTCAAGAACAGCATTTCTCCTGCGGCAACATCGAACGAGACGCCGGAGAGCGCTTCCTGGCCGCTGACATAACGCTTGCTGACTTGGTGAAAATTGATCATGGTTTCTCTGCTGCCGGGTATCCGAGCACACCACCCGGCTCCATTATTATCATTGAACGCTATTGTCATTAAACAATGCGTCGACAAATTCCCGGGCGGCGAACGGCTGTAAATCCTCGATGGCTTCGCCCACACCGATATAGCGCACCGGAATGCCGAGCTTTTTGCTAAGCGCAAAGATGATACCGCCTTTTGCCGTGCCGTCGAGCTTGGTCAACACAATGCCGGTGACACCCGCCGCTGTGTTGAATTGCTCTGCCTGGCTCACTGCATTCTGTCCGGTACCCGCATCCAGCACCAATAGGACCTCATGAGGCGCAGTGGCATCAAGCTTTGCCATGACGCGCTTGACCTTGGCCAGCTCGTCCATTAAATGGCTCTTGTTGTGCAGACGACCGGCGGTGTCTGCGATGATAACGTCCGTCCCGCGGGATTGGGCCGACTGCACCGCATCAAAAATTACCGAGGCACTATCCGCACCGGTATGTTGGGCAATAACCGGAATTCGGTTGCGCTCCCCCCACACCTGCAATTGCTCCACCGCCGCGGCGCGGAAGGTGTCACCGGCAGCAAGCATCACCGACTTGCCCTCATTCTGCAGGCGCTTTGCCAGCTTGCCGATGGTAGTGGTTTTGCCCACACCGTTAACGCCCACCACGAGAATGACATAGGGCTTGCGGGACGAGTCAATGACCAGCGGCTGTTCTACCTGGGCCAATAGGTCCTGCAACGCGTTGCGCAGCGCTGCATACAGGGCGCCCGAGTCATTCAGCTGCTTGCGCGCAACCCGCGCGGTCAGGTCATCAATGATGTCGGTGGTTGCATCCACACCAACGTCAGCCATCAGAAGCTGGGTTTCTATATCTTCCAACAGCTCGTCATCAATGGCTTTCTTGCCGAGCAGCAAGTTGCCCAGACCGCTCGCAAACTGGCCACTGGTGCGGGACAAGCCGCGCTTGATACGGGCAAACATGCCTTTGGGTTCCTGCGACTCGCCAGTCGCATCGGGCTCCTGTGCCACAGTGGACGCAGGTGCCGGCACCTCGGGTTCGGTCAATTCGGGGGGCATCGCCTCAGCAGTAACTTCGGCGTCAATCACCTCAGGGGCAGCATCAACCTCGGTCGCTTTTTTGGAGTGAGCGTCGTCCTGTTGATCCGCAGGTGCTTCCGGCTTGCTTTTTTTACGCTTAAAAAACATCATGGTCCGACTTTTGTCCAAGGCATCCGTTTCCACGCACCTGGCAAGGTCGTAAAAAAGATGCGGAATAATCTGAAAAGATGGAGTGGCAATCTGTGCGCAGGAAAGTGTGTAATCCTACCATTAGTCTGTCTGTTTTTAGAGTACTGCGTTGAAAACGCGGGACAAAAATACCGTGTCAGCCACTTCCAGCCTGCGCATCATCGCTGGCCAATGGCGCGGCCGCAAGCTACCCATCCTGACCAGCGACGGCTTGCGCCCCACTGGAGACCGGTTGCGCGAGACATTGTTCAACTGGCTCGCACCCTACATCCCCCGAGCGCGTTGTTTGGACCTGTTTGCCGGCACCGGCGCACTGGGGCTGGAAGCGCTCTCCCGTGGAGCCGAGTCTGCCACACTGCTGGAGCTTGATCGCGTGGTAGCAAGCCAGCTGCGCCGCAACTGCGCCACTTTGGATGCAACCCACGCCGACGTCATTGAAACCAGCGCACTTGACTGGCTCAGCCAGCAGAATGGTGTTGCCGACGCAGAGCCGCGGACATTCGACCTGGTATTTGTCGATCCACCGTTTGCCGCCGACTTATGGCAAGCTGCCATAGACGCGCTCGCCCAGCACCCCATACTGGCCCCGGATGCAGTGATATATATCGAGACGCCCAAACAAGTCCAGCTGCAGGTGCCCGAAGACTGGCTCCTGCACCGACGCAAGCAAGTGGGCGCAGTCTGTTGCTATTTGTTCCTGCGCCAAAGCGAGTGACGGCAATTAATAAAGGTGCGCTAAAGACAATACGCGACAAAGCGGGGTAAACTCGCACCCAGGAGCAGGCCGTTTCAGTACAGGAGTTGTGCGCCCTGAACAAATCGCTTCGCCACAGAGTCCCAAACCAATAACTGCACCCTTGAACCATATAATCAAAACTTCATTCATTTTGGCGCTTTAGGTAATAGACCATGAATCACTCCATCAAACGCGTGGTGTATCCGGGCACCTTTGATCCGATCACCAATGGCCACGTGGACCTAGTACAGCGTGCCTGCCACCTGTTTGATTACGTGATTGTGGCGGTAGCGGCCAGTCCGAAAAAACAGCCCCTGTTCAGCCTGGACGAGCGTGTTACGCTGGCACAACATGTTCTGAAGGACTTCAAGAACATCGAGGTGTGCGGCTTCGATACGTTGCTGGCGGATTTCGTTGAAGAGAAAGAAGCCTATGGCGTTGTCCGCGGACTGCGCGCGGTGTCAGATTTCGAATACGAGTTTCAGCTGGCCAACATGAATCGCGCTCTGGCACCGGCCATGGAAAGCCTGTTTCTGACGCCCGCAGAACATTTGTCTTATATCTCTTCGTCACTGGTGCGGGAAATCGCTTCCCTCGGCGGTGATGTCAGCAAGTTTGTTCCACAGGAAGTAAAGGACGCCTTGCGCAAGAAATATTTCCCCTAGGGCACCCAAAAGCCGCCTATTTTTGACACTGAGTGCAATAGACGGTGCTGCGCTGACTGACTCGCCGCTCGGTCAGCAGCTTATCGCAGGTTTTGCAGGCCTGCCCGCTGCGCCCGTAGACCCACAGCTCCTGCGCAAAATAGCCGGGCTTGCCATCGCCTCCGACAAAATCCCGCAGCGTCGTACCTCCGCGTTCAATTGCGGCGGCCAGTATGCGTTTGACCTCCACCACCAGGCGCTCACACTCTGCCCGCGTCAGCTTGCCTGCCTTGCGCAAGGGATGAATACCGGCAGCAAAAAGTGCCTCATTCGCGTATATGTTGCCGACTCCCACCACCACTCGGCTGTCCATCAACCATGTTTTTACCGCTTGAGTGCGTTTGCGCGAGCGGGCGAACAAGTATTCGGCGGTGAAGTCGCCCAACAGCGGTTCCGGCCCCAGATGGTAAAGCAACTTGTGGGACTCCAGCGGTTCCGCCGTCCACAGCACTGCACCGAAACGACGCGGATCGTGAAAGCGCAATATGCGCTGGTCATCAAAGACCATATCAACATGATCGTGTTTGCCGACAGCGTCGCCCGCCTGCACCAGGCGCAGACTTCCCGACATCCCCAGGTGCCAGATCAGAACGCCGGCCGGAAACTGCAACAACAGATACTTGCCACGGCGCTCGATGGTTTCCAGAACCAGGCCGCGCACAATGTCCGGTAAGTCCGGCGGCACCGGCCAACGCAAGCTGCCGTTGCGCACCACCAGATTCTGCACGCGCCGCCCAACTACGTGCGGAGTGATACCGCGTCGGGTGGTTTCAACTTCAGGAAGCTCTGGCATGGCACGTCCAATCGATATCAACAGAGATAATAACAGCTGGGTAAACCGCGGATACAAAAAAGCCCGGTCGAAACCAGGCTCTTGAAGACGCTATGCAATAGCTACGCATCGCGCAGCCGAAAGGCTTACTTGATCTTGCCTTCCTTGTACATGACATGCTTGCGGATAACGGGATCGAATTTCTTGATCTCCATTTTCTCCGGCATGTTGCGCTTGTTTTTGTCAGTGGTGTAGAAGTGGCCGGTACCGGCACTTGAGTTCAATCGAATCTTGTCACGCATGACGTTGTCTCCTCAGTGAGCGGCTTAAACTTTTTCGCCGCGCGCGCGTATCTCGGTCAAAACCTGATCGATACCGCATTTGTCAATGATACGCATACCTTTGGAAGAAACACGCAGTCTTACGAAACGCTTTTCCGCCTCCACCCAAAAACGGTGGCTATGCAAATTTGGCAAAAAACGACGCTTGGTGTGGTTTTTTGCGTGGGATACGTTGTTGCCGGTTACCGGACGCTTGCCAGTAACTTGACATACCTTGGACATGGTCTCGCCTCTTGAATATCGATTCGCCGTTCAATGCAGAGCTCTAACCCTTTGATTTCAGGCCACTTGCGCTACATCCCGTATGGGTTTAATTCGGGTCTGAATCAGGTTTACCACAGTTTCTGGCGCGCCATCAGCGCTACCCGATTGCAAAGAGGCGCGATTTATACCAAAAGAGATAGGTAAAAGCAAGGGAAAAGGGAAAAGGGAAAAGAACAATGCGGCTACAACAACCACTTCACCAGCTATTCTTCCCTAGTAGGTCGAAAAAGCCGTAGGCGCCTTCCGACATTGGCACGTCGGATGGCGCTTGGGCTTACTTCGACCTACTGTGATAAACCGTTTTCCTAGCTTATCGCTTGCGGCTTGGAGCATGTAGCTCTTACTTTTCCCTTTTCCCTATCTCTTGAGCTTGCAGCTCAAATCCACCCCCTCTCCGCAAAAGACACCGCGTCGCCCTCGCCGATCACCAGATGATCCAGCACCCGAACATCGACCAAACTCAGGGCATTGCACAGGCGGTCGGTAATACTGCGGTCGGCCTGGCTGGGCTCGGCAACGCCGGAGGGGTGATTGTGGGCAAAGATGACGGCGGCGGCGTTGTGAGCCAGGACAGTTTTGACGACTTCGCGGGGATAGACGCTGGCCCCATCGATAGTGCCCTGGAACAGCTCCAGAAAGTTGAGCAGGCGATGCTGATTATCCAGCAGGAGCGCGCAGAAGACTTCCTGCTGGCGATGTCGCAACTGCTGGGTGAGGTAGGCGCGCACCGCCGCAACGCTGGTGAGCGCATCCCGCTGCTGCAGTTGTTCGGCCAGATGGCGTCGCGCCATTTCCAGCACGGCTTGGAGCTGGGCGTATTTCGCTGCTCCCAACCCCATGGCGCCACAGAATTCGGATTGAGTCGCCTCCAGAAGCGCCCGAAGACTGCCAAAGCCAACCAGAAGGTCCCTCGCCAAATCCACCGCCGACTTGCCGGCGCAACCGGTGCGAAGGAAAATTGCCAGAAGCTCCGCATCCGATAAAGCACCAGCACCGCGACTCAGTAGTTTTTCCCGTGGCCGCTCTTCTGCGGGCCAATCCTTAATTGTCATAATCACTATCCATGTTGTGCGCTATTGTGTATGTTAGCGAGCTCGAAGCGATCAAATAATGTCCGCAGGCCCCATCTGTTGCCTGGGCTGATTCGCCCTTATCCCTTATTTCAGCTGCGTTTCGCGCCACAACCGGTAAGGGAAGGAGATGCGCGAGAAGCAACCGCGTATTTTTATCACACTCATTGTTGAACAGCTACCCATTGATCCAATACCAGTAGAATAATGACTGGTTAAACAGCTCAGGAATCCCAGCGTGAAAGTAACAATTCATGACGTGGCGAAACGTGCAGACGTTTCAATCAAAACCGTTTCACGGGTCATCAATAACGAACCCTCCGTACGTGCTGCAACTCAGGAAAAGGTTCTCGAGGCGGTAGCGGCGCTGAACTACCGCCCCAATGCGGCGGCGCGCAATCTGGCGGGCACCCATTCCTATGCCATTGCCTACATCTATGACAACCCCAATGCCTATTACGTCATTGACATGCAAAACGGCATTCTCGCCGCGTCCAAAGAAAAAGGCTATGAACTGCTGATTCACCCCTGTAACGCCAAAGCGGTGGATATCTGTGACGAAATCAAACAGGTAGTTGAGCGATCCCGCGCTGCGGGTATTGTGCTGACCCCACCGTTTTCCGAAATGCAAGCAGTTATTGAAACCCTGGAGCAGCTCAATGTTCAGTTTGTCCGTATTCTTTCCGGCGGCGAAACTGCAAAGGAAGACACCCTCAGCGTGTTCATCAATGATCATCAGGCAGCTTACTCCCTGACCCAATACCTGATTGACCTTGGTCACCGCGACATCGCATTTTTGTGTGGGGCAGTGGAACACAACTCCAGTAACGAGCGCCTGCAGGGCTACCTGGCGGCACTCAAGGACAACAAGATTCAGGTCAACAAGCGCTACATTCTCGATGGCGACTATTCATTCGAGTCCGGTGTTAACGGTGCCAAGCGGCTGATGGGTGCCGGCGATCGCCCAACGGCAATACTGGGCGCAAACGACGAAGTCGCTGCGGGGGCACTGTTCGCGTCGCGTCTGATGGGCGTTGCCGTACCGGAAGAGCTGTCCATCGCCGGCTTTGAAGACAGCCCCTTCTCCCGCCAGACCTGGCCCCGATTGACCACGGCCCATCAGTCCAACAAGTCGATTGCCGAACACGCCACGGCGTTGCTTCTCAACCGGATTCGCCAGAAGGATGCGGCCGCCAGGCGCAGTATCAGCAAGAATATTTTCAATCCGGAACTGGTCATTCGGGAATCAACGGGCGCCGCACCCGACCGTTAGTCCCTGGGGGGTTTACAAATGGTTATTTTTAAGCCAGAATGACAACGCTGTCTTTTTTCGGACGGGCTCTCCACGCTAGTTTAGGCCCCTGAACTTCAGGGGCCATTTTTAAACCAGTCCCCACGCAAGGCCACATTCTCATGATACAAGCAGTCTCCGGCGCCACCATCTTCGACGGAACCGGATTTATCGAGCGACAGGCTTTAGTTATTAAAGACGGCTCCATCACCGAAGTGATAGCTGAAAATCAATTGGATCCCACCATTCCACATCATGTTCTGAACGGCGGCATCCTGGCGCCGGGCTTTATTGACTTGCAAGTCAACGGCGGTGGCGGTGAATTGCTCAACAACAACCCCTGCCTCGATGCGGTAGCGGCTATGGTCGATGGCCATCGCCAGGGCGGTACCACTGGTATGCTGCCCACGCTAATCAGCGATACTCCCGCCCAGCATCGCCGCTGCGTGGAGGTTGTCAGTGAAGCCATCGCCACCGGTATGCCCGGCGTACTCGGCATCCATATAGAAGGGCCATTTTTCGACCAGACCCGCCGCGGCGTACATAATCAAGCCTATATCCGCACCATGGAGCAGACGGATATCGAGTGGTTGTGCAGCCTGAACGGCTATCCGGTCATGCTCACTCTGGCGCCTGAGCACACGCAACCGGGGCAAATAAAACTGTTAGCGGAAGCCGGTATTATTGTGTGTGCCGGTCATACCAACGCCAGCTATGAATCCGTTACTCGCGCTCTGGCTGAAGGCTTGCGCGGCTTTACCCACTTGTTCAACGCCATGAGCCAATTGCAGGGCCGTGAACCCGGCGTTGTCGGCGCAGCACTGGAAGACCGCAACAGTTGGTGCGGCATCGTAGTTGACGGGCACCATGTTCACCCCGGCTCGGTGCGCCTCGCCCAGCTTTGCAAACCCGAGGGCAAACTTTATCTGGTCACTGATGCCATGGCGACGGTCGGCTCGAGCAGCAAGAGCTTCGAGCTCTATGGCGAAACCATCAGCGAACAGGATGGTCGCCTGGTCAGTGCCGAAGGGCGATTGGCCGGCAGCGCCATCAGCATGATGGATGCAGTGCGCATTACTACCAACCTGGTTGGCCTGCCCCTGGAAGAAAGCCTGCGCATGGCTTCACTGTATCCGGCACAGATGCTGGCCGTGGACGTCAACAAAGGCCGTATAGCCCGGGGCTACGACGCGGATCTGGTTCATTTCAGCGACGACTTCCGGGTTCTCGACACCTGGATCAAAGGCGAACACCGCTCCCACCAACCCTCTGTTTAAGTTGCTAACAATGAAAGTTGTCATTCTTGAAAATGCCGAAGCTGTTGCCGCCTATGGTGCCAACATCTTCATTCAACAATTACAAACGAAAGCTGACAGTGTTCTTGGTCTTGCCACGGGCTCAACACCGGTTGCCCTTTACCGGAACCTGATCGAAGCCTGTGCTTCCGGCGCGGTATCCTTCAAGCAGGCGCGGAGCTTCAACCTGGATGAATACTTGGGTTTGTCCGGCGATCATCCCCAGAGTTACCGCTATTTCATGGATGAAAAACTTTTCAATCACATCGATATCGATCGCGGCAACACACATATACCCAACGGTGAAGCAGACAATCCACTGCAGGCCTGTGCAGACTACGAAGCGGCCATCAGGGACTGCGGCGGTATTGACGTGCAGCTACTGGGCTTGGGCCGCAACGGCCACATCGGTTTCAATGAGCCCTCTTCGAGCCTCGGCTCACGCACTCGGGTCAAAACACTTACCCGAGCAACAATTGAGGACAATTCGCGGTTTTTCGAAGCAGGAGAGTTTCAACCTCATCTGTCAGTCACCATGGGCATTGGTACCATCATGGAAGCACGCCGTATCGTCCTGTTGGCGACCGGTGCCAGCAAAGCTGAGCCTGTAAAAGCCATGGTGGAAGGCCCGATTACCGCCAGCTGCCCGGCCTCAATTCTGCAGATGCATCCGGCCGCGACTATCATCATCGATGAAGATGCTGCTGCCGACTTGGCAGACAGGGACTTTTTCAAGCACATAGAACAGGAAAATCGCGCGCTATTGGATCGCCTGAGCGCCGACTAAAAGCGGGAACACTTTTCAGAACCTCCCAAAAAAGCCCTTTAATTCGCATTAAAGGGCTTTTTTGCATACCCGAAATTTGAATGGGCGATCTGGTTATCAGATTTTGATAAAGATATTTTTGCGATAGAGAAGGTAGGCGACTACCCAGAACAACAGGACGTGAGCGCCTGCGAACAGAACCGAGGCGACATAGGGGTTCCCCACCAGAGCCAGGCAAACGTGGTAGAGAAAATCGTAGGCGTTCATCGCCTTGCCATCAAAACTCAAGGTCACCAAGAAGTAACAGCTCACCCAGAGCGCCGACAACGCGTAGATAAACAGCGGGTTCATCCCGTAAATCTGCAGGGGACGCATCAGCTTCGAACCTTGCGCACTGCTGCATACAGCCACGAAAGCGGCTAACACCACCAACGCCCAACCCGATGTTACGAGCACAAATGAACTGGTCCACAGGCTTTTGTTGATCGGCAGCCACAGGCTCCAGATGTGCCCGACGACCAGAAGAACCCCGCCCGCGAGAAGCAAACTGCGGGTTTGCTGACCGGTGCCGCTCATCTGCATTATCCAGCGGGTAGCTAAAAAGCCCGCCAGCACATTCACCATCGCCGGCAGAGTACTGAGCAAGCCTTCCGGATCAAAGGGCACGCCTTTCCCGGTCCACAGATGGTTATCACCAAGCAAGATGCGATCGACCACGGTCACGACGTTGTGCTGAATGCTGAACGCATCAGCGGCGCCGACTGTGTACAACAGTGCCCAATAACCCAGCAGAATGACTGCGATGGCTACATACAACAAACGGTCCGACAAATAGAAAACCGCCAGGGTCGCCAGGCCGTAGGCGAGGGCAATACGCTGCAACACACCCATGATGCGCAATTCGCTCAGCGGTGAAGTAAAGGGAAAGGCCTGTAGAAACAGGCCAATGGCAAAGATGATGGCGACCCGCTTGCCCAGTTTGAGCAGCGCATCTTTACTCGGGCTGTAGTCAAAGCGACGTAGCGCGAAGTACATGGCGGCGCCGACAATGAACAGGAAAAACGGAAAGATCAGGTCGGTCGGTGTATAGCCGTGCCAATCCGCATGGGCCAGAGGCGCATACAGGTATCCCCAGGAACCCGGTGTATTCACTAGAATCATGGCGGCAAGAGTCAGGCCGCGCATGGCGTCCAGGGCAATGCTGCGTTGGGGTTTATTCATTCTGGCCTCGCTGGGATCGGCGTTATTGTTTGAGCGGTGTTTGCAGTCCCACTGGTTGGTGCACCCAGGCCAATCATTCGGACCTTACGGGTAGGCGGCTTTTTTTTCAGATTGCCATTGCTGCTGGGCAAACAAAATGGCACCTGCTTCGGGCTGGGCCAAGGGTGCAACCATAGCACTGGCAACCGTTGGTTTGAGCCAAGGCTTCAGCAATGGCCCCAAGCCTCCAAGAATGCAAAGTCGTGGCGGATTGAAGGCCAACAGCTTTTCGCCAAGCGCGCTGATGTAGTCAGCGCCTTCCTGCACGATCGCACAGGCGACCTCGTCGCCAGCATGAGCCTGCTGCAAGACAGCCGGAGCAAGTCGACCGTACAGCGCCGAGGGTGCGCCGGTGAGTTTCTCGATGATACCCAAGCCTTCAGCATCGAGAACTTCGCTGATCGCTCCGCCAAGGGTTGTGCTGGGGCCCAGGTTGTCGAGTGAGAGTAGCACAGCCTGCACAGCTTCCAGGCCCATCCAGGCACCGCTGCCTTTGTCACCAATGGGAAAACCGTGGCCACCAAACATGGTGCTTCGATCACTCCGGTGAATATAGCCGCAGGATCCGGTACCAGCAATGATTACCGCGCCATAGCCGCCACCATGGGCGCCCAAGCAGGCAATATGGAGATCAGTTTCCAGGAACATTTGCCGGAATGGGTGCTGCCAGTTAATCATATCCTGATACAGTCCCGGCAGATTCACACCAGCCAGCCCCATACCGGCAACCGTATTGGCGAGGATCGACTCGTCGCGACCCGCATCCCGCACCGCCAGCGTCGCTGCATCCACAATGGACGTGAGCGTTTGCTGCATCCCATGAAACGGGTTGGCGGGGCCGGACACGCCTGTGCCCAGAATCTGGTTATCGCTGGACACCAACCGCGCCTTGCACTTGCTGCCGCCGCCGTCGATGCCCAAAAAGAAAAGCTCGTTATCATTTACACGAGTCGTCATAAACCACCTTAATTAGAAACTCTATCACTGCCAGCTGACGCAAGGTAACCGGTTACGGAATTCGATGCTGTCCCGGCGAAAACTGCGCATATCATTGAGAATCGCTATGTTAGACGGTGTCGCCCCTGCAGATGAAGCATCCACAAATTATCCAGAGCTACCGTTTCAGCGATCGGCCATAGGCCCATCCCGGCATCCACCTTGCACTTATGCATCGCCTGTACCAGCGTGGCGCATGCGTAAAGGTAAACATTTATGACAACGTTGTCAATCCCTTACCGATTGACCTGAAGGGGTATCGCTTATCGGTCTTTTACGTAAAATGGTATCTTTCACACCAAGTGCGTGACATGCCTTCACTTTCAAACGGATATCGCCTTGAACACAACCATTACGCCAGATCCTGCCGGCCAGATGCGCCTGCAAAACAAGCGCATACTTTTGGGCGTTAGCGGAGGCATTGCCGCCTACAAAAGCGCGGAGCTGATCCGTCGCCTCAAGGACCTTGGAGCAGACGTACGCGTAGTAATGACGGCGGCAGCACAGGAGTTCATCACCCCCCTCACTCTGCAGGCACTATCGGGAAACAGCGTGCATACGGATTTGCTCGATACCGCCGCGGAAGCCGCTATGGGTCATATTGAACTGGCCCGCTGGGCGGACCTGATATTAATCGCGCCCGCCACCGCAGATTGCATCGCGCGCCTGGCGCAGGGGCGGGGGGACGACCTGCTGACAACCCTGTGCCTAGCGACCCGTGCAACACTGGCAATCGCTCCGGCCATGAATCAAGCCATGTGGCACAATCAGGCAACCCAAGACAACCTCGCGAGGCTACGCGAACGCAATGTTGTGCAATTTGGCCCCGGAGACGGCGGCCAGGCCTGCGGCGAAACCGGCCTCGGCCGCATGCTGGAGGCGGATCAACTGGCGCAGCTATGTGCCGGCGTTTTTGCCACAGGCAGCCTGAGTGGAAAAACCCTGGTCATCACCGCAGGTCCCACCCGTGAAGCGATTGACCCGGTGCGCTACATCAGCAATCACAGCTCCGGCAAAATGGGCTACGCCCTCGCAGCTGCCGCGGTTGAAGCCGGCGCTCGCACGATTCTCATCAGTGGACCCACGGCGCTACCACCCCCGGATCACGTCACGGTGGTACCGGTTACCAGCGCCCGCGATATGCATGACGCTGCCATAACCCATGCCGCCGATTGCAACATTTTTATTGCAGCCGCCGCCGTTGCCGATTACCGTCCCGCACAGGTTGCCACACAGAAAATCAAGAAGGGCTCGCAGGACACAATGTCTCTGAATCTGGTCAAAAACGTGGACATTGTGGCCGCTGTCGCACACTTGCAGCCGAAACCTTTCACCGTGGGCTTCGCAGCGGAAACGGAAAACCTGCTTGCGAACGCACAGCGTAAACTCACCGACAAAGGTCTTGATCTTGTCATCGCCAATGACGTCTCCAATCCCGAGATTGGCTTCAATAGCGACGACAATGCGGTAATACTGGTGGATCGGAAAGGCAGCGTGACACTGGAGCAACGCGACAAGACACAGCTGGCGCGGGATCTGGTGGCGCACATCGCCACGCTCGTCAACCGACCGAACTGACGAGCACGCAGTGACGCTCAACGCAAACGACCGCAAGACACCATAACAACATCAGCGAGCAGGAACGCCCAGTGGAATCAAAGTCCCGGAAGTCCAATGACCAACGTCGGCAAAATCAATCTCGCGTCCGCGCGCGGCAACAATTTGCGCGACCAACCATACTCCTGGTGATTCTTGCATTGTCCCTGAACATTGGCCTGGCGTATTGGGGCCATCAGACCTGGATCGAAGAGAGCCGCGCGCTGCAGCTCAAAACCATCAGCCGCACTCACGCCCAGGCGGCGGCAGACAGCGTGTCCGTCGCGCTGCACAAACTCCAGAAACGTCTCGACCTGGCAGCACAGTCCGCCGATGTCGCGGTGATTCTGGATAAACAAAATCCAGAGGCGATGTCCACCCTCGAACAGCGACTGCAACGGCGTTTCGAAGCCGCTGTCGGCCTGCGCGTATTACTGCCCAATCCGGCGAAGCACTGGCCAGAAGGCGCCACCGCGCTGAGCTTTGCCGAACTCGATATGGTCGCGCGCGCGGAAAAGCGTCAAGCGGTGTTTCCCGAAGCAGCCAAACGGGACGAGCAATGGATAGTCGATCTGGTGTCTCCGGTTCCGGCGGATGCCAGCATGCCGGTCACCGGCACACTCCTGCTGACACTGCAACTCAATGTACTGCAACCGGCATTGGTAGACGATCGCCAGGAGCTGGGCCGCGTTGAACTGCTGCAGAGCTTTGGCCAAGGCAAGGCCACAACCTTGCTCACCAGCGGCAACGGCGAAGCGGGGGAGCCGCAGACAGCAGCCATTGACAACAGCTATTGGCAGATCCGCTTTACGCCCTCCAGTCGCCTGTGGCATGCCACTGACGTTAACCTGTTGTTGCCCATTGCGCTGCTGCTCGTCACCACTCTCGCCAGTGTTACTCTCGCTATCTGGCTGGGCCGTTTATTGAACCGAAGCCAGTTATCGAAGGCATCACCAGTCAAGGAACCGCAACGGACGCGAACCCAGACTCGGGTAAGGAACAGCTCTGCCGAAGCCGCTGAAAGTGACGAGGCTGATGACATTCTGGATATCGAGATTGCCGATGAAGATGAAGCCTTGCTCGGTCTGGATGAGGTTCGCTCACGCCCCGCAACACCCGATTCCGATCACTCCGGCACCGCGACCCCCAGCACTCCAGCCGGCGCTTCGGCCGGACGAAGTGATGTGCCTGAAGTTATTTTCCGTGCCTATGATATTCGCGGGCTGGCAGAAACCGAGATTACCCCCGCCCTCGCGCGCCAGATAGGCCAGGCACTTGGCAGCGAAGCCCTGGGCCATCGTCAAAATGCGCTGGTCGTTGCGCAGGATGCCCGCACCCACAGCCCCGTGCTGGCAGAACATCTGGTCAAGGGCATACTGAGCACCGGTTGCCACGTCATCAATATCGGCACCGTACCGACACCCCTCATGTACTTTGCCACCGAAACTCTGAATCAGACCCAGAGTGGCGTGATGGTCACCGCCAGCCATAACGCCGCCGAATATAACGGTTTCAAGGTGGTCATGGTTGGAAAATCCCGCTCCGCAGACGATATCCAGAATGTTCGAAAGCGCATTATGGACAATGACTTCTATAGCGGTAGCGGGGGCGAAGAACACCTCGACATAGTGCCTCAGTACATCGATACCATTTTTTCGGACGTGGCCCTCGCCGGCGATATGCACGTTGTATTGGACGCGGGCAATGGCGTCACCGGGGCTGTTGCGCCGCGCCTGTTCGAAGAACTCGGCTGCCAGGTTACCTCTCTCTATTGCGATCTCGACGGCCGCTTCCCCAACCACGAACCGGATCCTTCCATTGCCGCCAATCTGCAGCACCTTATTGCCCGGGTGCAGCAGGAAAAGGCCGACGTGGGTATTGCATTCGACGGTGATGGGGACCGGTTGACTGTGGTTACGCCCACCGGGGAGATCATTTGGTCCGACCGCCTGCTCATGCTGTTCGCCAAGGATATCCTGGCGCGCAATCCCGGCGCTGACGTGGTGTTTGACATCAAGAGCACCCGCCAGCTGGGCAGTGCCATCAGCCGGTTTGGCGGCCGGCCGATCATGTGGAAAACCGGCCACGCGCCCATGCGCGCCAAGATACTGGAAACCGGTGCGCTGCTCGGCGGCGAGTTTTCTGGCCATGTATTTATCAAGGATCGCTGGTACGGCTTTGACGACGGCATTTATGCCGCTGCCCGCCTGATTGAGGTGATGAGTCTGCGCGGCGAAGACTTGGACACTATCTTTGCGGAATTCCCGCCGACGCTGATCACCCCGGAAATTCGACTAGCCGTTGCAGAAGATAAAAAGTTCGCTATAGTTCGCAGGCTGATTGAGAGCGGGGACTTCGACGGCGCAGAGCTGACGACCCTGGATGGCCTGCGCGCGGACTTCCCCTTCGGCTGGGGCCTGATACGCGCGTCCAACACCTCGGCCAATCTGACCCTGCGGTTCGAAGCGGACGACGAGCAATCACTGCAGCGAATTATCGATCTCTTTGCACGAGAACTGCAGAGAATTGACACTGGATTACAACTGACACTGCCCTGACGGCCATTTCGCCAGTGCCAACGCGCACGGCATACCCACGGAAAAGGTTCTACCATGTCTTATGCCCAAACCGATGCCATGCAAATCGCGCAGGTGCTGACCGAGGCACTGCCGTATATTCAGCACTTCACTGACAAAACCATCGTCGTCAAATTCGGCGGCAACGCGATGATCGACGAAGCCTTGCAAAACAGCTTTGCCCGGGATGTCGTGCTGATGAAATCCGTCGGCATGAATCCGATTGTGGTTCACGGTGGCGGACCCCAAATCGGCGAGCTTCTGAAAAAACTCAACATCCAATCGAGTTTCGTCGACGGCATGCGCGTCACCGACAGCGCGACCATGGATGTCGTGGAGATGGTTCTCGGCGGCACCGTTAACAAGCAGATTGTCAGCCTGATCAATCGCAACGGCGGTCAGGCAATAGGCGTAACCGGCAAGGATGGAAAGCTGATTCAGGCACGCAAGCTGACCTACAGCCGCAAGTCACCAGAACTGCGTGCCACGGAAATCATTGATATTGGCCACGTCGGTGAAGTCAAATCAATCAACCGCAAAGTTATCGACCTGCTGGTACAAAGTGATTTTATTCCGGTAATTGCACCCATCGGTGTCGGAGAAGACGGTTCCTCTTACAACATCAATGCGGATCTGGTTGCCGGCAAGGTGGCCGAAGTGCTTCAGGCAGAAAAGCTGATGCTGTTGACTAATGTCGCCGGCCTGCAAGATAAACAGGGTCAGATACTGACTGGCCTCACCACCACGCGCGTCGATGAATTGATTGAAGATGGCACTATCTACGGCGGTATGCTGCCGAAAATCCAGTGCGCACTGGATGCCGTCAAAGGCGGTGTCGCCAGCGCCCACATTATTGATGGTCGCGTGCCTCACGCGGTGTTGCTGGAGATATTTACCGATGCCGGCGTCGGCACCCTGATTACCAACAATCGCAGCAGCTTATAGCAGCTATATACGTCCGCCCATGTTGAAGCTAGCGCCATATACCGCTAGCATAAGCTTCACCAGCACCGGCCTTTTTGCGCAACCACAGGAAAGATTTGGATCTGTATGAACATCGACAATAACAAGCGGCCTCGCCGACAACAGATTCTGGAGGCGCTGGCGCATATGCTGGAAGCCAGCCCCGGCGCTCGCATCACCACAGCGGCGCTGGCCAAACAGGTGGGTGTTTCCGAGGCCGCGCTTTACCGTCACTTTCCCAGTAAATCCAAAATGCTGGAAGGGCTGATCGAATTTGTCGAGGAAACGCTGTTCACCCGCGTCGCATTGATTGCCGCCGAAGACAACCTTGCTGCCCACCAGAAGTGTGAACGAATCCTGCAGCTACTGCTCGGTTTTGCCGAGCGCAATCCCGGCATCACCCGCATTCTCACTGGCGACGCCCTGGCGGGGGAAACCGAGCGACTGCGCAGGCGCGTGGCGCAATTGTTTGACCGGCTGGAAACGCAAATGAAACAGATATTGCGGGAAGCGGAATTGCGGGAAGGCCTGCATTTTGGCTTGCCGATCAATGCCACTGTCGGCTTGTGGATGGCCACGGCGGAAGGCCGCATCGCGCAGTTTGTTCGCAGCGAGTTCTCGCGCTCACCCAGCGAAGGCTGGCAGGAGCAATGGCCGTTTCTTTCTGAGGGGTTCTTGGTACAACCGGCGTGACGACAACACAGTCAATCCATGCCGCCCGGTTCGCCACCTTTGCTTGCACAACCCCTTGAGCTCTTCAAGCTTTTAGGGCGAGCGGAAACGCGCAGATCCCTTTTCGTAGGTTTCCAGATCCTGGTCAAACCGCGCTGCCACATCCTCCAACTCCTTCAACCGCACCTCAAGCAACTCCTCCGCCGCCGTTAATTCCGCACGGGTATCGGAAAGCTTCTGCAACAAAACATCCGGCACCTGGCGACCAGCGCGTTCAACATCAGCGGCCTGGCTGCGCAAGCTGACCAGTTGTGCCTCAAACCCGGTGATGTTGCCTCTGAGAATGGCGATATTGGTATCAAGGTTGGCGAGCTTGCGCTCCTTGGCCCTTTCGATATCCGCCAATGAACTGTAGCGCCGATCCAGGCGTTGAAAATCTTCGCGCAACTTCAATAAGGCTTGTTTCGCCGCCAAGTCTTCGGCATCGGGAGCTGGCGGTACGGTTTTCAACACTTCGCCGGAAAGGCTGACGATCTCGTAGCCCTTTTGGGCGTACTGGGGAGGAATACGATCATCGAGCACGGAAATACCCTGCTCGTTAAGGTAACGATAGTAAACCTGCTGTTCAGCTGAGGCCGGCACCGCAGCCAATGCGACCACAAGTGCCATGAGCAGGCTCGTGACATGGGCCAAACCAAACTGCGGGCCCGGCATGCGCGCGCGGGAGAACCGTAAATTGAAAAACATTGCTATACACCGTAATTTGCCCGATAGGTATCTATGCGTGCCAAAGTGTCACTGGTGTTACCGCTGGCTGCGAGATAATCCATGATATGGCTGAGGCTAATGATACTCACCACGGGCACGCCGGTACTGCGTTCCAGTTCCTGAATTGCCGATAATTCTCCCTGACCTTTTTCCTCGCGATTCAGTCCTATGAGTATAGCGGCTGGCTGCGCACCTGCCTGTTCAATGAGGCCAAGCACTTCTCGAATGGCAGTACCCGCGGTGATAACGTCATCAACAATCGCAATGCGGCCTTTCAGCGGTGCCCCCACAAGGCTGCCACCTTCGCCGTGACTTTTAGCCTCTTTGCGATTGAAGCAGTAAGGCACGTCCCGCTGGTGGTGATCCGCCAGAGCCACCGCGGTGGTCGTCGCCAGCGGAATGCCCTTATAAGCGGGGCCGAACACCATATCGAAATCAATGCCGGCCGCCATCAACGCCTGGGCGTAAAAGCGCCCGAGCTTTGCCAGGGCACTACCGGTTTGAAACTGGCCGGCATTGAAGAAGTAGGGGCTGATGCGGCCGGATTTGAGTTTGAATTCACCAAAACGAAGGGCTTGGCATTCGATGGCTAAGGCAATGAATTCGGACTGATAAGCATGCATGAATAGGGGTTAACCTCTGAAGAATTACAGAAGAATTACAAAAGATTGACGCGTTAACGCGCTGGAACCGTTTTGCCGAAAACTTGACGCAGGATGAATTTGCGATTTTTAACAAAAACTATGTGCAAAATCAGCTGTCTGCTAACAAATAGCAGCGAATATAAGTATCATACACAGTCCGCAATTAAGGGGCCAACATGCGAATAATCAGTCTCAGTGTCGATGGAATCCACCAAGCTGCTCAGCGCGGGCTTTATGACTGGATTGCCAATCAAGACGCCGATGTGGTCTGTCTACAGGATCTACGTGCCCTGGAGTACGAGCTGGATCACGAGACGTTTCATCCGGAAGGCTACTTCGCCTACTTTTTCGATTCCGGCGTCAAGCACTACAACGGTGTTGCCATCTACACCCGCCATCAGCCCAAGGCACTCATCTATGGCCTGGGTTTCGCCAGCGGCGTGGATATGGAAGGCCGTTACCTGCAGATCGACTACGAGCGCTACAGCATTGGCTCGTTGCTCGCTCCGTCTGCCGTTTCCGAAGCCGAGTCCCAGGAAGTCAAAATCAAATTCTTTGAAGACTTTCAGGCCTTGTTGCACAAAATCACCCGCAAACGACGGGACTACATCTTTTGTGGTAACTGGGGCATGGCCCACAACCGCATTGATGTCGAAAACTGGCAGAACAACACGGACAAATCCGGCTTCCTGCCCCACGAACAGCAGTGGATGAACCAGCTGTTTCGCCAGCTCGGCTACACCGACGCCTTCCGTCACGCCATATCCGACAGCGATGAATACACCTGGTGGCCCTCCGGCACCGTCGGCGAAGGTGACGGCTGGCGCACCGATTATCAGGTTGTGTCCAACTCCATCCGCAACCAGATAGAGTACGGCGCCATCTACAAAAACCAGCTGTTCTCCAGCCACCTCCCGGTTATCATGGATTATGATATTGAGGAGTTGTAAGAGAGCGGCAAGCCACAAGCCGTAAGCTGCAAGAAAAGGGAAAAGGGAAAAGGGAAAAGGGAAAAGTATGGCGTAGGGCGAAAAAGCGTCAAGCGCCTTCCGCCGCTGTAGGGTGGGCACTGCCCACCCCCCCCAAACGAAACTAACGACCCAAACCCCATCGAACGTCTTCCCCTTGAAGCTGCGGTTTTACTTTTCCCTTTTCCCTATCTTTCAACTTGTCGCTTGCAGCTTGTGGCTTGCAGCTTTCGCCTTTCCCTCAACCTTCCGCCAACGCCTTGCGCTGCAATGCGTTCAACTCTGCGATTCCTTTCTTCGCCAATGCAAACATGGCGGCAAATTCTGATTCGGTGAAAGGCTCTTTTTCTGCTGTGCCCTGAATCTCGATCAGGCCGGCGTTTTCAGCCATGACCACGTTCATGTCGGTGTCGGCGTTGGAGTCTTCCGGGTAATCCAGATCGAGTACCGCTTCTCCCTGGTAAATACCAACAGACACTGACGCCACCATGAACTTCAACGGATCGTCGCGCAGGGTTCCGGCGCGCTGCAACTTTGTCAGCGCATCGACCACTGCCACGCAGGCACCAGTAATCGAGGCCGTGCGCGTACCACCGTCGGCCTGAATCACGTCGCAGTCCACCACAATGGTGAACTCTCCGAGGGCTTTCATATCAATGGCAGCACGTAGTGAGCGCCCGATGAGACGCTGAATTTCAACAGTGCGTCCGCCCTGTTTGCCCCGCGCCGCTTCCCGGCCCATGCGGCTGCCGGTGGAACGCGGCAACATGCCGTATTCGGCTGTAATCCAGCCGCGACCTTCGCCGCGCATGAAATGCGGCACCCCAGCCTCCACAGACGCCGTGCAAATAACTTGGGTATCGCCAAAGCCGACCAGCACAGAGCCCTCGGCGTGCTTGGTGAAATTGCGGATGATTTTGATATCGCGCAGCTGATCTGCGGAACGACCACTGGGTCTTGGCATAACGTACCTCGGTTAGCTCACGCCAGCGCCTTTGAATGGGCAACCGGCGGGAAAAATGAGGGCGCATTATAGCCTCATGAACTGTCCAACAAAAACGCTGTGTTAAGATGAGCTTTTACCCAACCGAGGACTTCCCTATGCCGCGCAGCATGACCGGTTTTGCCCGTCAGGAAAGCCAACAAACCTGGGGCAAGGTGATTTGCGAAATTCGCAGTGTCAATCACCGCTATCTGGAACCCTCTCTGCGTATGCCGGATGCTCTGCGGAATCTCGAGCCTACTCTGCGCGATCAACTGCGCAAGAACCTCAGCCGGGGCAAGGTCGAAGTCGGCTTTTCCCTGAAGACTGAACAGACTGACACCACGGAATTGACCCTTAATCAATCATTGGCCCGGGACGTTATTCGGCTGGCAGAGCAGATTCAGCAGGACCTGGCCAACCCCGCCCCACTGAACAGCCTCGATATCCTGCAATGGCCCGGCTTGGTGCGCACCGAAGAAGTGGATCAAAAACTGGTGGAACACTGCGCCAGCGAGCTGTTCACCAACGCGTTGCAGCAGTTGATTGCCAACCGGGAGTGCGAAGGGGCGGAGCTGGGAAAATTTATTGAACAACGGCTGACATCCATTGCCGCCCATGTAGTGACCTTGCGTGACCGACTGCCGCAGTTACTGACCCAACAACAGGAACGCTTGCACGCAAAGCTTGCGGCATTGGCCGTCGACGTCGACCAGGAACGCTTTGCCCAGGAGGTGGTTTACCTCGCGCAAAAATCCGACGTCGCGGAAGAACTGGACCGCCTGGACACCCACCTCAACGAGGTGCGCCGCACCCTGGGCAGAAAAGACGCCATCGGCCGCCGGCTCGACTTCCTCATGCAGGAGCTCAACCGCGAAGCCAATACCCTGTCATCCAAGGCCATCAACACGGAAGTGTCCCAGATTGCCGTGGACCTGAAAGTGCTGATCGAGCAAATGCGCGAGCAGGTGCAAAATATCGAGTAGAGGGCTGCCGCGTCTGCCCCCTCCTTTGCGGAACCTTAAGCGGCCGCTACCACCTCAAACCGCTCCCGCAGCCATTCGTTGATGGCGCTGGATTCGTACAGCCACTCCTCGCGTCCATCATCGTGCTGAATCAGCAGGCAGGGCACCTTGATTTTGCCACCGCCGGCTTCCAGTGCCGTGCGATGGTTCTTGTCGTGCTGGGCGTCCCGGGTTTCCACAGGCAGGCCAAGTCGCGCCATTTGCTTGCGTACCTTGATGCAGAACGGACAGGCCCGGAATTGATAAAGAGCCAGTTTTTCACTGGCGCTGTTGAGGGTGGCCTGCTCGGTGGACGTGCGAACGATGGCCTTGGGTGTGGTGAGCGCCTCTGCGATTAACATAAAGGGTGTTAGAACCCGCCGCAAACTGCGGAAAAAGAAGCGAATAACAATTTTCATAGAACTCTCATATTGCACTGGTTGGCCGGCTCGCGCTGGCAAATCCGCTATTGTAC
Organism: uncultured Cellvibrionaceae bacterium; assembly: GCA_964419935.1. Lineage (GTDB taxonomy): Bacteria > Pseudomonadota > Gammaproteobacteria > Pseudomonadales > Cellvibrionaceae > CAYQQJ01. The sequence continues at coordinate 64,965 of CAYQQJ010000015.1, forward strand.
CGGCTCACCGCCCTTTGTTGATACGGCCGCCATATCACTTATAATGGCCAAATAGCACCCTGGACGAGTGCCAACAGAAGACCCACTGTAATAAATATAAAAAGCGCACACGCGGAATGACACCATCCCTCTGTTCCGACACGTGCATATTTCTTAAACGGATTATCGCTGGACGGAACGCTCATGCCTCATGTCAAACACCTTACCCGCTATCTGATCACTTTCATTCTGCTGTTGAGCAGCGCCATTGCCCTCAGTGCGGCCCCACCAACGCCCCCCAGTGCTCCCGGCATTGAGGATTACGGCGCGCTGCCCATAGTGCAGATGATGGCGGTTTCACCCGATGGCAAGCTGGTGGCCTTTCGCAAGCACAGCGGTGACCGTGACATGGTGGCAGTGGTCTCACTGGAGAAAAATCAGCTGGTAACCGGCGCGGATATTGGCAATATCAAACCGCATCGGCTCTATTTTCTCGATGAATCGCGGCTGGTGATGGTGGTCTCACAGGAGCGACGTTTATTGGGATACCGAGGACGCCATGAAATCAGCACCGCGTTTGTACTGGATGTCACCAGCGGAGACATTGAGCAGCTGCTCACGCCTGGCGATGTGATTTTCAAGGGGCAGTCCGGCCTTGGCGATATCGTCGGCTCATCTTCCGATGGCAAGATGGTATATATGCCGGCGTTCGTTGGAGAATCCCCACATGACCAGTCGCCGGACTACTCACTGATGAGGGTCGACCTGGAATCCCCGCGACGGCCCCGGGTTGTGGAGAAAGGCTCATCGAGCACGGTCGGTTATTTTGTTGACGGCGAAGGCAACGTGCTCGCCGAAGAAATTTTCAACAACCATTACAACTATCACGCGATTGTGGCCCACCACGGCGATGAGGAAGTGGAGATTTATCGGCAGGAAACCGAGGTACCCTACATCGGCCTGGTGGGCGTGACGCCCGACCGGAAGTCCCTGGTTATTCTGGATGAATCCGAAGAAACCCGGCGTGTAGCCTATTTCACCATGCCCCTGGCCGATGGTAAGTTGTCCGGTCCCCTGTTCGAGCGCAATGACGCTGACGTCGAGCAGGTTTTGACCGATATCAACCGGGTGGTGCACGGCGTTGTTTATTCCGGACTGAGGCCCAGCTACGAGTTTTTCGACAACAATCTCAATACGCGCATGGCGAAAATCACCGCGGACTATCCGCGGCACTCGGTATGGCTATCGGACTGGAGCCCGGATTGGCAGCACCTGGTGATTCGTCTGGAGGGCGCCGGATCTGCCGGAGATTATCTGCTGGAGTCCAATGGTGAAACGCGCTTTCTGGCCAATTCGCGACCTACCATTCAAGCGGAGCATTTTCACCCGGTCGTTGAAACGTCCTACAAGGCCCGTGATGGCCTGGCGATTCCAACACTTCTGACCATTCCGGCATCCCGAGCTGAGTCTCCAAAAAATCTGCCTGCGGTTATGCTGCCTCACGGCGGGCCGGAAGCGCATGACTGGATGGGGTTTGACTGGTTTGCGCAGGCGCTGGCCAGCCGCGGCTATCTGGTAATCCAGCCACAATTCCGCGGTTCCAGCGGCTTTGGGCTGGACCACCTGTTAGCCGGGCGCGGGGAGTGGGGCAAAAAGATGCAGGACGACTTGAGCGACGGCATCAAGATATTGATTGAACAGGGCGTGGTGGACCCGAAACGGGTATGCATTGCGGGCATGAGTTACGGGGGCTACGCCGCACTGGCCGGTGGCGCTTTTACCCCGGAGCTGTATCAGTGCGTGGTATCCGTAAATGGCGTATCTGACCTGCGTAAAATGTTGAGTTCGGAAAAATCCGACCACGGCCGCAATCATTGGGTGGTGGCCTATTTCTCCGACATCATGGCAGGTGGCGACACAGACAAAGATACCTTACGTGCGATATCGCCAACCTATTCTGCAGAAAAATTTGCGGCGCCGGTATTACTGATCCACGGCGACCGCGACACCACTGTGCCTTATGAACAGGCAAAAGCCATGTATAAACGGCTCAAGCGCGCGAAGAAAAGCGTCGAGCTGATCAAGCTGAAAGGGGAGGACCATTACCTGTCCCAACCCGCGACGCGTTTGAAAATGCTTGAGGCGAGCCTCGATTTCATCGACCAACATATCGGCGCGCCTCTGTGAAGCTGCCGTGCGGGGCGCCGACTATTCCGGCGCTCCAAAGTCACCGTCTTTTGTTGGTCGATTTATGTTGCAACCGACCTTCTACCGTGTAACGTCGCCGCAAGCCGCCAACACCTCCGCAAAGGGCACATCCCCCAAGGCACCAAAATGTTGATGCTTTCCCAGCCGCGCGCGACTGGCCGCCGGGCTGCCAATACCACATAAAAAGCGCGCCAGCTGCCTCGGCTGCCCAAGCGCCGGGTGCTGTTCCTGGGCAACCGCAGTAACAATGGCCGAATTCATTGGCCGGGTTCGTCTTGGCAGTAGCGCGCCGACCATACCGCGACAACCACTGCAGTGCCCGCAGGGTTGCTGAAGCGGCTCGCCAAAATACGCCATCAACGGTTGCTGCAAGCAGCCGCCGCTTCCGGCCCAGGCGCAAATTTTTTGCAAGCGTTCAATATCCCGCTCTTCCCGCTCCCGGAACAGGCTTGCCATTCGTTGAATGCGCTCATCCGTGGCCACTGGCGGATGCAGCATCCGATAACCCTGGCGCACGCCGGCAACTTTGAGCTCGACCAAACCCTGCTGTTCAAGATAGGTGAGTGCTTTGATGATACGTTGCTGTTCAGCGCCCAGTTGCTGCGCCGCCTCCGCAGGCTTGAGCGTCAACCAAACGCGGCCGGCCTTGCCGCTGGCAAACAACTGTCGCAGGAATTCCGCACGCTCATCGTCAAACCGCGCAATAACCGCGTCCCGCGATTCTGTGAAAGCCAGCTTGTATTCCGTATAAAAAGGTGAAGTGGCCTTGATCACACCATCGAGTTCCAGATAGGTGAGCAGGGTATTGAGCACCAGTGGTCGCAAGTCGAACTGGCTGGACAGTTCGTACACAGATAAGCTGAATAGCTCCGCCTGGTCATCCAACCACCGCAGTACATTGGCCAATGCCAACGGGTCCGGCGTATCGCCATAGGTAAAATTTTCCAATACCGTCAGATCATCGAGGCAGGCGAGCAGCTCACAATGGGATTGCTTGCCATCCCGGCCCGCGCGGCCAATCTCCTGCATGTAATTCTCCATCGACTTGGGCAAGTTGTAGTGATACACCGCGCGAATGTCGGACTTGTCGATGCCCATACCGAAAGCGATAGTGGCCACCACGATGCGAACAGTCCCGTTCATGAACGCCTCCTGGGTGTTGCTGCGCACTTCATCCTTGAGGCCGGCATGGTAAGCGCTGGCACTGAGACCTTGCGCATTGAGGAATGCGGCCACCGCTTCGGCGGTTTTTTGCAGGGTCACATACACAATGGCGGAATCCGATGGGCGGGCGGCAAGCCGTTGCAACAACCGCTGATCCCGCTGGTTCGCCGCGCAAGGCGTTACCACCAGGTCCAGGTTCGAGCGATAGAAACCGGTCTGGATGTGATCCCCGGGTGCGATACCGAAACTGCGACAGATCTGCTCGGCCACCTTGGGCGTGGCCGTGGCCGTCAAGGCGAGCACCCGTTCAATGCGCAAAACCCGGGTAAGTTCCGCCAATTTGAGGTAGTCCGGTCGAAAATTGTGACCCCACTCAGACACGCAGTGGGCTTCATCCACCGCCATCAGGCTGATGCGCAATTGTTGCAGGCGCGCCAAAAAACGCTCGTTGGCCAGCCGCTCGGGCGCCACATACAGTAGCTTGATACTGCCGTCTTCCAGGCCGCGATAAATCTCCATCACCTCGTCGCCGTTGAGGCTTGAATCCAGCCGGGCGGCGGGAATGTGCAGGGCCTTGAGCGCGTCCACCTGGTCTTTCATCAGGGCAATCAGCGGTGACACCACCAGGGTAAGGCCCTCGAGCAACAACGCGGGCAACTGGTAGCACAGACTCTTGCCGCCCCCGGTGGGAAATATTGCCAGTGCCGAACGACCCGCCAGCAGGCTCTCGATAACCGCCTGCTGACCGGGGCGAAAGCTGTCCAGCTTAAACCTCTGCCGCAGAACATCAACCGGTTGCGCCCCCTTGGCAAGAGGCGGAGCCAATGCAGATGGGTCACCAGACTCATGTTTGCTCGGCGTGGCCTGGAGAGGTTGAGGTGCAAGTTGCTGTTCATCGTCCATGGTATTCTTCCTGTTGTGCTTGTTGCTGATAATGAAGAGGGGCTGCCGGTTTAAGCGGCTTCCTGTTCTAAAAGGATGTGCGCCAGATTGGATGTTGGCGACGGGCTTAGTTGGTATACTGATACCCTTGTACTTTGCCAGAACAGGTGCCGAATGCAGTGCAGTGTCCCATACTCCAACACGTCATTCCATGCTTGGCAGCCCTTAAACCTGCGCCAGAACGCCCGGCCACAACAGCACAATAAGCAGCTATGAATAATCGCGGCACACTTTTTACGGTATCGGCTCCGTCCGGAGCGGGCAAAACCAGCCTGGTGCGCGCGTTAGTCGAGTCCATTGACGGGCTGCGCGTATCCGTTTCCCACACAACTCGGGAAAAGCGCCCCGGCGAAGTGCATGGAATCAACTACAACTTTGTCGATCATGCCGAATTCACAGCCATGCTGGAGCGGGATGCGTTTCTGGAACACGCCCAGGTGTTCGCCAATCTGTATGGCACCTCCAAGCAATGGGTGGAAGATACCCTGGCCGGCGGCGACGATGTCATTCTCGAAATCGACTGGCAGGGCGCGGCACAGGTTCGTCGTCTACTGCCGGATGCGGTGGGGGTTTTCATACTGCCGCCATCTCAGGCGTGCCTGCACGAGCGGCTCACCGGGCGGGGACAGGACGACATTGAAGTGATTGAAGCACGCATGGCGGAGGCCAAAAGCGAAATGTCTCATTTCGTCGAAGCGGACTACCTGATCGTCAACGACAGCTTTGACATTGCGCTGCAGGAATTCCGCGCGTTAGTCATTGCCCAACGCCTCAAACTTGAAAAACAGCAACTGCGACACCAGGGTTTATTACAGAGCCTATTGTCGTAATTGCTTATTTTGCGTACACTTCGCGACCCCCAATCGTCTGATAAGGCCGATGGAGCCTGATGGCCCCACCCGGCAACCAGAACCAACGGCAAGCCGCAGCTGACTCAATAGCCGCACGCTTGCACAAGCAATTCAGATCAATTTGGCGCATAATAAGTATTCCCATTGCTTACCGGCGCCAACACAAAGCGGAAGATATTCATGGCACGAATTACAGTAGAAGATTGTTTGGACCACGTCGACAACCGTTTCGAACTGGTTATGGTGAGCAGCAAACGCGCTCGTCAACTCGCCGTACAAGGCAAGGACCCCATGGTTGCGGAAGAAAACGACAAGCCTACGGTGATCGCACTGCGTGAGATCGAGCAAGGTTTTATTGACGCCAGCATTCTCGCCGAACCCGACGAAGCGCCCGTTATCTCCAAGCCAGCCTACGACACCGAGCGCGATGGCGAGTACCAGTCCTATCGGGAAGAGTAAGGCACAAGGTACATTCTCAGGGGGTCAGTCTTGTTAACTATCGACACACTTAGTCACAGACTTTCCTCCTACCTGGAACCCCAGAACGTCAACCGCGTCCGGCACGCGTACTACTACGCCGAGCAAGCTCACACCGGCCAGTTCCGTCGCAGCGGTGAGCCCTACATCACCCACCCCCTGGCCGTGGCCAATATTCTCGCCTCCATCCACATGGACCATCAAAGCCTGATGGCCGCCATGCTGCACGACGTCATCGAAGACACCGGCATCGACAAGCCTGCCATCGCGGAGCAGTTTGGCGACACGGTTGCGGAACTGGTGGACGGGGTCAGCAAACTGGCCAAGATCGAATACGAAACCCAAGCCGAAAAGCAGGCCAAGAACTTCCAGAAAATGGCGCTGGCCATGGCCCAGGACCTGCGGGTCATCATCGTCAAACTGGCGGACCGCCTGCACAACATGCGCACTCTGGGCGCCCTGGCGCCGGAGAAGAAGCGCCGCATCGCCAAGGAAACCCTGGAAATCTACGCACCCATCGCCCACCGGTTGGGGATGAATGATCTGCGCGTGGAGTTTGAAGATCGCGGTTTCGCCGCCATGTACCCGCTGCGGGCGTCACGCCTGCAGGCATCTCTCAAAAACGTGCGCGGCAATCGCCGTGCACTGGTGGAGAAAATCCAGAGTGCCATTGAAACGCGGCTGCAACGGGAGAACATTCCGTCACTGGTCATCGGCCGGGAAAAGCATCTGTTCAGCATCTACAACAAGATGCGCAACAAGAACAAATCCTTCAATGAGATCATGGACGTCTATGCGTTCCGCATCATCGTGGAAGACATCGACACCTGCTATCGCATACTGGGTGCTATCCATAATCTCTATAAACCCATGCCAGGAGAGTTCAAGGACTACATCGCCATCCCCAAAATCAATGGCTACCAGTCTCTGCACACGGTGGTGATCGGCATGCACGGTGTGCCCATTGAAGTGCAGATCCGCACCAAGGAAATGGACGAACTGGCCAGCCGCGGCATTGCCGCGCATTGGCTGTACAAATCCGTCAACGGCGACGACAGTGCCGCTGAAACCAGCCAGGCACGGGTCAACAGCTGGATCCAGCGCATACTGGAAATTCAACAGCACACCGGCAATTCACTGGAGTTCGTGGAAAACGTCAAGATGGATTTGTTCCGGGACGAAGTCTACGTCTTCACCCCCACCGGCGAAATCATCGAGCTACCGATCAACTCCACACCGGTGGACTTTGCCTATGCCGTGCATACCCAGGTGGGTAATACCTGCGTTGCCTGTCGCATCAATGACCGGCCCGCGCCCTTGTCACAGGCTCTGCAGAGCGGCGAAAAAGTCAAAATCATCACCTCCGAATCCAGCCAGCCCAACCCGAACTGGCTGAACTTTGCGGTGACCGCCAAGGCGCGCAGCGCCATTCGGCATTACCTGAAACACCAACGGCATATCGAATCCGTCGAATTGGGCAAGCGCATGCTGGATCGCGCCCTGGCCAACAGCGACATCAGCCTTGAGCAGTTGAGCAAAAAACAGATTGCACAATTGCTTGAACATACCGACACGGAGTCTCTGCCCGAGCTTTATGAAAGTATCGGCATGGGCAAGCGCGTGGCGCTCTCCGTGGCGCAGTGCCTGCAACCGGACGCCGACGGCAAAGGTCACGCCGCCTCACCCATTACCATTGATTCCGCCGCCGGCCTGTTGATCAAATTCGCCCGTTGCTGCCGGCCGATTCCCGGAGACCCCATCGTCGGCCACGTCAGCAGCGGCAAAGGCCTGGTGGTACACCGGGAAGCCTGCAAGAACATCGGTGACCTGCGCAGCAAACGGGAAAATATTACCGAGGTGAACTGGTCTGCCCAGGTGACCGGAGAATTTCTCACTGAAATTCGCGTGGAGGTTGAATCCGAGCGGGGCATTATCGCCTCAATCGCCACCCGCATCGCCGCCACCCGCACTCACATCGAAGGCGTGCAGGTGGAAGAACGGGATGCACAACACAGCGTAATTACCCTGACCATCGCGGTCCAAAACCGCATACATCTGGCCAACGTCATGCGCCGGGTTCGCACCATGCGCTCCGTCAGCAAGGTCTCTCGCGCCAAGAACTAAATCTCTTTGTACACCAATTTATTTGAATTTTCTGGGGAATTTTTAATGACCAATAAAGCCATTATTCACTCTGAACAAGCACCGGAAGCCATAGGCACTTACTCTCAGGCGGTCAAAGTTAACAACACCGTGTATTTGTCCGGACAGATTCCACTGATTCCCGAAACCATGACGCTGATCGAGGGTGATTTCGCCGAACAAGCGCGACAGGTATTCAAGAACTTGCAAGCCGTCTGCACCGCCTCCAACGGCAATTTGCAAGACGTGGTCAAACTCAACATTTACCTTACTGACTTGAGCAACTTTCCCGTCGTCAATGAAGTGATGGCGGAATTCTTTCAAAAGCCCTATCCCGCACGCGCCGCCATCGGCGTGAACGAATTGCCCAAAGGCGCAGCCGTAGAAGCCGACGGGATTATGGTTTTGTAGCTGCAAGCTGCAAGCTGCAAGCTGCAAGTATAGGATCAAGGGAAAAGGGAAAAGGGAAAAGCCTAAAACCGCGAGCTACAAGCGAGAAGAGTTCGTAGGGCGAAAAAGCCTAAGCGCCTTCCGCCATCCGCAGGGTGGGCACTGCCCACCAATATTCCAATACCCGCACAATGTGCAATCACAAACTTGGTGGGCTCAAAAAAACGGCGGAAGGCCGTTCTTGGGCATCCATGCCCTCACGGCATTAGCGCGTCCATGCGCGTCGCGCTTGACGCTTTTTCGCCCTACGGCAATACTTTTCCCTTTTCCCTTTTCCCTTTTCCCTTTTCCCTTTTCCCTTTTCCCTTTTCCCTTCTTCAGCTTGTCGCTTGCAGCTTGCCGCTTAAAGCTTGTGCCTTTCCTCTGCTCCATAACCGCTGCGAAAATCCGGCCACTGAAACTGGTAGCCCGTGGCCCGCAGCCGGGCATTGCTGCAACGTTTGCTGCCGCCTCGCGTGCTGGCGGCGGTGCTTTGAAGATGACCAGCGGCGAAGCCCAGTTGTTCGGCCAGCCAGCTGCGCACGTCCCAAGCCGTGGCTGGCAAATCATCACTGGCAAGATAGATGGAATCCAGGGCGAATCCGTTCGCATATCGCTGACACAGGTGATAAATGACCCCTGCGCAGTCATCCGCATGGATGCGGTTGGTATAGGGCGAATTCTGCTGCGGCCCGCCCTTGCCGGCAACAACCTGGCGCAGCAGAAAGTCCCGGCCGGGGCCATAGATTCCGGAAAAGCGCACGATGACCGTATTCAACCGGCTTTCCTGCCAAGCGCGTTCCGCCGCGCGAAGCTGCTGCGCCAACGCTGAAACAGGCTCGGCTGGGGTTTCCTCAGTGACCCACTCACCATCAGACTGCGGGTAAACACTGCTGCTCGACACGAAGATGACCAAGCCCGGCGCCGTGCCGGCGTCTTGCCAGGTGCGTAGCAGATGTTCGCTATTGTGCAGGTACGCGCGCTGGTAATCGTCGGGCTCATGGCCATCCGGCGTCAAGGTGATCACGGCAATATCGAAGACCTCCGCCGCCAGGCGTTGTGTAATCTGCGCATCAGTAACTGCGCCCTGCCAGCAGTTAACCTTCGCACTATTGCGTTGGCTGCGCGCAATGCCGGTCATCGCCCAATCAGCAGCCGGAAAGCAATCACTGGCGCGAGTGGCAATGTCGCCGAATCCGACAAATAGCAGTTTTTTCTGCCCCAATATGAAATACTCCGGGTTCTTGATTTACTTTTTAAGTTTGAGTGTGAGTATCCATACTCATTCGATCACACTCACATGTCGCGGCTATTTCAAGCCGGGATACTATGACAAACTCTATTAAGACGAAAAGATAAGCAATGACACTGACCGAACTCCGCTACATAGTCACCTTGGCACAGGAAGAGCATTTTGGACGTGCCGCCGAGCGCTGTCACGTCTCCCAACCGACTCTCAGCATCGCCGTAAAAAAACTGGAAGAGGAACTCCAGATCGCCATTTTCGAGCGCTCCAAAACCCGCGTCTACGCGACACCGCTGGGAGAGCAAATCGTGGAACAGGCGCAACTGGTGCTGGAACAGGCATCGGCAATCAAGGACATCGCCAATTCAGGCAAAGATCAACTGCGTAGCCCCCTGCGGGTCGGTGCCATTTTCACTATCGGGCCCTACCTGTTCCCTCACTTCATTCCCGAGCTGCAGAAGCTCGCGCCACAAATGCCACTGTATGTCGAAGAGAGCTTCACCGCGACCTTACGCCGGCGTTTGCGCCAGGGCGAACTGGACGTAATTATCGTCGCTCTGCCGTTTACCGAAGCGGATGTGGTAACCCAGCCGCTGTATGAAGAGCCCTTTGTGGTCGTCATGTCGGAAGATCATGAACTGGCGAAAGAGAGCATAATCAAGCCAGACCAGCTCGACCCATACAACGTGCTCCTGCTCGGGGAAGGTCACTGCTTCCGGGATCAGGTGCTGGATGCTTGCCCCAATCTGCGGCCGGGCATTGATGAATCTGCCACCGGGCTGCGCACCGCCTCCGAAGGCAGCTCACTGGAAACGCTCAAACACATGGTGGCGTCCAAGCTAGGCATCACCATACTGCCTCAGTCCGCCGCCCTGGCGGATCATTATACGGATAAGCTGCTGGTAACCCGGCCCTTTATGGACCCCGCGCCCACGCGCACCGTGGCCCTCGCCTGGCGCGCGAGCTTTCCGCGCCACAAGGCCATCGACGCGCTGCGCCAGGCCATCGGGCAATGCAGCATCGGACACCACGACTGACGCCACGCATGACTGTGACTTCTGATTCCACAACCGCGACAAGGACTGCCGAAGATCCAGGCGAACTGCCTGTCACTCACCTCAAAGGTGTCGGCGGTGCGCTGGCCTCGACCCTGGCCAAGCTCGGCATCGCCACCGTTCAGGATCTGCTGTTTCACCTGCCCATGCGCTATCTGGACCGCACCAAGGTCACGCCCATCGGTCACTTGCAACACAATACCAGCGTGGTCATTGAGGGCCAGGTTATGCGCAGCGAAGTGGTGTTCGGCCGGCGCCGCAGCCTGGTGTGTACCCTGCAAGATGACACCGGCCTGGTACGGCTGCGCTTTTACCATTTCAGTGGAGCACAAAAGGAGCGCCTGCAGCCGGGCGTGGCACTGCGCTGCTATGGCGAGCCGCGGGTGGGGGCGTCCGGCCTGGAGCTCTACCACCCGGAGTACGAATACCTGGACGAGGCGCGCGCTACAGCGCTGGATGAAAGCCTCACCCCCGTGTACCCGCTGACCGACGGGCTCGGCCAACAACGACTGCGCAAGCTGGCGCGACAGGCCGTCGACCTGCTGCCCCAGATTCATTTGAAGGAACTGTTGCCTCCCCACGTTAACACCCAGTTTCAAACCACCTCACTCAGCGAAGCCCTGGCCTATGTGCATTTCCCGCCGCCGGATGCACCCGTCAATTTGCTGCTGGCCGGCAGCCACCCCTGCCAGCAGCGCCTGGCGTTTGAAGAGCTGCTGGCGCACAACCTGGCGATGCAACGGACGCGTCTCGCGGCACAACAGGAACGCGCACCGGCACTACAACCCAATGGCGATTTGAGTCAGCAATTGCTTCGCAGCCTGGGTTTTCAACTCACCGGCGCCCAGTTGCGTGTTATTGACGAAATCTATCGGGATATGGCCCGCTCCGTACCTATGCTGCGCATGGTGCAAGGGGATGTTGGCAGCGGCAAAACCCTGGTCGCCGCACTGGCCGCACTGGCGGCGGCTGCCGGTGGTTATCAGACTGCGGTGGTAGCACCGACAGAGATTCTGGCGGAACAGCATCGCGCCAGCTTTGCCCGCTGGATGGAACCCCTGGGGCTGAAAGTGACTTGGCTGGTGGGCAAACAGGGCGCGGCGCAAAAACGCCAGGCACTGGCGGACTTGGCCGACGGCAGCACTGACATAGTCGTCGGCACCCACGCACTGTTTCAGGACCAGGTGATATTTGCTCGCCTGGGCTTGGCCATTATCGACGAACAACACCGCTTCGGTGTGCATCAGCGCCTGACCTTGCGGCAAAAAGGTGAGAACGCCGGCATCAAGCCCCACCAGCTGGTGATGACCGCCACCCCCATACCGCGAACACTGGCGATGACCGCCTATGCTGACCTCGATTGCTCGGTCATTGACGAGCTGCCCCCAGGGCGCCAAGCCATCAATACAGTACTCATCAGTCAGGACCGCCGTACCGACGTCATGCAACGGGTGCGGGCGGCCTGCCAGCAAGGCCAGCAGGCTTATTGGGTGTGTACGCTGGTGGAGGATTCCGAGACGCTGGCGGCCAGCGCCGCCGAGCAGACAGCAGTGGAGCTGGCGGAGAACCTGCCGGATCTGCGTATTGGGCTGGTCCACGGCCGCCTCAAAAGCAAGGACAAGGACAGTGTGATGGCCGCCTTCAAAGCCGGCGAGCTGGACTTGCTGGTGGCCACCACGGTGATTGAAGTGGGTGTGGATGTGCCCAATGCCACTCTGATGATCATCGAGAACCCGGAGCGGCTCGGCCTGGCCCAACTGCACCAGGTTCGCGGTCGCGTCGGTCGCGGCAGCGCCGCCAGCCATTGTGTGCTGCTGTATGGCAACCCGCTCTCAGCGCAGGCGCGAGACCGCCTGCGGGTGCTGCGCGAGTCCAATGACGGTTTTGTGATTGCCGAAAAGGACTTGCACCTGCGCGGCCCCGGCGAGCTTCTGGGCACGCGGCAAACTGGCGATATGCAGTACCGGGTGGCGGATCTGGAACGTGACAGTCACATGCTGCCGTTGGTGCAAAAAGTCTCTGGCGAACTTTTGTTCAATAACGAGACTCAAGTCACGCAACTACTCGCACGCTGGTTTGGCGCCAACCAGGCGTATGCAAAAGTATGAGCTAGTATCATGTAATATAACCAACAAGGCGGTGTGGCTGTGTTTTTCTGACCAAACCGTTATGCTAGGGCCTGTTCGACACCATTGTGCAATCAGTAGGAGGAAGGCTTGTGACCGTACCCGCCAGCGTTCTCGAAATGCTAGAAAATAATAATGTCCGCTACAGCATTGCACCCAACAGCAGTAACGTTGTGCGCGCCCGAGGCATGGATTTGGGTGCAACACCGGGTATTTGTGCCGTTCGCTCGCTGCTGCTGGAAGATCAGCAGGGCCGCGTCCAGATACTATTACCGGCTAATTGCCTGCTGGATCTGGATGCCTTGCACCGACAATTCGGCCGCAATTTTGAAGGGGTGTCCGTGGCGAATCTGCAGCCGCTATTCAGACTGCACCAACTGAGCAACGTGCCCGCGTTTCCCGGCTGGAATAACCTGCCGACGCTGGTGGACGAAAGCCTGCTCACACCGGAGACCCTATGGCTGGATTCCGGCAGCAATGATCATTATCTGGAATTGGCTCAAAGCGATTTTCTCACATTGACCAAGTCCACCGAGATCGGCGCCTTTGCGGTGCCCATGCCACTGTTGCCGGAATCTTCAGCACAGGACCGCGAACACATTACCACCGCCTTGCGCAATTTTACTCAGCTGCGTATTCACCAACGGTTGGAAGAAACCCTGGAGATGCCGCCCCTGCCGGAAACGGCCCAGCGCATTATCCGCCTGCGCGCCGACCCCAATGGGGATATCAACGACCTGGCGAATATCGTTGAGATCGACCCCAGCCTCGCCTCGCAAGTGGTCAGCTGGGCGGCCTCACCTTATTATTCGGCGCCGGGTACCATCAAGTCCGTACACGACGCCATCGTGCGCGTTCTGGGCTTCGATATGGTGCTCAACCTAGCGCTGGGCTTGTCCCTCGGCAAGGCCTTGAAGCTCGCCCATATCAACAAGCAGTTACTGCACAATTATTGGCAGGATGCGGTTTACACTGCCGCTGCCGTAGAAGGGTTGGTCACCAGCATTTCCAGGGAGCACCGCCCCAGTTTCGGTATGGCGTATCTCGCGGGGCTGCTCAACAACTTCGGCTATCTGATAATGGCGGAGGTGTTTCCGCCCTATTTCGCGCAAATCAATCGCTACATCAGCGCCAACTCCCATGTGCCGGCCAGCGCCGTTGAGCAGCATTTGCTCGGCTGCACCGGAACCCAAATGGCCGCGTGGCTGATGGAGGTATGGCATATGCCGGAGCCGGTAGCGGTCGCCTTGCGCCAGCAGGACAATATTCAGTACAGTGGGGAACACGCCGCCTATGCAAAGCTACTGTTCGTGGCGCGCCAGATGCTGACCAACAAGGGCTTTGGCAACCGCGACCCGGGCCTGATTCCAGACCGGTTGTTCGAATTCCTTCATCTGGATCGTGAAACCGCGGAAATCACCGTCGACAATATCCTGGAATCCAGCGGCGACCTGGACGCCATCGCTGAGCAGATGCGCGGCTGAATTCGCCACAGAAAATAGCTTTATTCAAACATTCTCTTGAACCAACGGCGTTAAAACACAAAACAGGGAAATCACCACAAGGATGTTTTATGCAATTAACTGGCATAGTTTTCGCTATCTTCCTCTCCACACTGACCTGCAATGCGACCGCTGAAATTTATAAATGGGTCGACGCTCAGGGCACAACTCACTACAGCGACAGATCCACAGAGGCACCGGACGATCATCAACGAGTTGATGATGACATGCCCGAGGTACATCTTCTGCAACCGCCGGACCCGCGCGTCACCGATATTCAAAAAGCGAACGCGAGGTTGCGCGAGCAGCGACGTAAAAGACAGCAGGCAGCGCTGCGCCAGCGTCGAGCCGCGGCGTCCCGCTCACAATCGCGTTGCGACTCCTACGAACGTCGCCTGCGTTCAATCCACGCGGCGTTGCGCAAGGGGTATCGCGAGCCCCGCGGCAATAAGCTGCGGGAACAACGCCGCGAGATTCAGAGACGTGTAGCGGCAGAATGCCGCTAGAAGTCTGTTGGACTTACGCCATCGTAGCGAGCAAGGTGGGAAATCGAGGACAATTTCCTAGAAGTGCCACTCGTCGCAGCGGGTTTTCAATCATCAATGTGAGGCTCCATGAGACACACAAAGGCGCATTTATCACGGCACGCTCAGACCCTCTTGCTCGGCGCGCTGACCGCCAGCCTGCTTGTCATATTTACGCCGCAAACCCACGCTGTCAGCTTTGGCATCTACGACCCCCGTGCACTGGCCATGAGCGGAACTACCGTGGCGCTTGCCAACCCGCAGCATGCGCAGTTTTACAACCCGGCGTTGCTGGCATTTCACAATCAGCGGGAAGAAGAATCCCGATCCGGGCGCCTCTACTTACCCATTCTCACCGCCCAGGCATCGGATGCTCTGGTGGAGGTCGCGCGGCTCGAACCCAACACTCTCGAGCAGCGAATCAGCGATGCCATTGCCGCCTACAACCAAACGCCCAGCACCACCACTGCGCTTCGGGTGCGAGACGAAGCAGGCGACCTGCGCAGCGTCATCGATGCTGTCGATAATGAAAACTTGCCCATAGAAGCCTTCGCAGGACTGGCCATTGTGGAGCCGGGGTTTCGCGGCGGCGGCGCGTTCCACATAGGCGTCCGGTTGATCGGTGGCGGCACCACCGACATCAGTGCCAGTGACCGCGAATTGCTGGACAAGTACATAGAAACTCTGGATGCCTATATCGCGGGAGAGGTGAACCCTCCCCACCCGGAACTTTATAACGATGATGGGGAGCTTCAAAACTTCACCGCTGATTTCGATTCCACCCTATCGGGACGCGGTGCGCTGATTGTCGAATGGGGTGTTACCGCCGCCAAGGAATTCGAGTTGTTTGGCCAGCCGGTGGCATTCGGCATTACACCGAAGCTCATGGAAGTTCGGGCTTACCAGGAGACCGGTCGCGTCGTGCAGGGGGATTTCGGCAACCTCGACGATGAAGACTCTCACCTGTCCGGCAACGTGGATATTGGCCTGGCGATGGAATTCCACTCCGGCATGCGGGTGGGCGTGGCGGTCAAGGATGTGGTGGCGCAAAACTATGCCCAAGGCGAAGAAGATGAAGTGCGCATCCGCCCGCGCGCACGTGCCGGGCTCGCATTCGTCCGGCCCGGTTATGCCCTGGGTGTGGATCTGGATCTGCTGGAAAACGACCCCATCGGATTCGAACAACCCTCACAGGAGCTGGCCTTCGGCGCCGAACTCAGCCCCGCACCTTTCGCGCACCTGCGCATCGGTTACAAATACGATCTTGCCGCGTCCCATGAGGATGCCGCCTCCGTCGGAATGGGGCTGGAATTCAACCGGCTGCTGGTGGACATTGCCTACAGCCATGGCGAAAACACCCGCGGATTTTCCACTCAGCTAGGCCTGGCTTTTTAGTCCGGCCACGCGCAGAAACCGGCGCCGCCGGTTGAGCCTATGTTGGAGCAGAAACACCTATGTCTTTGGACCAAAAAAGCAGCCACAGCCCGACGACACAACCCCGGTACCACGACCCGCTGGCTCAACCTAATGCCGTGCAGAATGCGAGTTCCACCGGTGAACCGGCCTGGTCTTCCTGGCTCGCCAACCATTCCGCGCGCGCGGTGCTCAAGGCGCTGCTGATACTCGCGGTGTTCTACACGCTTTACCTGGCGAAGACGTTGATTTTGCCAATCGTCATCGCCGGCTTTCTTGCCCTGTTTTGCAATCCGTTGGTGGTGGCACTGCAACGGCGCTGGTTGCCGCACGTTGTTGCCGTGGTAACCGTGATGATCATGGTATGTACGCTGTTGGTTGGTACCCTGACACTGTTGGCACAGCCTGCGGAGAAGTGGATCGCTGCAGTGCCCTACGCCACAGAAGACATCACCGCGCGCATCAACAAAGCCGCTGCACCTGCCGGCAACCCGGCACAAGCTCTACCCGGTGAGCCGACGCCATCAACCAACGGCACCATTGCCGATCAGCTGCGCAACCGGTTTTTCGGCACCTTCGTATCCTTTGCCTTGAGCAGCACACCGATATTGCTGACGCAAATTCTGGCGGTCGTTATTCTGGTGTATTTTTTCCTCGGGTATAGCGCCGGAATGTTGCGGCGACTCATTGAAATACGGCCGGCGATGTCGGAAAAACGTACCACCGTGGTTATCGTGCGCACCATCCAGGCCGATGTCTCACACTACGTGCTGGTCATTTCCATTATCAACACGGGCCTGGGCATTGCTACAGCACTGGCGATGTGGGCGCTGGGAGTACGGGATCCCGTCCTTTGGGGCGCCCTTGCGGCAATGTTGAACTTCGCCCCCTATATCGGGCCATTTATCATGACCCTTGTGCTCGGTTTTGTCGGTTACATCCAATTCGGCGCAACCGGTTATGCGCTATTGATCCCAGTCGCCTACCTGTGCCTCAACTTTCTGGAGTGCCAGCTGGTCACGCCCACCGCGCTGGGCAATCGCCTGCACTTGAATCCGCTGGTGGTGTTTGTCTGGTTGATTCTCTGGGGTTGGCTGTGGGGAGCGGCGGGCATGCTGATCGCGGTTCCACTGCTGGTCTGCGTCAAGATCATCGCCACCCATCTGCACATCTTCGACCCCTGGATCGCACTTCTCGACAAGTAACCGGAGTCCTTGCGTCCAAGTCACCCAAGCCGTAGCTGTCACACACTGGTCAGGATGCAGCTTTTACAAGGCCAGGGATTGAGCCTGTGCTTCTTTACAATGACTCATCTCTGCTGCTGTGGAATATTCCCGCTGCACCTGCGCCCCGCGCCTCGGATACCGCCTCAAATGGCCAAAAAATGGTATGGCACAGAGTTTGATTGCGTATTCTGATGAGATTCGGTTACGGATATTAACTAATTGGAGCAGAACGCTATGGAAACACCCAGAGAATCAGCAACACGGGATTCCGTTCAGGAAGCCGTTTCTAACCTGAAACAAGCGGGCAATAATATTCGCCAGGCCGCGCGCACTGCGGGCGCAGACATACAACATACGGCACAGGAAAAATATACTCGTGGCCGTGAAAGTGCCGAAAGCGCTGCTCTGCGGGCAGAGGAGCGCATCAAGGAGCGGCCGCTGACCGCCATAGGCGTCGCCTTCGCCGCAGGTTGGCTAGTGTCCCGGCTGACCCGCCACTAGGTTATGCCACACAACGCCACCGGCGCGCCTTCGGATCCGCCACCGGACGCAGCCGTTGCCGGTTCCCCGCCCCGCAAAAGCGAGTTTCTGGACGAACTGGACCGCGCCCGCCAATTGGCGAGCCAGGTTTCCAGTTGGGGCGGGAGCATGCTCGGCCTCGCGCGGCTGGAACTCCAGCTCGCCGCCCAATGCCTGCCACGCATCTTCGCCCTGGCCATGGCGCTCTTGCCCCTTGCCGGACTCGCCTGGGTCAGCTTGTCACTTTTGCTGGCCTGGCTTGCCTATGTCGCCACCGGCATCGTCGCCGTGGGGCTAACGGTTATCTTTCTCCTGCAACTTTTGATGATCGCCCTGTGCCTGCGCAAACTGAAAAAGCTGCGCGCGGAAAGTGCCTTCCGCGAGACACGGGCGCAATGGCATCAATTCTTCGATGGTTTCAGTGACCAACAGGACGCAACCCGTGGACACCAAGCAAAAAATCGCCCTTAAGAAGCAGGAGCTGGATTTCCTGCGTCTCTCCGTTCAGCAAACGCTGGGGCCGAACAATAATCTGCATGGCGCCGGCTTCGGCTTGGTCGCGGCGGGGTTCGCCCTGGGCGTGATGGTCGAGCGCTGGGGCTGGCGTCCCACCCTCGGCAGTGCCTTTTCCTTGAATCGCCTGGTTAACCTGATGTTGCCGGCGGCCGCACCTGTGTTGGCGATGCTGCACGATTAATCACTGCGGCCTTTCCGTATCAATTCCCGACCACCTCAACCACTGAACCCGGCTAAGACTGCCGACTTGGCTGTCGGTATCCGCTCGCCAGCAAAAATCATGGGCTGAGATCACACACCAAGACGAAGTCTGCGCGTAAAACCGCCCCGGTGGCGTTTCGGTGATGAGTTATGGTCTGTTGAGGTATAGTATCGCTGACCGTGCCCGTTTATCATTTGGGAGACTCGGAGACCGTTCTCACACAGCAACTCTTCACAACAATTCCTCAAAATAAGCATAAGAGGTTAAACAATGGCTAACCGACCTGAAAAACGGCGAGGCAAAATTGCTCCCCAGCCCACTGCCAAGTCTTCCGGCGCCGGCCGCGCACCGGATATGCCGGTTTTGGCACTGGCCATTCTGGGTATGTTGATCACCGGCTATTTAACGGGTGTCGCCTGGTGGGAAACGTCGCCGGCCTTCTGCAGCACCGGCTCCAGTTGCGACATTATCCAACAGAGCCGCTGGTCTCGGGTTTTGGGTTTGCCACTGGCGTTGTGGGGCTTCCTGCTTTACGCACTCATCGCCTACCTGGCGTACCGCCCCATGTCACGCCTGCGACGCTGGAAGCGTCTGTGGAGCCCGTCATTAATCGGCGTCGCCATTAGCCTCTACCTCACGCTCACCGGCATCATTGCTCTGGACGCCGTGTGCCTGTGGTGCCTTGCCTCGCTGGTGATCATCAGTGCCATCTTCATCAAAGTTGCTATCAAGCGCCCGCCGTCGGCACCGGACGTTCCCTGGTCGAACTGGCTGATGAACAGCGGGATTCTGGTGCTGGTCGTGGTAGGTGGCTTGCACGTGTATTACAACTACAGCGATATGCTTAAACCCAAACAAGACCCACGACTGGAAGCGCTCGCCTCACACCTGGATCAGGCCGGCGCCGAATTTTACGGCGCCTTCTGGTGCGTCAATTGCCAGGAGCAAAAGCGTGTCTTTGGCGATGCCGCCGATGCCCTACCTTATACCGAGTGCAGCCCTACCGGCCGCAATGGTCCCATGGCTTTTGCGTGCATCGATCAGAACATCGAGAGTTTCCCCACCTGGATCATTAACGACAAACGCTATGTGGGAGTTCTGGATCCGGAGGAGCTCGCTCGTTATTCGGGGTTTGACTGGAGCGCCAAGGCCGAGTAATTACCCTCGAGAAATTGCCGCCGCTCCCGCAAGATAAAACCAACAGCAACATGCGAGTGCTGTTGGCTTTTATATTGTTTGCTATTCGGCTTTTTGCTCAGCGGTCGAGAAATCACCCAAACCCCGGTCCGCGCAGCAACAGAAACGCGGTTAACAGTGCGCCGACAAAAGCCACCACCAGATTGATGAACATACCGAGCTTCACATGATAGCCCGTGGGGATTTCGACCGGTCGAAGTGTGCGCAGAACGGCCCGGTGCTGGATCACGGCCGCCACTGAAGCGAACACGCCCAACACCACAAACATCAGGCCGATCCAGAAGGTAAAGTTGCGACCCAGCGTACTGTCATTGCCGTCTTGCAACAGAACATGCATAAACAACCCCGAGCGTTCCATCACAAACCCGAATGCCAACAGCGCCAGGCTGGTCCGGTTCCACGCCAGGAGCGTGCGTTCTGCCGCGAACAATACGCGCGGATCATTGAGGTCAGACATCAAGCTCTCTCTTCATCATCCCACTCCTTCAGGTAAGTACCGGTTTATCCACAAGCAACGTCTGCTCGCCTTCGGACCGTGCCACAACCACCGCGCAGACGCTGTCGCTGAACACATTCACGGCGGTGCGCATCATATCCAGAATTCTGTCAGTCACCAGCAGCATCCCGATACCTTCCAATGGTAATCCAATGGCAGCCAGAATGACGGTGATGGCCACCAGGCTTGCCGCCGGAATACCGGCCACGCCGACCGAGGTCACCAGGGCGATAAACACAATGGTGAACTGGGTGCCAAAGGTCAGGTCCAGTCCGTACGCCTGAGCAATAAACATGGCCGCCACACACTCATAAAGCGCGGTGCCATCCATATTGATGGTTGCCCCCAGAGGCAGAACAAACGAGCTGGTACCGTTGGAGACACCCGCGTTTTTCTCCAGGCACTTCATGGTCAGCGGCAGAGTAGCGGACGAACTCGCTGTAGAAAATGCCGTAAGCAAAGCTGCACCCATGGCGCGGTAGTGCTTTAGCGGATTGACACCGCCGACAAACTTGAGCGCCAGGGCGAGCGTACCGAACGTATGCAGGAGCAGCGCCAAAACCACCGTGATAAAGAACAACAACAAGGGCTGAAAGGCTGCGAACCCGGTGGCGGCGACCGTTTTGGCCACCAGCCCGAATACGCCAATGGGTGCAAAACGCATAATGAACATGGTTATCAGCAACATGGTCTCAAACACGCCTTGCCAGAAACCGTTCAAGGTCTGCCGGAATTCCGGGTTGATGCGCGTCATGAAGAAGCCGAACAGAATGCCGAAAAAAATCAGCCCCAGCAGCTGGCCATCAGCAGCGGCCGCCACAACATTGGTCGGGATCAAGCGCATCAGTACCGCGACCATATCGCCGGCACCGCGCCCTTCCACCTTTTCGAGCTGGACGCTGACTTCTTCAGCAGGACTTAGGTTCAAACTGCTGCCGGCTGGTTGCCCGTCCACAATGCCCGGCGCAAGCAGGTTAACCACCAACAGCCCCATCAGAATCGCCAACAGGCTCGAAGCGATGTAAAAGCCCAGCGTTTTCCCGCCGAGCCGGCCCAGATTCTTGTCCCCGCCCAGGCCGCTCACACCGCAAATAATGGAGGAGAGCACCAGGGGCACAACGATCATGGTCAGCCCATTGAGAAACAGGGAACCGAGAAAGTCGAACACGCTGTAAAGTGTGACACCCAACAGCTCGGTGTTCGTATCAATAAGGGCACCGACAAGGATTGCCAGGGCGATGGCCAGAAGGATCTGCCAGTGGAGCTGCATTTTTATCATTGTTTATCCGTCTTGGTTTAGGTTGGTCGCCGTACGAGGCGTCAATATTCTTGGTTGCGCAGAGCTTTGCCCGGCTTGAAGACAACGCTCCGGCTCGCCGGAACCTGCAAAACCTGCCCGGTCTGCGGGTGGCGTCCCTGTCGCGCAGGACGCTGGCGGACACTGAATGCCCCGAACCCCATCAAAGCTACGTTTTCGCCCCGGCTGAGCGCGTTGGTAACTTGCTCCAGCAAAGCTGCCACCGCGTCGTCTGCCTCGCGGCTCGTGAGATTTGCGGCCGCGGCGACCGCTGTCACTATGTCGGATTTGCGCATATAAGTGTCCCGATATTCACTATTTATGCCCGTAATCTGTGATCGCTCCTATTAGATCAAGCCCGCTACATGAGGTAAAGGTTAAGTCCATTCCCGGTCATGCCCAGCGCGCTTGCGAAAGCACCGGCTTAAGCCCGCGCCTGTTTTCGAAGCGCCGGCTCGTGTATTCTGCCATCGTTTCCACAGCCCGTTTCATCCCCCTTAACGAATGAATTTGCCATGCATACTGCCGAAATTCGACACACTCTGCTCCGCAAACTGCCTGTCTACATTCAGCTGATGCGCCTGAACCGGCCGATTGGCGCCTATCTGGTGCTCTGGCCGACGCTCTGGAGCCTGTGGATTGCGGCCGAAGGCGTGCCGGATTGGGATGTTCTGCTGATTTTCGTGCTTGGCGTGTTCCTGATGCGCGGCGCTGGTTGCGTGATCAATGACTTTGCGGATCGGCGGATTGACGGCCATGTACGTCGCACCGTTGACCGCCCATTGGTTACCGGCAAGGTCACCGCTCGCGAAGCCGTATTGTTGTTCATCGGCCTGTGCCTGACATGCTTTGCACTGGTGCTATTTACCAACCGTTTGACGATTGTCCTGTCTTTTGGCGCCGTGTTCCTGGCATTTTGTTACCCGTTCATGAAACGCTATACCCATTTGCCGCAAATCGTTCTCGGGGCAGCCTTCGCCTGGTCAGTACCCATGGCGTTTGCCGCTCAGGCCGGGGCATTGCCTCAGGCGAGCTGGTTGTTGTACCTCGCGGTGGTCCTCTGGACCGTGGCCTACGATACCTTTTACGCCATGGTGGACCGGGAGGACGACCTCAAAATCGGCGTTAAATCTACGGCGGTGCTGTTTGGTGAGCAGGACAAAATCATCACCGGCTGCCTGCAGTTCATGGCCCTGTTTGCGCTGGTACTCGCCGGCCGTCACTTCGAGCTGGGCATTTTCTACAAGCTTTCGTTGCTTGCCGCGGGCGGTCTGTTCATCTGGCAGCAGTACCTGATTCGCCATCGAGACTGGGATAAATGCTTCCAGGCCTTCCTCAACAACAACTGGGTGGGCATAGTGATCTTTATCGGCATCGTCCTGCATTACGCTGTGACGGAATCTGCCTGATTACAAAGCTGTCATAAAACGGCAACATAACCTTTATTTAATGGGGCCTCCTGGTAATCCGTGTTTTTAAGGTTAATGTCATGTCCAGCAAAACGATTTTGATTGTTGATGATGAAGCCGCTATTCGCGATATGCTTCGGGTCGCCCTGGAAATGGCAGACTACAATTGCCTGGAGGCTGAAGACGCCCGCCAGGCACACAGCCTGATTGTCGACCACAACCCGGACCTGATCCTGCTCGACTGGATGATGCCCGGCATCAGCGGTATCGAACTCGCCCGGCGGCTGAAAAGCGATTCCCTCACTGCTGAAGTGCCCATCATCATGCTCACGGCAAAAGGCGAGGAAGACAACAAGGTGCAAGGGCTGGAAGTGGGTGCCGATGATTACATCACCAAACCTTTCTCACCCCGCGAGCTGGTGGCGCGGCTCAAAGCCGTACTGCGCCGCACAGACACACTGGCCGCCGGTGATCCCATTATTGCCGGCGATTTGCAACTGGACCCCAGCAGCCACCGGGTGACCATTGGGGATACGCCCATCAGTATGGGGCCTACAGAATACCGCCTGTTGGAATTCTTCCTCACTCACCAGGAGCGCGTCTACTCACGCAACCAACTGCTGGATCACGTGTGGGGCGGCAATGTTTATGTGGAAGAGCGCACCGTGGATGTCCATATTCGCCGCCTGCGCAAAGCCATCAGCATCGAGGGCCATGAAAATTACATCCAGACAGTACGCGGCGTCGGTTACCGCTTCTCCCATAAACTGGTCGACCGGGTTTGACCGGAGCATCCACCTGAAATGATCCGACGGGGCTTTAAAACAGAGCTGCGCTGGTTCATTGCGTGGCTTATCACCTCCACACTTATCGGTTACCTGTCCGGCTTTTTTCTGATCTCCGTCATTGCTGCGCTGTGTCTGTACGTTCTCTGGACGTTCCGGCAAATTTATTCCCTGGAGAACTGGATACTCCGGGCGCGTTTACAGCAGCCCCCCGCCAACGATTTGCAAGGCATCTGGGGAGACATCGCCGATGACGTGATGCTGATGCACAACCGCCATGAAAAAGAAAAGCAGCGCCTGCAAACCGTGGTGGCCCGCGTGCAGGAGATGGCCACTGCACTCGCCGATGGCGTCATCCTGGTGGACAGCCGCGGCAACATTGAATGGTGGAATGAGGCCGCCGAACAACTGCTCGGCTTCAAGACTGTCGACAAAGGCCACCAGGTCACCAACCTCATTCGCCATCCGCGATTCGTCCACTACTTTGAAGACGGCAATTATCGTGAACCTTTGGCACTCGCCGATTTGCGCCGGCAACATCAGCAGCTCGAATTTCATACCCACATCTTTGGCCAGGACGATCGACTGATTATCGTCCGCGATGTCACCCGCCTATATAAACTGGAGCAGATGCGCAAGGATTTTGTCGCCAACGTCTCCCATGAACTGCGCACACCGCTGACCGTCATACGCGGTTACCTCGAAACCCTGAGCGATATGGAGAACCTGCCGCCACGCTGGGACAAGGCGCTGACGCAAATGCAACAACAGGGCAAGCGAATGACAGCATTAATCAATGACCTCATCACGCTCAGCAAGCTGGAAACCGACAGCCGCGAAACCCACGCAGACAAAGTCCCCCTGGCGCCTTTGATTGCCACCATCGTCGATGACGCGCGCAGCATCAGCGCAGAACGCGGCCACACTTTTGCCGTATCCGGCATCGACAACGTCACCCTGATCGGCAATGAAAAGGAACTACGCAGCGCCTTGTCCAACCTCATCGTCAACGCCGTCAACTACTCCACACCCAAAACCCGCATCGACATCACCTGTAAAACCGACGATAGCGGCGCCGTCATCTCCATACGCGACCAAGGTGTCGGCATCGACCCAAAGCACATCCCGCGATTGAGCGAAAGATTCTACCGCGTCGACAGCGGTCGCTCCGCAGCATCCGGCGGCACCGGCCTCGGCCTCGCCATAACCAAACATATTCTGTATCGCCACGATGGACGATTGGGAATTACCAGCACACCGGGAAAGGGCAGCTGTTTTTCCTGTCATTTTCCGCCGCAGCGGGTGGTTTTGGGGGAGTGATGAGGTTTTCAGTGTAGCGCGAAAAAGCTTCACGCGCGACGCGCATGGCCGCTCACTGACGTCCTGTCATCGCGGCATTCGTACATCCTGTACATCAGATGCGCTAATGCCGTGAGGGCATGGATGCCCAAGAACGGCCTTCCGCCGTGGATACTGAACAACCATCAAATCCCAGCACATTGATCTCAACGGATCACGCCGTGCGAGAACCTCATTCGATCACACCCAACTCACGCCATATCGAGCGGGCTTTGTACCTTATCGCCGAGCTCATCCAGCACATGCAGATAGACTTCCGTCGTCCGAATATCCGTATGCCCCATCAAAACTTGTATTTGTTTTAAATCATACTTTGCCTGCAGCAGGCGCGTTGCGAATGAATGACGGAAGGTGTGGCAGCTGGCTTGTTTATGGATGCCCGCACGACGGACAGCACCGGCAACATGCTTTTGCAACGTGCTCCGATTAACATGGTGCCGCCGCTCCACGCCTGCCCGTGGATCCACCGCCAACTCGGAGGCGGCGAACAGGTATTGCCACGCCAGTGAAATCCCCGCCCGCGGATATTTTTTCTCCAGTTGATGAGGCATATAGACGCTGCCTATGCCACGCGTCGCATCCAGCGCTCGAAGATTGCGCACCACTTCAACCTGCGTCATTAGCGGGTCAATCAGGCTTTTCGGCAACACAGTGGCTCTGTCCTTGCCTCCCTTTCCATTGCGCACGACGATATAACCCATCGAGAAGTCCACGTCCTTTACCCGCAACCGCACCGCCTCGGAAACCCTGAGGCCACTGCCATACATCAACTGCGCCATTAGTCGATAGGGCTCCGGCAACAACCGGATCACCTCCAGCGCCTCATTATGGGTAAATACCGTTGGGGTACGCTGCGGTTTACGCGCATACTGGAATGACAGCCCCTCCAATGGTTGTCGCAAAAACCGGTTATACATAAACGCGACCGCATTAAGCGCCGTTTTCTGAGTGCTCGGTGACACATTGCACTGCAACGCCAGATATGAGAGGTAAGCCTCCACATCCTGCACACCCATCTCCCGCGGATGGCGCCGCTTGTGGAACCGAATGAAATGCTTTACCCAATGAACATAGGTGTTTTCCGTCGCGTAAGTCTTGCCATCCAGCCGGATGAAAGTCCGGAATTGATCCATAAAACGTGTAGGGTTCGCGGGAAGCGGAATTTCGATGTCATCCATAACAACATACCTGTGTTTATATACAGGGTTAATTAAAGCACAGGCAGGGCGTCTGAGCAACACGGCAAAAATTCATGCGTAGCCATAACTCCGACGCCTGCGGGGCCCACACCTAAGTATTTGAATATTCGAAATTTTTTAACAAAATTACGTATCGCCCGTTGCGGGATATATGTACGCGTAGACAATTTCCCTTGAAGCAGAAAGAAGCACTTTCATAACTGCTTGATTTGACGGCAGAAATGGGTAGTATCGAACAGACGGGTTTGTGGATATATTCTTGGGATTATATCGATGGGTCCATTGAATAAACTGTTGTACATAACCGCTTCGCGGTGGAGGGGATGCTTCAAGTAAG
>CAYQQJ010000016.1:0-83000 GCA_964419935.1 uncultured Cellvibrionaceae bacterium
TGTTGCACTGAAGCACTACGCCGACGATGTTCGTGCCGATGTCGTGAACATCGCCTTTAACCGTGGCCATGACGATGCGACCATTGGGCTTGGCGGCTTCGGTTTTTTCGGCTTCGATGAATGGCTGCAAATATGCCACCGACTGCTTCATGACGCGGGCGGATTTTACCACCTGAGGCAGGAACATCTTGCCGGCGCTGAACAGGTCGCCCACCACATTCATGCCATCCATCAGCGGGCCTTCAATCACATCCAGTGGCCGGACGGCCTCCTGGCGCGCGTCCTCGGTATCCTCGATGATAAAGGTGGTGATGCCCTTGACCAGGGAGTGTTCGAGGCGCTTGTTCACCGGCAGGGAGCGCCAGGCGAGGTCTTCTTTTTTCGCCGGGCCGCTGCCATCGCCTTTGTATTTTTCCGCAATGTTGAGCAGGGTTTCAGTGCCCTCGGCGGAGCGGTTGAGAATCACGTCCTCAACGATGTCTTTCAGCTCTTTCGGCAGATCGTCATAGATCGCCAACTGACCGGCGTTGACGATACCCATGTTCATGCCCGCCTGAATGGCGTGGTAAAGGAATACCGAATGAATGGCTTCGCGCACCGGATTATTGCCGCGGAAGGAGAAGGACACGTTGCTGACGCCGCCGGAAACGCCGGCATGGGGCAGATTCTTGCGAATCCAGCGAGTGGCTTCAATGAAGTCCACGGCGTAGTTGTTGTGCTCTTCCATGCCGGTGGCGATGGCAAAGATATTCGGATCAAAGATGATGTCCTGGGGCGGGAAACCGAGCTTCTCTGTCAGCAATTGATAGGAGCGCTGACAGATATCAATCTTGCGCTGGGCGGTGTCTGCCTGGCCGCTTTCGTCAAATGCCATGACCACCACGGCGGCA
This sequence comes from uncultured Cellvibrionaceae bacterium, assembly GCA_964419935.1. Taxonomy (GTDB): domain Bacteria; phylum Pseudomonadota; class Gammaproteobacteria; order Pseudomonadales; family Cellvibrionaceae; genus CAYQQJ01. The sequence continues at coordinate 891 of CAYQQJ010000016.1, forward strand.
CCGTATTTCAAGCATAGGGCCGCGCGCTCCAGGAATTCCTCTTCGCCTTCCTTGAGGCTGATGGAGTTCACGATGGACTTGCCCTGTACGCATTTGAGGCCGGCTTCGATGACGTGCCATTTGGAAGAGTCCAGCATTACCGGGACCTTGGAAATGTCCGGTTCGCCGGCAATCAAGTTGAGAAAGCGGGTGATGGCCGCCTCCGCATCCAGCATACCTTCATCCATGTTGATATCGATAATCTGCGCGCCGTTTTCCACCTGATCCAGCGCCACCGCCAGCGCCGAGGTGTAGTCATCGTCGAGAATCAGACGTTTGAAACGGGCCGAGCCGGTGACATTGCAGCGCTCGCCGACATTCACAAACAGTGAGTCTTTGGTAATGGTAAAGGGTTCCAGGCCGGACAGGCGACAGGCCGGTTCTATCTCGGGAATCTCGCGAGGCGCAAAATCCTTGACGGCCTCGGCCACGGCTTTGATGTGCCGCGGATTGGTACCGCAACAGCCACCGACGATATTGATGAAACCGCTGCTGGCAAACTCTGCGACGATTTCCGCCATCTCTTCAGGCGATTGATCATATTCGCCGAATTCATTGGGCAACCCGGCGTTGGGATGCGCCGATACATAACAGTCGGCGATCCGCGACAGTTCTTTCAGATACGGCCGCAGTTCCTTGGCGCCCAGTGCGCAGTTGAGACCGATGGAAAGCGGTTTCGCATGTGCCAGGGAATTGTAAAAGGCTTCCGTGGTCTGCCCCGACAGTGTGCGGCCGGAGGCGTCGGTAATGGTGCCGGAGATCATCAGCGGCAGTTCAAAACCCTGTTCCTCGAACCAGGTGCGCACGGCGTAAACCGCCGCTTTGGCATTGAGCGTGTCGAAGATGGTCTCGATCAGAATGATGTCGGCACCGCCAGCGACCAGGCCGGCCACGGCTTCCCGGTAGTTCTCCACCAATTCGTCAAAGGTGACGTTGCGAGCGCCAGGGTCATTGACATCGGGAGATATCGAGCAGGTGCGGCTGGTAGGCCCGAGGGTACCGGCAACAAATCGGGGCTTGTCCGGGGTCTCGGCCGTGACTTCATCGGCGGCTTCCCGGGCCAGGCGGGCGGATTCCCGGTTGAGCTCGAACACCAGGTCTTCCAGTTTGTAGTCCGCCTGGGACACACGGGTGCTGTTGAAAGTATTGGTTTCCACAATGTCGGCACCGGCGCGAAAATAGTCCAGGTGCATCTGCTTGATCAGCGCCGGCTGCGTCAGGGAGAGCAGGTCGTTGTTGCCGGCCAGATCCTGGCTGACATCTGCAAAACGCTCGCCGCGAAAGTCCTTTTCCTGCAACTTGTGGCTTTGGATCAGGGTTCCCATGCCGCCGTCCAGGATCAGAATACGCTTCTTTATGGCGTCATAGAGGGCATTTTTGCGGGTGAGTGAGCCTTGTGCTTGTGCAGACATGTATAAAACCTATATCAAAATATTTTGATGTGGGCGCGAATTGTAACAGAAGCAGCGTCAGTCGGCCCATCCCGATGGGAGCAGGCTGTTTAAATTTTCGGGGGCTTAGCGTAGAATACTTGAGTGAATTCGTCGGGTTTAACATGAGTTACTGATGCTATGGTTAATGTTGATATTACTGAGTCTGCCCAGGCTTATCTGAAAGAGCTTCTGGATAAACAGGATTGTGAGGGCATTGCGATCCGCATGTTTGTCTCCAATCCGGGCACCCCCAAAGCGGAAACCTGTATTGCCTACGCGCGGCCGGGTGAGGAAAAGGTTGGGGATATTCTGGTTCAGTTCAATGGTTTTCAGGCGTACTTCGAAGAGCGCAGTGTGCCGTTTCTGGATGAGGCGAAGGTTGACTACGCAGCGGACCGTATGGGTGGTCAGCTGACAATTCGCGCGCCCAACTCGAAAATGCCGAAAATCAGTGACGACAGCCCGTTGGAAGACAAAGTGAATTACGTCCTGTTTAACGAGATCAATCCCGGCCTGGCGTCCCACGGGGGGAATGTCAGCTTGCTGGAGCTCACCGATGACAATTTCGCCATCCTCGAATTTGGTGGTGGCTGCCAGGGTTGCAGCGCTGTGGATATGACGTTGAAGCAGGGCGTTGAATCAACCTTGATGGAGCGGTTGCCGGAATTGGCGGGCGTGCGGGATCTGACGGATCACACTGATCGATCCAATGCCTATATCTAAGTCAAATTCAGAGTCCGCAAGGCTTCACGCCGCCGTTTAGGTGGCTTTAGCGCCGGTCCGCTTCGGGGTAGGTCTTTTCAAGACACGCCGTAAACCCATCCCTGGGGGCTCCTCGCCCGAATCCCGCGGGCCAGGGTCTTGAAAAGCCCTACCCCAAATCGAACCTCACTGTCTGCGAAGGGTTAAATACGGGGCCACTTCCTTAGGATTAGGATCCAAAAAAGCCGTCATGATAGGCGGCTTTAAGAGAATAAATCACTTATTTCAACGAGTTATACGCGTACTTTCAAGCTTTCCTTGAGCTTGTTGCGCATATCCGTCAGGCATTTTTCCGTGGTTTCCCAATCGATACAGGCGTCGGTCACCGACACGCCGTATTTCAGCTTGCTCAAGTCAGGGTCGATCTTCTGGTTGCCCGCGCCGATGTTGCTCTCAACCATGGTTCCGATAATGGACTTGTTGCCTTCGAGAATCTGGTTGGCGACGTTGTCCAATACCAACGGCTGCAGCTCGTGATTCTTGTCGGAATTGGCGTGGCTGCAATCGACCATGATGTTGTTGGAGACCTTGGCGTTTTGCAGTTCCTTTTCACACAGTGACACGCTGACGGAATCGTAGTTGGGCTTGCCATTGCCGCCGCGCAAGACTACGTGGCCATACGGATTTCCCTTGGTGGTAACAATGGAAACCTGGCCTTCCTTGTTGATGCCGAGGAAACGGTGCGGATTGGATATGGATTGCAGGGAATTGATGGCGGCGGTCAAGCTGCCGTCAGTCCCGTTCTTGAACCCGACTGCCGATGACAGGCCGCTGGCCATTTCCCGGTGGGTTTGGGATTCCGTGGTGCGTGCGCCTACCGCAGACCAGGAAATCAGATCCTGCAGGTACTGCGGTGATATGGGATCCAGGGCTTCGGTGGCCGTCGGCAGGCCGAGCTCCGCGATTTCCAGCAACAGTTTGCGGCCCACGTGCAAACCTTCCTCAATCTTGAATGTGTCATTCAGGTAGGGGTCGTTGATGAGCCCTTTCCAGCCCACGGTGGTGCGCGGCTTTTCAAAATACACACGCATGACGACGAAAAGTGTATCGCTGACCGCTTCGGCCAGCGTCTTCAGACGTCGCGCATAATCCATGGCCGCAACCGGATCATGAATGGAGCAGGGGCCGATTACGACAATCAAACGGTGATCTTTGCGATCAAGAATATCGCGCACGGTCTGGCGACCCTGGGTAACAACATTCGCCGCCAGCGCGGAAATAGGCAATTCCCGCTGAAGCTCGCTGGGGGAAATCAGAACTTCCTGTGAAACTATATTGACATCATCTACATGGGACATATTGGCACCGAACAACGTGTTTTTTTATACAGAGGGTTATTGTACGTTGAAAGCCAGGGAAAAGGGAAAAGGGAAAAGGGAAAAGATTCGTGCACCAGCCTAAGTTGAACGCGTAAAGCAGACACGCTCCGGCTTACTACCCATACCACGTCGAACTACGGCAACCACTTTTCCCTTTTCCCTTTCTCCTTTTCCCTAAAGGATTTCCAGCCGCAACAACCCCGGAAAATATAACGCCAGCTTTTGAGGTAATTTTTCCATGGCGGCGAATGCCCGGCTGTAACTTTGTAGTTGGGGCTGATAGGTCTCGCGTTCATGGGCGAGGAATTCGGCCAGGGATTGGTCGGCTGCGGGTGCCGAGGTTTTGAAGTCGATAATCCAGCGAGTGCCCTGGTGAATAAATGTGCGGTCAATGATCAGCTGTTGTCTGCCGTCTCGGCTGACCAGCGGGTATTCACATTGACTGTCTTGGTGACGGTGGTCCAGCACCCATCGAGCCTCGGTATTACCGCGCAGCTGTTCAATATCCCGTCGCAATTGTTCGATACAGGCTGTGGCAATGGGTTCGTCGAGCCCCAATTGTCGGGCCTGGGTTCGCCAGAAGGTTTGCTGCCGTTGAATATGTTCGGCTGTCCAGCGATCAAACCCGTCCAGGGCAAGGCGACGCAGGACGCGATGCCACAGGGTTCCGGTATGTCGTGCGACGCGGTGGCGGAAGCTGCTGCCTTGCTCGTCCTCCGCGTCCAGGTTGTCGTATACGCGACCCCGCCAGAGTGCCAGTGGTGCGTTGAATGCGGGGGCGGGCTGCTGCCAGTGTTCGCTTAACCTGCGAATGGAATCAGCCGGTAGTAAGGCTTGCTCACTCAGAGTGGACGAGGGATCCTCATTAACCCGCTGCAGCTGGCTCTCTATTTGGGGCCAAATCCGCGCCAGCAGGCAGTTGTCGGCGGGTGGTTTGATTTCGTCTTTGTCGTTGATTCTCACATTGGCCGAGAGCCACAGTTGTTGCTTCGCCCGGGTGCAGGCCACATAGAGCAGGCGCGTTTCTTCCAGGGCGTTCTTGATCTTCTTCTCGCGTTGCAAAAACTGGTAGAGCGGCTCGGTCTGTTCTTCTTCGGCTGCGGTTATCGGGCTGAGGACCAGCTCCTTCTGGTGCTGTGCGTTCAAGCGCTGGTGCCACAAAATCAACGGTGGGTTGTCGCCGCGGGTTTTCCGGTCCAGCCCCGGCAAAAATACGTGATCGAATTCCAGTCCTTTGGATTTATGAATCGTCATCAGTTCCACCGGATTGCCCGAATCATTCGCCGGCTGGGCATAGAGTTTGGCCAGTGCGTCTTCAAATGCCTGCCAGTCGGTGATGGTGCCGGCCTGTTCGTGCTTTTCCAGCAATCCGAGAAAGGTTTGCACGTCGTGTTTTTCAGCCACCGTTGGTGCGGTTGTCGGGCCACCCAAAGCCAGCCAGACGCCTTCCACCCACTGTCTCAATGGTTTGCGGCGTTGATTGGCCAGGCCCGGTTGAAGTGCGGCGCGCATACGCGTGAGCGCGGCGGCACCGGCGGGACTGATGCCCGAGATTGTATCGAAGTGTTCTATCTGTCCGAAAATATCGGCAAAGCCGGCGTCCCGTGGCGCGGGGTTCAGTTCTGCCAAATCTGCGGTGACCAGTGTGTGTAAATCTTCCATGGACAGGCCGCACCAGGGCGCTCGCAAAATCGACAGCCAGGCGATGCGGTCCGTTGGGTCCAGCAGGGCGCGGGTCAGTGATAACAGGTCGACTATGGCCATGCGTGACAACAGTGGGTCGATGTCCACGGCCTTGAACGGTATTTTGGCCGCCGTCAGAGCCGGTACCAGATCCAGCAGGTGGGATCGCCCCCGTACCAGTACCGCGATGGAATCTTCCGGGTGCGACTCGCGAAGACGAGAAATCTGCTGGGTAATGTAAGTGGCTTCGGCGCGGTGGTCTTCCTGTTCCGCAAAGCCGATACAGGTCACGCAGGGACTGGAGTTGGCGGATGAACTCTCACTGAACGCATCGGAGACGGAATAGCGCACTGCGCCGCGACCTATGTCATCGGCGGCGGGAAAAGCGTGGTTGAATACCTGATTGACCCACTGGACAATGCCGGGGCGGGAGCGGAAGTTGACTCGCAGATCCAGCGGTTCCACCGCCACCGATGCAAGCCCCTGCTTGCGAACATCAAGAAAGATCCCCACGTTGGCGTCACGGAAGCCGTAGCAGGACTGCATGCCGTCACCGACAACAAACAATGTGCGGCCATCGTCGGGCTGCCAGCCTTCGGTCAGTTTTTCCAGCAGGGACAATTGCGGTGTGGCGGTGTCCTGAAATTCGTCCACCAGAATGTGCTGGATTTGGTGGTCCAGTTTCAGCGCCAGGTCGCTCGGTTGGTCCGCATCGCCCAGCGCGGCCAGCGCTGCCTCGGTAATTTCCACAAAATCCGTGGCGCCGAGCTGACGAAACACCAGTTTCAGTTCCGCAACCAGATGCGGAAGGATTCCGGTGAGGCTGCTGAGCAGTTGCCATTGGGCGTCGGTATAGGTGGAGCCGGGGAATTGACGCAGCTCCTGAAGGTTGTCGAGCAAACACGGGCTTGCGCGCAGCTCGCCCAGGATGCGCATGAAGCTATCCTTGTGATGCTTGGCGGAGAGCTTTTCGTCTTTCGTCTTGCCCGCAGGAAAGCCCAGGTTTTTGTCCAGCCGTTTGCGCCAGCCTCCATCGTTGGTCAGTAGCATGCTGATCAGCGGTTGCCAATAGTCCTTGATCTCGCTGTCACTGTCACCGGGCAGACCCGCCAGCTCCTGAAGTTGCAGGAGTTCATGGTGCGGGTTTTCGTCGGCCAGATTGCTGGTGGCGTAGCGCAGGCTGTCGAAAATTTCGCCGGCAAACACAGCCAGGTCCGCGCGAACCTTTTCCACCAGCTCGCAGCCCCAGCGACGCAGTGCGGCTTCCAGCGGCTCCCGCTGCCCGTATTTCAGCCGGTAGACCAGCCCCATCCATTGGTCGCGGTTGGCCAGCAGGCTGACCAATAAGCCTTCCAACCGGTTGAGTTGGTTATCCAAATGGCGAATCAGCACTTCCAGGTTCTGGTGTTCGTCATCGCTGGTGCCGGTATCGCTGTCGGCAGTTCCACGGCTGTAGCGGTTAAGCAATTGCGCTACTGCCATTCGGTAGGCTTTCTGGGGATTATCCAAAGTGGCGAGATCCGCGCCGAGTGAACTGGCAACCGGTAGCTGGCTGGCCAGTGAGCGGCAGAAGCTGTCGATGGTCTGAATACGCAGACGGCCGGGCATGGTTTGCAGTTGCCAATTCAATTCTGCGTCTCGCGCCAGCACTTGCAAAGCCATTTGCCGCGTCGCCTGGGTATGTTCGCTGGCGTCTTCCGGGATTGGTTGCTGGGCCTCGGCAAGGGAGTGGAGCAGTCGTTCGCGCATTTCCGCCGCAGCTTTACGGGTAAAGGTAATGCACAGCACGTCTTCCGGGTGCTGACACAGGCACAGCAGTTTCAGCAGGCGCAGCGTCAGCAAACCCGTTTTGCCGGAACCCGCAGGCGCGGCGACGGCAAATGATCGGCGAGTATCCAGCGCCTGCTGACGAACGTCAAAATCAACAGGACGAGGCGTTAAAGATTCTGGCATGTTGATAAATGTCTCTCAGTTTTCAGTTTTAATCTTCTATCTTGCAGCTTGCAGCTTGCAGCTTGCAGCTTATAGCTGTATCTCCCGAATCCGATTCAACGGCTCGAGATAGCGGTAATACTGTGCCTGGTTCATGTTATATACGGTGGTGGAACAGTCGCCCTGAAGAAATTCCTGCAACAGCTCGCTCGCGCTGCTGCGCCATTGGTCGAGAGTCTGCGGCCAATCGTCCGGGAGAGGCTTCACCGACCCCGCTGGCACAATGCCTTCGATGGTGCCGTCTTCGGCGGACAGCTGGCCAACACCGGCGAACGCGGCGCGTTTCACGTTGAGTTCTGCGAAGGCGATGGCGGCAACCTCGTCTGCCTGGGCCAATGCGTACAACGGCAGCTGCAAATCCGCCGGCCGCTCGCCTTGCCATTGCTGGATCGATGCGTTACCGGTTTTGTAGTCGATGATCAGTTTCTTTCCTGACGGGAGCTGGTCCACGCGATCGATCCGACCGGTCAGCTGCGCCTCGCCATTGGCTGTGGCAATGCGCAATGTTTGTGGCGTCTCGGTCGCGGCAACTCTGAAGGGTGGACGTTGCGCTTCCAATGCCAGCCATTTCAGTGCGAGGGTCTCGAGGCGCTGCTGTTCGAGGGCGAAGAAGCGCGGGTGCAAGAGGTCGCTGCGTTTCAAGCGCCAAAAGGCGAGGGTGGATTCCACAGTGTCGCGAACCTTGTCGGCAAGCGCTTGGGGCTCCATTTGCACCAGAGTCTGATGATCTTCCAGGGACTCCCACAGGCTTGCCATTAACGCATGCACCATAGTGCCCCGTTCAGCGGCGTTGAGCCCGATGGTCAATGACTCCCGAGGGCGCGCACCCAGCCGGTAAACCGCAAAGGCATTGAACGGACAGATGGCCTGCAACTTGATAGGGCCGGTACCCCCAGGCAGAGGTTGGGAGAGCTCCGTCCAGGGCGGCGCCTTGCTGCAGTCGATTGATTCGAATACGGCGCTCTGGGCGATGGTCTCGGCATAGTTTTGCAAGTCCGTATTCGGTAGGGCGCCATGGGGCAGGTTCATATCCTGAAGGTCAGGACGAGGGCCGGCGAGGCTCTCAAGGCCGATTGGTCCGACGTCGCGAATCAACTGGCTGGGTTGAAGCGCAACTTCACCTTCGCTCGCCGGCCAGCTGAATATCAGATCCTGTGCGGATTCCTTCAGACGTTGAGTCAGCGCTCGGGCATAAACCAATTCCCGCTCAGCGTTGGAGCGGGGCAGTCCCAATCGATTCTGAACTGTGAGTGGAATGAACGGATTGGGTTTGGCGGCAGGTGGCCAGCTCAGGTCCGACAGATCCGTCACCCAGCAATGGTCAAAATGTAAGCCGGCGCCTTCCAGTAAACCGAGGATTTGCACCGGGGAGGTTTGAGTCTGTGCCTGAAATGTTGTGCTGTCCGCCAGCTCCCGCAGATACTGTAGAGCGTGCGCCAGTGTTACCGGGGAGGGCAAGCAGGCGTCGCACTGACCGAGCTGCTCCAATAATTGATAAAGATGCTGCTGTTGTTGGTATTCGGGGCTGTCCAGCACGCGCGTGCCCGGCCAGCGGCAAATTCGCAACTGTTCGGCAAACACGTCTGCCCAGGCGTTATAACTCTGCTGACGTGGCTGGCGTCGGGCGAGCTCGGTAAAATCCGTCAGGGCATCGGCGATTGGCCAGCTGTCCTCGCTGTCGTACTGTTGCTGCGCTTTTTCCGCGAGCCGGCGAAGTTCCCCGGTGGTTAACTGCATCTTGCTGGAACGGTTCAGGCGCAGTAACAACTCCCGCCGGCCATTGTCCAGCCCACGGCCCCAAAAGGGCGAAAGCAGCAACCGCCGCCAATCATCGGGCGTTAATGTGCGAAGGTTGAACGACAAGAGCGTCAACGCATCCGCCACCAGGGGAACCGATGACAGGGAGACGCCAGCAGAAAAGTTGAACGGCAGCGTCAGGCGGGGCTCGGTCGGGAGCCAGGTTTCCGTTTCGAATACCTCTGTGAATATGCGTTCGACTATCGGGCGCAGGCTACTCAAGCGTGGCACGATGATGCCAATTCGTGGAACTTCGCCAGATTCAGGCGTTGCCCCTGCGGAAGCCTCTATTAACCTGCGGCTCCAGAGTGCGGCAGCACGAATTTCGCTCTCCGCGTCCGCTGCTGTGGTACGTCGACATTGATGTGAAGAAGCCGGAAGTGGACGCCAATGCTCCACATTCGCTGCAGCGCCTTTGAACAGCGATGTCAACTGTGGGGAAAGGTCGTCGAAACCGTACAGCAATATTTGAGGGATTTTTGGCAGGAGTTCCATTTCAAAGGCCTGCCGCACCCCGGTGCGACAATGAGTGGCGGTGGTGAGGCCACGTTGAGTCAACAACGCCTGATAGCGTCGGTACCAGCGTACGAAGCAAACATATTCCTCCCGCTGCTCAAAATCGCTGCTGTCCAGGGGAATTTCCCACTCGTCCACCAGCCGCGCCGCGCCTTCTGTCTGCTGCGCCAACTGAGCGGGGCCTATGAGGGCCAGTGTTGGCGGGTCCGCTTCGATGATCTGGTGCCAGAGTTTGCGGCACTGGAATGGGGTGAGCAGAACGCGTTCGCTCCCCGTAACACCTCTATCCTGAAGTTCCAGCCATTGTTCATTAACCCAATCATCGGCGGCGTAGATAGTGGGCGCAGGTTGCCATTTCTGCGTCGCAATGTTGGAGGTTAACGCGCGCTGCAAACGGCGGTTGGCGGTAATCACTACCGCGCCGCGGGCAAGCGAGTTGATCAAAAACTGCTGGGATGGGGCGCTGAGCATAAGGTGCTGTGAGGTCGTCAAAGAAGAAGGGTATGCAAGGCGGGTTTGCGGCCACCCCGCATCTCATCGAAGAGACTAACAGAATTCCGTCGGTCAGGGGGAGGTGGCAACGGTAAACCGAATGATTTCGCGGACTTGTCAGTTTTTCAAAATCCGCTCATGGCGGCCAGGGCGTGAGCCGGCACTAACTTGTTATGCACAACACGAATGTCAATAGAAAATTTAACCGATTTAGACGCCATTCAGGGCTTGACTATCATTTTCGGTCTAGAAGTATTCCATAACCGATTGATTTTAAAGTAAAAAACGAATATGATCAAAAAACAATCAATTTAAGGGGCTACCAGTAAGGCCGGGCATCTGCGGCTTTTTACCAATGTTAATCCACCAAGTTATCCACAGGAAATGTGGAAATGTTGGCGGGCAAAACCGGGTTCTTTCATGTCGATATTACAAATCATGATCAATGGTTGGCCGTTGATAGATCTTCGGGGATCTTCCAATCCCGACGGTGGGACATGGACAGCAAATCGAGTCCCTCTTGCCGATAATGAATCCCGGCGGTAATATGCGCCCCTCAACTGAAGTAGATCAGCCTTTTTGGCTAAGGGTTTTCGGGCATTAGCGCAGTCTGGTAGCGCACCTCGTTCGGGACGAGGGGGTCGGAGGTTCAAATCCTCCATGCCCGACCAATTTATCAGTGGAGAACTGCACGCCGCAGCAGGTTTTGCAGGCGTGGATCTAATAATAAGAATGGTTGGCACATCTTCATTATCAGCGACAGGATTATCATCTGGCGCTTTCAAGCAAGGCACAACTTCACATCGAGCAGCTCGAATCGAGCCTGCCGCTAACGTTATTACGGGTGATAGATGTTACAGGTGATACATGCTCGATAAACGCGAAGCCATTCTGCAAGCCGCACAGACATTGCTGGCGAAATATGGTTTTCACGGATTTTCGATGAAGCAGCTTGCTCGGGAGGCCGGTATGGCGGCAGGCACTGTTTATTTGTATTTCCACGACAAGGAGACCCTGATCCGGGAACTTCACAAGCAAATTATTGTGCAACTGGGTGTGGAGTGGTTTGCGGAGCAGGACACATCAAGACCGCTGGACGAGCAGTTTCAGTTGATCTGGTTGAAACTCTGGGATATCTGCATAGCGAACCCGGACCGGGTTATGTGCAAAGGCCAGTTCGACAACCTGCCGCCGGATAGCTCCCGGGCGCTGATTGAAAATGCTCAGGTGGGCCTGCAACCACTCTATACGCTGCTTCTGCAGGCGCGGGAGAGGGGATTGCTAAAGCCACTTGCCGATGATGTTCTGTTGAGCCTGGGGATCGAACCTTGTCTTGCGTTAGCGCGGAAGCAGGTTTACGGGTTTATTGATCTTGACCGCAATACGCTGCAGCAGGCCGCCGCGGCCAGCTGGGACGCGATGACTGTGAAAGGTTAGCGGGCTGGGTCTGAAACTGTTCAGCAAGTTCTCCTGATGGCAAACGGACCGCACCTCAAAAAATGGGTTGAATCGAATTCTTCAACAGTCTATTACCTGTTTGCCGGTCAATAGTCGTAGCTATCCTCATAGTAAGCATCTCCACCATAGTCGCCGCCACCAAAGTCATCTTCTACAACGCCGTCATTGATCAGGTATTCCCGGTTTTGCAGATAATAGTCGCGCATCAAAGTGTATCCATCGCCGGACAATAGTGATTCAACTTCCAGCAGACCGGCTCGGTTATCGATAATATCCAGAGCGGTTAATCCATACTTCCAGGCGCTGTCGTCAACGTAGTACAGCGGGTGGGTCAGGGTGTCGACGGGTTTGCCGACACCATCGCGCACCGTTGCCGGCCCCAACAGGGGTAACATCAGGTATGGACCTGAGTCGATTCCCCAGACCGCCAACGTCTGACCAAAATCTTCCCCATCCTGTTTGGCCAAGCCAGCCTTGGCTGCGACGTCGAATAACCCTGCAAGACCGACAGTAGAGTTGATCAGAAAGCGGCCGCTGCTGTGGGCGGCATCTGCCCATTTCCACTGCAAGGCGCTGTTCAGGGTGTTGCGGACTTCGGTGAGGTTGCCGAAAAAATTCGATACTCCCGTTTGTACCGGCTCGGGGGTGACGCTGTCATACGCCTGGGCTACCGGTTTCAGCACCCAGGAATCCACCTTGTTGTTGAAGGCAAAGATTCGTCGATTGACGTTTTCGAACGGATCCTGCGGATGAGTGGCTGCGCTCTCCTGGGGCTGGGCCGAGCCAGTGGGTTGGGGCGTAGACGCGCAGGCGGATAACAGTAGCGCCAGGAGCGAACATATTATTAACCTGGCGCTGTTGGTGGGTGCGGTGGATGCGAATAGTTTGCGGATTGACATGATGAGACCTGTTGTCAGATGGCTGCAATGATTGGTGTGGGTTGCGCCATGTGCATCAGGCGTGGCGCATGGCCGGGCTGAATTTGAGCATGTCCAGAATCCCGTCAACCATGGATTCGGCTTCGGTTTCGAGGTCGAACCTTTGTGGTAGAAAGAGCCAGTTGCTCATTACTCCGGTGAAAAAGGCGTGCATGACGACCGCCGCCTTGTGGATGTCCAAGTCCTCCGGCAACAGCTTCTTTTCAACGGCACTGGCCAGAGTGCCTTCGATACGCTGTGTTGAATCCATGAATGCCGCTTGTTGCCGCAATTCAAGAGCTTTCGCTTCGCCATTGATCTCGAGCTTGTGGAACAGAATCGTGAACACCCGCCGACGCCGAGGGTTGCGGACGGTCTCTTTAAGCACAAGGATCGTGAACTCCCGCAAGCGCACCAGTGGGTCCGGTTCATCAATGTCGGGGCAGTACTCGGCCAGGCTTTCCAGCGGCAAATGGACCCGATCTACCATCGCTTCGAAGATTTCCGTCTTGTTTTTGAAGTGCCAGTAGATGGCGCCTCGAGTCATCTCTGCCGCACTGGCGATGTCCATCAAAGTGGTGTGAGCAAAGCCCTTGTCATAGAAAACCTGTTCCGCGGCATCCAGTAAACGGTTGCGCGTTTCGAGTGAATCCTGTTTGGTTTTGCGGCTCATGCTTGGTGCCCTTAACATTCATGGATGCATGTTTATAGCATGTTTAGTGATGGGACGCGAGTCGGAAAGTGGTACATGGTCATGGACGAGAGTCAATATCTATCATTGAATTCACAATTTTTACAAAATAATAGTTGAAAGTGAACGCTCGTTCATATTAAATGCCATACATTCACAGTTGTATGTGGTGAAGTGGCTACTGCTTGCTTCGCGAGGCAGCATTAGCATTATCGCCAGTACCGTTGTCTATCTTCCGCGCACCGATTCGATTAGTTGATTTTGAGGATAAAAAATGAATTTCTATAGCAAATATGTCAGACACCTTGCGCTGGGAGCAGTTGTTGTGACGGCGTTGCAAGCCTGTGGCTCAGAGGAGGTTGCTGCACCAGCACCGGGCCCGGTTGAAGTCGGTGTGGTGACGCTGGCAGCTGAAGATGTTGTCTTGACCACCGAGCTGCCAGGACGTACCACGGCATTCCGTAAAGCGGAAATCCGGCCGCAGGTCACTGGCATTATCGTCAAGCGGTTGTTCGAAGAAGGTAGTGAAATTACCGAGGGGCAGCAGCTTTATCAGATAGACGACGCTAGATATAAAGCCGCTTATGCCACCGCACAGGCTGGCTTGGCAGAAGCCAAAGCGAACCTGGACGTGGCCCGTGCCCGCGAGCAACGCTATAAAGACCTGGTTGCTGCTCGAGCGGTGAGTCAGCAGGATTACGACGATGCGCTGGCAAGTTTCCGCCAGGCTGAGGCGGCCATTGCCGGTGCCGAAGCGGCGATTGAAACCGCGCGAATCAATTTGGAATACACCCGGGTGCTGGCGCCTATCAGCGGCCAGATTGGCAAGTCTGCAGTGACTGAAGGTGCTTTGGTAACGGCGGGTCAGGCACAAGCACTGGCTGTGATCCAACAGCTGGATCCCATTTATGTCGATATGTCGCAGTCAGTTGATGAGATTAACGAAATTCGGCGCGAGGTGGCCCAGGGAAACCTGGTTCGGGATGAAGCGCCGGAGGTTTATCTGAGCGGGCAGGGTCCGGAGCTTACCGGAACACTGGAATTCGCTGAAGTGGATGTAAATCAGTCAACCGGCACTGTAACCATGCGTGCGCAATTCGCCAATCCCGATAACCTACTGTTGCCGGGCATGTTTGTGCGCGCGGTCGTGGAAGAAGGTACGCGAATGGGGGCGTTGCTGATTCCTCAACGGGGCGTGGCTCACAATCAGCAAGGTCAGGCGACTGTCATGGTCGTCAATGAGCAGGGGCAGGCCGAAATGCGAGTTCTGCAAGTTGGTCGTGCAATTGGCGGTGACTGGCTGGTGTTATCCGGTGTGCAACCCGGTGAGCAGGTGATTGTTGAGGGCCTGCAGAAAGTGCAGCCTGGCGCACCGGTCAAGGCCGTGCCCGCAGCTTCCGGCGCTAACTCGCAGCAGCCACAACAGTCGGGCCAGTCGCCCGTGAATTCGGAGGGTTAATCGGTGGCTCAATTTTTTATCAATCGCCCGATTTTTGCGTGGGTTATCGCCATTGTTGTCATGCTGGCGGGCGTGCTGTCCATTTCCAACCTGCCGGTTTCCCAGTACCCGGAGGTGGCGCCGCCATCGGTCAGCATTAGTGCGACCTATCCTGGCGCATCGGCTCAGACTGTACAGGATACTGTTGTTCAGATTATCGAGCAGAATCTTACCGGTATCGACAATGTTGCCTACATGTCTTCGACCAGTGATTCCAGCGGCAGTGGCTCCATTACGCTGACATTCCTCGCCGGTACGGATCCCGATACGGCGCAGGTTCAGGTGCAGAACAAATTGCAAATGGCGATGCCGTTGCTGCCACAGGAAGTACAGCAGCAGGGTGTGCGGGTGAGCAAGTCATCCGCCGCGTTTCTGATGGTTGTCGGTTTCGTCTCCTCCGACGGCAGTATGGACCGCTACGGCATTTCCGATTACGTCGCCGCCAATGTTCAGGATCAGCTGAGCCGGGTGAACGGCGTCGGGCAAATTCAGTTGTTCGGTTCCCAGTACGCCATGCGTATTTGGCTCGACGCCAACAAAATGGCGACCTATGGGCTGACCACCATGGATATCGCAGCTGCCATTCGCGCACAGAACGCACAGATCGCCGCCGGTGAACTGGGAGGAACGCCCGCTGTTCCCGGCCAGGAAGTTAGCGCCAGCCTGATTGTGCAGACCCGCCTGGAAACGCCGCAAGAGTTCAGCAACATCACGTTGCGAGTCAATGAGGATGGATCGCTGGTACGTCTTGGAGACGTGGCGAGCGTGGAGCTGGGCGGTGCTAACTATCAATTCGAGACCGAATACAACGGTCAGACTGCCACAGGTATCGCGGTGAGCCTTGCGTCCGGCGCCAATGCGTTGGAAACATCAACAGCGGTGCGCGCACGCATTACTGAACTCGAGGAATTTTTCCCGCCAGGGTTGGAGGTGGTTTACCCTTACGACACCACGCCGTTCGTCAAGCTGTCGATTGAGTCGGTGGTACATACGCTGATCGAAGCGATCGTACTGGTATTCCTGGTGATGTACCTCTTCCTGCAGAACTTTCGCGCGACGCTGATTCCCACCATTGCAGTGCCCGTCGTACTCTTGGGAACCTTCGCGATATTGTCGACGTTTGGTTTTTCCATCAACACGCTTACGATGTTTGCCATGGTACTGGCCATCGGGCTGCTGGTGGATGACGCCATTGTCGTGGTGGAAAACGTTGAACGAGTGATGGAGGAAGAGGGGCTTTCTCCACTGGAAGCAACTCGCAAATCCATGAAACAGATCAGTGGTGCTCTGGTGGGTATCGGCCTGGTGCTGTCTGCGGTATTCGTTCCTATGGCGTTCTTTGGCGGATCGGCGGGCGTGATCTACCGGCAGTTCTCGGTGACAATTGTGTCTGCGATGACATTATCCGTGCTGGTGGCTCTGATATTGACCCCGGCACTGTGCGCCACCATGCTCAAGCCGCACCCCGGCGGCCACCAGGAAAAGCGCGGTTTCTTTGGTTGGTTCAACCGCAAGTTCAATCATGCCTCCGCTAAATACCAATCCGGTGTTGGCGGCATGATGGCGCGCTCGGGCCGTTACCTGGTCATTTATGTCGCGATCGTCGCAGTGCTGGCGCTGTTGTTTACTCGCCTGCCCACGTCGTTCCTGCCCGATGAAGATCAGGGTGTGATGTTTACTCAAATCATCTTGCCGGCAGGTGCTACAAAAGAGCGTTCCGTGGCGGTAATGGATGATGTTGAAGACTACTTTCTGGAACAGGAGGGGGATTTTGTTGAATCCGTGTTCTCAGTGATTGGTTTCAGCTTCAGTGGTCGCGGGCAGAACAACGGTATGGCGTTTGTGATGCTGAAGGATTGGGATGAGCGCGAAGACACTGTGCAGGATGTGGCGGGCCGCGCCATGGGGGCCTTCTCCCAAATGAAAGATGCTCTGGTGTTTGCGTTTGTGCCGCCGGCTATCACCCAGCTGGGTACCTCATCCGGGTTCAACTTCCAGTTGCAGGACCTCGGTGGCCATGGTCACGAGGCGCTGATGAATGCCCGCAACCAATTGCTCGGCATGGCCGCCCAGGATGAACGGCTCGCCAACGTGCGACCCAACGGTCAGGAAGACACCGCCCAGTACAAGCTTGATGTGGATCAGGAGAAGGCAGCGGCACTTGGCGTCTCTCTGGCAGATATCAACTCCATGATCACCACGGCCTGGGCGTCCACCTATGTGAACGATTTTATCGACAAGGGCCGCGTCAAACGCGTTTACATACAGGGTGCGCCGGAATTCCGCATGATGCCGGAGAACGTCAGTGACTGGCATATCCGCAACAATCAGGGCGAAATGATCCCGTTCTCGGCATTTACGACCGGCCACTGGACCTACGGTTCTCCGCGTCTGGAACGCTACAATGGTGTGCCGTCGCTCAATATTCAGGGGCAGGCCGCAGAGGGTTTGAGTTCGGGCGTCGGGATGCAAGCGATGGAAGAGTTGGCTGCCACACTGCCTGCAGGTTTCGGCTACGAGTGGACCGGCATGTCGCTGCAGGAAAAGCAGACCGGAGACCAGGGGCCGATGCTTTACGCGCTGTCGATTCTGATCGTCTTTCTGTGTCTGGCGGCTCTTTATGAAAGCTGGTCGGTGCCGTTTGCCGTCATTCTGGTGGTTCCGCTGGGTATATTGGGCGCCGTGTTGTTCGCCATGGCTCGCGGTTTTTCCAACGATATCTATTTTCAGGTGGCGCTACTGACAACCATTGGCCTTTCGGCGAAGAACGCCATTTTGATTGTGGAGTTTGCCAAAGACCTTTATGACGCGGGCATGGACCTGACCAAAGCCATTATGGAAGCGGCCCGTATGCGTTTGCGTCCGATTATCATGACGTCTCTCGCATTCGGTTTGGGTGTTACACCTTTGGTGATTTCCAGTGGCGCCGGTTCCGGTAGCCAGAACGCGGTAGGTACCGGTGTGTTGGGCGGCGTTTTCTCCGCAACCTTGCTGGCGATCTTTTTTGTGCCGCTGTTCTTCCTGGTGGTTATGCGTCTGGCGCACCGCATATCCGGAAATAAACAGCTCACACTGCCCGAAGCAGAGCGGGGGGCAGAATGATGAAAATGACAGTGATTAAACCAGTGCTCGGCGTCAGCCTGACGGCTGTATTGGCTGCCTGTTCCATGGCGCCTCAGTACGAGCGCCCGGAGTCACCGGTGGCAGAACACCTCGCGCAGTTGCCGTCGGAGTTCACGGGCAATACGGTGGACAATGCCGACCTCACGCAGGTCGGCTGGCAGCAGTTTTATCAGGATCCCCAGCTGAAAAGCTTGCTGGAGCTGGCGCTGGAGAATAATCGGGATTTGCGCATTGCCACACTCAATGTTGAGCAGGTGCAAGCGCAATACCGGATTCAACGAGCCGAGCTATTTCCTCATCTCGACGTCACCGCTGGCGGCACCCGCCAAAGTGTGCCGGCCTCGGTATCGCAAACCGGCACGGAAACTATTTCCAGTCAGTATTCCGTCGGTCTCGGTGTTGCCTCTTATGAATTGGATTTGTTTGGCCGGGTGAACAGCCTGCGCGAAAGTGCGCTGGATCAATATCTTGCCACTGTGGAAGCACAGCGCAGCGCGCGGCTGAGTCTTACCGCTCAGGTGGGCGATGCCTATTTTACCTGGGCGGCCAACCGAACTTTGTTGGATCTTGCGCAAGACACTCTGGCTCGCCATCAGGAGTCTCACGAGATGGTGCAGCGGCGATATGATCAGGGCCTGGCATCGGAGCTGGATCTGAGTCAGTCCGCCAGTGCCGTTCACGCCGCGCGCGCCGACAGAGCACTTTATCAGCGACAACTGGCGCAAAGCTTCACCGCGCTGGAACTGTTGGTGGGAGCGCCGCTGCGAGCGGAAGTGCTGGCAAAGAATCTGCAGATTGATGGCAATGAGCTTGCGAGCCTGCCGGTGTCCCTCAGTTCTGAGGTGCTGTTGCAGCGTCCGGATGTTCTCCAGGCGGAGTACGAACTGCGTGCCGCCAATGCCAACATCGGAGCGGCCAGAGCAGCTTTCTTTCCGCGTATCTCCCTGACGGCATCCGGTGGTAGCACCAGTGCGGAATTGAACGGTTTGTTCGAAAGTGGTTCGGAAAGCTGGAGTTTCAGTCCGCAGTTGTCGCTGCCGATTTTTGCCTGGGGTGCCAACGCGGCAAACCTGGATGTGGCCAAGCTGCGCAAGGAAGCTGAAATCGCCGCGTACGAGCGCACGATCCAGGTGGCATTCAAGGAGGCTCTGGACAGCCTGCAAGCGCTGGAGACCTTCTCGGAGCAGTTGCAAGCGCAGCAGGATCTGGCCAGTGCGTCGGCCAAAAATCTGCAGTTGGCGGAGCTGCGTTACGAGAAAGGCGTTGATAGCTTTCTGGACGTTCTTGTTTCTCAGCGCGACTACAACGCCGCACGGCAATCACTTGTTACAACGCGCCTGACCCAGCTGCGCAATCGCATCACGCTGTTCAAAGCATTGGGCGGCGGTGTGGCAACGCCGGCTACCACAGTCGCCTCTTCAAATTAGTTTCATGCTTGAGCCACCTTCGGGTGGCTATTTTTTGTTTTTCGGTTTATTCGCCTGTGTGACCACTTCCAGAATCGTCAACTCTCAATTTTTGTTCTCAGCCTGCTGATGGCACTCACACTCATGGCCATTGTCTTCAGAGGAGAAGCAAGCTCATCCACTGAACTTCTGATGTTCCCGTAACCGGAAGCTTCTTGCCCATTAACGAGGTAGTTTAAGTGCTCAGATCAGCAATCTGTTTGGGAGCGATTGTGTTGTCCTGCATCGCATCGCACGCAGCGGTTGCCAGTTCGGATTGGGCTTCGCTCATCTGGCAAAACGACTTGTTCACCGGAAAAGACGGTGGGGGGTACACAAACGGTGTGTATGGGTCGCTGTATCATCATCAAACCAATCCGTCCAACCGCTGGGATGAGTCGCCCTGGCTCGTACGCCCGCTGGCCTGGAGTTTGCCTGAGGGTTTTGACAGAGCGATACGCGCTCATACAGTGGGTCAGGCCATGTCCACGCCCGAGAACATCGATAATCCTCACTACACGCCGGGTGATCTTCCCTACGCTGGGTTGGTTTTCTGGCGTTCCTCACTGACCACAGTGAAGGACAATTACGCCGATACCGTTAGTACCACGTTGGGCATTGTGGGGCCTGCCTCGGGCGCAGAGCAAGCGCAGAAATTTGTTCACAAGGTTGTGGGGGCCACGGAGCCGCGTGGGTGGGATAATCAACTTCATAACGAAGCGGTTTTTCAGTTCGGTCGCGGTCGGGTATGGCGAGTATCTGCGCGAGAATTTGAGAACATCGAAATGGACTTGCTAACGGTTGTCGACGCGTCGATAGGCACGCTCTCCAGCGGAATTGGCGTCGGTTTTATGTGGCGCATGGGTGAGGGTTTGGTAAACAGTTATCCAACATCTGCATTGATGAGTTCGCGTTATTTTGCGCCGGCGAATATCGGTGTGGGCTGGAATATATTTATCGGTGTAGGCGGCAACTATTCATTTAATGACATTATGGTCGACGGCAATACATTTCGCGATAGTGCCTCCGCACCGCTGGAACACTCGCAATCCGGCCTGCTAATCGGTTGGTCTTATTCGTGGGATGACTATTCTTTGAGTTTTACTTTCGAGGAGAGTGGAGGCGTGGCGAGATCTGGAACCGCCAGCCAGTCGTTTGGTTCGCTGACGTTGGCCTGGCGACGGTAATGAAAAGCCGCAAACAGGGAAAAGGGAAAAGAAGGAATAAAAAAGCCTGATACTGAACACAGTATCAGGCAAAAATCACTGGGAAAATCGAGGAGAACATGTCGAGTGTAAATCGCTTGAGAACAACTTTCAGAAACAACTAAAAATAAAAAGCTATCAGTGGCTGGTGGATTTTTGCCTGCCGGTACTTCAAGTATTGCTGATTTTTCTGTTTTTTCCACTGTTTTCGCCGGCAGTTTTGAAATCAATTCGCACTATGACTTGCGCCAAGCAGGACCAGAAGCTATAACGCCGGCTCAGTGACCGACCAAGGCTGCCACAGCAGGCAGCAGCGCTACCAGCTGGCTGGCGTTCTTGCTTCGCATAACCCAGCGCGGCGCCTTGTCGTGCAACAAGCGCAAGCGAAGCCCCGACTGTCGAAATGCTTGGCTGATCGGTTCGTACACCATGGAGTGATCTTCAACACTCAGCTTCGATAGCTCGCTCAGCTCGCCATGGATGATACTGATCACATCATAGATCGCATCTTTATGAGCGATTTTCCCCGCATTCCAATAAGCATCATCCAATAATTCCAATATCTCTTCCAAAAGCTTTACAGCGCTGGCAATCGTTGTTTTGTCCATAGCCGTCATCGCCTCCGGGTTTTCCGGTCAGTTAGAGGTTCCTTTTTGAGTATAGACCCGAAATGCGTCTCTGCTGTTATTCATGGAATCGGCTAAAGCGGTCGAATCAAACCCTCCTGTATCGTCGACGCGACCAGCTCGCCCGACTGGGTATAGACGAGGCCGCGAGTGAAGCCGCGGGCGCAGCCTGCCCAGGGACTGTCGGTGGCATAGAGCAGCCACTGGTCTACTCGAAAGTTATTGCTGTGGAACCACATGGCGTGGTCAATACTGGCTGGCATCACTTTACCACTGAACAAAGTAGCTTCATGGGGTAACAGTGCGGTGGCGAGGAGGCCGAAATCCGATGCAAACGCCAGTGCACAGTAGTGGTAAATACTGGCGTCTGGCAGCGGGTCGACGCTTTTCAACCAAAAATGAGCCCTGGCAGGCTGAGCGCGGTTGCTGGTAAACAGATCGTGTTCCACCGGCAAGTAGTGGAAGGGCGTTTGATGCTCTCCGGGGCTGATTTGCGAGCTGTAGGTGTGAGGGCTGCTCGCCTGTTTTTCCAGTAGTTCGTCGGGGCTGGGGATGGCGTCGGGCATGGGCTCGGCATGGTGAAAGCCGGTTTCCTGTACATGGAAAGACGCGGACATATTGAAAATGGCTCGTCCCTGTTGCCGGGCGACCGCTCGACGGGCCGAAAAACTCTTGCCGTCCCGCACGGTTTCAACGTCATAGATGACCGGGCTCTGACTGTTGCCGGGACGCAGGAAGTAGGCATGAAGGGAGTTCGGGAGACGTTCATCAAGCCCGCAGGCGGCTGCCATCAGTGACTGCCCCAGCACTTGTCCGCCAAACAGGGTGTTGCGAAAATTTTCGCGATGGAAGCGACTGCGAAACAGGTTGGAATCCAATTGCTCGAGTTCCAGAAGGTTCGTCAGGGTAACGCTCATAGAGTAGCTCCAGTAACCCGCTTGGGTGCATGTCAGTTCGGTATTGAGGTAGTGCTATCCAATGCGACACTCAACTTCCTGTCACAAGTGCCGCTATCTTTACCAATGAGCACATGCAGAGACCCGCGCTATGCCACATGATTCACTCCGTCATATTTTGCCCATAATACTGTTGCTGAGCAGTCTGGGGCTTGTGGGTTGTACGTCCAGTTCCGGCGAGTTCGGCGCTGGCCATTACTTACCTTGGGCAACGCACCACCAAGTTGTGCGCTCCGGTACCTGGATGCTGAGCAACAAAGCGCCGGTTTGTCTGCTTCATGGGAGCGTGGCTGATGCGCCTGCCTCCTCCAGCGGCCAGCTGACACGCGCACTGCAATCGGCATTGAGTCGTCATTTTCAGGTAGTGATTCTGCCCCGGAATACTCGATCGGCTAGCACCTTATCGGATAGTACGTTCCAGGAAAGCTCCTTCCCCGAACCCTCCCCCGCAAACTATTCTCCAGTAAACTCTCCTGAAAATACTTCGTTTGAACTGAAGACGGCGGTGACCTTGAGTGGGGAACACGGGTGCGGGGTTCTGATGGTCTCTCAGGTTCTCAACCAGCGGGATGAAATGAACTCTCTGGAGGAGATACATCGTGACCAGGAGTCCTATCCCGAGCGAACATTCAAGGCTGATCAGTTGCTGGCCCGGATCATATTGTACAGTGCAACGGGTGCCGTGCTGGACATTGCCACCGTGGCAAGCGAGACCGGCGGCTGGACGCTGCACCGGCGCTCACCGGAGGATCTGCTCGAGCAAGCCATGCAGGCCTATGTGGCCCATATCAGCAGCACGGCCCGTCACGGCTAATCAACTGACGGTGTGTATTACATGTTGGGGTAGTTGGGTCCGCCACCGCCTTCAGGAGCCACCCAGGTAATATTCTGCGCCGGGTCCTTGATGTCGCAGGTTTTGCAATGAACGCAGTTCTGCGCGTTGATCTGGAACTTCGGTTTGCCCGGCTCGGTTTCAATAACCTCATAAACCCCCGCAGGACAATAACGCTGGGCGGGTTCATCATACTTGGGCAGGTTGAACTCAATCGGTATGTTGGCCGATGCCAGCCGCAGGTGGCAGGGCTGGTCTTCCTCGTGGTTGGTGTTGGACAGATAAACCGAGGACAACAGGTCAAAGCTGATGCGGCCATCCGGCTTGGGGTAGGCAATGGGTTTGCACTCTGCGGCCGGCTTGAGCTGCGCGTGGTCGGGTGTCGGGTCAGATAGCGTCCAGGGCAAGCGACCACCAAACAGGTTGATATCGATAAAAGCGTAAACTGAGCCCCAGAAATTCCCCCACTTGTGCTGCGCCGGTCCGAAATTGCGCTGCTTGTGCAGTTCCGCCCAGGCCCAGCTGGCTTGCCAGGCGTCGGTATAGCCCGTTAAAGCATTGTTCTCCCGGTTTTCACCAAGGGCTTGCTGGATAGTCTCGGCGGCAATCATCCCGGATTTCATGGCGGTATGACTGCCTTTGATCTTGGCGAAATTCAATGTCCCCGCGTCGTCGCCAATTAGTAGTCCGCCCGGGAACACCATATCCGGCAGCGATTGCAGGCCGCCTTTGGTCAGTGCTCGGGCGCCGTAGGACACACGGGTTCCTCCGGCCAGATAGCGAGCGATTTCGCGCTGATGCTTGTAACGCTGGAATTCGCGAAACGGGTTGACGTAGGTATTGCTGTAGGACAAGTCGGTAATCAGTCCCACGGCGACCTGGTTGTCTTCCAGGTGATACATGAATCCGCCACCGGCGCTGTCACTTTCCGTCAAGGGCCACCCGGCTGTGTGAATCACAAGCCCCGGTTGATGCTGATCCGCGGGTACCTTCCACAGCTCCTTGATGCCGATGCCGTAATGCTGTGGCTCTTTGCCCTGATTCAGGTTGAATTTGTGTATCAGCTGCTTGCCAAGGTGCCCCCGGCAGCCTTCGGCGAAAATTGTATATTTCGCGTGTAGCTCCATGCCGGGCATGAAGCTGTCTTTCGGCTCGCCTTTGGCGTTGACACCCATGTCTCCGGTAGCGATACCCTTCACGCTGCCGTCGCTGTTATAGAGAACTTCATTGGCGGCAAAACCGGGGAAAATCTCAACCCCCAGGTTTTCCGCCTGCTCCGCCAGCCAGCGGCAGAGGTTGCCGAGACTCACGATAAAGTTGCCCTGGTTGTGCATGGTTGCAGGCACAAACGGTGTGGGTATGCGGGTAGAGGTGGACTCAGATCGGAACAGAAAAACAGCGTCTTTGGACACGGGTGTATGTAGTGGCGCGCCGCGCTCGGCCCAGTCGGGGAAAAGTTCGTTCAGCGCGCGGGGTTCTATAACAGCGCCGGAAAGAATATGGGCACCGACTTCCGAGCCTTTCTCCACCACACAAACGCTGATGGCATCGTTCAGCTGCTTCAGACGACACGCTGCCGCCAGCCCGGCCGGGCCAGCACCCACGATCACCACATCATAGGGCATAGATTCGCGTTCCAAAACTGCCTCCTCAACGTTGACTTACTAGAGTATACGAGCGCGGTTCAGGCGACTCCAATAGCAAAAATTGACATTCACGCTAACAACAAGCGCCAGCTTTCGGCCATTATGCCGTATTTTATGACCTGTTTTATAAATACTAATGCAATAGTGCGGCTAAAAGGCTGGCCCTCACCTGTCAGGCCCGAGTTATAATGTGGCCGAAAACCGTTCGGCTGGTGGAATTGCTTCACTCAATTAACAGGAGATATGCCAATCCATGAAAATTATTGTCCCCATTAAGCGTGTGGTTGATTACAACGTAAAGGTCCGACCACGGGATGACGGGTCTAATGTTGATATCGCAAACGCGAAAATGTCGATGAACCCTTTCTGTGAAATTGCTGTTGAAGAAGCCGTGCGTCTCAAAGACAAAGGCATTGCCAGTGAAGTTATCGTCGTCACCGTGGGTGAAGGTAAGGCACAGGAGCAGCTGAGGGCGGCCATGGCCATAGGGGCGGACCGTGCAGTGTTGATCGAAACGGCAGAGGCGTTGGAGCCTTTGGCCATTGCCAAGTGCCTGAAAGTGATTGTTGAGCGTGAAGCGCCTCAGCTTGTGATCCTGGGCAAGCAAAGCATTGATGGTGACAATAATCAGACCGGCCAGATGCTGGCAGCTTTGTGCAACATGCCCCAGGGCACTTTCGCTTCCGAAGTTGTGGTGGAAGAGGGCAGCGTGAAGGTTACACGAGAAATCGATGGCGGCCTGCAGACAGTTGCACTGACTTTGCCGGCGGTAGTTACCACGGACCTGCGTTTGAACGAACCGCGTTTTGCCTCGCTGCCGAATATCATGAAGGCCAAGAAAAAGCCACTGGAAGTAGTTCCTGTGGCAGACCTGGGGCTGAACACGGATCCTCGAGTGGAGCTTGTGAAGGTGGAATCACCCGCTGAGCGTGCGCCGGGCATCAAGGTGGCAACTGTGGCAGAGTTGGTTGAGAAACTGAAAAACGAAGCGAAGGTGATCTGATGACTATATTGGTAATTGCAGAACACGATAATCAAGCGCTTAAGGGCGCAACCCTGAACACTGTTACTGCAGCCAGTTCCCTGCCGGGGGATGTGCATATGCTGGTGGCCGGCACAGATTGCTCCGCTGCGGCCGATGCCGCTGCAGCAGTTGAAGGCGTGGCCAAGGTGCTCCTGGCGGATCAAACGGCTTATGAGCATTCACTGCCTGAGAACCTTGCACCACTGGTGGTCGAATTGGCAGGAGACTACGATTATATTCTTGTTCCCTCGACCACCACGGGGAAAAACCTGTTGCCACGGGTAGCCGCTTTGCTGGATGTGCAACCCATCTCTGATGTGATGTCTGTTGTCGATGTCGACACGTTCAAGCGGCCTATCTATGCAGGCAATGTTATCGCGACGGTCAAAACTCGCGACGCCAAGAAGCTGATGACCATACGCACTACCTCGTTTGATGCCGCATCGGCCACCGGTGGCTCCGCCGTAGTGGAAGCGATCAGCGCGGCTCACGAAAGCGGGATGTCGAGCTTTGTAGGCGAAGAATTGGCCAAACTCGACCGGCCAGAACTCACTTCGGCCAATATCGTTATTTCCGGCGGACGTGGCTTACAGAACGGTGAAAACTTCCAGTTGCTGTACAGCCTCGCTGACAAACTGGGTGCCGCCGTGGGAGCATCCCGAGCGGCGGTGGACGCGGGCTTCGTACCCAACGATATGCAGGTGGGGCAGACGGGGAAAATCGTCGCACCGGATCTCTACATCGCCGTCGGCTTGTCGGGGGCAATACAGCATCTCGCTGGCATGAAAGATTCGCGAGTAATCGTCGCCATCAACAAGGATGAAGATGCCCCGATTTTTCAGGTTGCCGACTACGGGTTGGTTGCAGATCTTTTTCAGGCCATCCCGGAACTGGAAAAAGCGCTTTAGTTGCCCGCCCGCTGCGCAGGGACCTGCGCAGCGAACTCGCGGCATGTTCTAGCAGCGTCCACTGCACGTCATCATTACAAGCAACCACTAACAGTGACTGGTCATGTTCAGGTTTTTCACGCCTTTAACCAAAGTTCAGAAAGATCGCGCGATCATGCGCGAAACCGATGCGCGCCTGGCGAAGTACAGCCGCCGCGGATTGATGTTCAACTTTCTCGCGTTTTTGCTGTGCCTGGCCGGCGGAAACTTTGTTGAAAAGCAACAGGGCCTGGCGATTGTACTGACCGTCGGCTTGTTGCTGATCACCTTATTGCGCGGGTTCTTTTTGTTCCGGTTCGAGGCGTTGTACCCGCGCGCGCCCACCCGGTGGCGTAACAGCTATTTTCTTGCGACCCTGCTTGGCGCCACCTGGTGGGGATTCATTATGGTCAGCATCACTCTGGTGCTGAAGATGGAGGATGAAGCACCGCTGCTCTGGCTTTATACTGTCGTCTTTTTTTCCACGACGGCCCACGCTTTCGCTCCCTATCAGAAATTTCTCAAAATCTATCAATTTGTCGGTCAGGTGCCGGCGGCTTTGGCCGCGTTTTTGATTCCCGATGTCAACGCGTATTTATATGGCATTTTGCTGATCGTTTTTTACCTCATTCTCGCTCATCAATGTCGCTTGATGTCCGAGGATTATTGGCAACGGCTGGCTGCAACCTTCGCATTGGCTAAAAAGACGGAAAACCTCGAGGAAGAAAAGCGCGATACGCGAGCAACGGTGCAGCTCAACCAGGAATTCATGCAGAACCTGCACGCAGACCTCAGTGAAGTGGTTGACCTCACTGCAAGTGGGTTACAAGGGCTTCAATCGGAGACCGAATCGGCAGCGGCGGTAGATCGCCTGGAGTATGCGCGCGAATGCCAGGCCCGAATCTTCTCGAGTGTCGACGATTTTCGTGGCCTGCTGAACAAAGAGCTCACCTTGGAATCCCGTGTTTTCAACGTTCGGCATGAGTTGCAGGCGTTGATTACCGATGCCGTCGATGATGCGGAAGATCGTCAGATTCAACTTGAATCGGCACTTTCTCCAACCATTCCGATGCGTCTTGAGGGTGATGCATTGCGTCTCGGCCAGATCGTTCGCACGATTATTACTAGCGTGATGCAAAGTGCGCATAATTGTTTTGTACTGGTTGAAGCCGATTTTCTACGGGAATTCGAAGCCTCGGGTGACCTGCAGGTTACGGTGTCGCGACAGCAGTTCAACAAAAAACGATTCTTCCAGTCTGAGTCAGGGGCAACGGTGGTCGACAGTTTGGATCTGTCAGTTTGCAAGGGCCTGGCTGACAGCATGAATGGCACGCTCGCGGTAACCGAAGATCATAAGGGTAATCACAATATCTGTTTCCGTGCAAAATTTGTTGTTCCCGAAGTGGACAGTCAGATTGATTTTCATAAAGATATTTTCACCGGGCACAACATACTTGTTGTGCATCCGAGTTCGGGGCTCGTGGCAGTTAAACGACGTGAATTGGACGCGTTGGGGCTGTCAGTCAGGACGGAATCGCAGTACAGACGCGCCTACCAGACGCTGTTGCGCAGTTACAGTGAAAATGAGCCAATCGAATGCGTGCTGTTTTATATTGATCCACAGAATATGGAATCGATCGAGTTCGGCCAAACGTTACTCGAACATTCGGAACTCCGCCATACCCATCAACTAATTGCGTGTGCCAATAGTGCGCGGGAGCATTCTGCGGTACGGGAGTTGGCGAAAGAAGAGCATTATGTCCACCTCCTTTCACAGCCGGTCGGACTCTACGAGCTCGGAATTTCGTTATATGACATTTATGCCCAGAATGACAACAATCCCAATGAGGAGCACGAAAAGCATGCATTGCGGGTTCTGTATATCGACACTCAGGGCGGGAGTAGCGACTTTGGTGCGGATCAACTGCAGATCGCCGGTGCGGAGGTTGAAGTTGTCGACATGCATCGGCTGGAGAAGCAGACCCTTGACCGACATGAGTTCAAGCTGATTGTCATGGAATGCCGGGAAGGACAGTCCCGTTGCTCTCGTGTTATCACAAAGGTCCGCGAGATAGAACGGGAGTTACACCATTCGGTGTTGCTGCCCGTTATTGGTGTTGGTTCGCAGCGCATCCGTAACTTCTATGAACTCGGATTTGATCATTTTGTGGATCTGAGTCAGCAGCCGTTGCGCCTCGATACGACATTGCGGTATTGGGCGAATTTATAAGAATTGAGAAAAGGGAAAAGTGGAAAAGGGAAAAGCGAGATTAGTATCGGTGGGCACTGCCCACCGAGGCTCTGAAATAGCATTCGGCTTAAGAAATTACTCTAAACCGTAAACTCCGTCCAGACCGGGCAGTGGTCCGAGGGTTTTTCCATGGCGCGTACGTCATAATCGATGCCGGCGCTCGCGCAGTGTTCCATCAGCGATTGCGTTGCCAGTATCAGATCAATTCTCAGTCCTCGCTTGGGTTCTCGCTCGAAGCCACGGCTGCGATAGTCAAACCAGCTGAAATAGTCGCAGTTGTCGGGATGATGGCAGCGGTAGGTGTCCTGTAGTCCCCAATCAAGTATGTTCTGCAACCATTCCCTTTCTTCCGGTAGAAAGCTGCATTTGCCGGTGCGCAACCAGCGTTTGCGGTTGTCTTCGCCAATGCCGATGTCCAGATCCTGATGGGAGATATTCATATCGCCCATCACAATCAGTGCTTCAGCGGTGTCGCGCTGCTGCAGGAGTTCCAGCAAGTCCTTGTAATACCGCTGCTTGTTGGGGAATTTGACTGGGTGATCGCGACTTTCGCCCTGGGGAAAGTAACCATTCATTACCGTCAGGGGAAGGCCGCTGGCGAGTTTGAAGGTACCGCTAATGAAACGTTTTTGGGTCGTTTCATCATCATTGGGAAATCCCTTCTGAACAGATTCAAAAGGTAGACGCGAAAGTAGGGCGACGCCGTAGTGAGTCTTTTGGCCGGAGTATTCAACGTGATATCCGAGGTCACGAATGGCATCAACGGGAAACTCCTCATCGGTGACCTTGGTTTCCTGAAGTCCGATAAAATCCGGCTGGTGCCGGTCGACCACCGCCTGCAGCTGGTGAAGCCGCTGGCGGATGCTGTTGACATTGAACGAAACACATTTCATTTTTACAACTATCCGCTTCTTTTACTTAAAATTGTTTGTGCACTTTAGAACTGCTTATCGCCCGGTTGTTTAGAAACCGCTGGCGGCTTGCTTCAACTCCGGTTCCTTGAGTAAGTTGATCATGTCCACCATGATATAGCTTGTTTCATTGAGCAGGGTGTCGCCTTCAAGAGTGATGTCCGTATCGGCTGATATTGCCACTGCCGCTTCGTCTTCTTTTTCCTGCGTTTCTTCAGCAGCGCGGAACTCCTTCAGTGTTTTGTAGGGTTCCAGACCTTTGGCAGTCCGACGTTTATTGTCGATGCGCATTGCAGCCACTTCCAACTCTTCTTTCTCATTGATGCGCGCTTTTTCATTAAGCGACACGCGGGTTTTGTCTTTGTTCGCGCGTTGAAGTTTTAGTTGATCAAGAAGATAGATGAAATCGGGATCCTGTGCACTGCGCTTGGTGTGAGCAGCTTCCAAACGTGGAATCAGTGAGCTGAAATCGAAATATTCTTCATGCGCAACCGCGTGTATTTGATCCCAGGGCAGGGCATTGTCGTAGGCTGACTCGCCGACTTCGTCCTGGTCGATAAGCACCGGCAGGTCGATATCAGGGACTACACCACGATGCTGGGTACTGTCGCCAGAGACGCGATAGAATTTGGATTCGGTCAACTTGAGGCGCCCTTCTACAACAGGCGTCAGAGATTGGACGGTGCCTTTGCCAAAGGTTCGGGATCCGACAATAAGTCCACGATTATAATCCTGAATGGCACCGGCAAAAATTTCCGAGGCAGATGCGCTCAAACGGTTTACCATCACAATCATGGGGCCGCGGTAGCGCGCCTTGAATCTGGACCGATTATAGCGGGATACGCGATTGTCAGATTCCCGAATCTGTACCACCGGGCCGGGATCAATGAACAGGTCTGTCAGCATGGTCGCCTCTGTCAGCGAGCCACCGCCGTTGTTGCGCAGGTCGATGATGATGCCGTCGACGTGCTCCTTTTGTAGTTCATCCAGCAAGATCGCCACGTCTCGCGTAGTGCTTTTATAATCCGGTTCTCCGCGGTGGTAGGCTTCGAAATCGATATAGAACGCGGGAACTTCAATGACGCCGACCTTGAAGATTTCATCGCCATCGGAGAGCTCGAAGGTCGCTTTGCGTGCGGCCTGATCTTCGAGTTTGACCTTGCCGCGTTTGATGCGGATGATCTTCGGCTCGAGCTTGGCCGATGACTCCGGTGGCAGGACTTCAAGCCGCACGACAGTATCCTTCGGTCCGCGAATCAGCTGGACAACTTCGTCCAGTCGCCAGCCGACGATGTCGGTCATTTCACCGTCGTCGCCCTGAGCGACGCCGGTAATTCTATCTGCCGGTTTGAGTTGGCCCTGCATAGCTGCAGGGCCGCCGGCCACCAGCCGAACAACTTTGGTATGCTCGTCTTCTGATTGCAGCACTGCACCAATGCCTTCCAGCGACAAGGACATGTTGATATTGAAGTTTTCTGATGTGCGCGGGGAGAGATAATTCGTATGGGGGTCGTAGAGCAGGGTGAGCGAATTTATCATCACCTCGAAGACATCGTTGCTGTTTTGTTGTAAAACGCGATTCAACTGGTTTTTGTAGCGACGATGCAGGGTTTCCCTGGCTTCTTCAACAGTTTTTCCGGCGAGTTTGAGATTGAGCACGTTCAATTTGATGCGTTTGTGCCACAGCTCGTCAGCTTCGATCTGGGTTTTGGGCCAGGAAGCGGCGTCGGGGTCCAGTTCTATGCTGTCTTTGGTAGTGAAATCGAATTTGACTTCCGGATCGGTCACTTCGCCCAGTACTTGCTCCAAACGCGAAACAACCCGTTGCCGATAAACGTTGTAGATGTCGAAGCCAGCGTCCAGTTTGCCCTTTTTGAAGAGATCGTCAAACTGATTTTCCAGCTGTCTGAACTTGGCTATGTCAGCCTCATAGAAAAACAGGTTGGCAGGGTCGAGGCTGTCGAGGTAATGGGCAAGAAAGTCCCTGGACAGCTTGTCATCGAGGGGAAGATCCCGGTAGTGACGCTCGGCCAGCTTGTGGAGAACATCCATTGTGGTTTTTGACTGTGCCGGCGTTGGAGATAGCTGTTCGGGCGCTTTCGCCAGAGCAGCGGTAGCCAGAACGCAAGATAGCACCAAAAAAACCAGCTGCTGGCAGCTGTGGCGAAGTATTTCATTAGAACGCATCATTATTCCAACTGTAAGTCTTTGATTGGGCAGTAGAAAGCTATGGAAACTATAGCATAGACACCCGTTGCGGTTGATGAGGTTGCGAGGGTATTTTGCAAGATGTGACAGAATAACCTCATTTTATGACCACTAATCTCGCAATCGGTGCCATTTGTGCCAATTGATGCCGTTCTCTTTGCGGCTGTAGCCTCTGTGGCGTTGCTTGATTAGGCAACCTTCAGTACAAATTGGCGGTAACTCTATCGGTTCAATAAAAGCTGATGGCCGGGATTTATTAAGGCCCTGTGTGGGGTTCTTCACAATATGGATGAACCTCGGTCGCCTGGCCGAAAGCCTGCTGGTATAAGTATTCTCCGAAGACATCTCTACTCAGCGTTTCGCACCCAGCGGGGGGGGCCGTCCGTATGCGCAGCCGTGTGTAAAGGTGCTCTCAGGTAATCGTAGTATATAACGGATGGGTTGTCTCAAACCAAAAAGCATAATCCCGAGATTCATGTTCCAAGGCAGCTGAATTCTTCAGCAGCCTGAAAGATCATAAACCTGGAAGTATGGTTACGTTGCGTAGGCGCGGCAGGTTACAATTCGGTTGTTAATGCAGCGCGAGAGGATTTTCCGTGCAGTCGATTGTAGCAGTACAGAATTTAACCAAAATCTATGCGTCGGGCTTTCACGCCCTCAAAAACGTGGACCTGAATATTCGGACGGGGGAAATCTTCGCCCTGCTCGGGCCCAACGGTGCAGGCAAGTCGACGCTGATCAACATCATTTGCGGTATTGTCAATGCCAGCAGCGGCAGTGTGACAGCGGATGGCCATGACATTGTAAAAAACTACCGTGCGGCAAGGGCGAAGATTGGACTGGTTCCCCAGGAGTTGACCACTGATGCGTTCGAGAGCGTGTGGGCGACGGTGAAGTTCAGTCGGGGTTTATTCGGAAAGCCGCCCAATAATGCCTATCTTGAGCGAGTGTTGCGGGATTTATCCCTGTGGGAGAAGAGGGACTCCAAAATCATGGCGCTCAGCGGCGGCATGAAGCGGCGGGTCATGATTGCGAAGGCGCTGTCCCATGAGCCGCAAATCCTGTTTCTGGATGAGCCCACGGCCGGTGTTGATGTTGCGCTGCGTCGGGACATGTGGGCCATGGTACGCCGCCTACGGGAAAGCGGAGTGACAATTATCCTCACGACCCATTATATTGAAGAAGCCGAGGATATGGCCGACCGTATTGGCATTATCAACAACGGCGAAATTATCCTGGTGGAAGACAAGGTCACGCTCATGGATAAACTGGGGCAGCAGCAACTTGTCATTTATTTACAGCAGCCTTTGAGCGCGATACCTGATGCGCTAAAGCATTATCCGTTGCGCATCGAGTCCAACGGCCATGCATTGGCCTATACTTACGACAGTCACGAGGAACAGACCGGTATTGCCGAATTGCTACGCAACCTGGATGAGGCCGGGATAGACTATAAGAATCTGAGCTCGCATCAGAGTTCGCTTGAGGATATTTTCGTTAGCCTGGTGGGAGAGAAACGGTGAATTTTTACGCTGTCGGTGCAATATTCAAGTTTGAAATGAGCCGGACGTGGCGAACCCTCATGCAAAGCATTGCTTCTCCGGTTATTTCCACCTCGTTGTATTTCGTGGTGTTCGGCTCCGCGATAGGCTCGCGTATGGTGGCAATTGATGGAATCAGTTACGGCGCTTTTATCGTTCCGGGTTTGGTGATGCTGACCCTGCTTAGCCAGAGTATTGCCAACGCGTCATTCGGTATCTACATGCCGCGTTTTTCGGGAACGATCTATGAGGTGCTGTCGGCACCAGTGTCTTACCTGGAGATTCTTTTGGGTTACGTTGGCGCTGCGGCGACCAAATGTGTGATTCTCGGTATTCTGATTTTGGTGACCGCAAGGTTCTTTGTTGATTTTGAAATCCAGCACCCATTCTGGATGTTGGCCTTTCTGGTACTTACCGCAGTTACCTTCAGCCTCTTTGGATTTATCATCGGGATATGGGCGGACGGATTTGAAAAGCTACAAATCGTCCCGTTGATGATTGTTACGCCCTTGGCCTTTCTTGGTGGCAGTTTTTATTCCATCGATATGCTGCCGCCCCTGTGGCAGAAAATCACCTTGTTTAACCCGGTGGTGTACTTGATTAGTGGCTTTCGCTGGAGCTTTTACGGGATGGCGGACGTCAGCGTAGTGATCAG
This sequence comes from uncultured Cellvibrionaceae bacterium, assembly GCA_964419935.1. Classification (GTDB taxonomy): domain Bacteria; phylum Pseudomonadota; class Gammaproteobacteria; order Pseudomonadales; family Cellvibrionaceae; genus CAYQQJ01. The sequence continues at coordinate 34,837 of CAYQQJ010000016.1, forward strand.
CTTGGGTATGACCTTCGCTTTCCTGATTTTATGCTTGGTCGTCGTCGCCTGGATATTCAGGACGGGCTATCGGCTGAGGAGCTGATGACGTGTGAGCGAAGAACAATAATTGACAGCATAGCCTCAGTTGTAAGGAATGACTATAGTGTCACTATCGTTTATTATGGTGCCAACACAGAGCCGGAGACCGGGTATCTTCACCGCAGGTAATCAGCTGGGTAAAGTCATTAACGTGCTTCAAAAGATGGCTTTATGTGCCGCTTTGACAGGTGCATCGGTTGTCGCTGTGGCCACGACCCGTGACGGCCGCGAATTGGCGGACCTTAGTCTGGAGGAGCTCTCGACGCTAAAGGTGACGTCGGTCTCCAAGACTGCCGAGTCCTTGTCCGACGCGCCTGCCTCCATCCATGTGATTACCGGAGCCGAAATCCAACGTACCGGTGTAACTTCTCTGCCAGAAGCCCTGAGACTCGCTCCGAACCTGCAAGTTGCACGCTTTGATGCAGCGAACTACGGGATTACGGCGCGTGGCTTTAATGGTTTGTTCGCCAACAAAATGCTCGTGATGATAGATGGGCGAACGGTTTATTCGCCCTTGTTTTCGGGCGTATTTTGGGACGTACAAGACGTTGTTCTTGAGGATGTGGAACGCATCGAAGTGGTTAGTGGTCCCGGTGCTACCCTTTGGGGCGCTAATGCGGTGAACGGCGTTATCAGCGTTACCAGCCGATCTGCAGCAGAAACTCAGGGCACATTATTATCGGTTGGCGCGAGCCCGCTGGAACACCAAGCCACGGCTCGTTACGGCGGAGAGCTGGGTGATGGTCACTACCGGGTTTACATGAAATCTAGCACTCATGATGACATTCCGGTTGTCGGAGCTGACTTGAGTGGTACCGGGTGGCATCGCACCCACACAGGCTTTCGCAGTGATTGGGGTGACGTCCACGACGGCTTCACTTTGCAAGGCGATGCCTATCGCGGCCGACTCGGCCAGCTATATCAGGATGAGGTGGAAACCTCCGGCGTTCATCTGCTCGGTCGGATGCGTCGTCAACTCGCACAGGATTCCGCTTTGGAGGTGCAGGCGTATTTTGACCATACGGAGCGCGATCAACCGGGGTTAGGGGCACAGGATCTCAACGTGTTTGATCTGGAGTTCCATCATGCTGTCAAACCCAATGCGGCCCATAATGTTGTCTGGGGCGGGGGTTATCGGCGGGCGCGAGATCATGTTGTATCTGACACGCTTCATTTCATGCCCGAAAAACTCACAATGAATTGGGCCAACATCTTTGTTCAGGACGAAATCGAGCTCCGTGATGATATTCGGCTTACGCTGGGAACCAAGTTGGAAAAAAATCCCTATACGGGTTGGGAATATCTGCCCAACCTGCGAATGGCCTGGATTCCTTCGTCCAGCCAGTTGGTATGGACTGCCGTTTCACGCGCCGTGCGCTCGCCGTCCCGTATCGATCGGGATCTGTACGTACCCGGTTTTCCCGCAGGCATGAACGGAGAGCCCAATTATTTAATCGCCGGCGGGCCGGATTTTGTATCCGAAGTCGCCAAGGTCGTCGAACTCGGTTATCGAGCCCAGCCCGTGAGTAGTGCATCCTACTCATTGACCTTGTTTCACACCAACTACGAGCAGCTGAAAACCCAGGAATACCGCACGCAAGGATTTGGCTTGGAGTTCAGCAACAAAGCGCGGGCTACCAGTTACGGCCTGGAAATGTGGGGCAGCTGGCAGGCGACTTCGCGCTGGCGTTTGCGTGGTGGTGTTACCGCCCAGGATATTGACATTGAGCTCGAACCCGAGAGCTCCGATGAATTCGCGAAGCGGATGGACAGCAATGATCCTTCGGTCTATTGGATGCTTCGTTCGTCTTATGATTTCTCGAACTCTGTGCAGCTGGACGCAACTTTCCGACATGTAAATCCATTAGAGGATATTCCTGACTATCAAGCCCTGGATTTGCGTCTTGCATGGGACATCACGCCGGAACTGGAAATATCGGTAACCGGACAAAATCTACTCGACCAATCCCATGCTGAAATTAGCGTAGAGCTCGACCGTTACGAATTCGAACGGGCGGTTTTCTGGAAGGTGATATGGCGGCAGTGATAGTCATTATGAAGCTCTGGACATTCACCAAAGCGAGTATTGATCGATCGAGTTGTCGCCGAGCGCTGTCGATGCTTCTGCTCGTTATCCTGGCTGGCGGCTTGGTTTTGCCGTCGGCACCGCGGGCTGATGAAGTTCCGTTGGCGCTCAAGGTGAAAGCGGCGATGCTCTACAAGTTTCTGGGCTACATCGAGTGGCCGCCCGAAACATTTGCATCGCCGGATTCGCCATATGTTATCGCCGTTATTGATGCGGACGCCATTGCGTCGGAACTGGTGAGGATAACCACGCGCCGAACCGTTAATGATCGTCCTATAGAGATTTTCGTCATAGATGATGCCAAGTCACTCGATGATGGCATCCACATGTTGTTCATAGGTGGGAAAGCTGGCCGACAACAGGAAAGACTTCTCGAACTAGCGCAACATTATTCCATTGTTACCGTCACCGAGAATCCTGAAGGCCTTGATGAAGGAAGTGTCATCAACCTCCGGCTACAGGGCGACCGCATTCAATTTGATGTTTCACTGCTGGCTACCGAACGGCGCAATCTCAAGGTTAGCGCGCGGATGTTGGCTGTCGCTTCTACAGTGGAGCAGGGTAGTCGATGATGATGGAGTATATTCGAAGTTCCGTATCGCGAAAGCTGATGCTGGTGGTCCTGGCGACAACGTTTCTGGCGCTGTTGGCCTATGCCACGGTGATGCTCGTTTATGACGTGAGAACCTACCATGACTCCTGGGTAAAAGATCTGGCAACCCAGGCAAACATTATTGCCGAAGTGAGCACGCCAGCTCTCGAGTTTAATGATCCCGTCACTGCACAGGAAAACCTTGAGCTATTGCGTACCCGCCCGGCAATCCTGAGAGCGGCGATCTATGCTGCGGACGGAGAGCGATTCGCTGAATACTCTGGCACGGACGAGCAAACGCGAGGGTTTCCAAAAGTTCCTCGGATGGACGGTGGTTACGTCATTGAAGGAGACCGTATCAGCGTCTCGCGCCGAATTGTGAAAGACCGGAAGGTGTTGGGAACCGTCTATATTCGTGCGCGCTACGAGGTGCGTGAACGCTTGACGAATTACATGATCATTCTTGCTTGCGTGATGATCGGCAGTCTTCTCCTGGCGGCACTGATCTCAATCTGGCTGCAGGGCGCGCTGACCCGGCCCATCTTCGCGGTCACCAATGTGGCGCGGGAGGTCATGCAGCGTCGGGATTTTTCTCTACGGGCAGAGAAATTCACTGAAGATGAAATCGGTGTACTCGTCGATGCATTTAACGACATGCTGAGTGAGGTGGAACGACGGGCGAAAGCTCTGGAAGAGTCCAATCTTTCTCTGGAACATGAAATGACCGAGCGACACGCCGCGGAAAACGCGCTGCGTATTGCTGACCGTAAGAAGGATGAGTTTTTGGCGACTCTTGCGCATGAACTGCGCAATCCGTTGGCACCACTTCTCAACGGCCTTAAAATCCTTCAACTGAAAGGACAGGACAGCGAACCAGCCAAAGACGCCAGAGCAGTCATGCAGCGACAGCTTCAACAAATGGTCAGGCTGGTTGATGACTTGCTGGATGTTTCCCGAATTACTACCGGTAAGCTGACCGTGAGCAGAGAGCGCGTGGAGGTGCAGTCTGTGATGCGCGCGGCGCTTGAGTCCAGCAGCTCCTTTATTGAACAATGCGGCCATACGCTCAGCGTCGAACTACCCAGTAAACCTATCTATGTGGATGCTGACCCGGTACGTCTGGCTCAGGTGCTATCCAACCTTCTCAATAACGCCGCCAAGTACACCAACCGTGGCGGCCACATTCAATTTTCCGCGCAGGCTAATGATGACGATATCCAGATCATCGTGCTTGACGACGGTATTGGCATTGCGGAAGACATGTTGCCGGAGATTTTCGACATGTTCACCCAGGTGGATTACTCCCTGGAACGAGCGCACGCGGGGCTCGGGGTGGGTCTGGCACTGTCGCGACGGTTGGTCGAACTCCATGGCGGCACGCTCGAAGCCAGCAGCGATGGCGTTGGTCACGGCAGTCGGTTTGTGGTTACCCTGAAATTGGCAGCAGTGACAGAGGACAACGGTGAACATCGTGGGGCAGAGGGGGAAAATGAGGAAAGGTCCCATCGTGTGTTGTTGGTCGATGACAATGTAGACTTCGTCGCTACCATGTCTACCTTGCTGTCCACTATGGGGCATCAGGTGCGTATGGTGCACAATGGTATTGACGCGCTGGACGTCGCGGGCGAGTTCGCGCCCGAGTTCGCGTTTCTCGACATTGGTATGCCGGGCCTGAACGGATATGATCTGGCGAGGCGCCTTCGGGATTTGCCCGAAACAGCGAATAGCGTTCTCGTCGCCGTCACGGGTTGGGGGCAGGACAAAGACCGCGAGTTATCGAAAGCGGCTGGTTTTGATCATCACCTGGTCAAGCCCGTGGAGCTTAATCAGATACTGGACTTGCTGAACGAGGTGCGGCCAGTATAGAGACCAACTGATATGCCAGGAATCTCTAGTCGAAATTGGTAGACTCCGAAAAAATATCAGTGGGCATGATTGGCTCGTATAAATCGCCAAAAAAATCGTGCAACCGCAATTGCTGGTTGTCGATGGGGGCTGAGTCTGTGTCCTTCCATGGAACGAGATATAGCACTCCGGGCAGTTCCTCGTTGGCAATGATCTTCATGGCATCCAGTTCGATTTTATCCTCGATACCTGAAGCTTGTTGGGCAGCCAAAATAATAATTGCTGATACCGCTATACGCTTGATGTTCACACAGTTATCCTTCACTCAATGTCCTCTTGAGTTGATCCACCCAAAGTTTGGTATGTTGATCGTCCGGGAATGCCGCCAAGTAGTGTTGATAGTGTTCAACAGCCTTGTCGATCCTCTGAAAATAGATGTCATACATCAGCGCAATATTATAATGAACCAGCGGATGCTCAGGCATCAGCGTGAGCGCCTTTAAGTATGCTGCTTCCGCCTCCTGATATGCACTTTTTTCAGCCGAAATCAGGCCAATAATGTTATACGCATCAGCGACGTTCGCATCTATAGCCAACGCGTGCCGAGCCTGCTGCAGCGCTTTGTCCAGTTCCCCGGTTTTATAGTAGGCTACCGCGAGATTGATGCAGATATCGAGATTACGGGGGTAGTCGTCAACCAGTGATTCGAGTGACGAAGCAGCCTTTTCTGGGGTGTCGCTATCGATAGCATGGATGGCTCGACGGTATTCCTGTTGGTGCTCTTGGGTCAGGCTTTGTTCGTGGATCACGTCATTTGCCGTGGTTGAACTTGTTCGAGGCGCAGTTCCACAGCTGCCAAGCAAAAAGCTTCCGCTGATCGTAGTAGCAACCAAAAGCAGAACTTTTACTAGCCGACACGTGAATGGTATTGGAAAAGTAAGCCGATTTGCCATATCTATAGTGTCCTGCTGAAGGCGGTCAATTTGCCTTCCCTGGCGTATCGTACCGGGAAGAGCGTCCTCAGTTCGAGCAAGCTTGCGGAAATCCACCGATTTGCCATGCCCGTGCCAATTCTTGATACGTTGATTTCGTGGAACTCGATGGCCATTTCCTCAAACGGAAATGCCTGATCTTCAATAAGTATTTCATACTGCGCGAGCTCCTCACCTTTCAAGTTGTCCGGCCTCTCTGAATCCATCAGATCTTTTGAAAACTGATGGTAGATGCGCGCTATGGCGTATGTTGACTCAGTCGTGATGTCGGTCAAATTGTAGGTGGAAGCATGGCTATAGTGCTTGATGGCATTCTGCATAAGTTCCTTTTTTCGGCGAAGGTTGTCTGCCAGGGGTTGAACTAACCTCACCGATTGAAATTGATTATCCAGATTTTGCGCAAGGTGTAACCAAGCGTCTGCTGTAATGAAATCTGTGCGTGGGCTTTTTAGTGTTGCAGGAACATGGGCATCCGCATCGGTAATCTTGTTTTCCCAGAAATTTTTACGGTAACCGTCGTTCAAGCCTTCGTAGATCCTGGTCAGCTTATGCATGGCTTCCATGTACTGTGGGAAGGGGCGAGTGTACTTGTGGGCATAACTACGATAGGTCCGGATGGCGGCCTCAATGTCACCTTCTTTTTCATATAGCTCTGCCGCTTTCCAAAGCGCTGTCATCTGCACTTCATCGTCATCAGCCTGGCTGGAAACTTTTTCCAGGGCAACAGCAGCCTGCGCGTATTGCTCCGAGTTGAGGTAGGCCGACGACAGTCGTTTGGCAACATCATCAGCCAGCGAATGTTGTGGATAAAGCTCCTGAAAGCGCTCCATATGTGTCACGGCTGTGGGCCACAACGCATTGCTCATCGCCAGGTCAATGGCATCATACAAAGCCTGCGGTGCAATATCTGATTCCGCTGCGACGACTGGTATTCGAGCATAGAACTCGATGGCTTCGGTAAGTTTTCCACTATCTATTGCGGCTTCGCCACGCCGGTACAAAGTCAATGCGAGATTGTCTGCCACGATTGTACGTTCTGCGTCCTCTTGCGTTTTGTTTGCCAGCAACAAGAACAGTTCCTCTGCCTCAAGCAATTGGCCCAGTTCGAGGTAGGAACGGGCTTTGAGAAGTTGGGCGGGCAAGTATGACTCATGGCCTGGATCCTGTGGAAGGGCAGCAGTCAGCTGTATCACCTCCCGGAACTGCTTGTTATCGAATGCCTGCTCCGCAGCGTGGAGCGCAATGTTGGCGGAATCTGGATCATTGGGATAAAGCTGCGCGAACTGCAGCGAATATTTGAGATGCTTCGCCAGCCGCTGCTTTGCGAGGTCGCCCTCGCTGTTTTTGAATAATTTGAACGATTCTGAAATTGTGCTGTAGGCCGCGTTCCTGTCAAGGATAATACCGTTGTCATAGGCTGCCATTTCGTAGAATGTTAAGGCCTCGTTACTGCGCCCGATAGATGACAATAGTTGGGCGTACTGTATGTAAATGTTGTCCTGTCTGGCGGAAGAGGCATATTGCGCTACATACCGCTCGTACCAGCGTAGTGCAGCCTGTAGGGTCTGCTGCTCGGGTTTTCTTAGGTACTTGGCGTGGAAATGTGAAACGACGAACAGAACATGTGCTTTGAGCTCGGTGCCAACAGCATTGGCGTTCCTCTTGTTGTTGGCTGTGCTCCAATACTCTGCGTTAAGGTTATAGGTTACAAAGAAATTTTCGACAGCGGTGAGGTATTCGCTGGTGAACTTCGCCGTTTGCCAGACATTCAGCACGGCCAGATCGGCAAGAACTGTTTGCTCGCTTTGAGGATAAACGTTCGAATACTGGTTCAGTATGTTAGCGGCGTCTGAAAACCGCTCCTGATTCAGGTAAATATCGCTGATAGCCAGACATGCTGGATACAAATATTGTTGATCCTCCGGCGAAGTAAAAAACGATTGTATTTTCTGGAAATCGGATATTTGGGCCAGTGTCAGGCCGATTGCGCGAAAATGCTCGTCATACACGCGCTTTTCATGCGATTGAACTGTGTTGCTTGACGTAAAGCCAAGTTGTCTGATCGCTTCGAGGTAATCTTCCGCCGCATCGGAAAACAAGCTCTGTTTGTAACGTGCCCATCCGCGTTTGAAGAACGCTCGCTGCTTGAAATCAAGATTCTGCGGCGAGAATATAACCTCTGTATAAGCATCTTCAGCTGCAATGTAATCTCCTGTCAAAAAGGCACGCTCTGCGATTCTGAATTGTGCCTCAGCGTAATGATCTGACGTCGGGAAGCGCTGGGAAAGTTGTTCAAGGGCTGCCAACGAAGCCTGTTGATTGCCCAACTGGTCATAGGTTCTGGCCAAGCGATATAGCACTTTGTCGCTGCCTGGGTCGTCGGGGTATTCCTTCAACGAGGTCTCCAGCAGGGACAAGGTCCGGCGGACGGACTCCAGATAGACAGGATCTTCACTCACCTCCGTTTCCAATGATTTTAAAGCGGCGTTAGCTTTTGCGATTTCCATATCCGCAAGGCGATTTATGGCTAGCAAACGACCACGTTCATTGGACTCCGCATTTTGAAGATACTCGTAATACGCCGCCTTGACTTCTTCCTCGGTTTTATTTGGGACAAAAACATCGGCTTGAGCGGTATTGGGTCCGGATACGTCCCAGCTCGCCAGTGTATCCTTGGACTCTTCGGTATGGCTGCAGCCAAACAGTATGCATATTACAGAGAGTACTCTGAGTGATTTGCTCATGATCATTGTGCTGCGTCGTAAAGTCTGGCTAAACCGAATCGGGCCTGGTCAAGATAGTTATCAATGACGCTCCGGGTTTCCTTGAGCGCCTGGATGGTCTGATTATTATGTTGAATTTGATACTCTGTAAGAAGGTGCATGAGCTCGGTCTGACGCTTATTGCTTAGCTTTAGGTCTCCGATGCCATTTAGAGTGTCAATTGATTTTGATGCCTGGTGAGCAGTGTGTTGCGTGATGATCAGATCAGCTGCCTGCTGTTGATAGTTGGTTTTTTTCGATATCGATGTTTCACGGTTTGATAAAACGTCCAGCGCTTTGGAAATTTCAATCAAGTAGTACTCGTAGTAGGTAATTGCCTCGGTAAAACTTGCAACGGCCGCGCCGGATTGACCGAGTTTCTCCAGAGTAACTGCAGCCAGTATATAGGACTCAATCACCGATTTGTCACGGATAGTATCCTTTTTGAGTCTCTGGAATGCGTTCAAGGCGCCGGCAAAATCTCCTTGATGCAGTGCCGCGATACCGATACCGAAAAATGCCCGCTGACTATATGGGCTATCGACTTCGACTTGGCGAAAACTGAGTCGGGCATCCCGAAAAAATTCTTTCTGGAGCTGAGAGTAGCCGAGTACCGTATAAAGACGGTTCACCAGTTCCTGGTTTCGTTCATTAGCAGACGGGCGCGCGTTGATGCTTTTGATAGCATTGTTAATTGCGATGTGAGCGTCAGTCCACCAATCCTGACGTATATAAGCAGTTGCGAGGTTCAGCTGAGCGACGGCGTAATGCGGTGATTGCGGGTTTATTGGGAGGTAATACTCTATCGCTTTTCGGTGTTTCGACTGTTTCTGGAGCAGCATACCTTTCATGATGTAGGCGTAGTCGCGATCAACCGGTGATAGCGCATTGTTCAGGTTGATTCTGTTAAGGAAGTCCGCGCATTGCTGCCAATTGCGTTCCCGCATATGGTATTTGGCAAACTCAAAACTTAGTTTTGATGTGACATAGTCGTTGGTATTCTCCCATGCATACTCATAAACGATGTTTGCTGCCGAATAACCATCATTGGCGAGTAGGGACGCCACAATGTCCTGCACCGCAGAGTGATCGATGTTCTCCTTTATCAGATCGATATTGGCCAGCGTGTAGCCGATGCTGTGAGTGGTATGGTTCTCTGTAATCTTATCTCGTAGATTAACCAGAGCATCTGGCGTTTGCTTGCTGATGTTGGTGGTAAAATCGCCGTTGGCGACCAGATCAAGGTAGGTTTGATTGAGCAGTTCGTGTAGCTGCTTGTCAAGACCAGTGGTATCAACGTGAACCTGGGCTGCTTGAAGATTTGGCGTCAACAGCAATGCAGATATCACCGAAAGACGTAGCAAGGCATTTTTCATCGGTTGAAAGCAGGGCAGAACTCGTGATGTTGTATGAGCATTCATTGTCGCTTCGGCGTTGGTGTTTTCGTGTTTGTATCAGGTTGATGTTGCCAGTGTGACCCGTTGGAGTGTATTGCAAAACCACACCGGTCAGGTTGAAACCAAAGGTTCGTCACCTGACCGGATGGAGTCGTGCCCAAGTTCTTATTCAATCTTATAGGTAAAGCCACCGTCATCGTTTACGCCGACGTGGATCTTAGAAATACCCTCGTTGGTCACCATCCGGGATAAACACTCCGAGGCCATTGCGGGCAGCATGGTGCGGGTAAGGATATTTTCGATATTGCGCGCACCTGTGTCGACCTCCTGACTTCTGGCAACGATATGTAACATCAAATCCTCATCATAGGTAAACTCCGCGTCGTAATGTTCCTTGACGCGCTTCTTGATGCGATTCATGTTGATCGCACAAATCTTCATCAGATTGTCATCGCTCAACGGGTAGTAGGGGATAATCGTTGCGCGCCCCAAAAATGCCGGCTTGAAGTACTTGAGCAGTTGAGGACGGAAGTTGTCCAGCAGCACGTCTGGGTCTGGAGTTTCCTCTTGCGACGAGCAGATGGCCCGGATGTGCTCTTCGCCCGCGTTGGACGTCATGATGATAACAGTATTGCGGAAATCGATATCGCGTCCTTCTCCATCCTTGATGGTGCCCTTGTCGAACAGGTTATAGAAAATATCCTGCACGCCAGGATGCGCTTTTTCCATTTCATCGAGCAACACCACGCTATAGGGTTTGCGTCTGACCGCTTCGGTGAGAACGCCACCTTCGCCGTAGCCCACATAGCCGGGAGGGGAGCCCAACAACATGGAAACCTTATGCTCCTCCTTGAATTCGGACATGTTGATGACGGTGATATTCTGTTCACCGCCGTAAAGGATATCCGCCAACGCCAACGCAGTTTCCGTTTTGCCGACACCACTGGGTCCAACCATGAAGAACACGCCAATGGGCTTGCGGGGGTCGGTCAAGCCAGCGCGGGAGGTGCGAATGCTTTGCGCAACCGCTTCCAGTGCATGTTGTTGGCCAATCACTCGGGCACCCATCACGTCTTTCAGTTCGAGAACGGCTTTGATCTCATTGGAGACCATTTTACCGACGGGGATGCCGGTCCAGTTTGCGACTACTTCAGCGATGGCCTGGCTGTCGACGTCCACCTGAATCATCGGGGTTTCGCCCTGAATACCGGCTAGGTTCTTTAGCAGCTTCTGCAGGTTACTTTTAACTTTCTTTCTCTCGGCGTTGCTAAGTAACTGAGGAGATTCTGGCTTTTCGCGTTGCTCGTCAGTCAGGTTCTGCGCTTTGAAATCTTCCTCTATCTGCTTTTGCAGGGCATGAATGTCTTTGACTATGTTCGCCTCCTGCTCCCATTGTGCTTCCTGCTTTTCCAGCTCAAGTTTGAGGGCATCGCGTTCTGCCACCAGCTCGGCGATACGCACTTCATAGTTTCCGGTGGACGCATTTTCCCGTCCAAGGGAAACGATGGTTGTGTCACATTGGGTAATGCGACGCCGCGTATCTTCAATGGGGCCGGGCGTAGCGCTTTGACTCAAGGCCACGCGAGCACAGGCCGTATCCAACAGACTCACGGACTTGTCAGGCAACTGGCGGGCGGTAATATAACGACTCGACAAACGCACGGAGTCGATAACGGCTTCATCCAGAATACGCACGCCGTGGTGGTTTTGAAGCATCCCGGACATCGCTCGCATCATATCGATAGCTTTGTCTTCACTGGGTTCTTCGATTTTCACCACCTGAAAGCGGCGGGTCAGGGCAGGGTCACGCTCGAAATATTTCTTGTACTCCGCCCAGGTTGTGGCTGCAATGGTGCGCAGCTCACCGCGAGCCAGTGCCGGTTTCAACAGGTTGGCGGCGTCTCCCTGACCCTCCTTCCCGCCAGCGCCAATGAGCGTGTGGGCCTCATCAATAAACATGATGATGGGTTCAGAGGAGGCTTTCACCTCGGCAATTACGGACTTTAGCCGGTTTTCGAACTCTCCCTTCACGCTGGCACCGGCCTGTAACAGTCCGAGATCCAGGCTGCGGATGGTGACATTGCGCAAGGGTGCGGGTACATCACCGGAAGCAATCCGCAATGCGAAACCTTCTACCACCGCTGTCTTACCAACGCCTGCTTCCCCTGTGAGTATGGGGTTGTTTTGCCTGCGTCTGATCAGGATATCGATGATCTGGCGAATTTCGTCGTCGCGTCCAAGGACCGCATCGATTTCGCCTTTGCGCGCGGCTTCGGTCAAGTTGACTGTAAACTTGTCCAGGGACGGGCTTTTGCTCGGTGTTCCGGTATCTGTACGGGCGGCGCCGGATGCGGTGTCACCGATCGCGGTCGCCTGTGATTCATGTGTAGTTCCAACAATGGCGCGGGTAACATCCCGTAGGGATTCGGGCGGAATTTTCTTCAGCTCACCGGATGATGCCGCAACTGTCGCTCGTCGCAGGTTTTCGTCGAGCATCAATGCGGCGAGTATATGAGCTGAAGTGGCTTGACTGTGGCCGTATTCCACAGAGGCCAACATCCAGGCATTTTTGGCAAGGTCGACAATACTTGGCGACAGGGCCGGTGAGCGGGAATTACCGGCCTTGATTCGGTCGAGTTCCCGATTCAGACCTTGTGTCAGGGCACCGATATCAATCTCAAATTTTTCGAGAACGGCACAGATATCGCTGTCGCGTAACTCCAATAACTTCAAAAGCCAATGCTCAATTTCCACGTTGTAGTGGGTACGGGCCATGCACAAGCCGGCAGCGCCTTCAAGCGCTGTCCGGCAGTTTTCATTCAGTTTGCCCACAAGGGATTTAAGATCGATGCTGATCATTTTTCTGTCCTTATTCAATATTATTGGTTGTAGGTTTGATGCACGTTATTTGAGTCGGTTTGGCGATACCATGATGTTCAGGTTTCGGTCATCATCAGCTGGTTCGGTATCTCTACCGCTGGACAACCAGGTATTCCACCCCATGACAGGGCTTTGTTTCGGGTTGAGCGACATTCTTCGCGGGAAGTTCTTACGTTTCACCTGGATGGTGAAATCATAATCGCGATCAGGCCCCAGGTACATTCTGGTCATGTCGTTTAGCGCTTTGAGTGCTGTTGTTCCCGGCGCGAATCGGCAAAATTGCTCATAGTTCAGCGGACCCAGTGACACGCGGATTTTTCCCTGGGCAAACCAGCCCTTTTGCCCGAGCATGACAGTTCGACCCAAAATGGCGTTCTGCCCTTTCGGCGTTTGTCTCGATGCAAGACGGGTTTTAATGTCAGGGATGAGCTCCTGCCATTGCCCAATGAATTCCTGGATTTTTACGGTAATATTAAAGTAGTGTTCCAAAATTTGTTTGAGGCCGCTCGCCGTTCGTACTTGGGAAGAAAATAACCCTCCGTAATAGAGTAACGACTCATCTTTTACCGCCATCCGGTTGCTCAAACCGCCGGTTCCCATGCCAATCAAGGACAGCAGCATTTGTGTTTGTCGGTCGGACGGTTTTTGGGGAGTGCGGGAAAGCCGATTTCTTTCATACTGTATGGGGAGCCGGTACTTAACCGATGCCCTGAAAAACAACGACTGAATGCGGTGGTTGAAAATGTCCAGAAAGTCCATCAACGAGTGATCTTTCAACTTGTTCCTTTGCAGAATCAACTCGGTGTAATGAAATGGCAGAACGCCCATGGCGCCGGTCAGCCCAATGAAGTTGAGCGACATCTCCCAGCGACTTTTTTTCGGTTTTTCTGACGCAGGCTGCAAGGTTCTGATTTCTGATTCAGGGAAGTCGAACGACTGGGATCCCTTGAGCCGAACAATTTCACGGAGCGGGGGAGAAAAAACGCCAATAGAAAAGCTGCCGGTGGTGCCATCGCTGAAACCGGATGTACGCTCTTTGTAAACAGCCGCTCGTTCAATAACCCGAATTGCCTGGACGAACGTATAGGCGTGGGGTTTATCGATAAGGTCTGTAATTACAGCAGAATCTTTTGGCCGGCTCTTGGTGGACATTTTTTCAAGTAACCTTCTTTGTTTTTAAGTTTCACTAAGACGCGAGTGAACGAATTAATCGAGCAATATAGTCCGAAGAAGTGCTCCAGAACGCTTGCAAAAAGAAAGCTGCTGCTACCTGTGAGCTGACTGTCATTGAGCGTGATTGTAATCTCGATTCCACGACACATTGTCGTATGGCCGTCGATGTTCAGTGGCGCGCTTACCGACTTCGCACTGACTGAATCCACCGATTCAATCAGCGCTCTTGTCACAGATGATTCTTTGAAGTCATACAACCGCAGAATCTCCTTGAGCGCTTCAGTGGCGTCCGGCCCGCCCGTTATCGAAAGATGATTCAGGTTCAGATGAGAAATAAGCCGCCAGCGAGCGGCGTTGCGCAGGGCCGGCCTTACGGTGCCTGTTGGCTGCGCTAAAAAGCGGATTTTTTCGCTGGGCGGTGCCGCTTGTACGCATTGCAATTTGGGGTGATTCAAATTGAACGGGAGCTTGGATGGCAGGTCGCGGTTGCTGCACAAGGTGTCAATGATGAGGGTACGATCATCCGGTAGATTGGGATTGAAATGAAGATCAACCAGACTTAGGAATATGTCTGTTCCATCATCTCGTTGATGCGGGCTCAACTTGGATGATCGCCTTTGGCTGCACCAGAAGACCTGGTCCGTTTTCTCGTTATGGGCGTGAGTCACACCATAAAGTGGCAGATACTCGCACTTCTCGCCAGACGAGGTGGACGCCGTGACTTTGTCGATGCTGTATATCTCATAGCCAATTGGGCGTCGTGAATCCGGAATGACTTGATACTCAGTGCGAGTGTGGTCAATTTTTATTGGATCTACCTTGTGATCAAATAAATTGATCGCCGGTGAACAGCCCAGCATAAACGTGCTTTCGTTAATATTGTTTTCTAGTTCAACGTCAGAATCTTGCAAATAAATGTAGAGGTGAAGACTCTCCTCGGCATTCTCCGGCATTTGATCGGCAATTCCAGCAATGTCGATGAACATAAACTTTTCCGGGAAAACGAAGTATTCGGTCAACAGTCTGTAGCCAATGAAGGACGAGGGTGGGTAGGGCAGTATTCCCTCTGCAATGTCAAATCCCACAGGTTGTACAGCCTCATTGCCAAGATAGATGGGTTTGACGTCTACTTCGCTGGTGGTCATTACAACGTTCTGTACGTTGTTCAGGAGAAGTTCGTAGAGTGGGTGTATATGTTGGGGTTGACCTTTCAAGTAGAACCGAAGTGTTTCCGGCTTCAAGTCCGAAAAAGATATATCCTTGTTGAACGTCTTGAGCACCAATTTCAAGACGCCACCAGCGCCGCGCACCGCCGCGGACCCCGGGGTGGAGAAGGGGCGTCCCAAAAGGCTCGCTTCTTCCACGACAATGGGGTACATATCAACGGGATAAGCCGTCGTGAACCGACAGTTTTCGCCCTGGAATTGCTCAGTTTCGAGAAGTGTGTTTGCCGGCAGGTGGTATTTTGAGTCCAACTGCTCTGGATCCGGGCTGAACTGTACAATCGACATGGACGGAATCGGGCGTTGATAGTGCGGGAATAGCACGCCCAGTATGGCATCGCTGAGCTCGGGAAAGTCATCATCAAGCTTGTGATGAATTCGCGCATTCAGATAGGCGAAACTTTCTACTAAACGGGAAACATGAGGGTCTTCGATGGTATCTGTGCTGACACCCAAACGACCGGCAATTTTGGGGTGTTCCTTGGAAAACTCGGCTCCCATTTGGCGGATATACGCGAGCTCCTTTTCGTAGTATTGCAATAACTCATCAGCCATTTCGCGATTCCTCCACATTCACGATCCTCGACACGGGGTCCAGTTCGGAATCAAATATGACAATTTCAGGCGCCGGATCAGCATAAAGCGTTGCTTCAATCCGAAATCTTAATGTACGGTCGGTAGTGTCTTTGTTCTCCAGTGGAACAACCTTGACCGATTTAAATCGAGGTTCGTAATCTCGCAGGATTCGTTCCAGTGTCTTGACGAATTCTTTCTTCTTCTCAAGGCTTACGACATTGATGGTCGCCAAGTCTGGCATACCGTAGTTCAGTAGAGACAGTTCCAGTTGTGTCAGCTCTTCTGCGGGAGCGACTACGCGATAACGCGTATTCAGGAGGCTTTCCAGGTCTCTTTTGACGCTGTTGCGCAACTCACGAATATGTTGATGACGGTTCTTGTCGACTTCGACTCCATTGTGCGGGTCATCGTCCAGTAGTCTGTCGAGGATCGATGCGCGAAGCTCTTTGTTTTTCCCTATACGCGCCATTGTTAGCTTGCCTGTACCAGTTCGGTGACCAGTTCCAGTTCCGAAACCATTTGATCAAGTTGGTAGTGCGGTGCCAGATGTATTACACAGAGATACTCTCCTGGTTTCTCCGGATGTTCGTTGACTTTTACACCAGCTTCCCGCAAGGGGTAACGAGCTTGTTCTTCCCATTCAAGATCATCTCGTCCTGTTGTGTACTTGAACAACCAAGTGGTGAGGAACGTCTCGCACTCATCTGCTGTTATGAACGAACCGATCTTGTCCCTGATCATAACCTTGATGTAATGGGCTACACGGGAACCGCACAAAATGTGCTGTAGCATCGCGGAAATTTTTGCATTGACATTGGCGCTGCGCGAATCCTTTTGCCTTGGCTTTTGTAAGGATTGATTGCTGTAAAAGGCGGCAAAAGGTGTGTCATAACATTGGCATAGAGGTATAAGCCCCAAGTCGCTGATTTCTCGTTCGGTTGAGTCAGTGATAATCACGTCGGTGATTGGTTTGTGTGCAATATCGTTTGGATCTGTGTTGAATGTGTCGAACTGCAGGTTGGTCAGCAATCCGCCGCCAACCTGATTTCGCGGTACTCCGCGGATGTGGCCGAACCAGCCGACGTTGGCGAATTCCCGGATCAGCACTCCACCGAATGCATAACACGCGTTCCCCCAGAGGTAGTTGGACTTGTCGGTTGCCTCGACTTTTTCGTAAAAGAAGATACCCCGGTAACTTCCAGGCTCTGTTCTATAGGGGCGACGCATGAGAATTCGCGGCAACGTCAATGCAATAAACCGCGAGTCGGATTTATCCCGGAGCGCGTGCCATTTTATGTACTCATTGGTAGAGAAAATCGAGCTGAAGTTGAGCGGAAGACCCAGCGAACTGAAATCATCCAAACCAAAAAGCTCGCTTGATGCTGCCGCTATGAAGGGGGCAAACGCTGCTGCAGCAACTTCAGCGAGTCCTTCCAGTGTCGCTATATCATCATGAGGGTGTCGAGCAGATCGTTTATGGCTGATTTCATAATCGCCAAGGATGGCTCCGTAAGGTTCGCCACCCGGCTGACCATACTCCTCGCTGTATATTTTCTGAAATAGATGACTTTGATCAAAATCCAAGGCGCGGCCAATATCACGCACGACTTCCAACCAGCTGATGTTCAGGAATCGGATCTTGATGTTGCGCGCACCGTCCGCCTGCGTAACCAAATACCACAAGCCCCGCCAGGAGGCTTCCAGCTTCTGGAGTTGGGGCTGATGAATGATATTATTCAGTTGATCGTTAACAAGGTGATCGATGTTGGTTATCGCACGGTTTAACGCAAGAGCAATATCATCTGTATCACGAATGCGATTGAGGTTCTCGAACGTTTTCAACCAGTACTTAAGAGCTTTTTGCTCATCTTTTTCCGCAAGGAATTCATCCAGACTGGTGATATAGGGCGTTTGAGTATAAAGAGACTCAATATCCACGTTTTCCGCGGAACGCGTGGATGCAGATGAGGGCTTGGTTTGAGAGACGGACACGGGATGATCCATTGAATAAATTGGAACATGAGAGGCCCAGGGAGAAATTGCCTGATTGACGCCATCCATGGCGAGTACCTCTCGGAATATCCTGAGTTTCAATTAGCCCGCTTTGGGGATATTGGCTACCAGCCTCAGAGACGCTGTCAGTTCTTCCATTTGTAGCCAGGGACGCATCCACGCGACTGCGTTGTAAACACCGGGTTGTCCAGGAACTTCCTTGACTTCTACCCGGGCTTCTGCCAGAGGGTAGCGCGCTTTCATTTCAGCACTTGCACCGGGGCTGCCATTTACGTAGCCATTGATCCAACGGTTCAACCAGGCTTCAGCTTCTGAGGCTTCCATGAAGGAACCAATTTTGTCCCGCGCCATGACCTTGAGGAAGTGGGCGATTCTGGATGTTGCCATTACATACGGCAGGCGTGATGAAATGGCGGCATTGGATGTCGCATCCGGGTCATCGAACTTCTTGGGACGCTGTGTGGTTTGCGCACCAAAGAATACGGCGTAATCGGTATTCTTGTAGTGACAAAGCGGTAAGAAGCCCAGTTTGCTGAGCTCGGCTTCGCGGCGGTCAGTAATGCCGATCTCAGTCGGACACTTCTGATCTACGTCGCCGTCGTCACTGACAAATGTGTGACTTGGCAGGCCTTCAACCTTGCCGCCGCCTTCTGCACCACGAATACTTGTACACCAGCCATACTCGGCATAAGCCTTGGTCATCACGGTTCCCAGTGCATAGGCAGCGTTCATCCAGCAATAGGAAGTATGATCAGGCGCCAGGTGCTGTCCGTTTTCATTGGCAGCGACTTCTTCGTAGTTGAAAGCTTCAACAGGTTTGGTTGCCTGACCGTATGGCAAGCGCGCCAGTACGCGAGGCATCGCGAGCGTGACGAAGCGGGAGTCTTCACTGTCCCGGAAGCTGCGCCAGGGGATGTATTCTGCTGAATCAAAGATCTTTTCCATGTCCCGCGGTTTGGAAAGCTCGGTGAAGTCATCGAATCCAAACATCTCTGGAGCGGCGGCGGAAAGGAACGGACAAAAGCCAGCTGCAGCGACATTGGACATTTTGCTCAGCAACGACACATCATCGGGGTGAGAGGAAAACTCGTAATCGCCCATAAGTGCGGCGTAGGGCTGCCCACCGGCAGTGCCGAATTCACTTTCGTAGATTTTCTTGAAAATCTGGCTCTGATCAAACTCAACGGCTTTTTCCAGGTCCCGGGACAGCTCCTTCTTGCTGATGTTGAGCATGCGGATCTTCAATTGCGCACCGGTTTCCGAGTTCATGACCAGGTGATTGAGACCGCGCCATGAGCCTTCGACTTTCTGAAACTTCTCGTGGTGCATGATCGACGCCAATTGCTTGGACATGACCTGATCAAGTGCAGCGATTGCGGAATTGATAGTGATGGAAAGGTTCTTGTCCCATTTGACAGTTCCTTTCATCGCTTCCTGAGTCAGGGTGCGCAGCAGTTCCTCGGTTTCATCACGAGAAGTCTGTTTGGTCGCGGATATCGCCTGTTCAAGAAAGTCCAGTTCCTGGACTTCAACTTCACCTTCTGGTCGTTCTGCCAGCTGCTCGTCATTATTCGCCATCTTTCTCACCTTCTGCATCAGTACCATCAACGCCCAGCTTGCCGGAAAGGGAGGACAGGGCTTCAGTATCGTTTAGAATATTTTCAAGAAGCAGCTCCAGATCTTCAGATCGATCTGCTTTGGTTAACAGATCGCGTAACTTGTTACGCGTCTCCATCAGCTTTTTCAATGGCTCAACTTGCTCCACAATTTTGTGCGGCTCAAAGTCTTCCATATTCTTGAAGTCGAGATTGATGGACATTTCGCTCCCGTCGGCTTGCAAGGTGTTCTCGACCTTCATACGCACGCCGGGGTTTACCTTGGCCATAACGTCATTGAAGTTATCGCGATCAATTTGAGAAAACTTGCGATCTTTCAATGGCTTTTTGCTGTCGGTGTTGTCGCCGGAGTAATCACCCATAACGCCCATGACAAACGGAATTTCTTTCTCGACAATCGAGCCGTTTGTTTCAACGTCATAGGTAATATGTACCCGGGGCTTTCTTACGCGCTTTAGCTTGTCGTGGATGCTATCGGACATAATCCCTAATCCTCTTATTTTTAAGGTTTACATTAATCTTCTGTTTGGACACCGGTTAGATTGCTGAAGTGGTCTCGTGATGAAGAATCTGGAATGAGTTCAACGATCAGTTCATTGAGAGGCATGTTACCCCATTTCACCGTTTTCTCAATCATGTAGGACAGTGGTGAGTGGGGCTCCGTTTTGCGGAAGAAGTCGGCAACTTCCTTCAACTGTCGGAATGCGGATTCTCTCGAGTTAACCGGACCTGCCGCAGGCTTGGCTGTTGCACTGGCCGGCGCTCCGTCGGCAGCAGGTTCTTCGTTGACTTCCGAGTCATCTGCCATGGGAAATTTGTGTTTGGCTATGTGGTTAACCACACCCAGGCATTCTTCAAGTACGTTCAATATGGCGCGGATCGGTGGCGCGTCATCTGCGCCGCACAGTTGATCGAGCAGGCGACCGGCGTGCTTGTAAGTTTCAATGCATTGGGCGATATCATCACGCAGATCCGTATAGTATTCCTCGGATGATTCGTTAACAGCGGCCTCTATATCGTCAAGGCTGAAGCCAAGCGTAGCGGCTTTGGCTGCGCGACTTTCCTCATCTGGAGCGCGTTGAATGTCCAGCGCTTGTTGGTATTGCCAGAAGCTGAAAGGCCCGGGATGGCTCCCTTCGGTAATAGGTACCTTGCGAATGGGCGCTACGAGCACACCTTCGGAACCCTCACCGTTTAACCCCGATATTGGAGACACTCGAGTCTCAATGCCGTCTTCGTCGGGCATCGGGTAGAGGTTGTCCCAGAACTTTTCGACGAAGCCCTGTATGAGCGTAAATCCGTCGCGTAAGCCTTGAAAACCATGACGGCGGATTAGCGCTTCTGTGAACCAGCTCACAATTTCAAGGTCTTTGCTCTCGTTCGCCAAAATTTCGGGCGCGAGTGTTAGAACCTTTCGCCAGTGTTCGTCGGCTTCGCTGTTGTCGCCGTCGTGGATACTTTTGCGTTCTGCCGAACGGGCAGCGGCACGTTCAGCTTTAATGGACTGATAAAGAGAGGTGGGTGAAGGGTCTTGCCGAACATCGCTGCCGGTAGGCGACTCATCGGAGATCGGACCTAAAAGTTTATCAAAATCAAGAATATCAGGCGAAGCCATCTGGATATTTCCTTTACTTTATTCTTATGCCTGTCGCGTGTGAGCCGGTTGCGTCAGTAAAGCGGGTTTCAGTTTACGCTGAAACGCACGCACTTCCTAGTGGAAGCTATGAACGTTGAGATGGCAACAAACATGCATTATTAAATCCTGCTGAACACTCCATGTGTCCGCAGTTCGGGAGAATAACAGTACGGAACCGGCAACGCAATAAACCCCAAGTCGCCAACCAAACATCAAAATGTGTCCTGAGGCGCTTTGCTGACAAATGGTGGGCGTAATGAATACACCTGCGACACTGAAATGTGGCATCATGCCCTTTGAACGCAGATCAAGTGCGTAATATACTGCTCGCGGAAAACGGGCGGTCAGAGCTCGTTGATAATAATGGTTTAAAACCACAGTTCTATTTCAGGATGATGTTCGGATGTCTTTGCAGATAACCATGATAAAAGCACCGGGGAATGTGCCGGTTTCCAAAGAAAGTCAGATGTTCGACCTGCAGGGAGGCACTATTGGTCGGGGTGACAATAATGCTTTGGTGCTGGCTGACCCCGACAGATTTCTATCGTCTCAACATTGTCAGATTCACTGTGAGGCAGGTCGATATTATTTGATCGACCTGAGCACTAATGGCACCTTCGTTAACGGTTCTCCCGAGCCGCTGGGTAAGGGTGGAAAAGTTGCGCTTGCCAATGATGACATGTTTGAAGTCGGCGATTATCAATTCAAAGTGATGCTGGCGCCGGAATCATCGTTGGATGTTTTTTCAGGCGCAGTCTCCCCATTTGACGATTTGCCCACATCGGCCGATCCGCTGTTTGGAATGGGCTCCGAGCCCAGCGACAATTCGTTTGCCGGAGATCCGTTCGGTGCGACCGATAACTTTATCGGAGAGCTCTCGCTTTCTCCGGATCCTGAACTCACTGACCCCTTGGCGGCTTTGGATCAAGCTCTCGGGCCCCAAGGGCAACCGGTGTTTGACTCAGCGGTGTCTTTCGGCGTGGAGGATCGTCTAGGTTCGGCATCGGCAACGTTTGGGGGAGCAACCTATTCGGATCAGGCTGATGCACTTAATCAGTCAGTGGCCTGGCCGGAGTCTTCCCGCCAGAATTTAATTCCGGAAGAATGGGAGGACGAGCTCGGGGTATCGTCGTTATCATCGCCGCCATCTCCATCGTCTGCCACATCATCTGCGGCGTCGGCTATTCCGGCGCATTTTCAAGAGAGCAGCAGCGCTTTGCAGCCAAACGCCTCCAGAGCCAATATTGATGGTGATTTGTCTGATCTGTTTGATACACCGCTCGGGCCTCCCTCCGCAGAACCTTTCGCAGAACAGGCTTTTACACTGCCGGTGAACGCATCGGCATCGCCTGTTGAGGCGGCATCAGTTCCGTCGTCGCCGTCAGTGACTGCAGCGCCACCGACTCCAGCGCCGGCAGCTCCTTCAGCGGCACCAGTAGCACCCGCGGAACCTGCTGGTCAGAGACGCGCGTCGACACCTACTGCTGAACCTGGCTCGACGGCGGTTGGCGGTGACAGACGCTTGGTCGAAGGCATGGGGCTGAATGTCACCAATCTTTCCGATGAGCAGATTGCTGAAATCAGCAGTGAAGTTGGCCTGCTAATGCGGGAGGTTGTGGGGGGGATGATGCAGGTACTTCGCTCCCGCAGCAGTATCAAAAACGAATTTCGCATGAATGTCACTACGATTCAGCCCGTGGAAAACAATCCCCTGAAGTTCTCGGCAGATGTCGATGAAGCGATAGACAATATGTTCGTACGCCGCAGTGGCGCGTACAAAAAGCCATTGGATGCCATGCGTGAAGGTTTTCAGGAGATCGGCGAGCATCAGGTTGCCATGATTGCGGGGATCCGCCACGGCTTTGAGCAGATGATGAGTCGGTTTGATCCTGAGTTGCTGGAAAAGCACTTTGATAAGCAGAGCAAGGGTAGTATGTTGCCGGCGGTCAAGAAAGCGCGATACTGGTCCAATTACAGTGCCCACTACAAAGGATTTGTCGACAATATGGAGAATTCGTTCCAGCATATGTTCGGCGGCGACTTCGTTCAGGCATATGAAGACCAGTTGCGTAAAATGTCCAGTGCGCGAAAAAAGAATAACGGGTAAGTGACTGCCGCGGTTGCGTCAATTTGAACTCAGACAGTCAGCAACAGAAACAGGAATTCGTACAATGATCAGCAGAATAACAACAGTCTTTTACTTCGGCGCTCTTATACTCATTTCAACCCTGGCCGGCTGCAGCAGCTCCAAGAGTCGTGTCGGCGGAGCCTTGAGCCTGAACACTGACCTGACCATCAATTTTGACGTTGGTGAGAATATTAACCCGGATGCATCGCAGCGGCCATCTCCGGTGTTTTTACGTTTGTATGAGCTCGCGGATCCGACTGCTTTCGAGAAAGCCGATTTCATCGATATCTATGAGAGGGACGCTGCTGTTTTGGGGGATTCCCTGGTGGCGCGCCAACAACTAAAACGTTTCGCGCCGGACGAAAAGCGCACAGAATCAATTGTATTGAAGCCGGAAACACGCTATGTCGGTCTCTATGCGGAGTTTCTGCAGTATCAGGATGCCCAGTACAAAGTGGTCTTCCAGGTGACGCAGAACAACATTCTCCGGAATGTGGCAACAATAAAAATTAGTGAGAACAGAGTCTCCTCTGTTAAATAATCATCCAAGTATAAAACGGTTTCGAGTGCATAAACACAGGGATCAGGTGGGCCGGGTTGAGACCCGGCGTAATAAGCGAGAACACTATGTCATTGTATAGCAAGGTTATCTGGTCTGAGGGCATGTTTCTCAACCCTCAGCACTTTCAGCAAATGGACCGTTATATCGAACATTATGTTGAAAGCAAATGCTCGGCGTTTGGTGGCTATGGGTGGGGTGTCCACAGCTTCGAAATTGACCAGCAACTCTTGAAGCTCGGTAAAATTTCAGTGGTGGGCGGCACAGGCATTTTCCCCGATGGAACGCCGTTCAACTTTCCCGATTCAGATGAAGCCCCGCCGGTATTTGAAGTGCCGGCTGGGACCCATAACAAAATTGTATATCTGGCTGTACCGGTACGACGTTCCGGTGCGGTAGATGTGTTGCCCAAAGAAAACAGCCAGGGCCTTGCCCGTTTCTACTCCACAGAAATGCAGATTCGCGATGTCACCATAGAAGGTGGTGACAACCAGGCAGTGGACGTGGGCAAGTTGCGGCTGCGCTTGTTGCTTGAAACCGATGACCTCAGTGGCTATGCATGTATTGGCTTGGTGCGCATTGCGGAGTCACGGGAAGATAAGGATGTCCTGCTGGACGAGCAGTATTATCCGACCTGCCTCGATTGCAAAGCGGTGCCTAAGCTTGCGGGATTCATAGGTGAACTGGCGGGGTTGCTACATCACCGGGGCGAGTCCATAGCGGGGCGTATGGCGGATACGCGCCACGGCGGCACAGCGGAAATCGCGGATTACATGCTGCTGCAACTGATTAATCGACTGGAGCCGTTCGTCAATCATCTGGCAAACATGAAAGGATTGCATCCCCAAGCGCTATTCGCTGAGTGTTTGAAGATGGTCGGAGAGCTGTCCACGTTTGTTACCAAAAACAAGCGTCCTCCGGAGTTTCCGGCCTACATGCACGACAATTTACAGGCCACCTTCGCTCCGGTGATGGGGGCCTTGCGCCAATGCTTGTCCATGGTGTACGAGCAGAATGCCATGGCACTGCCGCTGGAAGAGAAAAAGTACGGTATCCGGGTATCGGAGATCACGGACCGATCGTTGCTCGCAACAGCAACTTTCGTGTTGGCAGTGCATGCCGATGTGAAGGAGGATGTGTTGCGTTCCCGTTTGCCGGCCCAGGTGAAAATAGGGCCGGTAGAGCGTATCCGTCAGTTGGTGAACGCGGCTATGCCGGGTATTGGCATCAAGCCATTACCGGTTGCGCCAAGGCAGATTCCATTTCGGTCAGGCTATAGCTACTTTGAGCTGGACAAGCACAGTGCCTTTTGGAAGGAGCTGCAAAATTCAGGCGGGTTCGCCTTGCACCTCGGTGGGGACTTCCCTGGTATCGAGTTGGAGTTCTGGGCTATCCGACAATAGCGTGTCGGGTTTAACTGCCTGATGTCGGGTGCTCGAAGAAGTGAACAATAATATGGCGTCTCAAGGCGCTTGGTAACCAGGGGGTACGAATGTCCTCGGATGATTTCGATAAAACTGTATTCAAACAACCTATGCCCGGCGGTGACCGTACTGTAATGCGACCCATGCCTGGTGGCCGCCGCGCTCCGGCAGGGCAACCAGCAGCCGGCGCTGCCAGTGCCGCGCAGCAAAGTTACGGCTCTCCGTTACCGACACAGGCTTCACCGGCCCCGGCAATGGACGCATCGGCGGCATATTTCCGCACAGGCCGGGGTTTGAACCCGCTGGTTAATGCGGCATCCACTTTGATCGCCGTCTTTGAGAAAACCCGACAGTCAATGAATCACCCGGATATTGCGGGGCTGCATCAGCGGATGATTAATGAAATACGCGCATTCGAGCAGTCCAGCCGGGACCTGGGCTTCAAGCCGGAGGTGATTCTTGCCGCGCGTTATATATTGTGCTCGGCACTCGATGAAGCTGTGCTGAATACACCTTGGGGCAGTGAGAGCGCCTGGGCCCAGAAAACGCTGCTCAGCGTTTTTCACAATGAAACATCGGGAGGTGAGAAATTCTTCCTGATTCTGGATCGAATGCGCCAGTCGCCGGCAGAGAATCTCGACTTTCTGGAGCTTGGTTATATTTTTCTGAGCCTCGGGTTTGAAGGTCGATATCGATTAAGTAACCGGGGAAAGGACGCGATTGAGCAGGTCAAGGCGGAGCTCTTTAAGATCATTCGCAGTTATCGCGGCGAATATGAGCGGACGCTATCCACCAGTTGGCAGGGGCTCGGCAAAACCCGCAATGCCCTGACAGAGTATGTTCCCATGTGGGTTGTGGCCAGTCTGGTGGCGGCTGTGTTGTTTTTCAGCTACTCGGGCTTCCGATACTGGTTGTACAACTCATCGACTCCGGTTGCTGAACAGCTGGCTGAAATCGCCAGCCCTCCAGCCGATGTGGAATGAGGTCTATCAGGCCCGTTTCAAAACATAAGAATAGACACACGGAAAGTATGAACCCCGCAAGGGGTTAACCAAGAGACTCGATTTGCATGAAAAGTATTGGACGTTTTTTTACCAATCCTACCGTTATCTCGGTGATTGGTTTGATATTGATTGCACTGATCATCTGGTTTGCCGGGCCCCACATCAAGTTTGGCGAATCCAACACGGCGCCTCTGGGAAGTGCCGTAGCCCGATTGGTTGCGATCATTGTCATTGTGCTCTTATGGGGACTGAACAATCTGCGTATCCAGCACAAGAACGCCAAGTGCAATCGGGAGCTTGCCGATGATCTTCAACAAGGTCAGCAGGAGCCCACCGCTGATACGTCCTCTGATCAGGCGTCGGAAGAAATCCACCAGATCAACGAACGTTTTTCCCAGGCACTGGCCACCCTGAATAAGTTGAGGTTCAAAAGCAAGGGAAGAAGCAAAGCGCTATACGAGTTACCGTGGTACATCATTATTGGCCCTCCGGGCTCTGGTAAAACTACCGCATTGGTTAATTCGGGTCTTGAATTCCCTCTGGGGGAGCAGTTTGGTAAAGGCGCCTTGCAAGGTGTCGGTGGAACGCGCAACTGTGATTGGTGGTTTACCAACGACGCGGTGATGATCGATACCGCGGGGCGCTATACCACGCAGGACAGTCACCGAGTCGTCGACAGCTCCGCCTGGGAAGGCTTCCTCAATCTGCTGAAACGGCATCGCCGTCGTCGGCCCATCAACGGTGCAATTGTTGCTATCAGCCTGCACGATCTGTTGTTGCAGTCCGAAGACGAGCGCACACAACACGCAAAGACCATTCGCGCTCGCTTGGACGAGTTAATGAGCAAGCTGGAAATCCATTTTCCGGTTTACCTCATGTTTACCAAGGCGGATCTGGTATCCGGCTTCAGCGAGTTTTTTGAAGACCTGGGCAAGGAAGAGCGGGATCAGGTGTGGGGTGTCTCGCTGCCCAACGCTGCGAAAGCATCGCAGTGCCCTGACTTCGATTTCCTGTCGGCTGAGTTGCGCAAGCTAGCCGACCGGTTGTATGACCGGGTTCTCTGGCGCATGCATCAGGAGCGGGATGTGCGCCGTTGCGCGTCCATTCAGGGGTTTCCACAGCAAATAGAGAACCTCAATAGTATTGTTGAAGAGTTTGTCCGCCAGACGTTCATGCAGAACCGGTACGAAAAACAGCCGTACTTGCGCGGGGTTTACTTGTCCAGCGGTACGCAGGACGGCACACCTATCGACCGTTTGATGACATCCGTGGCGGCGGGCTTTGGTTTCTCCCGCGAAACCGCGCAGCTACCCAGCCAGAAAGGCAAAAGTTTTTTTATCTCACGACTGCTGCGTGAGGTCATTTTCCCCGAGGCAGAGCTGGTCGGTGCGAATGCCCGATACGAGCGATTTATACGCTGGTCGCAGCGAGCGGCCTACGTGGGGCTGGGCGCGGTGACGCTTGTGGTATTGCTGGTCTGGAGCGGTAGCATTACCCGACATAAAATGTACATGTCGGAAGTGGCGTCTTACGTTGACGAATTCAATCAGGAGAATCAACGAGTCACACAGTGGAACCGCGATATTCGCGCCACCTTGCCACCTTTGGATGCGCTTGCCAAAGCCAGTATCGTCTACGATCAGGAGTCGTTGCCGTGGCTATCGGGCATCGGTCTGTACGACGGTCGCATCGATCATGAAGCGGACCTCGCATACAAAACTCACCTGCTCGGCATGTTTCAGCCGCGGTTGCTTGAACCCCTGGAAGACGTATTGCGGCAGGGTGATCCGCAAGGCGATCTCTATAACACCTTTCGCATCTATATGATGTTCAATCGCACCGAGCACATGGATAAGTCGTTGATCCGCGAATGGTTCACAGCTCACTGGAATAGCGAATTGCATGGCGAAGCGTCACGCCGTCAGGCCCTTGGGGCGCATCTGGACGCATTACTCCAATTTGACCTTGAGCCGGTTGAGCTAAATGATCAGGTGGTGCGACAGACACGCAGCTCGTTGCTGCGCCTTCCTGTAGCCCAGCGGGTATACAGCCGCTTACGGACTCATCCTGAGTACAGTCAGCAGATTGATCTGGTCAGTCATTTTGGTGATGGCGTGCGCAATCTCTATAAGATGGATGATCAGGTACGCGACGCCTTGTCCATTCCCGCCATGTTTACTCTTCAAGGCTATAAGGCTCTCGATTTCTCTGTTGAATCTCCGTTTGTATCAGATGTGCTGAACGAACGCTGGATTCTATCGGACGAGACAAACACCCGGGTTGATTTCGTGAAGGATGATCTGAACGAAATAAGCAGCGAAGTCAAAGAACACTATATGGCAGATTATGTTCGTGTGTGGCGCGATGTTTACGCGGCGTTGGATGTGGCTGCATTCAACAATCTGCGGCAGGCGGGGGATGTGTTGGCGGAGCTTTCCGACCCGGTGTATTCGCCCCTGCGGGCAATCCTGCAGGTTGGGCTGACCAACACACAGCTCACCCCGCCAGTTGCTGAACTCGCCGAACATGCTGAAGGGGGCGCTGGACGATTGGGACGCCTGGGTAAGGTAGCCAGTATCGCCGCAGGTCACATTGAGGGAACCACCGTCGACAAGCGGTTTCACGACCTTCATGTGCTGATGCAGGAGTCCTCGCGGGGGCCAGCACCCGTGGAAAACATCATGGGTCGTATTCAGGAACTTCAGGCCTACCTGCGCGAGCTATCCATGGCGCCGGACCCCGGAAAAGCGGCATTCACTATTGCGAAAGCGCGTTTCGAAAGTGGTACAGGTAACCCCATTACGGCATTGCGCAGTTTCGCAACTACAGTACCGGATGAACCTGTTGGACGCTGGCTCACAACTTTAGCTGATGAGAGTTGGCGAGTGGTGCTGAACACTGCGCATCAGCATATTAATAACGAATGGCAGGCACAGGTTTACGGCCCCTACAACCGCGGGTTGGCCGGACGCTATCCGCTCAACCGCGCCGCCAGTAACGAAGTTGCGCTGTACGACTTTAGTGGCTTCTTCAAACCCAGTGGAACCGTGGACACTTTCTACCGCGAGTTCATCGAGCCATTTGTCGATACGCGAGGCACCTGGAATAATCGTGTGGTCGATGGCTATACCACCGGGTTTTCTGCCACGGCGCTCACTCAGGTTCAACGTGCTTTGCGTATTCGTGATGCGTTCTTCAAGCAGAACCCCGAGACTCCCACCGTGGAGTTGGAGCTTCGCCCAGTCAACATGGACAAAAATGATGCGCGATTCGTGCTGGATATGGGCGAGCAGAGAATTTCGTATAACCATGGCCCCAAATTCTGGTCATCGGTGAAATGGACAGGCGGCAATAGCGATCAAAGAATCAGAATTATTTTTGAAGACCTGAACGGCGCATCACACGATCAGATGTATACGGGCAATTGGCCCTGGTTCCGTCTGATGGACGATGCGGATTTGCAAAAAACAACGCAGTCGAATCTTTATCAAATCACCTTCAGCATCGACGAGAACAGCGCGGCCCAGCGGATTGTCTACGAGGGTAGGGCCCGAAGCGTTAATAATCCATTCAATGCAGATTTATTGACAGGCTTCAAATGCCCGGAGACCATTTAAGTGAATAACATCAGGCCAGCCGGACTATTTGGCAAACTGCCAGCACATGGAGACTTTATCTACCGGAATTTACCCACGCATTTCATCAATCTGTGGGATTCCTGGCTGCAAGGCTTTGTCAGTGGCTCCCAAGAGCAAATAGGGGACAACTGGCTGGATATTTATCTGACCAGCCCAATTTGGCGATTCGTACTTTCAGCCGGAGTAATCGACGAGAACAACTGGATTGGAATTCTGCTGCCGAGTGTTGATCGGGTTGGTCGCTATTTTCCGTTTTCTGTTGCCTGTCCACTTTCGCCGTCTTTAACGCCTGCTGAAATCCTGGAAAAAAACACCGGCTGGTTCGAAGCAATGGAAAAAGCAGCCTTGGGTGCCCTGGAAGGCACGTATCAGATAGAAGACCTGATTCTGGAGCTTAATAAACACAAAGTCGCGGGAAGCGGCCGTTATCGGCGTCAGGATTCCGCCAGCTCGCAAACCGGCGCCGTAATAAAAATGGAGTTCGAGGAACAGGCTCCTGTATCGGTTTTACCGCATTTTGTGGATTCTCTGCTCAAGGAGTCGCTCAGCAGTTACAGTATCTGGTGTACTCGAGGTTCCCAGTACGTTGATCCCTGCGTGTTCTACAGCCCGGGACTGCCACAGCGGCGCGGCATTGCTGCCATGTTGGATGGCCAATGGGCGGGACGGGATTGGCATGAACCACTCCGTTTGCAGACAACCCCTTCCTCCGGCGGAACTGATTGATGAGCAGTACGACTTACCGGCGGCCGATCCTGTGGAAGTGCAGTGGACTTACAGATGTAGGCGTCGTCAGAAAACTCAATGAAGATGCGATAATATCCCGGCCGGATGTAGGAATATGGGCGGTCGCAGATGGCATGGGCGGGCATGAGGCCGGTGAAGTTGCCAGTGCCAAAGTAGTTGAAGCGCTGGCAGGCATCAAGGACTGTGCTCGCTTGAGCGAGCTAGTGGACTCTACCGAAGATGCGCTGCTGAATGTGAACGAACAAATGCTTCAGTACGCCCGTCAGAAATTTGGTGATGCAACCATTGGCAGTACCGTGGTGGTGTTGATCATTCGCGGCAAGGTAGGCGTCTGCCTATGGGTGGGTGACTCACGCCTGTATCGTCTGCGCAACAACAACTTGCAGCGGGTAAGCCGGGACCACAGTCAGGTTGAAGAAATGCTTCACATGGGTCTGCTGACACCTGAAGAGGCGGTCAACTACCCTCAGAGCAATGTCATCACCCGGGCCGTCGGCGTGGAACCACAGCTTTACGTCGATATCGAGGTGTTTGATACACAGATTGGTGATATCTATCTGCTCTGCAGTGACGGACTCTATAACACTATTGTGCCGGATGATATCGTTGCGAGCTTGTCCGTACGTGACGTAGAACAAAGCAGTGAACAACTGATACAGAAAACACTCGCCAACGGAGCCAAGGACAATGTCTCGGTAGTTGTCGTTCAGGGAGAACCGGGGAAGTTACCTCGATAACAGCAACCCATGGCAGGTTAATTCAATTGCCTGTTAATGGCAGGAATAGTGGCAAGACAGACATGAACAGCCAAGAAGATAAAGATAAAACGCGCATCCAGCCGCGGCAAGATGACGCTGAAATTGATGATATTACGAGATTCTCACCCGCGAAGAAGCCGCTACTCAAAACAGCTCCCGCAACGGATGAAGACAATGCCCTGACGCGAATAAAACCGCGTCGAAAGGCACCTGCCGGGCCCGTAACGATGCCGGGCGAGCGGGACAAAACGCGTGTGCAAAAGGTTCGAGCAGGTATTTCGCCCGCTCAGCCGATGGACGCTACCGATAAAACCCGCATTGCTGCGGTGGGCTCTATGGCAGAGTCTGCCGACAAGACGCGACTGGCAACTATCCCGCCAGTGACGTCGACACCGGCTAAACCCACTGAGTCCGCTGCCGACGTGGCCGAACGACAAGGCGCTTTGAAGAACCGGTTCGTATTCGAAGAGATACTGGGTGCCGGCGGGATGGGAATGGTCTATAAGGCCAAGGACCTGCTGAAAGTCGAGGCTCAGGATCGCGACCCGTACGTGGCCATCAAGGTGCTCAGCGATGAATTCAAAGCTCACCCGGAAGCGTTTATAGCCCTCCAGCGTGAGTCTCGCAAAACTCAGCGCATCGCACATCCGAATATCGTAAACGTCCATGACTTCGACCGTGACGGCGACACAGTTTTCATGACGATGGAGTACATGGAAGGCAAGCCGCTCGACAAGTTGATCAGCCAGTATCGGTCACTCGGTTTGCCGCCGGATGAATGCCACAAAATTCTCGAGGGCATTTCCGCGGCACTGATTTATGCCCATGAGCAACACATCATCCACTCGGACTTCAAACCAGGGAATATTTTTGTATCCAACAACGGCGTGGCGAAAGTGTTCGACTTTGGTATTGCCCGCGCTGTGGCCAAGGCGGAGAACCGGGAGGAAAGCATTGACGACAAGACTGTGTTTGATGCCGGTAATCTCGGTGCTTTGACGCCGGCCTACGCCAGTTTGGAGATGCTTGAGGGAAGCGTCCCCGATGTACGGGATGATGTTTATGCGCTTGGCTGTATCGCCTATGAACTTTATAGCGGCAAACATCCGTTCAACCGCATTCATGCCGATGAAGCCAATCGCCAGAAGCTCAAGCCAAAGCGAATTCCGGGTCTCAATCGCAATCAATGGAGAGCGATCGAAGGCGCGTTGGCGCTCAAGCGCCAGAACCGGATTGAATCTGTCGATGCCTTTTGGAAAAAGTTCACGCAGAAGCCGGGACATCTGTTGGCAATTTCCGTCGTGGTGTTGGTTGTGCTCGCTGTAGCCGGTGGAATGGTATACAAATACCTTCCGCAGCTCTTTGTGGAACCCAATAATGGCGATGTCCGAAGCGAGATTGAGCAGGAATTGCGATTGGAGCTGCGTAAGCAATCCGTGGCGGAACTGATTGACAGCGCAAGTTTTACCGTGAATTGGGAGAATCAACTCTGGGGCGACGTGCAGGTGCTTCGCGAAATCCTGGGTGCAGCCGATGTGTGGCTGCAAGGCTCTGAAGCGACTATTTCGAGCCTGTATATTGGCGAGATCACTCGATCGCTCGAAGCGCAGGAGCTTGCAACAGCACAGCGATTAATTCCCAATGCTGCGCGCTATGTAACGGACACCGAAAAGCTCAAGGAGCTGGAAGTCGCTCTGCAGGCAGCCATCGACAAGCGAGAGCAACTGGAGCAGGAACGCCAGCGACAGAAGTTGATTGCTCAGCAGCAACGACAGGAAAAAGAACAGCAACAAAAAGTCATCGCGCAACGAAATACGGAATTCGACCGGGCTCTTGCCACGGTGGAAGATCAGCTCAACTGTCGCAACCACATCAATATGAGCGACTTCGAAATCGCCCTGAACAAGCTCAAGTCACTATCAGGTACACGCTACGCCGCGCAAGAGCCCAACATTGTGGGCTTAATGGCACAATGCATTGGCGGTATTGGCGAGTATTTTCCGGATCGGGCAGAAGAGGCCAAACAGGAAGCACTACGGATTTTTGCTAACAATGCGGTTATCGCACGGGTCAAGATCTCGCCGAAGGATACCTGCAGTACATCGCTTGCAGGGCTGGGCGCATCGGGGATGCGCGCCACATGTCGGGATATTTTGAAAAGTGGCGGACGTGGCCCTGTAATGGTCGTCGCCCCCGCAGCCGGTAGTACACAGGCTTTTGCCATCGGCAAGTATGAGCTCACCAGTGAAGAGTACGGCCAGTACTGTCGTGAGTCCGGCAACTGCAAGCCGCGTTCAGTTGATCCGCACTTGCCGGTTACCGATATTTCCTTGGCAGACGCCAGAAGCTATCTGAAATGGCTGAGTAACGAATCAGGCAAAAGCTACCGGCTGCCAACGTTCAATGAATGGCAGTACGCAGCACGCGGAAAAAGCGGGGTTATTGATCCAAACCGTAACTGCAAACTCAAATCGCGCGGTATATCGCGTGGCAACGCCTTGCTCCGGGCAAGCGTTGGCCAGCAAAATGATTGGGGGTTGGTGAACTACCTGGGTAATGCGCGGGAATGGGCGGTGGATAGAGGCGGTAAGATCCTCGCGGTGGGTGGTGCCTATGCGACAGAGATGAGTAGTTGCAATATAGCGACGCGAATCGAGCATGGTGGCACGGCAGATCAGCTAACAGGATTCCGCGTGGTTCGGGAAATAGCTGGGCGCTAAATCAGTGCCAGCTTCTGAATACTAAACCAGTTTTGACAATAACGACCGACAAATGTATTTCACCAAGGAAATTTCATGTTTGATAGCCATTATTCAGAGGCCGTCAGGGCTCTGTGCAACGAATATTACAACCGGAATATATCAATGGTCGAATACCGTCTGCAGAGACAAAAGCTTATCGACCAGATGGATGCAGATGCCAATGGATTGGCTTTGGAGTATTCCACCAATGAAGACATCACTCGCCGCAAGTACACCAGTAACGACGAGTAAATCAATTATTTAACAGCTTAAGTATATCGAGGACTACAATATGGAGTTAGTGAAGTTTTTTCAATCCGGTGGCGCATTCATGTATGCCATTCTCATTGTTATGGCCTGTGGTCTAGCCATTGCCGTCGACCGGTTTGTGTACCTTTCAAGCACACAAAAGAAGACCAACCGGCTATGGAAGAACATTGTGCCCATGCTTCAGGCAGACGATTTTGTCCGCGCACAGCAATCCGTAGCGAATGTCGCCACACCGCTCGCCACCGTACTGAGCTATGGGTTTTCCCGTTTCAAATCCAATGCGAAGCGTGAGGCGATAGAATCCGCAATGGAGGAGGGCGTGATGGAGGTGATGCCCGTTATCGAGCAGCGCACACACTATCTTGCTACTCTGGCTAATATTGCAACCTTGCTTGGCCTTCTGGGTACCATTATCGGCCTTATTCAGGCGTTCACCGCAGTCGCGCAAGCAGACCCTGCGGAAAAAGCCAATCTCTTGTCCGCCAGTATCTCCGTGGCTATGAACACCACAGCATTCGGTCTGACAGCTGCGATCCCACTTTTGCTTATTCATTCTTATTTGGCCACCAAAACCAGTCGTCTGGTGGACAATCTGGAGATGGCGTCAGTGAAGTGCCTTAATATCATGGCAGAGGAATAAGACAGCCCCATGAAATTCAACCGCAAGCGGCATCTGGATGAGACTGTTGAGCTCAACATCACAGCGTTCCTGAATCTGATGGTGATTCTGGTTCCCTTTCTGTTGATCACGGCCGTCTTTTCGCGCATAACCGTGCTCGAACTTAATTTGCCGTCATTGAATGGCGATGATGCCAGCCAGGAACAAGTTGACCTGCAACTCCAGCTGGTCATCAGAGAAGACTACTTTGATATTCAAGACGCCAATATTGGTTTGATTCGACGGATTGACAGAGATGAAGGTGTGATCAACTGGAAGTTGCTAGTCGATGTGTTGCTGGAAGTTAAATCCCGCTTTCCGGATGAACAAGACATTACGCTTTTAATGGAGAAGTCTGTCAGCTACAAGACGATGATCGAAGTCATGGACCATATAACCAAGGCCGATATTGTGCTGGCGGGCACTTTGGAAACGGTCGAGCTCTTCCCGAATATTTCAGTCGGGGATGCGCCTGAGTTCGTTGAAACGAACGAGTCGATACAAACTACAGAGAGTGGAGCCATCTGATGCAAAAGTCGCGTCGCGCACGCCGTATGGAACGCCATCACAAGGCGCAACGGACACCTGCACTCAACCTGGTGTCTCTGATGGACATTTTTACCATATTGGTGTTTTTTCTACTGGTCAGCTCTTCAACTCCGCAAGAACTGACAACCAGTGATGCCTTGCGGTTGCCGAGTTCACTGTCAGACACAGTCCCCGATGAGAGCCTGGTCGTATCACTGACCAAAACCGATATTCTGGTACAGGGTGTGAGAGTGGCGTCAATTGAGGACGCCTTGAAGAATGGATCTGAAATCATCCAGACGCTGAAAAACGAGCTGATATTCCTTGCCGGTGACACAATTAAAGAAGCAAACGCCGCAAATGAAGGTGGAAAAGCGATTACGGTGATGGGGGACGAAACGATTCCCTACGAGCTGATAAGAAAAATTCTGATGACATGTCAGCAGGCCAGCTTTACGCGCATTGCGTTTGCCACAACCCAAAGGAACCCAGAATAGAACAGGAAAACATCCCTGATTGGCTGTAGTGCCCTGGGTTGACAATAACCGTTACGGGTACGGACGCAACCGGAGGAATCACAGGTGGCGGAACAGGAATATACATTGACGTTGTACGTGTCGTACATAATAGGTACAGGATGGTTGCATTAAGTTACAGACAAATCGCTTTGGGCTGGCATCCCGAAGCGGAGCAGAACGGCCGGTTTCGATTAATCAATCTTGCGACCCTTGTTTTGGTTGTCATGTTGGCTGCCGCTGTGTCACTGATTGACGTCCCCAAAGAGGAGCGACGAGAACGTGCGGTTGTACCTGAACGCATCGCCAGGTTTGTTAGCCAGAGAAAACCGCCACCACCGCCTAAACCGGAAATCAAGCCGGAGCCGGTGTTGCCACCGCCACCAGTGGTAGAACAACCTCCTCGTGTTGTTCGGGAGCGCCCTGCAGAGAAGGCCAAGCCGCTCACCGAAGAACAGAAAGAGGCGCGAAAGGTGGCCGAAGACAGCGGGCTGCTGGCATTGCGCAGTGAGATGGCAAGTTTGATCGGTTCCGCATCTGAAGCTCGTGCCGCGCTGGGCGGTGATCTCAGTGTCGGTGAAGGTGCAGATCTGGTGGCGGGCCACGATGCCAATATCATCACCGCGGGCACTGCCGGCGGTAGTGGCGGTGTCGACGGTTCCAAGATCGCAATGCCTGGTACACATACGCAGCTGAAAGCCGGGGAAATCGCGCAAGTGCTGGATGGCTTGGCAGACGTTGAGGATGAAGAAGTCGCCACAGCCGGTACTGGGGAGCGGGCTCCCGGAGGCCGCTCGAAAGAAGACGTCAGCATGGTTTTTGATCAGAACAAGGGCGCGCTTTACGCCTTGTATGAGCGTCAGCGGCGAAAAACACTTGGTTTGGAAGGGACGGTGGTACTTGAACTTACCGTGGCACCGAGTGGCGATGTTACCGCAGTGCGTATTGTGTCGAGTGATCTGAACAGCCCAGCGTTGGAGGCGCGTTTAATTGCCCGTATCAAGCAGTTCAGCTTCGGTGCAATGGATTCGCCGCCATTGACGGTGATTTTCCCAATCGAATTTCTGCCGTCGTAATCGGCTCTAGATAATAACATCCAATAAGGTATTGCTAGCCATGGATTTCCCAAGCAACAAGCAACACCACAAAATTTTCGCTTCGCGACGCAGGGCAATACTCACTGCGATATTCTGGTCGACGCTACTGGCACCCATCTACGGCGCCCAGGTATTTGCGGCTGCACCTGTGACTGTTGATGATGCGAGAAAGATCTCACGAGACAGCAGTATTACCATCAATATCGTTGCCAATGATTATGATCCCGACGGCAATTCGCTTTTTGTTGTCTCTGTCGGTTCGCCGACTCATGGCAACGCGGTGTTGCAGCCCGATGGCAGCGTCTTCTACACTCCACCGTCGAGTTTTACGGGCTCCGATAGCTTTACCTACATTATCCAGGAGGATACAGAGGAAGGGCTCACCGCAGCGGGAACCGTGGTGATAGATGTTACCAGTACGAATTACAGCGTCTATACGAATAATGATAATAATAGCAACCTTGCGGCGGCCATAGATGGCGTCTGCGCGCAGTTGCGCAGCAGCTCGGATAGCGAACTGGGTGCAGCCCGCAGGAACCTCCTGGAACGCTGTAACCAGCTTGACGAATTGGCAGCGGGGAATCCGGACGGCGTGGGTGACCTGCTGGATCAGTTCGCACCCGAAGAGACTGTGACACAAATGCGCGTATCCGGGCAGTCCAGTCGTGCGCAGTCCAATGCGGTTTCCCAGCGTTTGCAGCAGATCAAAACCGGTGACAATTCCTTCACCCTCAATGGTCGAGCGTCGGCAAGCGGTGGTGCGGCAGGCGCTGATGGTGAAACATGGTCCCGCCTGGGACTCTTTTCCAGCGTCCAGTTTGATTCCGCGAAGCGGGATATTACAGAGCTTGAGAACGGATATGATGCCAACGCGCGCAGCTTAACAGTGGGTTTGGATTATCAGTTGAGTGATCAGTTGATTCTGGGTTCTGCTGTGGGATTCACAACCAGTGAGCTGGATTATGCACAACAAAATGGGGGCCTGGAATCGGACATCGTCAGCCTGATTGCTTTCGGCTCCTGGTATCTGGATCGCTACGCGCTGGATGTGCAAGTTGGATACGCCGATACCAGCTTCGACTCGCAACGACACATTCACTATGACGGAATGCCGGGCGCCGATGATACGGTGTCCGGCGCGACTGACGGGCAGCAGTGGCTTGCCAATATGCAGGGCCAGTGGACCTGGAACAAAAATGCATTGACGGTTTACCCGTTTGTACGGCTGGATTACCTGCAGAGCAAAACCGGCGGTTACGTGGAGCAGGGTGATAGTGGTTTGGCTATGATGTTGGGCGACCAGTCCATGACGCAGCTAACACTGTCTGGCGGAGTACAGACCACCTATGCCATCAATACCAACTGGGGTGTACTTGTACCGACAGCGCAGTTAACCCTGCTCAGTGATGCGAGTTCTGACTATGACCCGGTAGTTGCGCGTTTTGCCTACGATCCCGACCCCGATAACAACTTCTTGATTCACAGCGATGGCGGCGATAAGTCTTATGCGCAGCTTTCTGTTGGCACATCCGCCGTCTTCATTCATGGTGTTTCCGCTTTCGTGCAATATCAACAAATGTTCGGCTACGAAAAGCTTCAAGCATTTCAAGTACAGGCGGGGATACGTTATGAATTCTAATTTTCTACAGCAATGTGTCACACGGCCTGTTCTTGCAGTGTGTATGTTGACGCTCACAGCATGTGGCGGTGGTTCTGGATCCCAAACAACCGACGATGGAAGCAACTTACCGTCACCCGTCGCGGAGACGATTGTTGATGATGTTCTGGTTCCTGCCCCGGACGGGCAGACACCGTCATCAGAGGTGGACCTGGCGCTACTTCCGGTTATCAGCATTGATGGACGCCAGTTTTCCGATACCAACGTGCTGATCAACCTCCACGGCACCGTCGAAGCCGCCGAAGGCGCCGAAATTGCAAGTACCTTATGGACGCAGGTCGCTGGTCCCACAGTGGATATTGCGAATCCCGCGAAACTCAATAACTATATTATTGCTCCGGACGTCAGCAGCACCACCCTGATCGAGTTTCGCCTTACCGCCTTGGATAACCTGGGACGCATTAATTCTGCATCCATGTCAGTGATTGTGCAGCCACAACCGGCGTTTGTTCGTGTGGCGGGGACTATCGTAGAGGAGTCCGCCAGTGAAGCAGTGTTTAGCATTCGGCTCAATGCCGCCAGCGCAGAACCGGTCGATGTCTTTTACAGCACACAATCACAGACCGCCCAGGCAGAGATGGATTTCGTGCCGGTGTCGGGCAACCTGGTATTTGAGCCAGGGGAAATAGAACGTCTGGTTCCTGTGTCATTGTTGCCGAATGGCAATATCGGTATGGACAGGATTTTCAATTTGCGCGTGACCTTGGTGCAGGGTGCCGAGGTGGCATCCAATTTCGGCTCGGCGCTTATTCAGGCCTCCGGTGAGCGCATGGCACAAAGTATTGCATTCGCCGAGCCTGGTCCGTTTGCAGTAAATGCGGGTGACACGTTTATTAACGGTTTGAGTTCAGAGGCCAGTGGTTCTGGGTCGGGTTCACTGACTTTTACATCCAGCGATTCCACGGTAGCTAAAGTCGATGAAGAGGGTAGAGTTATTGGTGTCTCACCGGGTAGCGTCACCATATCGGCCACCAAGGAAGGTGACGAAAATTATTATCCTGCAACGGATTCCTATCCCTTGACCGTGCTGGCGCCTTCATCCATCGGGGTGACGGCACTGGTGGGAACGACAGATACCTTGGTGAACTTCAACGGGGAAGTTGGCAGTTGGCAATTCATTCGTTCGACGGATCCGATGTGCGACCTGGCTAATGCATTGGAATGCGAGTCCGCGCAAAGCGATATTCTTGTCAGTTCCACTGCTCAGGATAGCGTCCTAACGCTCGGTACCATGGGTTATTACTGGCTCAATATCAATGGCCTCTATAGCAACGCACTGGACATCACCGCAAATACCGATGCCTCGACCATCGGCGCGCCGCCTGCCCGTTACGAGCATCGCATGCTGACTTTCAACAATGCCCTGTGGCTTATCGGTGGGACGCTGACAAATTCGGATGAATCCGG
Source organism: uncultured Cellvibrionaceae bacterium (assembly GCA_964419935.1). Lineage (GTDB taxonomy): Bacteria > Pseudomonadota > Gammaproteobacteria > Pseudomonadales > Cellvibrionaceae > CAYQQJ01. The sequence continues at coordinate 74,861 of CAYQQJ010000016.1, forward strand.
TGCGCGCTATCGGGACGTCTGGCAGTCCACGGATGGCATCATGTGGCAACAGGTTACCGATGATATCAGTGCGGCGGGAAGTTCGGTTCCCATAGATTATGGGATAAATAAAGCGATAGTCTATAACGACACATTTTGGGTTATTGACGACAATGACGGTACTATTTATCGCTCGCAAGACGGTATCAATTGGGAAAATGCCGGCCCGCCGCCCTTCGGCATCCGACGCAATCATCAACTGGTCAATTTCCAGGATCGATTGATCTTGATCGGCGAAACCATCGATCCTGATGGAAGTCCGATGACTGAATCCTGGCTTTACAATGAAGTTGACGGCTGGACCCCAGCATCGGACTTGCCGCCGTTTTCACCAGGGAATTCTGCACGACTCATTGTTTATAAGGAGCAGTTGTGGTTTATCGGATACTTGACCGAAAACAACGAACTGAGTAATCCGACAGGAATATGGACATCCGCGGACGGCATCAACTGGGAACCTGTAACCAACAGTGATACGGCGTTCGGCAACCGGTTCGGCCATCAGCTCACGGTGTTCAATGACCGGCTCTGGTTGATTGGAGGGCAAGACAGTGAAATGCAAAGCGATGGGACCACACAGGTCTGGTCAACTGCCGACGGCCTGAGCTGGACGCTCGAAAACCCAGCAGCAGAGATTCCCACCAGAGATGAATTTCAGCTGGTGGCTTTCAACGACAGGTTATGGCTCCATGGCGGGATTAATTGGCAAGTTGATAGCCCGACATTGAATGATACCTGGATGAGTGAAGACGGCATTAATTGGCGGCGTGTGTATCGAAACCATTTTACGTTTCAGGGTTCTGATTCAATACAAACCAATTAAATGTTTGCTGCACATGCGGTATAAAACATACGCTGGGAAGTGGGGGTATAGATATCGATAAAGAGTTGATGGCAACATCGCTGGTAGCATCCAACTTGCTTTGCGATCCCAATCACAGCTATTTCGCTGCCTGTCTTATCGTAAGGCTTCCTGTCAGTTAAAAGACGCCGAACAGGAGCCCTCTTTTACTGCGACTGTCTTATTTACTTTTGGTCGCTGACATTAATGCTATCGGCTAACGTAAAAAAGCCCCGCGATCCGGAGCTCTTAGGCTAATTAGTGGGCGCTAAACGCTGACTAGCGAGCGATTATCCACTTGCCGTTTTCTCTGCGATAGATGAGATGATAACCGACTGATCCCGATCTTGATTTGAAATTGAATGCCAAGGCTGATCCACCGTCAGCCCTAACTAAACTGACCAATTTCCGGTTTTCCTCCAAAGAAATTCTTACATGATTGGGGACTAAGTCCACGAGCTCCAAGTCCTCATTGTTTAGCGCATCCATGAAATCTGCGCGTAACTCTTTTTGTGTGGTGCCTGGCTCAAAGTAAAATGCCGCATCGGTCTCCCGACTGCGCTCCTCAAACAACGGCATAATACTATCAATATCACCAGTTTCTAAAGCTTTTTGAATCTTCTTATATTCTATAAGCAGGTTGTCCCGTGCCGCATAATAATCATCATCACTCATCGCGTAGTAGCCAGGAAGTTCATCGCTTTGGAAGAACGCCCACAAGGGCAATGATGACGGAATTTCTAACGTTCTTTCGTACAGCATACCACCCTCATAACCGTCCGGGCCCGTAAGTGGAGTGGCGGTAACTTCTGATATTTCGATACCTCCGTTTTCATCCCGTGTAAAACCATTTTGGGAATTATAGCGGCCAGCCGCCGTACTGCTGATGGTGGGGTCGCCGTCTTTAAGATGCTTTTCTTCAAATATTAACGTGGCAATGGATTTGATATTTTCAGCATCGCCCGCTGCATGAACCTGCAATTCCAATCGAACCTGAGCGTTGGGATTTACGGGATCACCTTCATTAGGAGGGAGAATGTCGATACCTAGGACATTCTTTTCAGGGTGCATCCAATGATTGACTGGCAGAGACATGGTGAGCTGCCCATCATCTGAATATTCTTTGTGAACCGCAGTGCCATTTAAATTCACCAAATAGCTGGTATTGTAGGAATGGATATTTAACGTAAACAGGGGTTTATTTTCAAGCACGCTCATGGATTCTGGCTCCGCATTACTGCATGAAGCGACCATGACAATAATTGCCAAGCTCAGGCCGCGTAATAGAAATTTTACTGATCTGTCATTATAAGTCGAGTTCATCGATAGAATACTTATCCGGTTGTTTGGGCCACTGACTGGCCGATAGTATTTCGATGCTTCCTCTGGCGATTCGGCTCTCGGCTTTGATGCTGCTCTTTGCTTTACGGCTATCACTACGATTATTGTCATTGCCTGTCTTATCGTCAGACTTCATGCTGCGTGTGGATATCTCCGTTTGATGCGTAAAATAAGTGCCTCTTTTTATTATGACTGCCTTATTTATTTTCGACGACTGACATCAACGCTATTGATCGACGTAAAAAAGCCCCGCCATGCGGAGCTTTGAGGTTACCAATTAAACCGTGACGTTTCTTAGCGGGTAATTATCCACTTCCCATCTTGTTTTCGAAGCACTATGGGATAGCTGACTGACCCTGATCTAGAAATAAAATTAAATCCGATCGCCGCCCCTTCATCTGACCTGGTTAAACTGACTAACCTCCGGTTTTCCTCTAGTGTGATTCCCACTTGATCCGGAACAAGTTCGACTATCTTCAAATCATCATGGCCGACTGCATCCAGAAAATCTGCACGCAACTCTTTCTGTGTAGTGCCTGGCTCAAAGTAAAACGCCGCATCGGTTTCCTGACTGCGCTCCTCAAATAATGGCATAATGTTATCAATGTCACCGCTTTCTAAAGCCCTTTGAATCTTCTCATATTCTATAAGGAGGTTGTCCCGTGCAGCATAATAATCTTCATCACTCATTGTATCGTAGTCAGGAAGTTCATCGCTTTCAAAGAATGCCCAGAGAGGCAATGACGAGGGAATTGCTATTGTTCTTTCGTAGAGAATAGCTCCCTCATATTGCGCACGGGGAGTGGCGGTAATTTCTGACACAAAAACATCACCCCTCTCGTCCGGCTCGAATCCCCGCTGCGAGTTATAATGCCCAGCCGGAGTGCTGCTGATAGTAGGGTTACCCTCTTTCAGGTGCTTTTCTTCGAAGACTAACGTTGCAATGGATTTGATATTTTCAGGGTTACCTTCTGTATGAACCTGCAATTCTAATCGAACCTGAGCGTTGGAGTTTACGGGGTCGCCTTCATTAGGAGGAAGAATGTCGACACCTAAGATATTCTTTTTAGGGTGCATCCAGTGATTGACCGGCAGCGATAAGGTAACTTGCCCATCATCATAAAATTCTTTATGCACCGCAATACCGTTCAATCGCACAAAATAACTGGTATTGTAGGCATGGATGTTGAGGGTGAATATGGGTTTATTGTCAAGCACACTCATGGCTTCTGGCTCCGCACTACTGCATGAAGCGACCATGGCAATAACTGCCAGGCTCAGGCCGCGTAATAGATGTTTCACTGATCGGTCATTATAAGTCGAGTTCATCGATAGAATACTTATCCGGTTGTTTGGGCCAGCGAGAGGCCGATAAAATTTCGATACTTCCTTTTGCGGTGCGATCTTCGGCTGTAATATTTTTCTTTCTCCCAAAGCTGTTGCCACGACCTTTGTTGCGTGCCATATCATCAGACGTCATCTCCCGTCTAGAAATCTCCGCATAATATGCAAAATAAATCGTCGCGCCGGTAAACTCTACCTTGCCGCCTAGCGTCGGTTTTTCGTTTACCGTCGTAGACCACAAGCTGATGACAGCGCCTATACCTTCGGCATCGCTCTTAGCACTTTGAAGCGACAATTCCAAGCCTATCGCCATTTTAACAAACCACACATTGGCTTCAGCTTTGGCTGTGCCTTTCAGGCCAATCAGTAAGCTGGCCGAGCCTTGACTGGTTTTGCCTTTTTCGCTCCGCCAAGGTTTACCAGCTGGTTTTTCCCAGGTCAAGTCGGCAGTCAATCCGCCGGTGACGGTGAGTTCGAGTTTAATTTCTGCGGAGGCGTTTACGGTATCATTGCCGACGCCTTTTTCTGCTCTTGCTCGGATTTCCTGTATAAGTTTTCCGATAGGCGATTCTTTAGCCGCTACCCAGTCCAGGATATCGGTGCTGACGTCCGCTTGGATCAGCGGGTCCAATTTAAGGGCGAGGTTTCCGCCGATATCCACTTTATGGCTCTGTTCAATTTCCTGCAATTCGAGGTCGCCGGCTAGGGCTACGGCGGAACTGAGACCCGCTTTAATTCGTTTATTCGCTTGTTCATTATTTACCCCGGGGATGAGTTGCGCCCCTTTGCTGGATAACTCCTTGATGCGATCCACCACAGGACCAATAATGGCGTGAATTTCAGGGAAAAAATCCGCTGGGGTGCCGGCCTCAAAACTCCATGTGTTTTTGGCGATGTTACCCTTCAAGCCTGCTTTGAGCTCCCACCCTTTGTCGTCTTTAGTGGTGTAACCCATGCTAACGTTGCCGCTCCACTTAAAGGTGGGGAAAGCATGAACCTTGGCTTCGCAGCTTTTAATATCCTCACAGCCTTTGGCTTCCACGGAATAGATTTGTGGGTTCAAGCTACCGAGTTTCGGTACCATACAATAGCGCAGGAAGTCTTTAAAGCTTTTGATCTCCCTGCTCGGCTTCGGGGCAAGCACCGGAAACTTATGCGGACTCGCGACAGCCGTTTCACTGAACGTATCGCCGTTGATGACGAGGCTCGGGCACTCGGTGTTGCCATGCACGCAGGTGCCGGCAAAGGCAAGATTAATATGGTCGGGTTTGCCTTCATTGCCGATGACTTGAATGACGGTATCAACACCGTTAAAGTTAGGCTCCCCCTTCATAGCATCTAACAAATACCCTCGCTTACTGTAATGATCACAGCGCAGACTGAACTTGACCATTTCACAAACCGGTACTTTCTCTTCTTTCGGCTCCTCATCCTCCTTGACCGCGTTTGTTGCTGCCGCGCTTGCATGTGGGCCAAGGTCTGAGGGGCTGCTGGCAGGCATGGAGGTAGTGTCTGTTTCTGCTTCGGTGCTGTTTCCTGACTCTTTTGGGTGGGGACCGTTGGTTAAGGTTTCGCGCACGATGACTTTGCCCTCAACAATGGCGTCGGCAACAAGGTCAATTGTGGTGGGGTTGCCGGCGGGGCGTCGTGTGACTGTAATCCCGTCTACCAGCCCTTTCAGCTGGTCCTCGCTGGCGCCCAACTGGGTGACGTACTGACGGGCTTCCGCAGCGTTGCGAAAGCTCTTCACATTACCTCTGGCGGCCATGAACTGGGCGTTTGCGGGCAATATCTGCACCGCAGTATTTTTGTTGGAGGTTTTGAACGTGTATTGGCTGATATTGCTGGCTATGGCGACAACGTCGGTGATGTCGAACACTCTGATTTTGCCAAATACCATCAATTTGGCAATTTGTTCTTCTATGCGCGAATGGTGTCTTCCGCCGGTTCTCCCCTCACTACCGACTGAACTTATCATACGACGCCAGTAGTTTTCTGATACACGGAGGCTGCGGACAAACCGTTCTGCTGAGGCTGGATCTGTTAGCCGTTTGGAAGATAATCCTGTCGGTGTCACTCCGTCTCTGGAGGTATGTAATTTATAGTGCCTGCCAAAACCGTCCTGTATTTTATTATGCAGCATTGCCTGTCTGTCCATGTTTGTGATGCGTATGACTCGTTTTATTCAATGGTGCTAGATAGGGCGCCTTTATATCATATTCTCTAATACTGAATGGTTGATTTGTTTCAAAATACAGAGAATAAATAACAGTCAGACGCTACTATTAATCCCGCAATTAATATTATCAGATCAACTGCCTTCATACGATAAAGATGGTGCTGGACTCCGATTCGATTGTCATCAGGGATAGATCTTGCGCGCGACTAATTGTGTTTGTGTTGGCGTTGATTCTGGTGGGCCGTGCCAACCTGGATATAATGGCGGAAGGCGCCTAGGCTTTTTCGCCCTACGAATAAGAGTATAGTTGGAGGAGTGCGCCGCAGTCCGATACCCATGTCGCGTGAGATGCAAGCTCTGTGAGCGTCGTAACCTGATAATCACACTTGCCCGGTTTAATAAGCACTCGAATATCTTGTCGTGCCGTTAAGCAGGGAAGGCGGGTACGGGGTGATAACTCATAAGAAAGAATTAGATAAATATTGTTGGTCCCAGTCTTTCGGTTAGTTGATCACGCGGCTCGCTGGCGTCATAATCAACATGCTCACTATCCCGTACGGCGGCAGGAAAGGTCAATTTCCCACTTTTCCTGCCGTCAATTTCCTACATCAATTGCTGCTTAACACCCTATAGTTGCGTCCACAAATACTTTATTTGCCATTCCATAATCATGGGAGTGGTTTTGAACGGAACTATTGCCGAAGGCAGAATAAATTTGGTGTATTTGAGTGCCAACTTTTAACGCTGTCACACCTCTAGCTCAAGCGGAGTGGCATAATGGCCACCGCTGAAGTGGCCGATACAAATAATAGCGGCTGTGCAGGTTCAGTTCACACAAACATCCCATCATCCAAAGGAGTGACTCTGGTCATGACGACATCCGTTCGGCGCCTTGCTGCGTTCCTGGTACTTTTTTCGTCTTTTTTCATACTCAGCGCATGTGGCGGTGGCGGTGGCTCATCCAGCACCCCGGACGTGGGTTCCTCAAGTTCTTCCAGTTCGAGCTCGTCCAGTTCCAGCTCATCAAGTTCTTCGGGTAGTGTTGTCGATACCACGCCCCATGGCTTCAGCTTCGCGCCGGTCACCGACGCTGCACGTAATGCCGAAGTGACCTCTGACACTGTGGAGATCGACGGTATAAATGCACCGGCCACTGTGAGTATCGAAGGCGGTCGTTACGCCATCGACGGTGGTGAGTTCACCGCTGAGCCCGGGACTATTGAAGATGGCGACAGCCTTGTCGTTCAGTTGACCACATCCGCGGAGTTTGGAACAGCGGTAACCGCAACCATAACCGTTGGCGGCGAAGCGGTTAATTTTGTGGTGACAACCCAGGACCAGGACCTTGTGCCGGAAGCGTTCAGCTTTGCATCAATCAATGATGTTGCACTGTCGACCACACAAACCAGTGGTCCGGTGACTATTGATGGCCTCAACGATCCCGCACCCATCAGTATTGCCGGCGGTAAGTACGCCATCGAAGGTGGCGAATTTACCAGTGAGGCTGGCACCATCGAAAATGGTCAGAGTCTGGTGCTGCGTATTGCAGTCTCCGAGGAGTTTGGGGCCACTACCAGTGCTACGGTAACCATTGGCGGTGAAAGCGCTACTTTTACCGCCACTACCGTAGCTCAGGACATAACACCGGAAGCAATGGTTTTTACCGATGTGGTCAACGCTTTGCGTACCAGTGTAGCCACATCCAACGCCGTTGCTGTGGAAGGCATTACCGGTAGCGTCGGTATCAGCATCAGTGGTGGTGACTATGCTATTGATGAAGGCGAATTTACCAGCGACGCCGGCACCATTGAAAATGGTCAGAGTGTGAAGCTCAAAGTCACTGCGGCCAATATGTTTTCAACACCCGCAACTGCAACACTGACTGTAGGCGAGACAACCGCCAGCTTTACCGTAACCACACTGGCGCAGGATATTAGTCCCGATAGCTTCAGCTTTGCGCCGAAAACAGACGCTGAACGGCAGGCGGCTGTGGACTCCAATAGCGTCACTATCAGTGGTATTAATGACAATGCTCCTATTACCATCACCAATGGGCTCTATGCCATCGGCGGTGAAGCATTTACCAGTGAACCCGGCGTCGTTGCCAACGGCCAAGAGGTTATGGTACGGCTAACCACTGGCAATGAATTCTCCACAGAAACAACAGCCACACTCATGATCGGTGGAGTAGCTGCTGGATTCACCGCAACGACCGTAGAGCAAGATACGACGCCAGACATCTTTTCGTTTGCCTCCCAAACAGACGCTGAACCTGAGGTAGTTGTCACGTCCGATGTTGTCACCATCACTGGCATCAATGACAGTGCAGAGGTGACTATTGTCGGCGGACTCTACGCGATTGACGGCGGCGCGTTCACCAGTGACCCTGGCACCAT
>CAYQQJ010000017.1:0-82970 GCA_964419935.1 uncultured Cellvibrionaceae bacterium
AAGGGAAAAGGGAAAAGGGAAAAGGGAAAAGGGAAAAGGGAAAAGGGAAAAGTGGCGTGACCCCGAAGGAGCCTGGAATACGTGAGTGTTTGTTCAGCTCGGAGAGTTTTGGTGGGCGGTTCCCGAGAACACGTGATGAAGCTGAACTCTTAGGCTCTTACTTTTCCCTTTTCCCTTTTCCCTTTTTCCTGAATCTTATACTTGCAGCTCCAAGCCCCCTCCCTTGAATTTCCTCCGCATGCCCCCACATTGCCCTCAATACTCGAACCCTGAAACACCTATACCCATTAAAGGAGTTTTGTTGCATGACTGCTGAGGCAACCAAAGAAACCCGCGGATTTGAAACGGAAGCCAAACAGCTTCTCCACCTCATGATTCACTCGCTCTACTCCAACAAGGAGATATTCCTGCGCGAGTTGATCTCCAACGCGTCCGATGCTGCCGATAAACTGCGTTTCGAAGCCTTGGAAAATGATGCGTTGTTCGAGGGTGATTCAAACCTGCAGATTCGTGTGAGCTACGACAAAGACGCCAAAACCGTGACCATCAGTGACAATGGTATCGGCATGACGCGGGATGAAGTCATCACTAACCTGGGCACCATCGCCAAGTCGGGCACGGCCCAGTTCCTGCAGAACTTGTCCGGTGATCAGAAGAAAGATTCTCAGTTGATCGGTCAGTTCGGGGTTGGTTTCTACTCCTCATTTATCGTCGCGGATCGCGTTGAAGTGCTGACGCGGCGGGCGGGCGTATCGACTGACGAAGCAGTGCACTGGGAGAGTTCCGGGGAGGCGGATTACACGCTGGAACCGGCTGAAAAAGCGACCCGCGGCACCACCATTACCCTGCATCTTAAAAAAGGTGAGGAAGAATTCGCTGACGGTTGGCGGCTGCGCTCCATCATCAAGAAGTATTCTGACCATATTTCCCTGCCGATCGTCATGACCAAGGAAAACTATGGTCAGGACAAGTCGGATGACGAGCTGGCCGACGAGCCGCAGGATGAGACCATCAACCGCGCGACCGCGTTGTGGACCCGCTCGCGCTCTGACGTGACCGACGAGGAGTACAAGGAATTCTACAAACATATCAGCCATGACTTCACGGATCCGATGGACTGGAGCCACAACCGGGTCGAAGGCAAGCTGGACTATACCGCGTTGCTGTATCTGCCTGCGCGAGCGCCGTTTGACCTCTACAATCGGGACGCATCCCGTGGCCTGAAACTCTACGTACAGCGCACCTTCATCATGGACGACGCCGAGCAGTTTCTGCCCATGTACCTGCGCTTTGTGAAGGGTGTGGTGGATTCCAATGATCTGTCACTGAACGTATCCCGGGAAATTCTGCAGAAGGACCCCAACATCGACACCATGCGCAGCGCACTGACCAAACGTGTGCTGGATATGCTGGAAAAACTGGCCAAGAAAAAGCCGGAGGATTATGCGACTTTCTGGCAGGAATTTGGTCAAGTATTGAAGGAAGGCCCTGCGGAGGACTACAGCAATCGGGAAAAAGTGGCCAAATTGCTGCGTTTCAGCACCACCCACACGGACAAGCCCGAACAGGACCAGTCCCTGGAAGACTATGTCAGCCGTATGAATGAAGGGCAGGACAAGATCTATTACATCGCGGCAGACAATTTCAAGACGGCCAAGAACAGCCCGCACCTGGAGGTTTTCCGCAAAAAAGGTATCGAAGTGCTTCTCCTGTCGGACCGCGTTGACGACTGGCTGATGGGGCATCTGCAAGAGTTTGATGGCAAGCAGTTACAGGACGTGGGCAAAGGCGAGCTGGACCTGGGCGATTTGGAAACCGAGGACGACAAAAAGGCTCAGGAAGAGACCGAAAAACAGTTCAAAGGCTTGACCGAGCGCATGCAGTCAGTGCTGAAAGAAGACGTGGAAGCGGTGCGGGTGACACACCGGCTGACGGACTCTCCGGCCTGTCTGGTGGTAGGTGAGCACGACATGGGTGCGCAAATGCGCCGGTTGTTGGAGTCTGCGGGGCAAAAAGTGCCGGAATCCAAGCCCACTATTGAAATCAACCCGGACCACCCGCTGGTGCAGAAGTTGGATAAGGAAGGTGATGAAGGCCGCTTTGAAGATCTCGCCCGCATCTTGTTTGAGCAGGCGCAATTGGCTGAAGGCGGTTCTCTGCACGATCCGGCCGATTATGTCAGCCGCCTGAACAAGCTGTTGTTGGAGCTGGTCGGCTAGAATAGCTGGAAGGTGAACAGAAGGGTTGTGAAGCGGCGGCGTGTGTTCAATCATACGCCGTTGCTGTTTCCCGAGCATACATAACCGAGCCGCAGCCGGCAGAATTCGTTATCAATAGGCAGTCGAACGCGCATGACCACAACAACGCCAACAAAACATCAACCGACAGCGCTCACCCCCAAAGTGGTCACAGTGTTGGGGGGCGGAAGTTTCGGCACCGCCATTGCCAATATAGTCGCCACCAATGGTTACGCCACATACCTCTGGATGCGCGATGCAGAGCGAGCCGCCAAATGTCAGCGGGAACGGGAAAACCCGGAGTATCTGCCCGGTTACAGCCTGCATGCTAATCTGACCGTCACTGCGGATCTTGAAGTTGCCGTCAGGCAAAGTGAGCTTGTGATAGTGTCCGTTCCCAGTGAATCCTTTCGTCAGGTGACTCGACTAGCTGCACCCTACATTCAGCCAGGTGTCATTGTGGTCAGCACCACCAAAGGAATTGAGGAAAGCGGCTTTACCTTGATGAGCCAAATTCTGGAGCAGGAACTCGAGAACGTTCGTATCGGCGCCCTGAGCGGCCCTAATTTCGCAAAGGAGATTATTCAGCACCAGCACACGGGCACCGTCATTGCCAGTGAAGACGAAGGTCTCTGCACAACCGTGCAGCAGGTGCTGTCATCGGAGACGTTCCGAATCTACTCGAACCGGGACCGTTACGGCGTTGAGCTCGGCGGAGCGCTGAAAAACATCTATGCCATCGTCAGCGGCATGGCGGCTGCTCTGGGTTCAGGCCACAATACCTCGGCCATGCTGCTCACTCGCAGCCTGGCGGAAATGAGCCGTTTTGGCAGCGTGCTCGGCGCAGATTCAATGACCTTTCTCGGCCTGGCCGGAGTGGGTGACCTGGTTCTGACCTGTTCTTCCAACCTCAGCCGCAACTATCGTGTAGGCTATCTGCTCGGTCAGGGCAAGAGCTTACAGGCCGCGCTGGTCGAAGTGGGGCAGGTGGCCGAGGGCGTTAATACACTCAAGATCGTCAAGCATAAAGCGGATGAATTGGGTGTTTACATGCCGCTGGTATCCGGACTTTATGCTATTTTGTTTGAAAGACGAGATATAGCCGCAGTGGTTCAGCGGTTGATGACTGGCGAGATGAGCCAGGATGTGGACTTATAAATTGACTGGGGAAATACAATGGACGATCAACTGAAATCCAACCTGACGTCGCGCCACCACTGGCTTCGACTGGTATTTATGATTCTGTTTGCCATCATTTTGCAGGTGGCCTCTCTGGTGATGTGCGCATTGGTCGCCATTCAATTCCTTTGGGCATTGATTACTGGCGGGGACAACGACCAGCTGCGGCGCTTCGGCCATTCATTGGCAACCTATATTCATGACGCACTTCAGTTTTTGACCTACAACACCGAACAGAAGCCTTTCCCATTCGCGGAGTGGCCCGAGCTGCCGGCAAAACGAGAAGCCGTGGTTGAAGTGGAAATCGTTGAACCAGCCGCAGCCACTGATGAAGATGACATTATTGAAGAAACCCAGGACGTGGTAGAAGAGCTCAAGGAACAGGATGAAGCGGGCACTAAGGCACCGCGTAAGTCGCCCAGGAAAAAAAGCGAAGACGAGCCGGAATAATCTGACGACTATCGACATCATTCGATAGAACAGGAGATGTCATGGATGTGTTTATTTTGCGTCATGGTGATGCGGCGCGTCAGGCAAAGACCGATTTCGAACGATGCCTGACCGCCCGTGGCCAGGACGAACTGCATCGAACGCTGGCATCTTTGCAGGACAAGCTCCAGAGCATCAGCCACGTCTTCGCTAGCCCGTACGTCCGGGCACAGCAAACCGCCAAAATAGCGACGGACTATCTACTTCCGTCCGTCGTGACTCACACCTGTGAACTCCTGGTTCCTGAAGGCCATCCGTCCAGGATCATGGATTATCTTCAGCATCTGCAACAGCACAAGCACTGCTCGTCGGTACTTTTGGTGAGCCATCAACCGCTGGTGGGGGTACTACTCGATAAGCTCTGCGGCTTTGACACAGGGCGTTACCGTATGGGAACCAGCGCTATCGCCCGCGTGGGGGCGGAAGTGGTCGCGGCGAACATGGGGCACCTGCATTGGTTGCGCCAACCGAGTGATACTCTTTGACCAATGGTGCCTCAGGCACTCCAGCTCAAACCTCCTGAAACTCCTATACTTTATGCGCTAAGCCTGCTTGATCAATGGGTGGGTGATAAGACGCAGTAATCAGTTTTGAGTCCGACAGCGTCCTAAAATTGAGATAATTGCTCCTATGCAGACAAACGATTGTGAATTTGATATTGGTGGTTTCCGTTTGCGTGGCAAACGCTGGGGGCGAATTGGCGGTCGGCCAGTGCTGGCACTGCACGGTTGGTTGGATAATTGTGGCAGCTTTGATTTTCTAGCCCCGCTGATGCCCGAGCTGGATCTCGTGTGTCTTGATCTGGCTGGCCACGGCCTCAGTGATCATCGCAATCACCAGGGCGCCTACAACATCTGGCAGGATATCGGCGAAATCTTCGCTGTCGCAGACCAATTGGGTTGGCAACAATTTTCACTGCTGGGGCATTCCCGGGGTGCTGCTATCGCCATGTTGGCCGCAGGCACTTTCCCCGACCGGATTACCCATCTCGGGATGTTGGATGGCATTTGTCCGCAGGTTGGGGATCCCCGTGACACACCGGCGACCTTGGCGGCGTCGATCCTGGGGATTTCCCAGCAACTGGAGCGCAAGAAGCGTTTCTATCCAACCTTTGTTGATGCGGTGAAAGCGCGTGAAAACGGTATGATCAGCTTGTGCCATACCGATGCGCTTGCACTGGCAGAGCGGGGAGTGGCGCAAACCGAGGACGGCTACACCTGGCTTTACGATAACAAGTTGCTCGCGCCTTCGGAGCTACGCATGAGCATTGAACAGGTGGACGCGTTTGTAAACAGGATTCAGGCGCGCAGGTTGCTGATACTCGCGGCAGACAGCTTCTTGCTGGACATGAAGGACCTGGTCGCGTGGCTGCAAAGTCATCCCGAAATTCCGCAGGTTCGAGTGCCGGGTGACCATCATTGCCATATGAGTGCTCAATCGGAATTAGTCTCGCACGAACTGAATCGTTTTTTTGCTTGAATACGGGTATGGTTATGTTTGCAAGATGTTTCTTTTCAATCCGAATTATGGTGTTCATTGGCTGTATTTTGGGCAGCAGTCTGGCAATGGCAGATTCCTGGGAGTCGTTGTTTCCCGATGCGCAAATTCTCTATGAATCCGAACGCGATCATGCGAGTTACTCACTACCGCTAGGCTCATTTAAAAAAGTCGACAGTCGCTGGCACCCCGAGCGTGAACAACAGCTGCGCGGTACCTTGCAACGTTTGACTTTCGAGATTTCGGATCGCTTATCGTTTGATCAAGTGCACCGCCAATTGCGCACGGCACTATTGCGGCGCAATGGCCGCCCGCTGTTTACCTGCAGTGGTCTCGATTGCGGCAGCAGTAATACATGGGCAAACACTCATTTTGAAATCAAGCAGCTCTACGGGCTGGACCAAAACCAGTATTACGGCGCGTGGGAGCTTCAACCGGAAAGTGGCAAAATCTATTATCTCAGTACCTATGTGGTGCAACGGGGTAACAAACGTATTTACGCACAGATCGATCAGATTGAAGTGCCCAATAGCGAGCGGGAGAACATCATCGCCACGCCGGCGACGCTGGTGGAAACCCTACAGCAGTCGAATTATTTTGTGCTGGCAGGTGTACACTGGAGCGAAGGCGATGTGGTGGTGGACAAGGATCACTTGCAGGCGCTAGTCAGCGCGTTGGAACTCGAGCCCTGGCTGAAAATCCACATTGTCGGACACGATTATCGTGACGGTGGCTCCGCGCAACAGCAGGTGCGCTCGAAAAAAGCTGCGGAGCAGGTGCGGGATCAACTGATTAAGGCGGGGATAGATTCAAAACGCTTGTCGGCCCACGGCCTTGGCGGGCTTTCACCAGCGGGGCGGCATAGCGCCGCCCGCATCGAGATTGTAAGGCAATAGGTGAAAAGGCTTACGTACTGTTTACCTACGGTTGTGCAGAAAAAGAACACATCACAACTTATAAAGTAACCGCGATACGTGCGCGGCTACTTGTTCAACAGCGATAAAAATTCCGCGCGAGTTGCCGGATTGTCGCGAAAACAGCCGAGCATTGCCGACGTTTTCATCGACGAATTTTGTTTCTCCACGCCACGCATCATCATGCACAAATGCTGAGCTTCAATAATCACACCGACGCCAGCAGCATCCGTGACCGATTGAATGGTATCGGCAACCTGTGCGGTCAGTTGCTCCTGAATCTGCAGGCGGCGTGCAAACATATCCACAATGCGCGCAATCTTCGACAAGCCCAGCACCTTGCCGGTGGGAATATAAGCCACATGGGCTTTGCCGAAGAAGGGCAACATGTGATGTTCGCACATGGAATACAGCTCGATGTTCTGCACCATGATCATTTCGTTGGCGTCCGAAGGGAAAAGCGCGTCGTTAACCACTTCCTCCAGGCTTTGCTGGTAGCCGCGAGTCAAAAATTTCAGTGCTGTGGCTGCCCGCTCTGGTGTATCCACCAACCCCGGACGGTGCAGATCTTCGCCAATGGCGGCAATGATTTTTGAATACTCTTCTTTCATGGGCTGGGCCTCTGCTAAAACCTGTTAAGTTGTTCAAACACCGGTGCGGGAGCCCCCGATTTCTGAGGGCGCTACCCTAAGGCAACTTGCGGATAAAATAAAGCACCAGCTTTGACAGCAGGCGATGCAAGCGAATGGGGTAGAATAGCGGTTTTTCCCAGAGATGCCACAACCAATGCCGATTGATCACTCCAATCTCCCTACGCCAAACCCCATGGATTACCCCCAGGCAGTTGCAGAGCTGATGACGGTGGCGGACTGGATCCGCTGGGGCGCCAGTCAGTTCAGTCACGCCGGATTGTTTTTTGGCCACGGTACGGACAACGCCCGGGATGAAGCTGCAGCATTGGTGCTGTGGAGTCTGGCGCTGCCGTGGGATCAACTGCCGGCAGTGGCCGGAACCCGGCTGACCACCAGTGAAAAGCAACGGCTCGCGGGATTGTTTCAGCGCCGGATTGAAGAGCGCGTCCCGCTGGCGTATCTCACCGGGGAAGCCTGGTTCGCTGGGCACCGATTTTATGTGAACGAAAACGTGCTGGTGCCGCGCTCGCCCATTGCCGAATTGATACAGCAACAGTTCCAGCCCTGGTTGATGAACGAACCCGGGCGTATTCTGGACCTTTGCACCGGTAGCGGTTGTATAGGCATCGCCTGCGCCTATGGATTTCCCGAGGCAGACGTTGTTGTGAGTGATATATCCGAACCGGCATTGGCCGTTGCTCGGCGCAACATTGCCGAACACGAAATGGAAGACCGTATACGAGCCGTTCAATCCGATGGTTTTGCGCAGCTTCAGGGCGAAGTGTTCGACCTGATTGTCAGCAATCCGCCCTACGTGGACGCAGAGGATATGGCGACCATGCCAGCGGAATACCATGCGGAGCCGGAACTGGGGCTGAGTTCAGGCGCTGACGGTCTCGATTTCACCCGTCACCTGCTGCAGCATGCCCGGGCACATTTGAGTGCCAATGGGTTGTTGGTGGTGGAGGTCGGCAACAGCTGGACCGCGCTCGAAGAGGCCTTCCCGCAGCTGCCATTTATCTGGTTGGAACTGGAGCAGGGCGGCCACGGTGTCTTCACACTGAATGCGACGGATTTGCCCGCCGCTTCCCATGAGGCAGATGCAGGCTGACTTGCGTATAATCCGCACTTTGACCAGATAAAAACCGACGGGGACTTCGATTCAGAATCCAAGTCTACAACCACTGTTTTTCAATCCTGGATAGTGATCGGATCCCAAGACCGATTTTAACCACTGACTTCGCGAGCGACACATGGCAGGCAACAGCTTCGGCAGACTCTTTACCGTAACCACCTTTGGCGAGAGCCACGGCCCGGCGCTTGGCGCTATTGTGGATGGCTGCCCGCCAGGGCTGGAGCTGAGCGAGGCAGACCTGCAACAGGATCTGGATCGCCGCAAGCCCGGCCAATCCCGCTATACCACCCAGCGGCGGGAAGCAGATCAGGTCCGGATTCTCTCGGGTGTTTTCGAAGGCAAGACCACGGGAACGCCTATCGGCCTGTTGATCGAAAACACCGATCAACGCTCCAAGGATTACTCCAACATCAAGGATCAGTTTCGCCCAGCACATGCGGACTACACCTATACGCAAAAGTACGGCGTCCGCGATTATCGCGGAGGCGGCCGCTCCTCTGCCCGGGAGACTGCCATGCGAGTGGCGGCCGGAGCCATCGCCAAAAAGCTCTTGCGCGAAAAGTGGGGGGTTGAGGTGCGCGGTTACTTGTCTCAGTTGGGGCCAATCAAGGCGGAAAAACTCGATTGGGACCAGGTGCATCAGAATCCTTTTTTCTGCCCCGACGCCGACAAGGTGGCGGAGATGGAAGCCTATATGCAGGCTCTGCACAAGGAGGGCAACTCCATCGGCGCAAAAATCAGCGTCATCGCCAGTGGCCTGCCCGCAGGTTGGGGCGAACCGGTCTTCGATCGCTTGGACGCGGATCTGGCCCACGGGCTGATGAGCATCAATGCGGTTAAAGGGGTGGAAATCGGCGCGGGCTTTGACAGCGTGGAGCAGAAGGGGACCGAGCACCGGGATGAGATCACTTCGGAAGGTTTTCAGTCTAACAATGCCGGCGGCATTCTCGGCGGTATTTCCACGGGGCAGGACGTGATCGCGCACATCGCCCTCAAACCGACGTCGAGTCTACGGCTTCCGGGTCGCAGCGTTGACGTCAACGGTAATCCGGTTGAAGTTGTGACCACCGGTCGGCATGATCCCTGTGTTGGCATTCGTGCAACACCCATTGCTGAAGCCATGATGGCGCTGGTGCTGATCGACCACGCGCTGCGCCAGCGCGGGCAGAATGGTGATGTGGTGTCGGGTGTGCCGGTTATTCGCGCTAATACCACTGATCAAGAATAGTTCAATACGGCAGTGGCGTGGTGGTAGGGGCTTCGTTCCGTTTGTCATCAGGGATACACCTTTTGAAAACGCATAAACACGTCCCTGTGGCTCCCGCGCGGCGTCCCTGCCGCGAGGGTTTCAAAAGGCGTATCCCTGCTGACAAACTCTGTCAGTGCACTCGATAAAGGTCGCGTCTTCGGTACATACGAATCCTGTGAACGTCGTGCTTTAACGAACCCATCTTAATCACCGCAAAAAATTAGTGACCCGGCAATCGCCGGGTTTTTTATGTGGAGTGCGTACAGCCCGACTTAAAAATGTACGGATGCCGCCAGATAAGGTCCCGCGATGGTGAGATCCGCTTGCAGATCATCACTGTCGGTCACATCCAGGTTCATGCGACGGTAACCCAGGTCGATACCAAAATCGAGCACCAGGCCGTCAGACATATAGCCGATTTTGGCATCCAGATCGGAGAAGCTGTCACCGCTGTAGCTGACGAAATTGCCGGCGGCTGCAATGTGCCATCCCGTGAGGGGCAGGTCTATACGTGCATTGCCGTATACCAATGGAATAACTTCTGACAGTTCGACGCGCTCGGAGACGGATGCGCCGTCCTCCAGACTGGCCACTTCTACGTAACCATCAAATGAACGTGCCGTTAAACCGACGTCCAGCGTGACCCAGTTGTCGAGTAATTCGTAGTACAGAGTGGCGTCGGTGTGCGTCATGTCCAGGTCAGTGTATACGTCGGTACCTTGTGTGAACGTTTGTTCGTCCAGCTGGAAATTTGTTGTGAGCGTAGCGTTGCCATCTACCTGCACGTCCGTATGAGCCAGGCGAATGTTCGGGATCAGAGGAACCGGATGTTCCAGGGCAACGTAAACGAACAGGTTGTCTGTATCGTCGAGGTTCAGCTCATCGAGATCTACGGATTCTGCACCAGCGTCGCCATCGTAGGATGTCATCCAGCTGCCGGCGCCGGCATAAAGGCCCAGAATGGTATCTGCGGAGGCGCCACCGGACAGGGCAGCTAGTGAGAGTGCGATCAAGGTTTTTTTCATGGTCAGGCTCTTCCTGGAGTTGATGAGTGATTTGTTGAAGTGCTTGTCGGTTTACGCGTTGTTTTTCAATGGAATAGTTATAGCAGAAATGCGGCTTATTCGTCTGCGACAGCGGCATCAAAATGCTTTTCATCCATCAAAAGTGTATAAAAAGCCCGCGCAGCATTGCTGAGAGAACGTTTTTCATGGCTTACCACGCCCAGTTTTCGTACAAGTGCGGTGTCAGCGATATTCAGCCTGCTCAGCTGTGCGTCCACCAGTGACTCAGGTAAAACACTCCAGCCAAGCCCCACAGAAACCATCATCTTTATTGTTTCCAGATAGTTGGTTGTCATACTCAAGCGCAACGGTAGCTGCTTGCGGTCGAAGCAGGATTTTACCAGACGGCCGGTATAGGTTGTGAGGTCGGGGAGTATGGCAGGTTCGATGCTTAACTGCCGCAGGGTAGTGCGGTTGTCCGGAAAGTTGTGGCTTTTGCCGGAAACAAATACCAGTGGATCATTCCAAACGACCTCGAGTTTAAGGTTTTCCGGGGCCTTGGGTGCCAGTGTGACCACGCCCAGCTCGCAGTCCCCCCGCAACACCCGCTCGTGGGCCTTCTCCGAATCAAGGAAATCAAACTGCAGGTTGACGCGAGGGTAGCGCAACGCGAACTCGCGCAACAGTGGCGGCAGCCGATGCAAGCCCACGTGATGGCTGATGGCGACGCGCAGGTTGCCGATTATCTCGCCGGAAAGATCTGCAATGGCCCGCCGTGTTTCCTCCATCTCCGCCAGAATGTTCTGGGCGCGGGGCAGTAGTACTTGCCCCGCTTCGGTGAGTTGAATTGTGCGGCCGATGCGATCAAACAACTGGTAGCCGAGCAGCGTCTCCAGGCCGGCAACGCGTTTGCTGATAGCCGGTTGTGTCAGATGAAGCTGCTGCGCCGCCAAGGAAAAGGAGCGCAATTCAGCCACTACTAAAAACGCTTTCAAAGATTCAGTATCCATAGAGAGGGATTTTATGTATTCCTTATGGGAATGCAATAGATAAAAATAATGAATTTGAGTTATTCGTTGGGTCGCTCTAAAATGGAGTCTTTCACCTACGCCGCAGCAACACTTTTGAGGTAGAACCATGGCCGGTAAGACGCTTTACGATAAATTGTGGGATGCCCACTTGGTGACAGAGCGCGATGACGGCTCTGCACTGATTTATATCGACCGACATATAGTCCATGAGGTGACTTCACCTCAGGCCTTTGAAGGCCTGCGTCTGGCCGGTCGCAAACCCTGGCGGGTTGACAGTATAGTGGCGACGCCGGATCACAACGTACCGACCACGGTCGTTGAACGCTCTTCCGGTGTGGAAGGTATTGCCGACCCCGTATCGCGCATTCAGGTGCAGACGCTGGACGACAACTGCGATGAGCTGGGTATTCTCGAATTCAAAATCAACGATCGTCGCCAGGGTATTGTGCATGTGATCGGGCCTGAATCCGGCGCCTGCTTGCCGGGCATGACCATTGTTTGCGGTGACTCCCACACCTCCACCAATGGCGCCTTGGGCGCACTGTCCATCGGCATTGGCACCAGTGAAGTGGAGCATGTGTTGGCGACCCAGTGTCTGGTCGCCAAAAAAATGAAAAACATGCTGGTGCGTGTGGACGGCGAGTTGGGCCCCGGCGTGACGCCCAAAGACGTGGTGTTGGCCATTATCGGCAAAATCGGCACCGCCGGCGGCACTGGCTACGCGATTGAGTTCGGCGGCGAGGTTTTTCGGGCCATGTCCATGGAAGGGCGTTTGACTGTGTGCAACATGGCAATCGAAGCGGGCGCGCGAGCCGGCATGGTGGCGGTAGACCAGACCACCCTCGATTATGTCAAAGGGCGCACCTTTGCTCCGACCGATGAACAGTGGGATGCTGCCGTCGCGGAATGGCAGCAATTGCATTCTGACGACGATGCGCAGTTTGACCAGATTGTGGAGTTGCGCGGCGAAGATATCGAGCCCCAGGTTTCCTGGGGAACCTCGCCAGAAATGGTTGGCCCCATTGGCGGCCGCGTGCCTGATCCGGCACAGGAGACCGATCCGGTCAAACAGTCCGGCATTGCGCGAGCGCTGGAATATATGGGTTTGCAAGCCGGCCAAGCGATTGAAGATATTCACCTGGACCGCGTGTTTATTGGTTCCTGTACCAACTCGCGCATCGAAGATTTGCGTGCAGCGGCTGCGGTAGTCAAAGGTCGCCGCAAGGCAGATTCGGTCAAGGAGGCGATCGTGGTGCCGGGCTCCGGCATCGTCAAAGCGCAGGCCGAACAGGAAGGTTTGCACCAGATATTTATCGACGCGGGACTGGAATGGCGGGAACCCGGCTGTTCCATGTGCTTGGCGATGAATGCGGACAAATTGGGGCAGGGGGAGCATTGCGCGTCCACCTCCAACCGCAACTTCGAAGGACGGCAGGGCTACGGCGGCAGAACGCACTTGGTGAGTCCCGCAATGGCCGCTGCAGCGGCAGTAGCAGGGCACTTTGTTGATGTGCGCAAAATGGTAGAGGAGATGCCGGCATGAGAAAATTCACACAGGTAACCGGTGTTGTCGCGCCGATGGATCGCGCCAATGTGGACACGGACCTGATTATTCCCAAGCAGTTTCTGAAGTCCATCAAGCGCACCGGCTTCGGTCCCAATCTGTTCGATGAGCTTCGTTATCTGGACACCGGTGAGCCGGGGAAGGACAACAGTCAGCGGCCGTTGAACCCGGATTTCCCGCTTAATCAGTCACGCTATCAGGGTGCCAGTATATTGCTCGCACGCAAGAACTTTGGTTGTGGCTCGAGCCGCGAACACGCGCCCTGGGCACTGGACGAATATGGCTTCCGCAGCATCATCGCGCCCAGTTTTGCGGATATCTTCTACAACAACTGCTTCAAGAACGGCGTATTGCCCATCGTGTTGGATGAGTCGATAGTCGAGCAATTATTTGCAGAGATGTACGCAGACGAGGGCTATCAACTGACCGTCGACCTGGCGAAACAGCAGGTGGTGACACCGAGTGGCGAAACCTACGCTTTCGAGGTGGATGATTTTCGTAAGCACTGTTTGCTGGAAGGCCTTGATGACATCAGTTTGACGCTGAAAGACGCTGATGCGATTCGCGCTTATGAGCAGCAGCGCCGACAGACGGCGCCTTGGTTGTTTCGTGAAGGCAGGTGAAAGGGAAAAGGGAAAAGGGAAAAGGGAAAAGGGAGCGTAAGTTAAAGCTCAAGTTTCGAAGTTCGTGGCAATTTTTTTCATAACCAAACAGGTAAAGAAGGCAGCAGGTGGATACGCCACCGTGGTGATGCAGGGGGAGAGTTTCTAAAACCGTCACAAGAGGGACCTTGTGCCGGAGCCTACAGGGACGTATTTACGGCGTTTTTAGAAACTCTCACGCTGTAGCACCACACCTGCTTACGAAGCGCTTAACGTCAGCACATAGCATTGCCTACCGTTGACTCGCCCGCTTTCGCGAACTTGAATAAACAAACGAGGATTAGTTTTGAGTAAACGTATAGTTGTTTTGCCGGGTGACGGCATTGGTCCGGAGATTGTCGACGAAGCTTTAAAAGTGCTGCGTGCGGCGGATGAGAAGTTTGGCCTGAACCTGGAGTTCGATCATGACCTGATCGGCGGCAGTGCCATTGATGAATACGGTGTGCCGTTTGCAGATAGCACGCTGGCCAAATGCCGGGCTGCGGATGCGATTCTGATGGGTTCCGTCGGTGGGCCGAAGTGGGACAAGATTGACCCCGCGATTCGCCCCGAAAAAGGGTTACTCAAAATTCGCTACGAGCTGGGCTTGTACGCGAACCTGCGTCCCGCCATTCTTTATCCGCAGTTGGCGGCGGCGTCCAGCCTCAAGTCGGAAATCGTGGCCGGGCTGGATATTCTCATCGTGCGCGAGCTTACCGGCGGCATTTATTTCGGTGAGCCTCGCGGCATTCGCATACTGGAAAACGGCGAGCGGCAGGGTTACAACACCTATGTCTACGCCGAGCACGAGATCGAGCGTATTGGTCGTACGGCATTCGAGATGGCACGCAAGCGCAATGGCAAGGTCTGCTCCGTGGACAAGGCCAACGTACTGGAAGCCACAGTGCTGTGGCGGGAAGTAATGGAGCGCCTGGCCCCGGAATATCCAGATGTCGAACTGTCACACATGTACGTGGACAATGCCGCTATGCAACTGGTGCGCGCCCCGAAACAGTTTGACGTGATAGTCACCGGCAACATGTTCGGCGATATTCTGTCGGACACCGCCGCCATGCTGACGGGCTCCATCGGTATGCTGCCCTCGGCGTCCCTCAACCAGCAGAGCCTGGGTCTGTACGAGCCGGTACATGGATCTGCACCGGATATTGCGGGGCAGGGTATCGCCAATCCACTGGCAACTATTCTGTCAGCGTCTATGATGTTGCGTTATTCACTAGATGAAAAAACGGCGGCCGACGCGATTGACAATGCCGTAGGCAAGGTGCTTGATAGAGGTTTGCGTTCCGCCGATATTTGCGCCGAGGGCGACCGCAAGGTCGGTACCAAAGAGATGGGTGACGCGGTGGTGGCAGCGCTTATCGAGGCGTAGTGCAGCGGTGAGCCAGCGCTATTAAAGCGCAAATTGCAAATGCATTCACTTCAAATGAGAGATTATGAACATGCGAGTAGGTTTTGTAGGTTGGCGCGGCATGGTGGGTTCAGTGCTCATGGGCCGCATGCGGGAAGAAAACGATTTTGCCGGAATCGAGCCGGTATTTTTCACTACCTCCAACGTGGGCGGTCAGGGGCCGGACATCGGCAAAGATGTTCCCGCTCTGCAAGACGCCTACGACATCGACGCACTGAAACCCATGGACGCTATTATCTCCTGTCAGGGTGGCGATTACACCGGTGAGGTTTTCAAAAAACTGCGCAGCAGCGGCTGGAATGGCTACTGGATTGACGCGGCGTCCAGTTTGCGAATGGACGATGACGCGGTGATTGTGCTGGACCCGGTCAACGACGATGTGATTCGCGCCGGGCTCAACAGCGGCATCAAGAACTATATTGGCGGCAACTGCACCGTCAGCCTGATGCTGATGGGGCTGGGCGGCTTGTTCCGCGAAGGACTGATCGAGTGGATGACCGCCATGACCTACCAGGCCGCCAGTGGCTCCGGTGCACAGAACATGCGCGAACTCATCAGCCAAATGGGTTGTATCCACACCAGTGTGCAGGACAAACTGGCGGATCCCGCCAGCGCCATTCTGGATATCGATCGGCAAGTGGTGGAAACCATGCGCGGTGATTTGCCCACCAAATACTTCGGTGCCCCTTTGGCCGGCAGCTTGCTGCCCTATATTGACCGCCAGCTGGACAACGGCCAAAGCCGTGAAGAGTGGAAAGCCGAAGCGGAAACCAACAAAATTCTCGGGCGCAGCAACAACCCGATTCCCATTGATGGCATCTGTGTACGCATCGGCGCCATGCGCTGTCACAGTCAGGCATTGACCATCAAACTGAAGAAAGATGTGCCAATGGCCGACATCGAGAGCATTATTGCCAGCTCCAATGAATGGGCCAAAGTTATTCCCAACGATCGCGATGCCACACTGGCCGAGCTGACCCCAACCAAGGTCACTGGCACTCTGTCAGTGCCAGTGGGCCGCCTGCGTAAGATGTCCATGGGGCCTCAGTACCTGAGCGCGTTTACCGTGGGTGACCAATTGTTGTGGGGTGCGGCCGAGCCTTTGCGCCGGATGCTGAACATTCTGAAAGAGTCTTAATCCCGCCTTTCCATACGCTCATTCTGGTGTTGTTGCCGGGATGAGCGTGTTTTTCCTGAGAATCTTGTCCCTGAATCCTTCCCAATTGCTATAGTTGTGGTGCAAAATTCCCTGCTAAATTGTGCAGCACGTCCTAAAACTCCCCTAAAGTGACTGCCACTGATGTGCATGTGTTTGCTTAAAAGTTGAAAAAAAGCTATTTGTAATGAATACTTACAGCCATAACTGAAAGATTATTCGAGGTTTCCGGGCTTCGGTAATTATTAAAGGAATCCGTCTGAGCACCTAGCTTACCTACTTGCCCTGTTGCGACAACGGAATCCACATGTCTATAACAAGGAAAATCTTATGGGTCTTCGCACACTGGCGATTACGTTTGGCGCGGCGACAGCTCTGTCTGCGCAGTTCGCAATCGCTCTCGGTTTGGGTGAGATCAAACTCAACTCCACCTTGAACCAGCCGCTTAACGCTGAAATCCGGCTTCTGGAAGTTCGCGATCTGTCCGAGCAGGAGATTCTGGTGGGGCTGGCATCCCTGGAAGACTTCAATCGTGTGGGTGTGGATCGACCTTTTTTCCTTTCAGATCTCAACTTTGCGGTCGATCTTGACTCGCGTGGCGGGGCGGTTGTTTCGATCACCTCTAAAAAGCCTGTTCGCGAACCTTTCCTTAATTTTGTCGTGGAAGCCCAATGGCCCAGTGGTCGTCTGCTGCGCGAATACACCCTGCTGATGGATTTGCCGGTCTTCTCCGAAGATCAGCAAGCCGCACCGGTTCAGCCTGCGACCCAGAAGCCTGCAGCGGCCGGTCAAACCGGAAACCAACAATCTGCACAGACCACACAAGAGCGTCGGTCTCCGTCTGCTCCAGCGGAGTCTCGCGGTCAGGCATCCGCTAGCGGCAGCACCTACGGGCCGGTTAGCGCAAGCGATACCTTATGGGATATTGCCGCGGCTACCCGCGCAGATCGCAGTATCAGCATTCAACAATCCATGATCGCCATTCAGCGCGCCAATCCGGGCGCGTTCATCAACGACAACATCAACCTGCTGCGTCGCGGCCAGGTCTTGCGAATTCCCGCCGCGGACGAGATGAGAGCGCTGACTTCCCGTGAAGCGATTGCCGAAGTGGCCTACCAGAATCAGCGCTGGTCCGGTGCCGCGAATACGGCTGCGGCTCCGCAACTCGAGGGCAGCAAATCCTACTCCACCAGCGACGATACCAGCAATACGCCGGAAGGTCGGGTGAAGCTGGCGTCGCCGGAAGATTTTTCCAGCAGTAATGAAGGCCGTGGAACAGGCTCCAGTGGTGGCAGTGTAGATGCTCTGGAAAGCGAGCTGGCCGTGACCCTGGAAGAGTTGGATAAGAGCAAAAGTGAAAACGAGGAATTGCGCTCGCGCATAGCAGCCATGGAAGCCCAGATAGAAACCATGGAGCGCCTGGTTGATGTCAGCAGTGAAGAAATGCGCGCCTTGCAATTGGCTGCACAGCAAACCCGTGATGCTGCTGAAGCGTCCGCCAGTGAAGAGGATACTGCTGCCGGCATGTTACCGGAGGCACAATCCATTGGTGAGATCCCAGATGTCTCTACTAATAATCCGCCGCCAACTTCTGCAGGCGATGCCGAACCCTCGGCGGATGCAGACCTGGCTGTCGATCATGCCGTTGACGAACCAGTGAATGAAGGTTCGGCTACTCAGGGAACCGTCGATCAAGAAACTGCGGAGGACGCACAAGCCGAAGCCGACGTGGTCAAGACTGCGCCGGATCCAACTCGCGTAGTACGTAGCGCGCCTGCAGCCAAGCCCGGCATTTTGGATTTGCTGCTCGATAATATTCTGTTCATTGTGCTCGGTTTTGTGGCATTGATTGCCGCGGTTGCCGTCTTCTTGCGCAGCAGAAACAACGATGCCGGCGATGATGATTTTGACACCTTTGTTGTGGATCAGGAGTCCGATGACTTTGAAACCGTTGAACCCTACGACGAAGCTGAAGGCAATGATGACCTGGGAAGCCTCGATCTGGGGGATGACGATGAACATTTCCTTGCCGAGGAAGCGGATGAGCAGGAAGAGCACCGGGCGGAACAGGAAACCGAAGACGCCGTAGCTGAGGCTGATATCTACATCGCCCTGGCCAAATACGAGGAAGCGGAAGATATACTGCTGCGCGCACTGGAAAAAGAGCCCACAGATACCAACATCCGCTTGAAACTGTTGGAGCTGTACGCGGCACAGCAGGACCTGGAAAGCTTCGATCCGCAATATGCGAAACTTCGCGCTATTGCCGATGATGACGTCATCGAACGCGCTGAAAATCTCCGCCACAAAATCGCCGGCGCACCGGAATTTGATGAATCCCGCTTCGATACCAGTGACGCCATTGTTGCCGGTGGCGTAGCTGGTAGCGCGCTGGCTGCAGCCGGCGGCGAGAATCCGGATGATGATCTATTGCTGGATCTCGATAATGAGCTGAATTTTGATGACCTTGATGTCGGTAGTACATCCTCATCGGACCTGGATGAAGAGATCAATTCCACTCTGAATGAAACGGAAGATGATCTCGCTGATTTTGATCTGGATTTGGGTGATGATTTCGCCACCGACGGATCCGCATCGGCACCAGCCCAAGGCGATGATGACGACTTCAGCTTTGATTTCGAGCTCGATGCCAGCGGTGACCAGGTGACATCAGACAGCGAAATCCCCTCGGATCAGGTTGGCCTGGCCGATGAATTGACGCTGGACATGGAAACTGACTCGACCCCCGCCACAACGGATTCCGAAGCCCTTGATTTTGATTTGAGTGCGGAGTTTGATCAGGCGCCGGGTGAGCAGAATGCGGTCAGTGACGAGGATGATCTTGAGTTTAATCTGGACGAGCTCGATGCAGACAACTTGACCGGAGATTTGACGGTCGAAGAATCTGAAGCCGACGAGTTGAATGTTGATGTCGACGAACCCGAAACGCTCGAGGACGCAGTGGCCTTTGACCTGGGGGCAGCAGACGCTGACTCGGACGATGACAGCCTTGATCGCGAACTTAATACCGAGATGGATCTTTCGGCACTGGACGACGAGCTTGATGCCATGACATCAGGACTCGATGCCGATCTGGCAGGGTTGGACGCCGAGCTTGATACCGACCTCGGCAGTACAGCAGTGGCGGATACCGTGCCGGAAAGTGAATCACCGTCTGCCGATAGTGCGCCGACGCTGATGGATGAGCCCGATATCGATTTCGATGAGCTGGACAATCTGGATCTGGAATCGCTCACAGCTGAAGGTGAAGGCAAGTCCGCAGAGGATACACCGGAAACTACCCCGACCCTGAGCGACGAACATGCTGCTGATGAGCCGCTGGACCTGTCTGGTGGCTTCGATCTGGATGCGGATAGCGTCGGCTCGAATGATTCGGCGGCACCTGCCACAGATACCCCGGCAGCTGTGGAACAAGTGGAGACAGAAACAGCAGCGGATGAAGATCTGCCCGACCTGGACAATCTGATGAATATGAACGAGTCAGATTTCGAACTTCACGATATAGATCCGGAGTCCGATGATGACAGTGACCTGGGTTTCCTCAGCGACAGCGATGAAACAGCAACCAAGCTGGATCTTGCTCGGGCATATATGGATATGGGCGATACCGATGGTGCCAAGGATATTCTCGAAGAAATTATCCACGAAGGCAGCGAAGAGCAGCGCAGCGAGGCGCAGAAGCTGCTAGACCGGGTGTAGCGTTCAAGACGTGTTTTTCCAAGGCCTTGTATTTCACGTACAAGGCCTTTTTTCATTCTGCCGTGACTACCCGAGTTTCAACAATCAATCGAACGCCCCACTGAGCTTCCTATGAACACTGAACCCTATGTGTACCGTCGCAATTGTGAATTGAAAGACGGCATGGAATTGCCACCGGGCGTGCGCCGCTATGCAGCGGCTATCGAGTATAACGGGGCGGAATTCCGCGGCTTCCAGATACAGGCCTCCGCTGCCAATACTGTTCAGGCGGCTCTTCAGATAGCCTTGAGCAATATTGCCAATGAGCCTGTGGTGGTGACCTGTGCAGGTCGAACCGATGCGGGCGTGCATGCAACTCAGCAGGTGGTGCATTTCGACACCCTGGCAACGCGGCCAGACCGCGCCTGGATCGCTGGCACCAACACGCAGCTGCCGGACAGTGTGCGAGTGCGTTGGGTTAAGTCAGTGGGGTTTGATTTTCATGCGCGCTTCAGCGCGCAGGCGCGCCGCTACCGTTACTTGATTTACTGCAATGACACTCGCCAGGCATTGCTGAACCAGCAACTCACCTGGTGCAAGTACGAATTGGATGTTGCAGCCATGCTAGAGGGCGCGCGTCATCTGCTAGGAGAACAGGATTTCACATCCTTCCGCGCGACCCAATGTCAGGCGAAAAGTCCGGTGCGGAATTTGCGCAGCCTGGATATTTATCGGCGTGGCCAGTTGATTGTTCTGGATCTGAAAGCCAACGCGTTTCTGCACCACATGGTGCGCAATATCGTTGGCGTGCTCATCGAAGTGGGGCGCGGGGCCAAGCCGGAATCCTGGGTGGCTGACGTGCTCCAGGCCAGGGACCGCAAAGCTGCCGCTGCTACAGCACCGTCCTATGGACTTTACTTTGTCGGCGTTGATTATCCTGAGCATTTTCAATTGCCGAAGCTGGCGCCTGGACCGGTATTTCTGAACGACGAGATGTGCTGAGCCGTCAACTACAAGGCAGGGGTCAAGAGTAAAGCTCATTGCTGTCCCATAAACAACGGGCGGAACTCTAGCAAAGCTTTATCTCGAAGCGGGCCGGCGATAACACCGCTCAAAAAGTTGCGGCAAGAGCCTTCTGAACTCCGAAACTTGAGTATTAAGAGATAGGAGAGTTTGGTAGCGGGGAGAGACGTGGATCCGGCATTCACTGCTGTGACACGCCGTAAATACGTCCATGTAGGCTCGGCGCCAGCATCCATGCTGGCGACGGTCACAACAGCAAACACCGAATCCACGTCCTCGGAGTTTGTAGGATAGCAATGAGTAAAACTCATAAATATCAGGGCCAGCCCACTGATGGAACCGTCGAACCCACGTCTGCTATACTCCGTGACCACGCAGGGAAGTCGACCATCAGTGGGGGCTGCTGGTATTGCTGTCTCAACAACACTCTTGCCGCGTCAAAAATAATTATGGATAGCTGCAGCAGGCACTTATGATTCAACTGGACAACATTCACAAATTCTATGGTGCGGGCGAGCAGAAGCTGCACGTGCTCAAAGGCATCAATCTGCATATCCGCGAAGGTGAACTGGTGTCTATCATGGGCTCTTCCGGGTCCGGCAAATCTACCTTGTTAAACATCCTCGGCATTCTGGACCGGCACGACCAAGGCAATTATGTACTTGCCGGGCATGAGATCAAGCTGCTCAAGGAAAAGGCTGCCGCGCGATTGCGCAATGAATTTATTGGCTTCGTGTTTCAATCCTTCAACCTCCTGCCGTTCAAGAACGCGATGGAGAATGTCGCCCTGCCGCTTTACTACCAGAACATCAGTCGCAAGGAACGCAACCAGCGCGCGATGCATTATCTGGATATGGTGGGGCTGGGTGACCGCGCTACCCATATGCCGAATCAGCTGTCGGGCGGCCAAAAGCAACGAGTGGCCATCGCCAGAGCATTGGTGACACAACCGAAAGTGATTCTCGCGGATGAACCGACTGGTGCATTGGACAGTCACACCACCGAAGAAATCATGGGCGTCATCAAGGACGTCAACGCCATGGGCAACACCATCGTTATTGTGACTCATGAGCAGGAAATAGCGGACCAGACCGAGCGCACGATTATCCTCAAAGACGGACTCATCGTTTCCCCTGAACATCTATCGGCATCCCGCGACGAGCACACCATTCCGGGTTCGGACTGTGGATAGCCTGCAGGAAATATTGTTTACCCTGCGCCAGAACAAGTTGCGCACTCTCCTGACCGCCTTTGGCGTCTTCTGGGGCATATTCATGCTCATATTGCTGCTCGGCTCTGGCCGCGGTATGCAAAACGGCGCTATCTCTTCCTTTGGTAGTGAATCACTCGACTCCATTTTTGTATGGACGGGCACCACAGCCGTTGCTCATAACGGCCTGGGGTTAGGCCGCGCCATCCAGTTCCGCGCCACCGACATTGACGCCATTACCCAACAGATTGAAGGCGTGGAATACGCCTCGGGTGAAAATTCCATGGGCAAAGGAAGCGTCATGTACAACGGCAAGCGGGGTAATTTTGATGTCTACGGCGTGGATGATCGCTATTTTCTTGTAAAGCACAAGGTACCTTTCACCAGCGGCCGCAGAACCACTGCACTGGACGAGCAGCAATTCCGCAAGGTGGTGGTGTTGGGCAGTGTGGTCGTGGAGCGCTTGTTTGGCCGCGACGCAGATCCCATAGGCCAAGCTATCCGGGTAAACAACACCGTGATGACCGTGGTCGGCGTGTTCCACGACAAGGGCAACAACGGGCGCAACTCGGAACGCCTCTATATGCCGTACAGCACCTTCAATACAAGTTTTGGTGCTGGCGACAAGGTGCAAACCATATTGATAAAACCCCACGCCGGTGCGGATGGATATCAGGTGGAAAAGGACGTGGTCGGCCTGCTCAAGCGTCGACATCAGGTAGCGGAAAGCGACCGTCGAGCCATTCAATCTTTCAATATGGCGTTACCTGCCGAGCGGGTGCAGGGGGCTTTCACCGCTATCAATATGCTCATCTGGTTTGTCGGCCTGGGGACACTTACAGCGGGTATTGTCGGCATCAGCAATATCATGATTATCACGGTCAAGGAGCGAACCCGGGAAATTGGTATTCGCAAGGCGCTCGGTGCTACGCCTATCACCATTGTACGAACGCTACTGCTCGAGTCTGTGCTGGTTACCAGCGTGGCCGGTTACGGGGGGCTGGTGCTGGGCGTAGGCCTGGTTGAGCTGATGGCATACGGCTTGGAGGCCACGGGGGCGAACCTTACTTTCTTCAAGCAGCCCGAAGTGGACTTTCAGGCAGCGGTGACAGCGGTTGTGCTTTTGGTCGGCGTTGGCGCTTTGGCGGGGCTGGTGCCAGCGTTGAAAGCTGCCCGCATTCTGCCCATCGAAGCCATGCGCGCTGAGTAACCGAGGCATTCATGATTATCGATACGGATAAGTGGCGCGAAATCTTCATAACCCTGAAGCAGCACAAGTTACGCACAGGGTTGACCGCCTTCGGCGTGTTTTGGGGTATTTTCATGCTCAGCATTTTGCTGGGTGCGGGCAACGGACTGGAGAATGGCATCACAAAAGGCTTTCCCCAAGTGCCCAACTTCGTGTCCATCTGGTCCGCCAATACAACGCAGCTGCCGTACCGGGGAATGTCCGCGGGCCGATCGGTTCCCCTGCAACCTGATGACGTTGACGCCATTAAAGCCAAAATCAGTGAAGTTGCTTTCGTCAAAGGGCAAAACAGTATTGGAGTCTGGGACGGCACCCCGCCTTATGCCGTACATGAGGGCAACAACGGCACATTTTTTGTGGAAGGTTCTCACGAAGGCATGGCCAGCATGCACTCACTGGAGGTGGCGGAAGGCCGCTACATCAATAAGATAGATACCGACAACCGGCGCAAAGTGGCGGTCATTGGCGCCCGGGTGAAAGAAATTCTTTTTGAACCGGGGGAGGATCCAATTGGTGCGGATATCACCCTCAACGGTATCAGCTTTTTGGTGATAGGCACCTTCAAATCGCTTTCCAGTGGCAACCGTGCTCCCGCTGAAGAAAAAATTTATATTCCCAATGACACATTGCGTCGTGCCTTCAATCAGAATTGGGGAATCGGCGGCATCATAGTGCAACCCAAACCCGGCATTCATGCTCGAGTGGTGGAAGACAAAGTTAAGCAATTACTGGCGCAGCGGCACCGGGTACACCCGGATGATGTTGGAGTGTTTGGCAGCTTTAACATGCAGAATGAATACGACAAAATCCAGGGACTATTTCTTGGTATTCGCGTTTTTAGCTGGATAGTGGCCATAGGCACAATAATGGCCGGCGCCATCGGCGTCGGTAATGTCATGTTGATTGTGGTAAAGGAGCGTACGCGGGAGATTGGCTTGCGCAAGGCGCTGGGCGCCACACCGCGCTCCATCGTTGCCATGATTGTGCAGGAGTCCGTGCTGATCACCATCGTCGCGGGTTACGCCGGCTTGGTGGTGGGCGTGTTTTTGCTGGAGGGCATTGCCGCACTGCTCGACGCAAGCGGCGGCGATTCAGGCATGTTCGCCAATCCCGAGATTGATTTTCAAACAGGATTTATTGCTGTGCTTACCCTGGTTGTGGCGGGCGTGCTCGCAGCATTGCTGCCAGCGGCGAAGGCGGCCGGCGTCGACGCTATCGTTGCCCTGCAGGATGAATAAGTTCGGACCAGAATATTTAATCGTTTTTAGAAAAATTGAACAGGACGGAAACCGCAATAGGAACAGTAATGAAAAAATTTTTTGTATTTGCAGCTTACGGATTGGTCGCCGCAATATTTATTGGTACGGCAGTATTCCTGTTCAATAAATCCCAGGAAGCGCCCATCATTTATGAAACAGTAGAACCCTTCATCACCACTATAGAAAAAAGAGTAGTGGCCACCGGCAACGTGGTGCCGCGCAAGGAAGTCCATGTAACCTCGCAGGTTTCCGGGGTAGTGGACAACCTTAACGTGCAAGAGGGAGATATTGTCAAACAAGGCGATGTGTTGGCTCGGCTTGCGTTGGTGCCCAACATGGTGGCACTCAATAATGCGGATTCTCAATTACAGGCGGCGCGTATCAATTTTGAAAATTCGCGCAGTGAACACGAACGGCAAATAGCGCTATTCGAGCGGCAACTGATTTCGGAGTCCGAGTACCGGCAATCTCTCCTGTCCCTCGACCTTAAGCGAGAGGCTTACCAGGCGGCAGAAAACAATTTCTTGCTGATCCGCGAGGGTTCCACCAAAACATCCGAGAATGTGTCCAACGTTATCCGCGCCACGGCTGATGGCATGGTACTTCAGGCTCCCCATAAAGAAGGTGCATTCATTGTTGAGGCCAGTACTTTCGGTGCAGGCACCTCCGTTGCCGTGCTCGCCGATATGGAGGACATGGTTTTTGAGGGGCTGGTGGACGAGGCGGAAATGGGCAAAATCCGCGAAGGCATGGAGCTGACACTGCATGTGGGTGCGCTGCAAGATGAAACATTCAGCGCCGTGCTGGAACATATTGCCCCCAAAGGTCAAACCGACCAGGGCACTATCAAGTTCCTCATTCGCGCCGCGATTCAGCTTAACGAGGATGTATTTCTGCGCGCCAATTACAGTGCAAACGCCGACATTGTGCTGGAACGGGCGGAAAACGTGCTGGCGATTGACGAGGGCAACCTGCTGATCGACGAGACCGGACGCTACGTGGAAGTCGAAGTGGCGCCGCAAACGTTTGAAAAGCGATTGGTTGAAACCGGGTTGTCAGACGGGATCAATATTGAAATCCGCTCCGGTTTAGATGAAGGCGAAAAGATCAAGCGATTGTGACGCGCGATCGATGAGTTTGAGTAGTCGGGACAATGCCGATAGCCTTCACACCCTGTTCAATGGAGTTGTACTTTGTACCCACTTCATTCAGCTGGGGCTCCGACCCGTTTGTCATCAGGGGTGGACCTTTTGAAAAGGCATGAACACATCCCTGTGGCTCTCCCGCGGCATCCCTGCCGCGAGGGTTTCAAAAGGTCCACCCCTGATGACAAACTCTTTTGAGTGCCCTCGATAGGGCGGCGTCTTCGATAAACTCGACAATCAAAGTTGGGGGCTTCTAGCCTGTATCTCCCAGCATCTGATAAGATTGCACGTTTTCTCAGCGATCATTTCCCTATGGCACTCAGCACCCGAGTCAAAATCTGTGGCATTACCCGTGTTGACGATGCCCTCGTGGCGGGCTCAGCCGGGGCCGATGCCATAGGCATCATTTTTTACCCCCGCAGCTCCCGCTATGTCAGCGACCTGGGCCTCGCGCGGGAAATCGCGCTGGCGGTTGGACCATTTGTTACAACAACGGCGCTTTTCGTGGACCCGGAACAGGCCTGGGTAGAGCAAGTTCTTGCATCAGTGCCGGTTGGCCTGCTGCAGTTCCACGGCAGTGAATCCGCGTCATTTTGCGAGCAGTTCGGCCGTCCGTACATCAAGGCGTTGCCCATGAGGCCGGACCTCGATGTGCAGCAGGATATCGCGCGGTACCATGGCGCCAGTGGCATTCTGCTGGATGCCTACAATCCGGCTCAGGCCGGCGGTACCGGTGAGACATTTGACTGGACCCGGGTGCCAACCGATGCCCACAAGCCGATCATTCTCGCTGGAGGGCTGACGCCAGCCAATGTCGCGGCGGCTGTCGCCCAGGTCACACCCGCCGGCGTTGATGTGAGCGGCGGGGTGGAGCTATCTGTTGATGGCGAACAACAATACGGCATCAAAGACAGTATTAAAGTGGTGGACTTCGTGCGCCGCGCTAAATTTGGAGACGAGTAGTGAGTAAAGTGAAACAGACACCGGTGGTCGACTACAGTGCGATGCCGGACGCGTCCGGTCATTTTGGCCAGTTTGGCGGCCGCTTTGTGTCCGAAACCCTGATCCACGCTCTGGATGAGCTCAAGGACATTTATTTTCGTCTGAAAGACGATCCGAACTTTCAGGCCGAGTTTGACAAGGATCTGGCCCACTACGTCGGCCGTCCGTCACCGCTTTATTTTGCCGAGCGCTGGACCCGGGAGCTGGGCGGGGCGCAAATCTATTTGAAGCGCGAAGATCTCAATCACACGGGCGCCCACAAGGTCAACAACACGATTGGGCAGGCACTGCTGGCGAAATATACCGGCAAAAAGCGGGTTATCGCTGAAACCGGGGCGGGCCAGCACGGCGTTGCCACGGCGACCGTTGCCGCACGTCTGGGTCTTGAATGTGTGGTGTACATGGGTGCCGAAGACGTCAAACGGCAGTCCCTCAACGTATATCGTATGAAGCTCTTGGGTGCCCAGGTAATTCCCGTGCATTCGGGCTCGCGCACTCTGAAAGACGCTATGAACGAAGCCATGCGCGACTGGGTCACCAACGTGGACGACACGTTCTATATCATCGGCACCGTCGCCGGTCCCCATCCCTATCCGCAGCTGGTGCGGGATTTTCAATCCGTTATCGGCCGGGAAGCGCGGGAACAGTGCCTGGCGATGACCGGCAAGTTGCCCAAGGCGCTGGTGGCCTGCGTTGGTGGCGGTTCCAATGCGATCGGCTTGTTCCACCCGTTTCTGGATGATGCTGAGGTTGATATGTATGGCGTGGAAGCCGGTGGCCTTGGGGTGGAGACTGGCCGACATGCCGCGCCACTCAATGACGGTATTCCCGGCGTATTGCACGGCAACCGCACCTATCTGATGGAAGACGAAAACGGGCAGATCATCGAAACCCATTCCATTTCCGCCGGCCTGGACTACCCGGGTGTAGGCCCGGAACACGCCTGGCTCAAGGATATCGGTCGCGTCGAGTATGTTCCCATCAATGATGATGAGGCCATGGCCGCCTTCCGCAAGCTGACGCGCAATGAGGGTATAATGCCCGCCCTCGAATCGTCCCACGCGGTCGCCTACGCCGAAAAACTGGCGCCGCGCTTGTCGCCGGAGGACATTATCATCGTGAACTTGTCCGGGCGCGGCGATAAGGACATTCTCACCGTTGCAGAAATTGACGGCATCAAGGTATGAGCAGCATGAATAGAATTACCCAACGCCTGAATAACCTGAAAAGCCAAGGGCGCAAAGCACTGGTCACTTATATCGTCAGTGGCGATCCTGACGCACAGGCGACATTGCCGGCGATGCACCAACTGGTTGCCAGCGGGGTGGACATCATCGAGCTGGGCGTGCCTTTTTCGGACCCTATGGCAGAGGGGCCGACCATCCAGCGCGCCCATGAAAGGGCGCTGGCACACGGCACCAGCCTGACAGACACACTGGAAACCGTGCGAGCTTTTCGCGAAACCGACACCGAGACTCCGGTGGTACTGATGGGTTACGCCAATCCCGTCGAGCGTATGGGCTACGCAGCGTTTGCCAAGTCGGCATCCCAGGCAGGTGTGGACGGCATCTTGACCGTGGATTTACCGCCAGAAGAAGCCGAAGCGTTCAATGTTGAACTCAAAGCCGTGGGTATTGAGAATATTTTCCTGATAGCCCCAACCACCACCACCGCGCGTATTGAACATATTGCCTCTCTGGCCGGCGGCTTCTTGTATTATGTTTCCCTCAAAGGCGTGACCGGCGCCGGTCATTTGGATACGGCTTCCGTAGAGGCTAAACTGCATGACATTCGCGCGCATTCCGATCTGCCTGTGCTGGTTGGCTTCGGCATCAAAGATGCGGCCAGCGCCAGGGCCGTGGCGGATGTGTCTGACGGTGTGGTGATTGGCAGTGTATTGGTGGACGCCATGGGCCAATTGGCGGCCGAGGGTGATAAACAAGTTTGTCAGGCACTTGATGCACTGGTGAAGCCTATTCGATCGGGTCTGGATGCAGCAAACGCATAAGCACCACTATAAGAGAACGAATTTATGAGTTGGATTGACCGAATTGTACCCAGCGTTGTGCGTTCCGAAGGCAAGCGCGGTTCCAGTAAAGTGCCTGAGGGCCTGTGGAAGAAATGTACCAAGTGTACCGCGGTGCTTTATCGCCCGGAACTGGAAAAACTGCTGGACGTCTGCCCCAAATGTGATCACCACATGCGCATCGGTGCCCGTCGCCGCATCGATGTTTTTCTCGATGAAGAAGGCCGCGAAGAACTGGCCACCGACGTATTACCGATCGACCGACTTAAATTCAAGGATGTGAAAAAATACAAGGATCGCCTCACTACGGCGCAAAAGGCGACCGGTGAGAAAGATGCACTGGTGGCGATGTCCGGCACCTTGAAAGGCCAACCGGTTGTGGTCTGTGCATTCGAATTTGCGTTTCATGGCGGCTCCATGGGTTACGTGGTCGGCGAGCGTTTTACCCGCGCAGCGCAATTGGCGTTGGAAGAAAAGCGGCCTCTGGTGTGCTTTACGGCAACCGGCGGTGCGCGCATGCAGGAGGCTTTGATCTCGCTGATGCAGATGGCCAAGACCAGCGCGGTGGTTGAAAAGCTCAAGCAGAACGGTATTCCTTACATATCTGTCATGACCGACCCGGTCTACGGTGGTGTCTCTGCCAGTCTCGCTTTGCTCGGCGACATCAATGCGGCAGAACCTGGCGCGCGGGCAGGTTTTGCCGGTCCGAATATCATTGAGCAAACCATTCGCCAGAAACTGCCCAAAGGCTTCCAGCGCAGCGAGTTTCTGCTGGAGCACGGAGCCATCGATCTGATCATTCACCGGAATGATATGCGTGATCGGGTGGCATCCTTGCTGGCGAAGATGACTCACCGTCCCGCTGCCTGAATCCATTCGTGCGCTTTGATAGCCTAGAGGGTTGGCTGGCATGGCAGGAAACCTGCCATCCGCGGGAAATTGATCTGGGCCTTGCGCGCATCCACGAAGTTGCGCAGCGCCTCGATCTGCTGCACCCGGAAGCCACCGTTATCACCGTCTCCGGCACCAACGGCAAAGGCTCCTGCGTTGCCACCCTTGAGGCGCTGCTCTTGGCCCAAGGCGAGACGGCGGGAGCCTACACATCGCCGCATCTCCAACGTTATAACGAACGTATCCGCGTCGATGGACTGCCCGCAACGGATGCCGATATCTGTGCCGCTTTTGCAGCCATTGATGAGGCTCGCGGTGATATTTCCCTCTCTTATTTCGAATTCGGAACTCTGGCGGCTTTTTGGCTTTTCCGAAAGGCCGGCGTGCGCTTCTGGCTGTTGGAAGTAGGGTTGGGCGGCCGGTTGGACGCGACCAATATCATTGATACGCAAGTTGCGGTGGTCACCAGTATCGCAATTGATCACGAGCAGTGGCTCGGTAGCGACCGGGAAACAATCGGCCGCGAGAAGGCGGGTATCTTTCGTCATGGCCGCCCGGTCATCTGCGCGGACCGCAATGTACCGAACTCGGTCATTAACCGCGCCGAAGACCTGCAATGCCCGCTTTACCTGGTGGGCCGGGAGTTTGACTGGCAGCTACAGCCGGAAGGTGATCGCTGTACATTTACTTTGATGTCCAAGGGTGAGTCACAAACGCTGGACTTGCCAAAACCACGGTTACCCGCAGCGAGCGTGGCTGCCGCCATACAGGTACTGGAGCTGCTCGAGCAGTTGCCATCGAGCTCGGTCACGGGTGAAGCCCTGGCTGCACTGTCCTTGCCAGGCCGTTTCCAGCAAATAATAGTGGCGCAAAAGCCGGTTTATCTCGACGTCGCACACAATCCGGCTGCGGCTGATCATCTTGCTGTCAATCTGCAGCAGGCCGGTGTGGCTGACATGGCCGCTATTGTGGCCATGATGGCGGACAAGGATATCCGCGCGAGCCTCGGTCCTCTGATACCCTATGTCAGGCATTGGTGGCTGGCCTCACTGCCGGATGTGCCACGAGCGGCACCGCCAGAGACACTGCAAACCGTGTTGTTGGATCTGGGTGTGGCGCAAGAGCAGATCACATTGGGTTCAACAGTGGCTGAAACCGTGCAACAGGTATTGTTGGATCGCGACCAAGCGTCATCGGCGACACTCGCCTCGGGTTGCAGAGCGGTGCTGATTACTGGTTCATTCTTCACGGTATCCGCCGCATTGGACAGTTTGGGCGAAGTAACCAAAACATGAATTTTTCGGCGTCTTCGAAGCGCGAAACCGAAGCTTGCTAACTTCAAAGTTGTTAATTTCAAGCCTTTAAATTTAGGTATCGGACAATGGATGACGGACTGAAACAGCGATTGATTGGTGCCGTTGTGCTATTGGCACTGGCTGTTATTTTCGTGCCGGTGATTTTTGATCGCGAACAATTGCAGCCTGTCGATCGGCAGACACAGATCCCACTCGCACCGGATATTGTGCCAGTCGTGATTCCTGAACCGGAAATTACCGCGCAGGTTGAGCCAGCACCACCGCTCGAGGAGGTGTTCCTTCCGGAGGAACCACCGGTTGTGGAGCTGCCGGCCACTGTGACCGGCACAGACGTGGAGGTTCCTGATCTCGATGTGGTTGAGAATGCCTCTGAATCTATCCCCGAGCTCAAGACCTCA
The DNA here is from genome assembly GCA_964419935.1 of uncultured Cellvibrionaceae bacterium. Lineage (GTDB taxonomy): Bacteria > Pseudomonadota > Gammaproteobacteria > Pseudomonadales > Cellvibrionaceae > CAYQQJ01. The sequence goes on from CAYQQJ010000017.1 coordinate 31,376, forward strand.
GCCCCAGGAGCCCCGGACCTGAACGAGCAAGGCGTGCCCGAGGCCTGGGTGTTGCAGGTTGCCAGCTTCAAGAGCGCCGAGCGCGCAAGTGAGCTGCAAAAAAAGCTGTCGGATGACGGCTACACCGCCTACACACGCCTGGTAACGGCCGGCGAGGGCAAAATGACCCGCCTGTTCGTCGGCCCGAAGCTCGACAAAGCCCGGCTGCTGCAAGAGCAGGCGGAAATCGAAGAGAAATTCCAGCTTTCTACCTTTATTTTAAAGTTTGAGCCTTAGTCACTCATTGCTGTGTTTAGGGGTATTCAGCCAGCCCCCGGAGCGTACAGGGTGAAGGTTTGGCAAACGTGGTGAACCCATCCATGGGGACTGCCCCACGAGGTCCCTCTCGTGAGGCTTGCCAAACCTTCACCCTGCACGCCCCTGGCCGCATCGAGCTTGTACTTCTTGTCACACGGCGTGTCATTAGGATCCGGAACAGAAGCACCGCCACTACCATTTTACGAACGTGCTCGGACGCATGCTGGTTTCGCGCCAGTGCCGCGCTCTGTTAGAATTGCACTCCTTTCCCGAGCGGATTCGAAAAATCTCACATGAATTGGGCCGACTGGACTATTCTTGCCATACTGATTGTTTCCTGCCTGATCAGCCTCAGACGCGGATTTGTCAAAGAAGCACTGTCAATGGTCAACTGGGTACTGGCGTTTATCGTTGCCATGACCTTTCGCGAACAACTATCGACTCTACTGGAATCGCAAATTGCCACGCCATCGGTGCGTGAAATGGTTGCCTTCGGCATATTGTTTGCCGCCACTCTGGTGATTGGCGCCATGGTCAATCATTTGGTGGGCGAGTTGGTGCGAATGACAGGCTTGAGCGGTACTGATCGGCTGTTCGGTATGGTATTTGGCCTGATTCGGGGCTTTATCGTGGTAATGGCGTTACTTTTGTTACTGCCGATAGTCATTCCCATTGACCAGGATTCATGGTGGCAGGAGTCGGCACTGATACCGAAGTTTCTGACATTTGAAGATTGGGCCCGCGAGACTGCTCGTGGGTTTACCGGTTTTATCGTAAATTTATTCGAGTGAGGTATAGGCCTGTATGTGCGGCATTGTTGGAATGGTCGGTAAAGGTAATGTCAACGTGGCGCTCTATGACGCGCTGACAATGCTGCAACACCGCGGACAGGACGCCGCCGGCATCATGACGTGTCACAACGGCAAGCTCGCGCAGCAGAAAGCCGTTGGTCTGGTTAAAGATGTGTTTCGCACTCGCCACATGCAGCGCTTGGTCGGCAATATGGGTATCGGCCACGTGCGCTATCCTACCGCCGGTAGCACCGGCCCCGCGCTGGCTCAGCCATTTTATGTGAACTCTCCCTACGGCATTGCTCTGGCGCACAACGGCAATTTGATCAATGCCGAGCAGCTGAGCCAGGATCTTTTCAAGGACGACTTGCGCCACGTCAATACGGACTCGGATTCCGAAGTACTGCTCAATGTCTTTGCCCACGAGCTGGGTGTGCAGGACAAGCTGCGGCCAGCGCCGGAAGACGTCTTTGCGGCGGTGGCCGGTGTTCACAAACGCGTGCGCGGTGGCTACGCAGTGGTATCCCTGATTGCCAGTTACGGTGTACTGGGCTTCCGGGACCCGAACGGCATCCGCCCGTTGGTTTTTGGTGGCCGTCAAACCGATAGTGGTACCGAGTATATGATTGCGTCGGAGAGTGCAGCGCTGGATGTGCTCGGCTTTAAATTGATCCGTGACGTGGCGCCCGGTGAAGCGGTTTACATCACCAGTGATGGCGAGCTGCACACCCAGCAATGTGCGGAAAACCCCAAGTTAAGCCCATGCATTTTCGAGCATGTCTATTTTGCGCGGCCGGACTCCATCATGGACGGCGTGTCTGTTTACAAGGCGCGCCTGCGTCAGGGTGAACGCCTGGCGGAAAAGATCCTGCGTCTGCGGCCGGATCACGACATCGACGTGGTTATTCCCATCCCCGACAGTAGCCGGGTCGCCGGTCAGGCCATGGCGCACAACCTGGGCGTGAAATTCCGCGAGGGGCTGATCAAGAATCGCTATATTGGCCGCACCTTTATCATGCCCGGTCAGCAGCAGCGACGAAAATCCGTGCGCCAGAAGCTGAATGCCATTGATCTTGAGTTTCGCGGCAAAAATGTGATGCTGGTGGATGACTCCATTGTGCGTGGCACCACCTGTCAGCAGATCATCCAGATGGCCCGGGACGCTGGTGCCGCCAAGGTCTACTTCGCCTCAGCGGCGCCAGCGGTGAAATTCCCGAATGTGTATGGTATTGATATGCCGTCCGCACAGGAGCTGATCGCCCACGGGCGCACTGACGAAGAGGTTTGCAAGGAGATAGGTGCAGACTGGCTGATTTATCAGGACATTGATGATCTGATTGCAGCGTCGGCGGAAGGGAATACGGGAATCTCCCTGTTCGACTGCGCGGTTTTCAATGGCGAATACGTCACCGGCGGAGTGGACGAAGAGTATCTGAACAAACTGGAACAGGCCCGCAATGACACCGCGAGACACCGGGGTGCAGCGGAAATCGGGCAGAACGCCATTGTGGGAATGCACAACGACTAGATGAACCACCGAGGCAGGAATTTGCGCCGGCGTACAAAATAACTTCACGAGAAACCCATGACAGATAAACTGGAGCAAGACGACGCTCTTGACGGAGCCGGACTGGACACTCTCGCTATTCGTGCGGGCATCCACCGCACCAATGAAGGCGAACACAGCGAAGCAATCTTTGCCACGTCCAGCTATGTATTCGGCTCGGCAGAAGAGGCGGCGGCGCGCTTTACTGGCGAGCAACCCGGCAACGTCTATTCACGTTACACCAACCCGAGCGTGCGCGCGTTCGAAGAGCGTATCGCGGCTATGGAAGGTGGCGAGCAGGGCGTGGCCACAGCCTCGGGTATGGCGGCGATCCTGAGCACCTGTATGGCGCTGCTCAGTGCCGGCGATCATGTAATTTGTTCGCGCAGTGTGTTTGGTACAACCACCAACTTCTTTACCAAATACATGCAGAAGTTCGGTCTGGAAGTGACACTGGTGGATCTGACGGATTTTGAGCAGTGGCAGGCGGCGTTCAAACCGCGCACGCGGCTATTGTTTGTGGAGACACCGTCGAACCCGCTGGCTGATGTGGCGGATATTGCCCGTCTGGCCGAATTGGCCCACAGCAACAACAGCCAGCTGGTGGTCGACAATTGCTTCTGCACTCCAGCACTGCAAAAGCCTTTGGAATTGGGTGCGGACATCATCATCCACTCCGCCACCAAATACCTTGACGGCCAAGGTCGCTGCCTGGGTGGCGCCGTGGTTGGCCGCAAAGATGCCATGGCAGAAATTACCGGCTTTATACGCACCTGCGGTCCGACCATGAGCCCGTTCAATGCCTGGGTGTTCAGCAAGGGTCTGGAAACGCTGCGTTTACGCATGGAAGCACATTCATCCAATGCGCAATATCTGGCGGAATGGTTGCAGCAGCAAGCCGGGGTTGAGCGGGTCTATTATGCGGGTCTGGAGTCACACCCTGGGCACGCTTTGGCCGCCAGACAGCAGCGCGCATTCGGCGGCGTCGTGTCGTTCGAGCTCAGTGGGGGCCGGGCCGACGCCTGGCGCTTTATCAACGCCATAAAGCTCATGTCGCTCACCGCTAACCTTGGCGACACCAAGTCCACTATCGTTCATCCGGCAACCACCACTCACGGTCGGCTGTCTGTCGAAGACAAGCTTGCCGCTGGCATCGGCGAAGGGCTGATCCGGCTGGCGGTGGGCCTGGAAGATAAACACGATCTGATAAAAGATCTGCAGCGTGGCTTTGCCGCCCTTTAGTCAGCTTTGGACTGCGGCTGATAGCACCCGCTATCGGCCACTGCTGCTGGCCGCTTTCGTCAGCCTGCTTTTCCCGTTCCTTTTCTTTTTCTGGCAGCTGCCTTCGGTCAACGCCTTTCTGAGCCACCTGCAGAATTTTCTACATCTGCCCGCATTTGCCTTGTTGCTGTTTACCCTGCGCTGGATCTTGCGAGAATTCGAGTCCGTCTATGTGGACTTGGCTGTCGCGATGGTTGCTTTGAGCATTGGTGTTGTCATAGAGCTTGTGCAGCCTTCCTTCGGTCGCAGTGCCAGCTGGCTCGACATTGCCCTCGACACAGCGGGTATCTGCACCGGGTTTGCGGCCTGGTTGGTATTCAGTCAGAGGTTGGCCAAGCCCTGGTTGCTGTTGTGCATGTTCATACTCTGCGGCGGCCTGTATCAGCCCGGGTATTGGCTGTTCGCGCAATGGCAGCGGGAACAGTTGTTTCCGGTGATGCTAGATTTTGACCATACAGGTCTGACAGCCTTTGCCGGCACTCTGGGGAAGGCGGAGCTCACGGTGGCGCCCGCGCCGAGTGCCTGGCCCGACACTCGCTCTCAAGTGGGGAGGCTGCGCTTTCGGCCTTCGTCCTGGCCGGGGATTCATTTCCAGCCCGTGGTGGCAGACTGGCGTCCGTACGGGGCGTTGAGCCTGGAGGTTTTTTCGCCGGTGCCCTATACGGTCTGGCTGTCGGTGCGCGTCGACGACAGCCGTTATGTCGACGGTAGCGGTGATAACTTCGACCGGCACTTCCCGATCCAGCCCGGCGTCAACAGGTTGCACATTCCACTTGACGACATTCGCAACGGTCCGCCGGAGCGCCCCTTGAACCTGGGCGAGATTACACAGGTATTGATATACATGGCTCAGCCAGAACAGGCCGTTGACCTGTATCTGGATAACCTCAAACTGGAAACCGCAAATTTAGAAGGAGTTCGACTTGCGCAATAGCATCAGTGACGTAGTGGACGCCGTCGGCGAAATACTGCTGGGCAAGGAACATCAAATCAAGCTGGCGCTGGCGTGCCTTTTTGCTCGGGGCCACTTGTTGATTGAAGACCTGCCGGGGATGGGCAAGACGACTCTGGCCCATAGCCTTGCCGGCGTGCTGGGGCTGAGTTATGAACGTATTCAGTTCACCAGTGACCTGTTGCCGGCAGACATCCTCGGCGTTGCGGTGTTTGATCGCGAGCAAAGCACCTTCAGCTTTCATCCCGGGCCGGTTTTTACCCAGGTACTGCTGGCGGATGAAATCAACCGCACCACCCCCAAAACCCAAAGTGCCTTGCTTGAGGCCATGGAAGAAGGGCAGGTCACCGTGGAAGGCAAAAGCCGCCCGCTGCCCAGCCCGTTTTTTGTTATTGCCACACAGAATCCGCTGTCTCAGGCCGGAACCTATCCGTTGCCCGAAAGCCAGCTGGACCGGTTTCTGATGCGGATTACACTCGGTTATCCCAGCCGCGCTTCTGAGCGCCAGTTGTTTCAAGGAGTCGATCCCCGCGAGCGGTTGCGCAATATGCAGCCGGTAATGACGGCGGAGCAATTGCGCAGCGTTCAACAGCAAGTCAATCAGGTCAAGGCCACCGAACAGTTGCTGGATTACTTGCAGCGCCTGGTGGATTTCACCCGCACCGATACCCGCTTTAGTTTTGGCTTGTCGCCGCGCGGTGCCCTGGCACTACTGCGTGCCGCCAAGGCGTGGGCTGTGGTACACGGGCGGGATTACGTGGTGCCGGAAGATATCCAAGTGGTTTTGCATTCCGTCGTTGGACACCGGGTGCGCGGTAGCCAGGGAGGCGAGGGGCCCGAAGTCCTGGCGGATTACCTGCTGAAAAGCGTCGACGTGCTGGGCTGAGTCCGTCATGTTGAACAGCTTGCGCAACAAGTGGCGTGCCCGATTCCTGCGCTGGCTGGACCGACGCGCACCGCCAGCGCCACGGCATCTGTTGCGGCGCGACAGGCTCTATATTTTCCCGACCAAAACCGGGTTTGTTTTCCTCTTGCTGATACTGGTGCTGTGGATGCTTGGCACCAACTATCAAAACAACTTGATACTGGCGCTGTGCTGGCTGCTCGCCAGCCTGTTTGTGTTGGCGATACTGCGCACCCACGGCAATCTGTCAGGCCTGGACATTCAGCTGCACGACGCAGATTCGGGGTTTGCAGGCCAGGAGCTGGCCTTTCATCTGGATATTTTCAACGCCAGCGGAGCGGCCAAGGACAACATCAGCCTCGGCTGGCAAGACGAGCTTCCACTGACCTTCGCCATAGACGCGCAGGAGCGCAAACGCCTGCCAGTCTGTGCCTTTGCCGCCAAGCGCGGCTATCTCACACCACGCCGGTTGCGTATCGATACGGACTTTCCACTCGGTTTGCTGCGTTGCTGGTCCTGGCTTAATTTTGATGCCCGCGCCATGGTCTATCCTCGTCCGGAGAAACTGCGCGAGCTCAAACCCTATACTGTCGAGGACGAAGGCGGCTTTGCTGCCCCTGCGGCGGGTGCGGATGACTTCAGCGGCCTGCGCAGCTATCAACCGGGTGATCCCCTGAAGCAGGTCGCATGGAAACATTACGCCCGGGGCAAGGGGCTGATGAGCAAGGAATTCAGTAGTCAGTTAAGCCCGGAAGCCTGGCTGGCATGGGACATCATGGAGGGGCTGGATGTGGAGCAGCGTCTGTCGGCGCTGTGCTACTGGGCGCTGCATTTTGAACAGCTGGGTACCGCCTACGGGCTGGATATTCCTGGCACGCGCATAGCGCCCGATACAGGTTCGGCTCACCACGCACGGGTGCTGACGGCGTTGGCGCTATACGGACAGGGAGGCGGCTGATGGCTGAGCTCACCCACCCCCTGGCACAGCGGCAGTTGTTGGTGTGTTTGCTGATTGCCCAGGTTATTGTCATCGCGCCGCTGTTTTTCTACCTGCCGTTGTGGCTCGGCCTGGTCTGGCTACTCGCGGTTGTCATCCGGGTGCAGGTTTACCGCGGCGCCTGGCGTTACCCCGGCAATTTTGTAAAAGCGGTGCTCGGTGTCGGATCCATTGCCGGTCTCGGCCTGCAGTACGGTATCAGCATGGGTATTGAGCCCATGGTGGGCTTGCTGGTGTCTGCGTTTGTGCTGAAGTTGGTAGAAGCGCGCCAGCGCCGGGATTTTTTGCTGATGACATTTATTGGCTTCGTCGCCGTCGCGGCCCAGTTTCTGTTTTCCCAGACGATCCTGGCCTCGCTCTATGGGCTGCTCAGTTGTACTGCGTTACTGATTGCCTGGCACGCCTGTTTTCTGACTCAGCCATACCCGTGGCGGGTTCATCTCGGGCGGGGCACAAAACTGCTGCTGCAAGTGCTGCCACTCATGGTGCTGTTGTTTATCCTTTTGCCGCGTCTGGGTCCACTCTGGTCTGTGCCCACGGTGAGTTCGTCAGCCACAACCGGTTTCTCGGACTCCATGGCCCCTGGTGATATTGCACAGCTGTCGCAGTCATCAGAGTTGGCGTTTCGAGTGAGTTTTGACAATTCCCCGGAGAATTCGGAACCACCCAAGTCCGCCATGTATTGGCGCGGCTTGGTGCTGGATCAATTCGATGGACGCCGTTGGAGCTCCAGTGAAACGGACATGTCGTCTGCCGTGGCCATTGGCAGAGAGCCAGATGATGTGTGGGATGTGGAGGCGTCCGGGGGCGAGCTGGGCTACAGCATCATGCTGGAGCCTCACAATGAGCGTTGGCTGTTCGCACTCGCCACGCCGGTTGCAGTAGAGGGAGCGCTTACCCCGATATACACCGGTAATTACCTGGTGAAATCCCGCTGGCCGGTGGACAGTCGGGTGCAATACCGGGTGCGTTCGGACACTCAGGCTGTGCGGGATCCGTCCCGCCTGGATACCAGAACCCGCCAGCGCAATTTGCAGCTGCCGGCGGTACCGCGCAACCCGCGCACACGGGACCTGGTTGCCGGCTGGAACGGCCTGTCACCCGCACAAGTCATCAATGCGGCGCTGATGTTTTATCAGCAACAGTTCCAGTACACGCTGCAACCGCCACCTTTGGGCAGCAACAGCATTGATGAATTCCTGTTTATCACGCGCAAAGGCTTCTGCGAGCACTTTGCCGGCAGCTTTGTCTACCTGATGCGCGCCGCCGGTGTTCCGGCCCGCGTGGTGGTGGGTTATCAGGGAGGGGAGCGCAGCGAGGTGGACGACTATTGGCTGGTACGCCAGTCCAGCGCCCACGCCTGGGCCGAGGTATGGCTTGAAGGGCAGGGTTGGCAGCGGGTGGACCCGACGGCGGTGGTAGCGCCAGATCGGGTCGAGTTGGGGTTGAGAGAGGCGCTGACCGCGGATGAAGTGTCCTTGGCTGGTGGCGGTAATCGTATCTTGGGTGATGGTGACTGGCGTTGGTTGAGCACGCTCAGCCACCGGTGGGATGCGGTGGGTTACGCCTGGCATCGGGCGGTACTCAGTTATGACGATCAGGCGCAGAGTGGCCTGCTCAAACGGATACTGGGCGGTACTGATCCCTGGAGAGTTGCCGCAGCGACTGTGTTGGGCGGGGGAGGATTGTTGGGTCTTTACGGGTTTTTCTATTGGTACCGTAACCGCAGGCCCGCGCTGCCACCTGAAATCAGGCTCCTGCGCCAGGCAGAACGGCGACTCGGCGTGAGGCGAGCGGCCAACGAGCCGGCGGGCGCCTGGGCGGAGCGCGTCGCGGCGGAACATCCAGCCAAAGCCCGTTCGGCGCGACAGGTGGCCCGACTTTTTGATACCGTGGTTTATGCCGAACGCCGCGAATACTTGTATAAGTTACAACAAGCGGTGAGGGCGTTGCCTCGCAAAACACACGACCAGAATCTTTAGTCATACCGGTTAAGGTGCATCATTAGCGTTTCTGGCTACGCTTCAACCAGATAAAAGAACACAAGCTGGTTTTCCGGAGAGAGACACGAATCCGGTATTCACTGCTGTGACACGCCGTGAATACGTCCCTGTAGGCTCTGCACCAGCATCCATGCTGGTGACGGTCACAACAGCAAACACCGAATCCATGTCTTCAGAGTTTGTGCATTGATTCGCTCCGTAAACCACTCCTTGTGCATCGGCGTCAACGCCGTTGGCGCAATCCTTGCTTTTTGCATTCGGTTGACTCGCTTCTGCTTGAGCTTTGCGCCGGTACCAAACTGTCGGTGCCAGCCGAATACGCCGAATAAAATAAGGATCTCCTCTTCATGAAAACCCGAACAACCGCCATTGTTGGTGTACTGGCATTGTGTTTTTTCGCCGTCATGGGCGTTTTGGTATTTGCAGCCGGTGGCATAGTGGCCCGTCATCAAATCAGCCCCTTTGTGGCGATTGTCGATGCAGCGGAAACCAATGTGAAAACCTTGGTTAAAACCGTTAAAGGTGAATCCGACAACGAAGAATATTTCACCAGCGCCTATTACCAGATGAAAATGACAACCTATGAAACCTCCAGTGACGGCAACGGAGATCATGTAGGATTCGTGGAACTGGCGGATGGTTATTTGATGGGCAGGCGCGCCGGTGAGCTCAAGTTCGTTCGTATCGACGATAACAAGGAAGTGGTTGTACAAACGTTGGCGGCGTCGATCCCAACGAATAAGGATGCCTTCCTCGCGGACTCCGGCGACATGAATTATCGGCTCCATGTCCAATTTGGCGCTAAGGATATTCTTACACAAGAGATTGGCGATGGCCGAATTCGCCTTTACGCCACCCATCACTACTGGAAGCAAGATGAACAATGCGCCGTACTGCGACTGTCCGCTCTGGAAACGACGCCGGAGCAGTTGCTGCAAGACGCCGCTTCCGCGGAACCCTGGGTAACAGTGTTTGATACCACACCCTGCATGCCACTCGACAGCACCTTGGACCACCTGAACGAAGACAACGCATTCCTGCAATCCGGCGGGCGTCTCGCCCTGCTGAACGACACACAGCTGCTGATGACTGTCGGTGATCACTTTTACGACGCCATTCATAATGACAATCTGGTACAAGACCCCAATGCTTCCTACGGTAAAGTCATGCGTATTTCCCTGGCAGAAAATGTTGCGGACAGCCGTGCCAGCATGTACAGCATGGGGCATCGCAATCCTCAGGGCCTCTATGTTGATGGACAAGGCAATATCTGGTCGACCGAGCATGGCCCGCGTGGCGGTGACGAACTCAACCTGGTCGAGGAGGGTGTGGATTATGGCTGGCCCGTTGTCAGTTATGGCACTGATTATTCCACCGTCGACTGGCCGGAACATTTGAACTGGGCAGAGCACGAAGGCTTTCGCGAACCGGTCATGGCATGGGTTCCATCAATTGCGGCCAACAGTGTCATTCGCCTGGAGGATTCGGGTTTTGCCCGTTGGGACAATGATCTGCTTGTGACGTCTCTCAAAGACAAGTCCATTCATCGGCTGCATCTGGTAGATGGCCGCGTGGTCGTATGGGAGCGAATTAGCATCGGCAGCCGGGTGCGGGATTTGATGCAGCTGGGTCATGGACGACTGCTGTTGCTAACCGACGATGGCAAACTGGTCATTCTGGAAGCATTGACGAACGATGACAATCAAGAACTGCCAGCGGAGCTTCAGGCGGCAAAGCTCTGGGTCAACTGCGACAGCTGCCATACCCTTGAGTCCGGCGGCGGCCACAGCGCTGGCCCCAACCTCCACGATATTGTTGGTAAAGATATCGCGCGCTTTGATGATTTTCCGTATTCCGACGCGCTCAAGAATCTCGACGGCACCTGGACGCCGGAAAAACTGGACAAATTTCTGCTGGATCCCCAGGCATTTGCCCCGGGCACCGTCATGATGTTCGGCGGGTTCAAGGACCCGGCGGATCGACAGGCAATTATTCGACACCTGCAAGAACAGTAAGGCGATTTAGCGTGGCAGGCGCTTGGGTACCATCACCGGCCGCTCTGCCCATTGTTCAAACCGTTGGCTCAAACGCTCGAGATTTTCGGACCACCAGCGGGCATCATTCTCGATGGCGGTGGTGAGATTTCGCTCGGCAGTTGGCAGCATCGCCCGCATTTCCGGCCGCACCAGTGGCAGTGACGATCTGCGCACCGGGCCGTAGGGGATGTAGCTGGCCTGTTGCGCCAGACTTTTGGTGGATGTGGCGAACTTGATGAAATCCATTGCCAGCTCGGTATTCTGGCCGTGTTTGGGAACGCCCCAGACGTCGTAGAACCAAACCTGATGATCCCAAAGAATCTCAAGCTCGGAGCCGCGTTGTGCGGCATCGAATACCCGACCGCTGTAAACGGACGACATTGCCACCCGGCCTGTCTCCAGTAAACGCACAGCTTCTTCGCCAGTGCGCCACCAGTCGATGTAGGGTTTGATGCGCGACAGCACCTCAAAAGCGCGGTCAACACCTTCTTCAGTGCTCAACATCTCATAGACCTGATCGCGTTCGACGCCGTCGGCCACCAGCGCCCATTCCAGATTCACTTTGGGCGTACGACGCAGGCCGCGGCGCCCGGGAAAGTCCTTCAGGTTGAAGAAGTCGTCGATGCTGTCCGGCGCCTTGGCGACCCGTGTGCGGTCGTAACTGACCACGGTAGCGCCGACCACGTTGCCCACGCCACAGGGCATCAAACTGGCGCTGACAAAATCCTCGAGTGCGGGAGTTCCATCAGGGGAGGGCGGCAATTCACTGTGGTCGATTTTCTCCAGCAAACCTTCCTTGCAGGCCTGAATCGCATCGAACAGTTCAAGATCCACAACATCCCAGTGAACATTCCAGGCGCGCACCTGCCGGCGAATTTCGTCAATGCCACCGCTGTACTGCAGTACCGTCACGTCCACATCATGTTGGGCTTGGTAAGGTCGAATAAAGCCCAGAATCTGGCTTTTCACATAGGAGCCATCCCAGGAGACAACATTCAGCTGTTTCTCCGCGACGGCCACTGACGCGGTCAGGGAGCAGAGCAGTGAAATACCGAGTCGTAAAGCGACAGATTGCATAACCGTTACCAGTAATAGCCAATGTTGATATTCAGGCGGCTGCGCCATTCGTCTTCACCGCCACCGGCCATGGAGCCATTGCCAAAAAGCGCCATGTTGTTGGCGAGAATGTAGTCCACATAGGCGAACAGGGGGCCGCTGCCCACCGCGCAACCCAGCGTGTTGACCTGGGAGTCGCGAAAGCCGTTGGCGTCTTTGATCAAGCGGGAGTAATCGTTGTAGCACACCAGCTGATCAATTCGTTGCCAGGGGGAATTGAAGTTGTGGGCCAGGTTGGCCACAATGAGGTTCGCCGTATCGGCAATATCGTAGCTGCCTTCAAACGCCCCCACATGCACCACCTGTGCATTGTCTTCCAGAGAAGGGTCACCTGGTGGATCGTAGCGGTAACGCGCGCCTTCAAGCTGAAAGTTCCAGCGCCCACACCGACTGTCGAGATGCACCGCCGCCGCCCAATGATCTCCCCGTCTGTCACTGCGGGCGTTATACAATTCCGCCAATTGTGCCGAAGCGCCTACCTCGTGTTCACAATCGGTACCGGCCCCTATCATGTAGGACACGCGGGCGTTGCCACGATTGATTTCCTCATTTTGCTGCTCGTTGACACGAACCAGATCAAACCCGTATCGACCGAGATCACTGGCATCATTCAGCTCTTCATTTTTGTAGAACGCCAGGTGTGTTTTCCAGGGGCCGTCACTGCGTACATATTTAACGCCCATATCGTAGTCATCGCCGAGCCCAACGTAATAGGGCACGCCCAGCCAGGAGTTATGGGATGCGTAGGGCGCCAAACCGAATGGAACCTGATGAATGCCCAGTTGCAGCTGACTCTCGTCATCAAACTCATAGCCAATCCAGCCGTGGTGAATGGTTTGCATATAGGCGTAGTAGCGGTACTCGGCAGAGATAATGAGCTTATCCATCTCCCCATTGATGTTGAAGCGGAAGACATCAAGGCCGCTTTCGCCGCGCTTGGTTTGGGACGCATCCACATGATCGCGGTAGAGGATGTTGAACCGCAGCGCACCGCCAATGGTGATGTCATCAGCTGCAGATTCTTCTGCAGGCGCTGTGGAAACCTCAGTGCCCGGTGCCGCATTGGCGAGACTTTCGGTGGGGGAAGGAGTGGCGATTACCGGTTCTTGAGTGAGTTGGCGAGGCGGTGAAGCGACCGGCTGTGGATTTTCAAGTTTTTCCAGGCGCTCTTCGAGCGCTTTCAATTGTGTTTCAAGGCGTTCCACTTCGTCACTGGCATTCGCGTTGGGCGTCAGGAGAGGGCAACCCAGTATTATTCCACAACACAGCCAACATAATACGGACTGCTTGCCGGGGATTCTGGAGGGCGCAACATTAAGGTAGCCTGTGCGTGGTTCCATAGTGTGCGGTCCATTGCTGTTGAAGTATAGAGAATATACTTAACAATTCAGAAGTAACTTCTGGAGTGGGACACCTTACGCAAAACATTCTCTTCAGAACATAATCGTGTTCTTGTGACTGTTCTAGCTCGGGTTTGTTTCGGAAATTGCGCGCACCATTTAATACGCGACAGTGCGCGAACGAGTGCAGTGGCGAACGAATGGCCGTGGCAACTCATCGACCATTGAGAATCATAAATATTTTTTGGATGGACTGATGCAATCGCGCGTTTAGTCGAAGCGCAGATTGCGATATCGAGTCTTTGGGTGGGACTATCAGCGACGTCGACCCGCTTAGCCTTTGGGTTTGCCACCCAGGTTAATATGCTTTGGACCTGCCATGCTCACTTGACCGCTCACACCGTTCGGAATTTTTTCAATTTTGCCGCCAGAACTCAGAAATGCCGCCACGTGCTCTTCAATAGAAAGGCTGCGTGACTCGGCTGGCAACTCGGCTTGGCGTTTCGCTTTGGCTGTTTTCGTTGATTTAGTGGACATCTCAAAACCTGAACACTTGAAAGTGGGTTGCACACTATACATGGTTTCGTCAACAATTGCTTGCTTACGCCATTGGTCGAAGCGATACAGGGCGTTTTTGTCGCTAAATTAAACCTCATGCGCGACCGTGTCCTCCCCGCATACCGCCAAACACTCGTTTACACGGTCTGGCACTTTCAATACTATCTCCCGCTCACAAATACACAACCGAACTGAGTTGGGCACATCACCCGGTGAACCTGTGTGAACGAGTACAAGGAGATTTTTCGACAATGTTGAATAAAAACGTTTTACGTGGAGTCGCGACCCTGGTATTGCTATTGGCAGCCACGGTACAAGCCGAACCCGCGCCGGAAATAACGTTTAGTGAGCACAGGCTCGATAATGGTCTGCGTCTCGTTGTTCACGAGGATCACAAGGCGCCTATCGTTGCGGTGAATGTCTGGTATCACGTTGGCTCAAAAAACGAGGAGCCGGGAAAAACCGGCTTTGCGCATTTGTTTGAACACCTGATGTTCAACGGCTCTGAAAATTACGATGGCGAATATTTTGAGCCTTTCCGGCAGGTGGGTGCCACGGAGCAAAACGGCACCACCAGCTTCGACCGCACCAACTACTTTCAGAACGTGCCCAACACCGCGCTGGATATGGCGCTGTGGATGGAATCCGACCGCATGGGGCATCTGTTGGGTGCCATCGATGAAGAGGGCCTGAACACTCAGCGCGGCGTGGTGAAGAACGAAAAGCGCCAACGGGAAAACCAACCTTACGGCACAGTGTTCGACCATATCATCAAGAACATCTTTCCCGCCGGCCACCCCTATTCATGGCTGCCGATTGGCTCCATGGAGGATCTGGATGCGGCAAGTCTGGACGATGTGCACAAATGGTTCGAAACCTACTACGGGCCGAACAACGCCGTCCTGGTTGTGGCCGGTGATGTGGAGACTGCTGATGTGGTCGCCAAGGTGAAGCACTACTTCGGTGATATTCCGCCCGGGCCGCCCATTGCCAAGCATGAAGCCTGGGTGCCACACCTGGTGGGTGAAAAGCGCGAGGTACTGCAGGACCGTGTGCCGCAAGCCAAAATCTATAAGGTCTGGGCAGCACCCGAGTGGGAGGCCGAAGACATTGTACTGCTGGACATTGCCACGGATGTTCTTGGTGGTGGGAAGAACTCCCGCCTGTATGAGCGCCTGGTGTACCGCGACCAGACGGCCACCAGCGTCAGCGCCTGGATCTTCAGTGCCGAAATTGCAGGTGCCATTGCCGTCGAAGCGACGGTGCAGCCCGGCGGTGATATTGCTGCCGTAGAACGGGCGCTGGACGAGGAGGTGGCACGCTTTCTGAAAGAAGGGCCCAGTCGCAAGGAACTGAAACGCGTTAAAACCCAGAAGCGGGCGGAGTTTGTTCGCGGTATTGAGACCGTGGGTGGCTTTGGTGGCAAGTCAGATATTCTGGCAGAGAACGCTGTTTTTGCCGGTGATCCCGGCTTCTATAAGACCCGGCTAGCGCAAATCGGCAAAGCCAGCCGGGACTCAGTGCGGGATGCGGCCCGGGAATGGTTGCAGAAGGGTAATTATGTACTGGAGGTTCATCCCTTCCCCGAATTGTCCGCCAGCACTGAGGGAGCAGAGCGCGACGCGGTGCCCATGCCGACCAGCTTCCCCGATGTGGACTTCACCGAATACCAGCGCGGCGAGCTGTCCAATGGCCTGAAGATCATGGTGGCTCAGCGGGATACGGTGCCCATGGTGGACTTGCGTTTGGTGCTGGATGCGGGTTATGCAGCGGACCAGTTCAGCCAGCCAGGTACCGCCAGCCTGACCATGGCGATGCTGGATGAAGGCACAGAGTCGCGTTCAGCTCTTGAAATTAGCGAATCATTGGCCATGCTGGGCGCTCAACTCGGCTCCGGTGCAGGACTGGATAGCTCGTTCGTGACCTTGAATGCACTGACCCACAATCTGGATGACGCTCTCGACATCTATGCCGATGTATTGCTCCATCCTGCATTTCCGCAAGCGGATCTGGAGCGCTTGAAAAACATGACCCTGGCTCAGATACAACAGGAAAAGCAGCGACCGCAGACCATGGCGCTGCGCGTTTTCCCCAAGCTTCTTTATGGAGAAGGGCACGCGTACAGCACGCCGCTTACCGGTTCAGGGACTGAAAGTTCAGTTCGTGCAATGACCCGGGAAGACCTCATCCAGTACCACGCAACCTGGTTCAAACCCAACAACGCCACTCTTGTGGTGGTTGGTGACACTACTCTGGCCGAGATTAAGCCGAAACTGGAGAAACTGTTCGACGACTGGCAGGCCGGCGAGGTCCCCGCCAAGGACATTCACCCGGTGAAACACCAGGAGCAGGAGACCATTTATCTACTGGACCGACCCAATTCCGAGCAGTCGATCATCTATGCCGGACACATAGCGCTGCCGAAGGACAATGACCAGGAACTGGCGATTCAGATACTGAACGGCGTACTCGGTGGTGACTTTACCGCGAGGGTCAATATGAACCTGCGCGAAGACAAGCACTGGGCCTACGGTGCCTACACCTTCCTCATTGATGCCAAGGGCCAGCGACCATTCATCAGCTATGCACCGGTACAGACCGACAAAACCGCCGCAGCCATGAAAGAACTGCGTAAGGAATTGGTTGATATTGCCGGCCCGCGACCACCGAAAGCGGAGGAATTGGAGCGGGTGCGAAACATCGAAACCCTGTCCCTCGCCGGACGCTGGGAAACCGCCAGCGCCGTGGCCGCGTCCCTATCCGAAATTGCGGTGTACGACCTGCCGTCGGATTACTGGGACACCTACGCCGATCGCGTCAGTGAACTCACCGTGCAGGACCTGAATAAAGCGGCAGACACCCTGATTCATCCCAATCAACTGATTTGGGTGATCGTGGGGGATCGCGCCAAAATCGAGAAGGATATTCGTGAGCTGGGTTGGGGGGCGATTGGGGAGTTGTAAGCTTCAAGCCGCAAGCTGCAAGCCAACAGCATAAGATCTCGCTTGTAGCTTGTAGCTTGTAGCTTGCAGCTTTTAGGTACACTTCTTGCCATAGCCCCTGATAACACCGACATACGCCAAAAAAATGTCGGGTGATCGGGAATTCCACTGAGCGGACTATGGCTGAATCTCTATTTCAACACTTGCGGTCGTTGCCGCGTACTGTGGACAGACGCTCTGCCTGGAGCAACGTAAAATCGGCTGGTGCCGGTAATCTGTCGATTCCTATTCTGGTACTGATGCTGCTTGGCATGATGATTCTGCCGTTGCCGCCCTTGTTGTTGGATATGTTCTTCACCTTCAACATTGCCCTGTCTCTGGTTGTGCTTCTGGTCGTGGTGTACTCGCTGCGGCCGCTGGATTTTGCGGTTTTCCCCACCATTCTGCTGGTTGCCACACTGCTCAGGTTGGCACTGAACGTTGCCTCGACCCGGGTGGTTTTGCTGAAAGGCCATGAGGGTGGGGATGCGGCAGGCAAGGTCATCGAATCCTTCGGTGAAGTGGTTATTGGCGGCAACTACGCGGTCGGCCTGGTGGTCTTTATTATTCTGATTATCATCAACTTTGTGGTGGTGACCAAGGGTGCCGGGCGTATCTCCGAGGTCAGTGCTCGATTTACGCTGGACGCCATGCCCGGAAAGCAGATGGCTATTGACGCTGACCTGAACGCGGGAATGATCAATCAGGAAGAGGCGGGAGTTCGGCGGGAAGAAGTCGCCACCGAGGCCGAGTTCTACGGGGCAATGGACGGCGCCAGCAAGTTTGTTCGCGGCGATGCCGTCGCCGGTATTCTGATTCTGCTGATCAACATTATTGGCGGTCTTGTCATCGGTATGGCTCAACACGGTCTGGCGTTTCAGCAGGCGCTGGAAATCTACGTGATGCTGACCATCGGCGATGGGCTGGTGGCACAGATCCCGTCGATGCTACTGTCTATTGGCGCGGCCATAATCGTCACCCGCGCGAACAGTTCGGAAACCATGACCAACCAGGTGTTTGGGCAGATGTTCGCCGCGCCCAAGGCCCTGACCATCTCCGCAATCATTCTGTTTCTGTTGGGTATCATCCCCGGAATGCCCCATGTGGCGTTTATCGGTCTGGCTGCGGTCTGCGGCGCCTTGGCGTACTTCATCCATTTTCGGCACTCTCAAGGCGAACTGGTCGACGAGCGAGACGTTCGCCCGGCCGGTCGATCTGTGTCCGGGGCAGGGGCGTCGCCTGCTGGCGGACAGCCGCAAACCCTGTCCTCGGCGCCGGTGCTTGAACACCGTGGCGCGTCCCGGTCGGAGCCCAAAGAGGTGAGCTGGGACGACGTCACGCCCATTGATGTGGTGGGGCTGGAAGTGGGTTATCGCCTGATTCCTCTGGTGGACAAATCCCAGGACGGCGAGCTTTTGGGGCGCATTAAAGGTGTGCGCAAGAAGTTGTCACAGGATGTGGGCTTCCTGGTACCTGCCGTTCACATACGTGACAATCTGGATCTACTGCCCAGCGGCTACGCCATTACCCTGATGGGGGTGACCCTCGGCACTGGCGAAGTCTTCCCGGACAAGCATCTGGCAATTGATCCCGGTCAGGTGTTCGGCACGCTGCAAGGTACCAAAACCAAGGACCCGGCGTTCGGGCTGGACGCGATCTGGATCGACGATGCTCAGAAGGACCAGGCCCAAACCCTGGGCTACACCGTGGTTGACCCGAGCACCGTGGTTGCCACTCATCTCAACCAGATTCTGCAGAAGCACACTCACGAGCTACTGGGGCACGAAGACGTTCAGAAGTGGCTGGACCTGCTTGCAGAGAAATCCCCCAAGCTGGTTGAAGAGCTGATACCCAATACCCTGTCCATCAACAGTCTGCTCAAGGTTCTGCAGAACCTGCTGCGCGAACAGGTCTCGATTCGGGACATGCGCTCAATCGCCGAAGCTTTGGCGGCTCACGGTGACAAGAGTCAAGATACCGCCACTCTCACCAACGTTGCCCGTGCCGCTCTGGCGCGCCAGATCGTCCAGAACATCGTGGGTAGCGAGCCAAATATCGCCGTTATAACGCTTGAGCCCGGGCTGGAACAGTTGTTGCTACAGACCGTTCAACAGGCACAAAAAGCTGGCGCAGACCAAGGCGGATTCATCGAGCCACGCCTGGCGGAGCGCCTGAACAATGCCCTGATTGATGCGGCGCGACGCCAGGAAGCGGCCGGCAATCCGATCATTTTGCTGGTGGCAACCCCCATAAGAATGATGATGGCGCAGTTCGTCAGGTTCAACATTCCGGATATGAGTGTTCTTGGCTATACCGAAATACCGGACAACAAACAAATCACGATTGAAGCCACCGTGGGTGGCGAGATGGTCACTGCCACATAGCGGCAAACACCGAAACAACGATTGAGAAATCACGGCGAGGCCGAAAGGCTCCACCGCCAGGAGGTAAGGCATGCAAGTCAAACGCTTTGTAGCTGCGGATATGCGTCGGGCACTGGAACTGGTTCGCCAGGAGATGGGGCCGGAAGCCATTATTCTGTCCAGCCAGCGCACCAGCGAAGGTGTGGAGATCATTACCTCCATCGAGGCGGACCTGCCTACTCGTGGAATCGACGAGCGACGTCAATTCGGGCGCAAGTTCGAAGCGGATATTGATCGCCCTCTTGGCAGCGATGCCGCCTGGGAAGCCCAGGCGGGGTTGGAGCAGGCCGTAGTGGACTTTGTGCGCCCCGGTACTGCACCAGGCGCGCAGCGCAGTGGCGAAGACATTGCCCGGGAAATTGAAAAGGCGCGGGAGCGCATGCTGGCAACAAAACAGCGAGTTCAAGAGCCGGCACGTGAGCCCTTGCGACGCCAGAGCGCCAGTGAGCGCTATGGTCTGGATGACGTGGCGAACTTGCCGGTGCAGAAGGCCGGCTTCGGCCATACTCAAGCTCAAAAGCTCGCCGAAGCAGTGCAAAGCGCCCAGGCGCGACCAGCAGCGGCGGCGGATGAACGTCGTCTGGATGAACTGCAAAGTGAGCTGGCGGATATGCGTTTGCTGCTGGAACAACAGCTCTGGCGTATGAATGAACAGCAGGGCCAGCCTGTAGTCTCCTTCGCGGCGCAGACCAAGTCGCCGGATGCGCTGGCGGAGCATCTTGAACATTTGGGCTTGCCCCGGGATCTGGTTCTCGATCTCGTTCGACAGCTCCGCCCGGGATTGCGATTGAGTCAGGCGTGGCGGGAAGTGCTGGCGCGGCTGGCGCAATTACTGCCAACCGATAACAGCGATCTGGTTGACCGTGGCGGTGTCTTCGCCTTTGTTGGGCCCACCGGGGTGGGTAAAACCACTACCATCGCCAAACTGGCGGCGCGCTATGTACTGGACCATGGTCCGGGCAAGGTCGCGCTGGTCACTACCGATACCTACCGGGTGGGTGCCCACGATCAGTTGCGCTCACTGGGTCGAATTCTGAATGTGCCCGTGCGCGTGGTCGATCGCGAGCGCAGCATGGCATCTGTATTGGCCAGCCTGAAGGAATTCCCGCTGGTGTTGGTGGATACTGCCGGTTTCCGTCACGGCGACCCACTCTTGCGTGACCAATTGCGAATGCTCGACGGCTGCCCCAGTGTGGAGCGTGTTCTGGTTATGGCTTGCAACAGTCAGTTGCAGAGTCTTAAAGCCTCCGCCCATGCATACGCCAGCGGCAATCTGACCGCCTGTGTGTTGACTAAACTGGATGAGACAGCAAGCCTTGGCGAGGTCCTGTCAGTGGTTCTGCGTCAGAAACTACCCGTGTGCTATACCACCGATGGCCAAGACATTCCCAAGGATATTGCCCTGGCAACGGGTCACGGGCTTGTCGCCAAAGCCGTAGCTTTGCTGAAAGCACAGCGTGCCACGGGGCAGAATGTCGGGTAGGCGCTGTAAACGAAACCGGTGAGCTGATGTCTGGCAGAATCAGCCGCTGGTGCCAAACTACGTAATATTGAATTGGAACCTGATACCGAATCGCGAACATCCGGTATCAAACATCAAGAGTCCGCTTCCGCGCTGACCATAAACAGTGAGTAATTTGATGAGTTCAAACAGTCCCGTGAAAGTGCTGGCCGTCACTGGCGGAAAAGGTGGTGTAGGTAAAACAAATGTGTCAGTGAACCTGAGCCTGGCGTTGGCTGAGATGGGGCAGCGAGTGGTGCTGATGGATGCCGACCTCGGTTTGGCTAACGTGGATGTTTTGCTCGGACTCAAGGCGCAGTACACCTTGGCGGATGTTCTCAATGGTGACCGCAACCTTCGTGATATTCTCATCAACGGCCCTGGCGGCATGAAGGTCGTCCCGGCTTCCTCTGGTGTGCAACAAATGTCGGCACTGTCGGCTCAGGAGCATGCGGGCCTTGTACATGCCTTCAGCGATATCAGCGATCAGGTTGATGTACTCGTAGTGGATACGGCGGCGGGAATCTCCGAAACCGTTGTGAGTTTTGTTCGCGCCGCACAAGAGGCGGTTATCGTAGTCTGCGATGAACCCTCGTCCATTACCGATGCCTATGCTTTAATCAAGCTGCTCAGCATCGAGCACAACATGTTTCGCTTTCGGGTGGTTGCCAACATGACGCGCAGCACTCAGGAAGGCCAGAATCTTTTTAACAAGCTCAATACCGTGTGTGAACGTTTTCTTGATGTCTCCCTACAGTACCTGGGGCATGTTCCTTTTGATGAGAACGTACGCAAGGCTGTACAGCAACGTAAGGCGCTGCTGGAATACGCACCGCGTTCCAAAGCTGCCCAAGCACTGCGGGTGATTGCACAGAAAGTGGATGCCTGGCCTGTGCAGCGCGACGCACGCGGGCATCTGGAATTCTTTATCGAGCGGTTGCTGCAAACAGCGAGTGTTTGAATGTGACTTTGACTACTAACCGGCTTGGTGCCTGCGGACTCAGCTCATACGATATGAATACCTACGAAAACGATGCCAATACAGTGGGTGAAGTTGGAATTCGTGTTGAAGATTACGCGGTTCTGGTTAAACGCATTGCTCATCACATGATGGCCCGCATGCCGGCCAGCGTGCAGGTGGACGATTTGATTCAGGCGGGTATGATCGGGCTGCTTGAGGCGTCGCAAAAATATGATGCTTCTCGCGGCGCGAGTTTTGAAACCTATGCCGGCATTCGCATTCGTGGCGCTATTGTCGACGAAATGCGTCGCGGTGACTGGGCCCCGCGCTCGGTACACCGCAATGCGCGGCGCGTCAGCGAGGCCATCAACACCATAGAAGCGCAAACCGGCCGCGATGCGACGGATACCGAGGTGGCCAATGAGCTCGGTGTCAGTATTCGCGAGTACCACGCCATGGTGCAGGATAGCGCCTCCAGCCGCCTGTTCAGCCTTGAAGAAACGTTTGAAGACGATGAAGGACGCATTACTGGGGAGCCGGAAAGCACCGCGTTTCTCGGCCCCATGGAGAGCGTTCAACAGGACGCCATGCGCCATGCGCTGGCCGACGCCATAGACCGCTTGCCCGAACGGGAAAAGATGGTTCTGTCCCTGTATTACGATGAAGAGCTCAATCTCAAGGAAATTGGCCTTGTCCTGGGAGTATCCGAGTCTCGCGTCAGCCAGATCCACAGCCAGGCGGCCTTGCGCCTGAAAGCGAGGCTGGCAGGCTGGCAGTCGGACTCACACCCATAATAGGAATAAATGCCCTGTGTGGTGATTATTTTTTAGACGTTTATCAGAAAGATATCCACAAAACGCAGTTCAAACTCAAGTTTTTCGGCTTTTGCCCGCTAAAAAGCTGAATGATTGCGTGCCAACGACTAGAATTGTAGAGGGCATTGAGCCCGTAACTTAAATGCCAGGCGACGTAGATACGGAGGTTGCATTGGACAAGAATATGAAAATCTTGATTGTTGATGATTTCTCAACCATGAGACGGATCATCAAGAATCTCTTGCGGGATCTGGGGTTCAGCAATACTCATGAAGCGGATGATGGCGTTACCGCGCTGCCCATGCTTCGCAACGGAGATTTCGATTTTCTCGTGACCGACTGGAATATGCCAGGCATGAGCGGCATTGACCTTTTGCGTGAAGTGCGTAAAGACAGCAAGTTGGCCGGCCTGCCCATTCTGATGGTGACTGCTGAAGCGAAACGGGACCAGATCATTGAGGCGGCCCAGGCCGGCGTCAATGGCTACGTGGTCAAGCCGTTCACCGCACAGGTGCTCAAAGAAAAAATTGAAAAGATTTTTGAGCGTGTATAGCGCCACCACTATTGAAAAAGGCCGTTAGATGGAACGCCCACTCGCATTACAGCACAACGAACAGTTTGTGGCAGATCTACAGGACTGTGCCAAAATGCTCGTTGATAAACTGCAGAAAAATGATTTCAAAGACGCATCCGAACTGATACACAGCCTGGTTGAAGTGCGGGATCGACATATCTTCAATTCGGTAGGCAAACTCACTCGCGCCCTGCACGACGCCATCGTCAATTTCAATGTGGATGGTGACTTCTATTCCGAGCCTGCGAACATCAAAAGTTCCGAGATTCGCGACGCGTCGGAACGGCTCAATTACGTCATCGAAATGACGCAGTCTGCCGCCGATAAAACCATGGATAAAGTGGAAGCCTCGGCGCCCATTGCCATGAACCTCGGCCAGGAGGCACGCAACCTTCGCGAGGAGTGGAGCCGTTTGAAGCGGCGGGAAATGACAGCCGACGAATTCCGCGAGTTGTACTCGCGCATGGATGATTTCCTGGACCAGATGGGCAGTGGCGCGGAGCAGCTGAGCAGTAATCTGCAGGAAATTATCCTGGAACAGGGCTATCAGGATCTGACGGGACAAGTGCTGAGGAAAGTTATTGGCCTGGTCACCGATGTTGAAGCTGAACTGGTCAAATTGATGCGCATTGCCGGACAGGTTGAAGAAGTTACCGGGTTGCCCTCCAGCGAAGCGGGGGAGCGCAAACAGCGGGTAGACAGCCGCGCCGCCGAAGGCCCGCAGATTCATGCGAAAAAACGCAAGGATGTTGTCTCTGGCCAGGACGACGTGGATGACCTGCTCTCAAGCCTGGGTTTTTGATCGATGCGCACACCGGGAACCAGAACAGCAAACGCCGTATTGACGTTTTTCACAACACCTGTCGGAAGCCGTGGCTTTTCGACAGCGCGTTCAGTTATAGGGGAGCTCTGAGTGTCTTTCGGCGACGATGACGACATCCTTCAGGATTTTCTTGTTGAGGCGGGAGAAATTCTTGAGCAGCTTTCCGAGCAGCTGGTTGATCTGGAACAAAGTCCTGATGACAAGAATTTGCTCAATGCGATTTTTCGGGGTTTTCACACCGTAAAGGGTGGCGCAGGTTTTTTGCAACTCGACGAAATGGTCGAGTGTTGCCACATAACCGAAAATCTTTTTGACATTCTGCGCAACGGAAAGCGAAGCGTGACACCGGAGTTGATGGACGTTGTGCTGCAGGCGCTCGATGCAGTCAACGAACAGTTTCGTCAGATCTCACAGCGCGAACCGGCCACCCCGGCCAGTCCTGAACTTATCGCACAACTCGAGCGACTGGTATCCTGCGACGACCTGCAGAATGGGGATCAGTCAACGCCTGTAGAGTCGGTATCTACCGAGCCATCAACGACCAAACCCTCATCTGTTAATGAACAGACACAAGGTAAATCGGCCACCGTAAAAGGCGGGTTCGATATTACTGACGACGAGTTCGAACAATTCCTTGATGCCATCAACACGCCAACAGCAGATGCGACGACTTCGACGGCTGAGCCCCAACAGCGCGAAAACACGTCTGTGAACGCCAGCGTTACATCATCAGTGAATTCCGCTGGAGTCAGCGACGAGATTTCTGACGATGAATTTGAGAAACTGCTCGATCAGCTGCACGGCAAAGGCAAAGGGCCGAATAGCAAGGCAGACGCCGGAGCGGCCCCTGACGAGCGCGTAGAACAGCCATCTCCCACACCGGATGCTTCACAACCCAAAGCAGAAATCGGCGGTAGTGATGAGATTACGGATGATGAATTTGAGGCGTTGCTGGATGAACTGCACGGCGCCGGCAAACGGCCCTCCGCGCAAGAAACTGCAGCTGGTACATCCGACAGCGCTGGTGAGCCACAGGCCTCCAGTGCTAGTGAAATAAATCAAAAGACCACCAAGAAAGACAGTGGGAAAAAACCTGCGACGACTGGTACGCCCGGCAAGGGCGACGTCATCACCGATGACGAGTTCGAAGATCTGCTCGATCAGCTCCATGGCAAGGGACGAGGCCCATCCGAGCAGGCAAGCGTAAAGGAAACGCCGAAAGCGGATGCGGCTCGTTCTGCTTCTGTGCACAAACCAGCCTCGGACGCAAAGGCCGGGCCTGCGACGGTAAGCAACGTTGAATTCGAGCCAAAGCCTGCTGCATCCGCTGTTGCAGCAGCACCAGCGGCTGAAACCACCGTTCGCGTTGATACTCAACGCCTGGACGACATCATGAACATGGTGGGCGAGCTGGTACTGGTACGCAATCGGCTGGTGCGTTTGGGTGTGGACTCCACCGATGAAGTGCTTTCCAAAGCGGTGGGCAACCTGGATGTAGTGACTGCGGATCTGCAAAGCGCCGTCATGAAGACCCGCATGCAACCGATCAAAAAAGTCTTCGGACGTTTTCCTCGCGTTGTGCGGGATCTCGCGCGCAGCCTGAAGAAAGAAATCAATCTGGAACTGCGGGGCGAGGATACGGACCTCGACAAGAACCTGGTTGAAGCGCTGGCCGATCCCCTGGTACACCTGGTGCGCAATGCCGTGGACCACGGTATCGAAGTTCCCGCAGACCGGGAAGCCAAAGGCAAGCCTCGTGTGGGCAAAGTCGTTTTGTCGGCGGAGCAGGAAGGTGATCATATCCTGCTGGCAATTTCAGATGATGGCGGCGGCATGGACCCTGAAGCCTTGCGACTCAAAGCGATCGAGAAAGGCATCCTCGAAGCGGACTCGGCCGCGCGCCTGAGTGACAACGACGCATTCAATCTGATTTTCGCACCGGGATTTTCCACCAAGAGCCAGATATCCGACGTATCGGGTCGGGGTGTGGGCATGGATGTGGTCAAAACCAAGATTACTCAGCTCAATGGCTCAATCGGCATTCAATCCAAGCTCAATGAAGGGACGCGTATCGCGATCAAGGTTCCACTGACGCTGGCGATCATGCCAACGTTGATGGTGATGGTTGGCAATCAGGCTTTCGCATTGCCGCTGGTGAGCGTGAATGAGATTTTCCATTTGGACTTGACCACAACCAATGTTGTTGACGGTCAGGAGTGCGTTACGGTGCGGGAAAAGGCCATCCCGATTTTCCACTTGAAACGCTGGTTGATAAAGCGCCCTTCTGCCCAGGATGAGCTTACCGAAGGGCATGTGGTGATTGTTTCAATCGGAACACAACGGGTTGGATTTGTGGTTGATCAATTGATTGGTCAGGAAGAGGTGGTTATCAAACCGCTGGGTAAAATGTTGCACGGCACGCCGGGTATGGCCGGCGCCACCATCACAGGTGACGGTACCATCGCGCTGATTCTGGATGTGCCCGGGCTGTTGAAACGCTATGCGGGGCGCAGCTAAGCTTTCTTGCCGAGCGCTGGCGTTCTGCCAAGCATGTTTTTCCATGCGCTGTTCCGCAACTGGTGTCTACAGCATAAATTATTCCTGGTCAGTACCCGCGGGAGGAAATTGAATTGGCCTACAAAGTTCTGGTTGTCGATGACTCGTCATTCTTTCAGGCACGCTTGAAAGAAATTATCGACGATCATCAGGAGTTGACTGTTGTAGGCATCGCCAGCAATGGCAATGAAGCCATCGAGATGGCGCGTCAATTGAAACCGGACGTCATTTCCATGGATTATGAAATGCCGTTGCTCGATGGCGTTTCCGCCGTGCGCGCCATTATGGCGGATCGCCCGGTCCCCATTGTGATGTTTTCATCGCTGACCTATGAAGGTGCGCGTATCACGCTGGAAGCACTGGCCGCCGGTGCAGTGGATTTTCTTCCTAAAAACTTCGCCGATATCTCCCGTCGTTCCGATGTGCTGAAGCGTAAACTTCAGGACAGCCTGTTACTCTATGCGCGGGATGCCCGCGCGAAAATGCCCGCATCGCCATTGTCCCGTCTAGTGCAGCCGGCAATACGTCCACCGGCGGCAGAGCGACACACTGCAAAAAATCTGCACCAATCGCTGAACAAGCAGATCAAACTGTTGATTATTGGCGCGTCGACCGGTGGCCCCGTTGCCGTCACTGATGTGCTTTTGCAACTGCCAAAAAATTTTCCGCTGCCGATTGTCGTCATCCAACATATGCCGGCTAACTTTACCAAGGTATTTGCGGAGCGGCTCAATCGACAGTGTCAGCTCGAGGTGCGTGAGGCCAGCAATGGAGACAAGTTGAAGCCGGGCCTCGTGCTCGTCGCACCCGGTGCCCATCAGTTTATTTTTGATCGCAACAATCGCGACCGCATCAAAATCATGGAAGGCGACGACCGCATGAATTACAAGCCGTCGGTGGATATCACCTTTGCCTCGGCCGCCAATCTGTTCAATGACCAAGTGCTCGGCGTAGTCTTGACCGGTATGGGCAATGATGGCTGTGAAGGTGCGCGTCTGCTCAAGGAAAAGGGATCGGTTATTTGGGGGCAGGATCAGGAATCCTGTGTGGTCTATGGCATGCCGAAAGCGATTGCCAGTGCGAGACTCACCGATGAAGTCCTGCCTCTGTCGCAAATTGGTGCGCGACTGGCGAAAGAATTTTAGGATTTTGCATGGACCGTCTCAGCTTTCTTGGCGTTATTATCGGCTTTGCCGCTTTATTGGGGGGGAACTTCCTCGAAGGCGGTAGCTGGCAGTCACTGATAAACGGTCCGGCCGCGTTGATTGTTTTTGGCGGTACTATTGGCGCCGCAGTTCTGCAAACCCCGAGTCAGCATTTGCGTCGCGCTTTGGCCCAGTTTCGCTGGATTTTTTTTCCACCACGCCGCGAATTTGCCCAGGGCATACAGCAAGTTGTTGCCTGGGCAATGGCCGCGCGCAAGGACGGGTTGCTGGGCCTGGAAAATATTGCGGAATCACAAACGGATCACTTCTCGAAAAAAGGCCTGCAGTTATTGGTGGACGGCAGCGAGCCGGATGTCATTCGCCACGTATTGGAAACCGATCTGCTGGTGACCGAGCAGCGCGATCAGGATGCAGTGCATTTTTATGAAAGCATGGGGGGCTACGCGCCGACCATTGGAATCATTGGTGCGGTGATGGGCCTGATTCACGTGATGGGGCATCTGGGTG
Organism: uncultured Cellvibrionaceae bacterium; assembly: GCA_964419935.1. Lineage (GTDB taxonomy): Bacteria > Pseudomonadota > Gammaproteobacteria > Pseudomonadales > Cellvibrionaceae > CAYQQJ01. The sequence continues at coordinate 59,504 of CAYQQJ010000017.1, forward strand.
ATCCTGCGGAGCTGGGGCCGGGTATCGCCGTTGCGTTTGTGGCGACAATTTACGGCGTTGCTTTCGCCAACCTGTTTTTATTGCCGGTGGCCGCCAAATTGCGCCTGTGTATCAAAGACCATTCCCAATATCAGGAAATGCTGATTGAAGGCATTATTGCGATCGCTGATGGCAAAAACCCCAAAGCGATAGAGATGCAGCTCAGCGGCTATCTGCATTGAACCGCATTTAATGGGCGCGGTTTTTTGATTTATGAAATATCAATGTTGCGTGGGATTGCATTGACTCCCGCGCAGCTCTCTGGTCGGTTGAACCTATGATACGTCGTCGAAAGCCGGTGGAAGCCAAAGTCAGCTCTGATCGCTGGCTGGTGTCCTATGCGGATTTTATTACGCTGCTGTTCGCGTTTTTTGTGGTGATGTATTCCGTATCGCAGGTTAATGAAACCGAATACCGCGAATTGTCGGAAACCTTGAGCGCAACCTTTGAGCGTCGCAGCCAAGCGACACCCGGTGAACGGGTGGGGCAGCCTGGTGATGGGAAGTTGGTGGCTATAGCAGAGCTCGCCCGGACGATTGAAGCCGCTCTGGCTGAGCTTATAGAAGCCAAACAGGTGACGGTGCGCAGTACCGAAGAATGGGTCGAGATCTCGGTGAACGCCAACCTGCTCTTTGACACGGCTAGCGCGTCGCCAAGCGCAGAAGCGCGACAGATCTTTGCCGAAGTCTCCACTTTGTTGGCGCCATACGACAATGGCATCAAAGTGTCGGGGCACACCGACAACCTACCCATTCACAACAAGCAGTTCGCCAACAATTGGGAGCTGTCGGCAGCGCGAGCCACATCAGTGGTGGAGCTGTTGCGTCAGAACGGTGTGGCACCCCAGCGATTGGCGGCAATCGGTTATGGAGAATTTCAGCCTTTGGCCGATAACTCAACAGAGGCTGGGCGAGCACAGAACCGGCGCGTAGTACTGCAGGTTGCACGACGCCAGGCTGAACCTGTTGCGGTGGCGCTTGAGGATCTGCCCAGCCTATTGGAATCGGCCTCGGGAGAGCAGGGAAGGGGCGAGCAGGGTGGGAGTGCGCAGGGAACAGGTGAACAGCTATTTGAACCTGCAAGCGAACCGGTACTGCCACCAGCCACGGGTGAAAACGAGCGGCCTCAGCAGAGCAGCGAACAGCGGGACGATGAGCAGCCACTGCAGCCAGACGATGAAACACCGCGTTCAGTTGGGGGACAACCGTCCGCTGCGAATACTGAGCGTGCTGCTCAACCGGCCACGGAGCTGGATCCACGGGAGGTAGAGCAAACGCGAAATCCCGAAGGGGCGTCGGTGCAGCCAATTGTGCGCGAAGACGGCAGTCTGCTTTTCACCAGCGACCCCGATGCCGCAACCGAACGTTAGAAGCCAGGCTCCGAGACAGCCATCATTGGCGGTTGCGCTGGATGAGCATGCTTCTTGCTCTTAATGATATACGCGTCAAAAACCCGGCTTTTGACGCAGATTTGATTTCACGGTGTCACTCAGTAAGTGCTGATTGACACCCAGTAACTGAGGTGTGCACTTGCGCGTTTGGACAGTCGCCAATCAAAAAGGAGGGGTAGGAAAAACCACCTCCAGCATTGCCCTGGCTGGCCTCGCGGCTGCAGAGGGCAAGCGCGTGCTGCTTGTGGACCTGGATCCCCACGGTTCGCTCTCGGCCTGGTTCCGTCAGGATCCCGACACCACCGAGCACGGCGTATTCGCTTTGTTTCAACAGCGCAAACAGTTGGATCTCGCCCTGGTGGGACAGGTTCTTGTTCCCACGGACTTTGAGAATATCAGCCTGCTGCCGGCATCGACCGCGTTGGCAACTCTTGAGCGTCAGACCATTGCACAGGATGGTATGGGCCTGGTGATTTCCCGTGCACTGAAGTTGCTGGCTGACGACTATGATCTGGTCATCATCGATTGCCCACCTCAACTCGGTGTTCTGATGATCAATGCGCTGGCCGCCTGTGATCTGCTGGTCATGCCCGTGCAAACCGAGTTTCTCGCGCTCAAGGGGCTGGAGCGCATGCAACACACTCTGACCATGTTGGGGCGTTCGCGCAAACAGGCGCTGGATGCCGTGATAGTGCCAACCATGTTCGACCGGCGCACACAGGCTTCTGTGTCGAGCTTGCGCACCTTGCGCCATAGCTATGGCGAGCAGGTCTGGCCGGGCAAAATTCCAGTAGACACCAAGTTCCGCGACGCCAGCAAGGCCGGTGTACCGCCTCACCTTTTCGCACCACAAAGCCGCGGTGTAGACGCTTATCAATCGCTGTATCAATGGTTGCGGCAACGGGCTTCTACCGCTGTTTTAGCCCAGAGCGCAAGCGTTTGAGGTACTTATGAAGAGCTTCAGCTCGCATCAGGTTCTGCAGGGCTACTTCGACGACTTGCTGCGCGAGGATTCGCACGGCAGCTCATTGCCTGTGGCCCAGGCGGCAGACGCCCAAGGGAATCGCCACCTCGCACCGGCAGCTTCGCCCATGCCCGCTCAGGTCACCAAAACGGCTGCCGTGGAACCGGCCTATGCGGATGCAGAACTTGACGCTCTGGAGCAGAGCAAGCGGGAAAAGCTGCAGGCATTGCTCAACAGCAAACCGGTTGCGTTGGCGGATGTGCCCGTTGACACAGACACTGAACCGGCGATCACCGTTGCCGACACTTCGGTAAACCCGCTGCTGATCCCGGTGAACGCTGAACCTGAGCCTGACCCCGAATTAATGGCGGATGACGTTACCGCACCCACCGCGGCCATTGAACCGCAACAACAGTTATCACCGTATCTGGACTGGCACGACAATGGCCGCCCACACTGGGCCCAGAAGCGTTTCGATGCGCTGTTGTTTGATGTGGCTGGCTTGCGCCTCGCGGTGCCGCTGATTGCACTGGGCCAGATTCATCCATTGACTGATGAACTCACACCCCTGTTCGGACAGGCGGACTGGTTTATGGGATTGCTGCCAACCTCCAGTGGCAAGTTGCGCACCATCAACACGGCGCTTTTTGTGATGCCGGAGCGCTACGACCCGGCCTTTGCCTCCAGCGCCAAATATGTGGTGTCCATCGATGGACTGCCATGGGGTCTGGCAGTGGATGGCATTCACCAGCCGGTGACCCTGGACCCGGATGACGTAAAATGGCGCACCGAACGCAGCAAACGCCCCTGGCTCGCCGGCACAGTCAAGAGCGCCATGTGCGCATTGATCGATATTCCCAATATGGGGCAGCTGTTGACCAAGACTGACAAGAATCACCCCGAAGCGACCCGGTGAATGAAACCGCATAAGCAAGTGCCATTCACGTCAGGGTTGAGTTACCGTTTTGCTCTTTTTGGCATAGAAGCTGCCTTGCACTATATTAAAGGGCAGCAGTGTTCATTTTTTTGACGCCCACGAGGATTTACCATTATGTCTGCCAACTCCAATAATCGTCAGCAATCCAGCGAGGATCCCGTTCTTCAGTGGGTCACCTTCAACCTTGCCGGCGAGACCTATGGCGTCAACGTCATGCAGGTACAGGAAGTGTTGCGCTATTCCGAGGTTGCGCCAGTGCCCGGCGCGCCGGACTATGTGCTCGGTATCATCAACCTCCGCGGCAACGTGGTGACGGTGATCGATACCCGCGATCGTTTCGGATTGGAGCCGGGAGAAATTACCGACAGCACCCGCGTGGTGATTATTGAAGCGGAACGACATGTTATCGGCATTATGGTCGACAGCGTGGCGGAAGTGGTTTACCTGCGCCAATCGGAAATAGAAACCGCGCCCAATGTGGGTAATGATGAAAGCGCGAAATTCATTCAGGGCGTGTGCCACAAAAATGGCGAGCTGTTGATCCTGATTGAACTGGACAAATTACTGACGGACCACGAGTGGGCCGAAGTTCAGGACATCTGATTCGACCGAGCGATTTACCCCAACGTTGCTCAACGTAACCGTACAAAGTGAAGCTGCATGATGACTGACTCGATTACCCAAATGTTACCCCTGTTGGCCGCTGTCCCAGGCTTGCTGGCCATGGGCGTGGCGGTGTGGGCGCTGACAAGAAGTAAACGTCAGGTTCAACAGCATAAAGCGGACCATGACCGTCGCCTCGGGCAATTGGAAAAACAACTGAAAGTCGCTACCGGTGGCGCGTTGGGTATGGGGCAACGTATTCTGGTGCTGGAAGAAAAACTGCAACAGCTGCAGAATCAAAATGAGGCCATCGGCACCAGCGATGGCGCACTGGCTTATGCACAAGCCATGAAGTTGTTCGAGCAGGGCGTAGATGCCAACACCGTCGCCGCCAGCTGCAGCCTGTCATCCGCCGAAGTCAGCCTCATGGCAATGTTGCATAACCACAAGCGCAATGCCGCTTAGTTCGAGCAGTAGCCAATTCGCCAACAATAGCGGCGAGTCTGTGATGTCGGGTGGCGCCGCTCGCTAAACTCGCAGCTTACCGCGACCTACGATGAAGTGGCACATTCCATCAGCATGCCACCGACATAACCAATCAAAAAAACCTCGACTTTCCGAGCCACGGAAATATTCTTTCCCTTTTCCCTTTTCCCTTTTCCCTTTTCCCTTTTCCCTTTTCACTCGGACCATCCATGGGTTATCTCAAGCTCGTCCATGAGCTTGACCCTACGGGCGCGTTCGCGGATCAAAACATTCCAGATGTTTTGTCGCCCTTCGGGCAGCCTTCGGCTGTGCAAAATGGCGGTCCTGCCATTTTGTCCCTTTTCTTTAGCTTAAAGCTTGCAGCTTGCAGCTTGCAGCTTGAGGCTTGTAGCTTCTCATTGCGCCTCAAACTCCTGTCCGTTAACGCCCTTACTGTCCGGCCCCAATAGATACAGATAGGCGCCGGTGATGTTCTCCGGTGGTGTGACTGACTGCGGGTCTTCCGCCGGATAGGCGGTGGCGCGCATGCGCGTGCGGGTGGCGCCGGGATTGATTGAGTTGGCGCGTACTTTGGACACACCGTCGAGTTCGTCGGCGAGGGTTTGCATCAGGTTCTCCGTTGCACCTTTTGATACCGCGTAGGCACCCCAGTAGGCGCGGCCTTTGCGGCCGACGCTGGAGCTGGTGAACACGATGCTGGCGTCGTCCGACTTTTCCAGCAGCGGCAGTAGCGCCTTGGTCAGCATGAAAGGCGCGGTGACATTGACCTGGAGCACCTGTGACCAGGCGTCGCTGTTGTACTGCGCGAGTGGTGTTCGCGGTCCCAATTCACTGGCGTTATGTAGCAAACCGTCGATGCAGCCGAATTCGCTGTTGAGCGCTTCGGTCAGGGCCTGATAATCATGTTCAACAGCACTTTCAAAGTTGATAGGGTAGATGGCCGGTTGTGCGCCGCCAGCCTCTTCAATGGCATCGTAAACCGCTTCCAGCTTACTCAATGTGCGGCCCAACAGAATGACCGTGGCTCCGGCTTCTGCGCAGGCCATGGCGGTCGCACGACCAATGCCGTCACCGGCACCGGTGATGACGATGACGCGCTTGTCGAGCAGGCTTGCCGGCGCTTGGTAATTCGTTATAACGGTGGACATGGATTCGTCTCCTGATTTCGGGTTCGCCGTTGCGGTCGCGTCAGGCGGTGCAGAGGTTTAGTTTTTGCGAGTAAAGTCATTAGTGACGACCCGCAAGCTTTGAAGACATGAATTCGGTGTTTGCTGTTGTGACCGTCGCCAGCATGGATGCTGGCGCCGAGCCTACACGGACGTATTCACGGCGTGTCACAGCAGTGAATGCCGGATTTGTGTCTCCCCCGATACCAAAATGCCTGACATATGGTTCTGCTAAAGTACGTTTTGTGGAGAAGCGGTAAGGACAAGGAAGGTAAAGCAACGGTTACAGATACCCCTGAATCACCGGCCAGAGCTCCTCGCCGTGGGCAGCGGTGTGAGTGGCGCCCCAGGTTGTGTATTCGTCCGGGTCTGTCATATAACCGTAAGCAACCGCAATGGTCGGCATGCCGGCGCGCTGGCCGCACTCAATATCCCGCTGATGGTCCCCTACATAAATTGCTTCGCTCGGCTCACAACCCACCTGCTGGCAAGCGAGCAGCAATGATTCCGGGTGAGGCTTGCGGTCGAGGACGTGGTCTGGACACAGAGTGACCGCGGGTGCGCAGGCAAACTCGAATTCGGCCATCAAGGGTTCGGTGTATACCCAGGGTTTATTGGTGACGACGCCCCAGGCAATACCATGTTCTGCCAGCTTGGCTATGAGGGCTTCGATTCCCGGAAACGGCAAGGTATTGGCCGCGAGGTTTTTCAGGTAATGGTCCAGCAAACCCTGCCGCAGAGGCTGAAAACCTTCCTTGTCCGGCGTCAGGTCGAAACCCAGTTTGATCAGGGCATCGGCACCATTGGATACATGACCGCGGATTAGCGCTTCCGCGAGAGGCTCACGGCCTTCGTCTCGCAGCAGTGCATTGAGTGCACCGCCCAGATCCGGTGCGGTATCGAGCAAGGTGCCGTCGAGGTCAAAGAAAACAGCTTTCAACGCCATGGTAGAGCCTTATTTCGGTTGGTCTTGTTGTGAATCTCGGCCGTTGCCAGTCACATGTTAGCAACGGCTTTTCGTCGCCGCGCGTGCACCAGATAGTTCACTGCCACATCCTTGGCGCTCAAACTGTAACGGCGGGTGAGCGGGTTGTAGACCATGCCGGTAATATCCACCAGATCCAGACCGGCTGCCCGCAGCCAGGCCGCCAGCTCCGACGGGCGGATGAATTTGCGATAGTCGTGGGTGCCTCTGGGCAGCATCTGCAGCAGATATTCCGCTCCCAGAATGGCAAAACCATAGGCTTTGGGCGTGCGGTTGATGGTGGAGAAGAACACATCCCCGCCAGGTTTTACCAGCGTGGCGCAGGCGGATACGATGCTTTGCGGGCTGGGTACGTGCTCGAGCATCTCCAGACAGGTTACAACATCGAAGTGCCCCGGCTTCTCAGCGGCCATCGCCTCGGCGGTCAGCTGGCGGTATTCCACCTCAATGCCGGTCTCCAATGAATGCAACCTGGCCACTTCGAGCGGCGCTGCGCCCATATCGATGCCGGTGGCCTGGGCGCCGCGCTGGGCCATGGCTTCAGTGAGAATGCCGCCGCCGCAGCCGACGTCCAGCAATTTCTGTTCGGCTACCGGTGAGCGGCTGTCAATGTAGTTGGCGCGTAGCGGGTTGATTTCATGCAGCGGCTTGAAATCACCGTTCTTGTCCCACCAGCGACTCGCCAGTCGCTCGAATTTGGCTATTTCCCCGGCATCCACATTGGGTTGGGCGGGGCCGGTGGTGTTTGTGGCATCTGAATGGATTGTTGAGGCATTCATAGGCTTTCTCGATTGATTGTGATCATCTGTTGTTGATCATCGGTCGTTACCGGCTTTTCAGCCGATCCTGCCATCGCTGTGCCCGCACCAGAATGTCCGCCTGGGGAAGGGTTAGAAGTTGTCGTTCCCGTAGCAGCGCTCGGCCCGCAACCCAACTGTGGGTGACTCTGTGACCGCTCGCGGAGTAGACAAGTTGCGAGGCGACGTCGTAGAGCGGTGCGCATTCCACGCCGCTGAGATCCACGGCAATCATATCCGCCGCCTTGCCAGCTTCCAGGCTGCCGATCTGCTTGTCGAGGCCCAGCGCGCGAGCGCCGCCCAACGTGGCCATATGCAGTGCTGTGTGGGCATCCACCGCGGTGGCGTCCTGAGCGGCCAATTTGCCCACTAATGCGGCGGTGCGTATTTCCTGAAACAGATCAACGGCGTTGTTGCTGGCAGCCCCATCGCTGCCAAGTCCCACTGCAATGCCATTGTCGATGAGTTGTTGCGCCGGGCACAAGCCGCTCGCGAGTTTGAGGTTGGAGTTGGGGCAGTGGATGACGCTGGCCCCGGCAGCGGCCACGCATTCGATGTCTGTGTCGGTCAGCTGCGTCATATGTACGCACTGGGTCAGTGGTGACATGATGCCCAGCTCACTCAGGCGCTCGATGGGCCGCATGCCGGTGGTTTGGATGGCGTCAGCAATTTCGCCGGCGGATTCGTGCAGATGTATGTGAATCGGTGCCTGCAGCTCTTCCGCTAATGTCGCAATGCGTTGCATTGGCTCGTCGGACAAGGTGTAGGGCGCGTGCGGGCCGAAGCCGACACTAATCAGCTGGCTGGATTTGTAGATGTCGTGCAGCTCAATGCCCTTGCGAATGTAGTCATCCGGCCCGCTGCCCCAGGCGGTGGCGGAGTCCACCACCGGGAAGTGGACTTGTGCACGCATACCCGCGCGATGGGCGGCAGCGGCAGTGGCCTCGGGGAAAAAATACATATCGGCAAAGCAGGTGGTACCGCTGCGCAGCATTTCCGCGAGCGCCAGGTCGGCACCATCGCGCACGAATTCTTCGCTCATCCAGCGCGTTTCTGCCGGCCAGATGGCTTCCTGCAGCCAGTTCATCAAAGGTTGATCATCGGCATAGCCCCGCAGCAGGGTCATGGCGGCGTGGCCGTGGGCATTGATCAACCCGGGCATCAGGACGTGGTGGGGCAGCTCGGTAATATTGTCAGCGGCATAGAGGCTGCTGGCCTCCTGGCGCGTGTGGATACCCAGAATCACGCCTTTGTCGATGGCGATGCAGCAATCTTCCAGCACACGGCCATTGGGTACTATGGGTAGAATCCATTGGGCAAAGACAAGCAGATCAATTGCCTGGGGAGCTGGCGTCATGGGAGTCCTGATGGCTGATGGTGGAAATCCGCGCAGTATAACGCGAAGCGGTACCGGGGAACATCGCCCCACACCCTCGGCCGGCATCGAACCTGGCGACAGATGTGCCTATGGTACTGATCTGTGGTAATATTTGTCTCTTTATGCCGGGCCTATTTTGCCGGTCTCGCAGCAGGGTGGAAAGCCACGGATAGCGTTGCTTTGCGGCTCTGGGTGCGGGACCTTTGCGTATAAAAGGGCGAGACTCTTTGCACGTCAGGCGAATTGAAGAATGACGTCTATGGCGGGCATTGGGCAAGAGTCAAATATCGAACATAGCTTTACCACGCGACCTGAAACGGTTCTTACCATAACAGTACTGAAATAAAGGAAAGCCTTAATCCATGGGCGATATCGCAAAAGAAATCTTACCAGTCAATATTGAAGACGAACTCAAACAGTCGTACCTGGACTATGCGATGAGCGTCATCGTGGGCCGGGCTCTGCCGGATGTGCGCGACGGTTTGAAACCCGTGCATCGGCGTGTGCTTTTCGCCATGAGTGAACTCAATAACGACTGGAACAAGCCCTATAAAAAATCCGCCCGTGTGGTCGGTGACGTTATCGGTAAATACCACCCACACGGTGATTCCGCCGTTTACGACACCATCGTGCGGATGGCGCAGCCATTCTCCTTGCGTTACATGCTGGTCGACGGCCAGGGCAACTTCGGTTCTGTTGATGGTGACCGGGCAGCGGCCATGCGATATACCGAAATCCGCATGGCAAAAATCGCTCACGACCTGCTGGTCGACCTGGAAAAGGAAACCGTCGATTTCGTCGATAACTATGACGGTACCGAAAGAATTCCAGCGGTACTGCCCACCCGAATCCCCAACCTGCTGGTCAACGGCTCATCGGGCATTGCGGTGGGGATGGCGACCAACATTCCGCCCCACAACCTGGGTGAGGTGGTGCGCGCCTGTATCGCGCTGATCGATAACCCGGAGATCAGCATTGATGAGCTGATTGATATAGTTCCTGGGCCGGATTTCCCTACCGCCGGCATCATTAATGGCCGGGCGGGAATCCTGCAGGCCTACCGCACAGGCCGTGGTCGCATATACGTGCGTGCCCGCGCCGTGGTTGAAGTGAATGAAAAGACCAACCGGGAAACCATTATCATCTCGGAAATCCCTTATCAGGTGAACAAGGCGCGGTTGATTGAAAAAATCGCCGAGCTGGTCAAAGACAAAAAAGTAGAAGGCATTTCAGAAATCCGCGACGAGTCGGATAAAGACGGCATGCGCGTGGTGATTGAAATCAAGCGTGGTGATATGGGTGAAGTGGTGCTGAACAATTTGTTCGCCCAAACCCAGATGGAAAATGTGTTCGGCATCAACGTGGTTGCGCTGGTTGACGGTCAGCCGAAAATTCTCAATCTGAAACAGTTGCTGGAGCATTTTGTCCGGCACCGTCGGGAAGTGGTTACACGCCGGACGGTCTACCTGTTGCGCAAGGCGCGCGAGCGCGGCCACGTTCTGGAAGGCCAGGCAGTAGCTATTGCCAACATTGATGAAGTGATCCGCTTGATCAAGTCTTCCGCATCGCCCGCGGATGCGAAAGAGGCCATGTTGGCGCGGGGCTGGCCGGTTGGCGCCGTGAGTGAATTCCTTGAGCGGGCCGGTGATAACGCCTGCCGCCCCGATGGGCTGGAAGAACAATACGGTTTGGTGAACGGCGAGTACTTCCTGTCACCGGTTCAAGTGCAAGCCATTCTGGATTTGCGTCTGCACCGTTTGACCGGCATGGAGCATGACAAACTGCTGGCGGAATACGAAGAGAAGTTGGCGCAGATCATTGAATATCTTCACATCTTGGCCAACACCGAGCGTTTAATGGAAGTGATCCGCGACGAGTTGCTGGTTGTTGAAAAGGAATATGCAGACGATCGTCGCACCGAGGTGCAGTCGTCTCATACCGATTTGACCGTGGAAGACCTGATCACCGAAGAAGATCGTGTTGTGACTATTTCCCATGGTGGCTACGCCAAGAGTCAGCCTCTGGATGCCTACCAGGCTCAGCGTCGCGGTGGTACCGGCAAGGCGGCAACTTCAGTCAAGGATGAGGACTTTGTCGAGCACTTGTTGATTGCCAATACCCACGATTACATTCTGTGTTTCAGTAATGCGGGCAAGGTCTATTGGCTCAAGGTGTATCAAATTCCTGTTGCCGGTCGCACATCGCGGGGTCGTCCGGTGGTAAACCTGTTGCCACTGGATGAAGGCGAACGCATTACCAACATTCTGCCGGTGCGGGAGTTTGACGACGACCGCTTCATTGTTATGGCGACTGCCAATGGCACAGTGAAGAAAACGCCCTTGTCCCAGTTTGCCCGTCCACGCAGCGTCGGTTTGCGCGCAGTGGATCTGGTGGAGGATGATCACCTGGTGGGCACCGCCATTACCGATGGCCACTGCGATATTGTTCTGTTTTCGTCCGGCGGTAAGGCTGCGCGCTTTACCGAAGAGCAGGTGCGCTCAATGGGTCGCACATCCCGCGGTGTGCGCGGTATGCGCCTCGCGGAAGGAGAAACCATTATTTCCATGGTTATTCCCGTGGAAAATGGTCGTGTGCTGACGGTGAGCGAGAAGGGTTACGGCAAGCGTACCGATGTGCAGGATTTCCCCGCCAAAGGTCGTGGCGGCATGGGTGTTAAAGCCATGCAAATGTCCGAACGCAACGGCGCGCTGGTGGGCGCGGTTCAGGTGCTCGACGGTGAGGAAATCATGTTGATTTCCGATCAGGGAACTCTGGTGCGCACCCGTGTGGATGAAGTGTCGATACTCAGCCGCAACACCCAAGGCGTGCGCTTGATTCGCGTGCGGGACAATGAGCATATTGTTCGCGTTGGCCGTATCGAGGAAACGGAAGACGCCGAAGGTGCCGAGGATGCGGAGATTGTTGAGGAGTAAGGGGTTAGAGCTGCAAGCCGCAAGCTTTAAGCGACAAGTTGAAAAATAGGGAAAAGGGAAAAGGGACAAAACGGCAGGATCGCCGTTTAGCACAGCCGCAGGCTGCCCGAAGGGTGAGCCACAGGGATGTGGCGAATGAAAAGAGGGAAGTTAAACCCGTAGGGTGGGCACCGCCCACCAACATATTATTCGGAATTCGAGTGTGACCACAGATAAAACACCAGAGACAGAAGAAGCCCGGTTGTTGGGCGAGTTGCGTGACAAGATCGACAACATTGACCAGCAAATCGGCGATCTTATCAGTGCCCGTGCGCGCTGTGCTCAGGAAGTGGCTCGGGTCAAGCTGGCTCACAATGAAATTGAGAATCCGATATTTTACCGGCCGGAACGCGAGGCCCAGGTTTTGCGCCGCGCTATGGAACGCAACACGGGGCCGCTGGATAACGAGCAGTTTGCGCGGTTGTTTCGTGAGATTATGTCCGCGTGCCTGGCACTCGAAAGTCCGATCAAGGTCGCTTATCTGGGACCGGAAGGCACCTTCACCCAGCAGGCTGCGCTTCAGCATTTTGGTCACGCCGCTCAGGTTGTGTCCATGGCAGCCATTGATGAAGTGTTCCGTGAAGTGGAAGCCGGTGCGGCGCAATACGGCGTCGTGCCCGTGGAAAATTCCACCGAGGGCGTGGTAACTCACACTCTGGACAATTTCATCGATAGCTCAGTGAAAATCTGCGGTGAAGTGGTTCTGCATATTCACCATAACCTGTTGGTGTCTGACGTCACCCGGCGCGATAGCATTAGCCGTATCTACTCCCATGCACAATCCCTGGCGCAGTGTCGGAAGTGGCTCGATGCACATTATCCGCATGCGGAGCGTGTTGCCGTCAGCTCCAACGCGGAAGCGGCAAAACGTTTGCGCGGTGAATGGAATGCAGCCTGCATTGCCGGTGAAATGGTGGAAGCGCTTTACGGCCTGACGAGCGTTGCGACACGTATTGAAGATCGCCCGGATAATTCCACACGCTTTCTGATTATTGGTACCGAAGATGTGGGCGTCAGTGGAGAAGATAAAACGTCCATTGTTGTCGCCACCAAAAACAAACCCGGTGCACTCTATGATTTGCTTGAGCCTTTCCATCGACTCAAGATCGACCTGACACGAGTGGAAACCCGTCCGTCGCCCACCGGTGCCTGGAATTACGTATTCTTTATCGACTTCACCGGCCATCAACAGGACGCGGTAGTGCAACAGGCGTTGCAGGCTGTTGCGAAGGATGTTTCGGATTTAAAAATTCTCGGTTCCTATCCCAAAGGTGTGTTTTAGCGCGAGTTCGCGCATCATGCGCCCATATAATCGACCATCAGGATCTTTGTGACTAAACCACAACCTCCTTTTAATAAGCTCGTCGTGATTGGCCTGGGTTTGATCGGTGGCAGCCTTGCTGCCGCCTGTAAAACCCGCGGCTTGTGTCAGCAGGTGTTGGGCGTGGCACGACGGCCGGAAACCGGCAAACGGGCGCTTGAACTGGGTGTGGTTGATCAGGCATTTACGTCAGTGGCGGAACTGGCCGGGCAGGTAACCCTGGGTGAGGGCGACATTATTTTTGTTGCCGTGCCCACACTTTCGCTGAGGCCGGTGCTGCAAGATATCAAACAACTCATATCACCCGCCGTGACCGTTACCGACGGCGCCAGTGTCAAAGGCAGCGTGCTGGCGGATGTAAAGGCAGTTTACGGTGAAGCTCCTGCACAAGTTGTGCTTGGCCACCCCATCGCCGGGTCCGAGCGCAGCGGTGTTGACGCAGCCAACAGTGATCTTTACGAAAACCACCGGGTTATTTTGACGCCGGTGGAGAGTACTGGTGTTGAACATGTTCAGCGGGTACAGTCGCTTTGGCAGCATGTGGGGGCGGAAGTCATCCAAATGGACGTGGCCGAGCACGATGAAGTGCTGGCCTGCACCAGCCATTTGCCACACGCCATTGCGTTTTCACTGGTGGATACACTCGCCCACGACAGCAAAAATACCAATATTTTTCGCTATGCCGCCGGCGGCTTTCGGGATTTCACCCGGATCGCGTCCAGTGACGCGGTTATGTGGCACGACATCATGTTGGCCAACAAAGGTGCTGTGCTCAGTGCCATCGATCTATTTTTGGCAAACCTGGCCAAGCTGCGCAGTGCAGTTGAACAGGAAGACAGTCACGAGTTGCTGGGGGTTTTTACCCGCGCCAAGGCCGCTCGAGACCATTTCACCACAATGTTAGCGAAGCAGGCGTACCTACCCAAAATGGAAAACTCCCTCGTGCAATACCGCGTATCCCCCGGTGGCAAAATGTCCGGCCAAATTCGAGTGCCCGGCGATAAATCCATCTCTCATCGCTCAATTATGCTCGGCTCCCTGGCCGAAGGCGTGACTGAAGTGGAGGGCTTTTTGGAAGGAGAGGACGCACTGGCGACTTTGCAAGCCTTTCGGGACATGGGTGTGGTTATCGAAGGCCCCCAGGACGGGCGCGTGACGATTCATGGCGTGGGTTTACATGGTTTGCAAGCGCCGACGGGTACGCTCTACGTCGGTAACTCCGGCACTTCCATGCGGTTGCTGGCCGGCATACTGGCAGGCCAGCAGTTCGTATCGGAGCTGACTGGCGACGTGTCACTGGCCAAGCGACCCATGAACCGCGTTGCCGCACCCTTGAGAGAGATGGGTGCCGTTGTGGAAACCGCGGAAGATGGTCGGCCGCCACTGCGCATTAATGGCGGCAGCAAACTCCGCGGTATTGATTACGCCATGCCAATGGCAAGTGCTCAGGTGAAGTCCTGCCTGCTATTGGCCGGTCTCTATGCCCAGGGCGAAACCTCGGTGACGGAACCTGCACCAACTCGAGATCACACCGAGCGCATGCTGCAGGGCTTTGGTTATCCGGTGCAGCGCAATGGCAGCACTGTGACGGTGGCGCCCGGTGGCAAGCTCACGGGCGCACGTATTGATATCCCGGCGGATATTTCCTCCGCCACGTTTTTTATGGTGGCTGCTGCCATTGCACCGGGTTCGGACATTACCTTGACCCACGTGGGCGTCAACCCAACCCGCGTTGGTGTCATCAATATTCTGCAGCAAATGGGCGCCGACCTGACCCTGAGTAACCAGCGCGAAGTGGGCGGCGAGCCGGTTGCCGACATCCGCATTCGCTACGCGCCCCTGCACGGTATTCAAATTCCGGAAGACCAGGTACCACTCGCAATTGATGAATTCCCCGCACTGTTTGTGGCCGCAGCCTGTGCCGAAGGCACCACAATCTTGACTGGTGCCGAAGAGCTGCGTGTCAAGGAGAGCGACCGCATTCAGGTCATGGCGGACGGGCTGCAGATTCTTGGCGTTGATGCTCAGCCAACCGCCGACGGTATTGTGATCCAGGGCAAGGGGCAAGCTGGAAACAATAATGCTGTGTTCGGTGGCGGGAAGGTGGAAAGCCATGATGATCACCGTATTGCCATGTCATTTACCGTTGCGGCGCTGCGTGCCAGTGACACTATTGTGGTGAACAATTGTGCCAATGTCGGTACCTCTTTCCCAAATTTTACGGAGCTCGCCAAAAATAGCGGCATAAGCTTAGAAATAATCCGTTCTTAACCTCCGGAACCGGGTCGTTTACAATTCGCACGCTTTGGCTAGGAGGCTGTCGGACTTAAGCGATCGTTGCGAGCAAGGTGAGCAACCGAGGACAGTTTTTTGCGCTTTTGAGGCACATAGTGGTGCTACGCAACGAGAAAGCGCGGAAAAATGGACCGGTTTCCCACCGGCGCAGTAGATCAGCCTTACGTTCGACAGACTCCATACAAGACATCTATAAGGCAGCTTCAATGTCCACCGATTATTCAATGACTCACCTCAAGCAGCTTGAGGCTGAAAGCATCCATATCATTCGCGAAGTCGCCGCGGAATTCGATAATCCCGTTATGCTGTACTCAGTGGGAAAGGATTCCGCTGTCATGATGCATCTTGCCATGAAAGCCTTTGCGCCAGGCAAGCCGCCATTTCCGCTGATGCACGTGGACACCACCTGGAAGTTCAAGGAAATGATTCGATTCCGCGACCAGCGTCTTAAAGACCTGGGGTGGGACTTGATCGTCCATATTAATCAGGAAGGCGTGGAGATGGGTATCAGCCCGTTTGTCCACGGCAGTGCCAAGCACACGGACATCATGAAAACCCAGAGCCTGAAGCAGGCACTGGACAAGCACGGCTTCGATGCAGCATTCGGCGGCGCCCGTCGCGATGAAGAGAAATCCCGTGCGAAAGAGCGCGTTTATTCCTTCCGTGACAAAAAACACCGCTGGGACCCGAAAAACCAGCGCCCGGAACTGTGGAACCTGTACAACAGCCGCGTCGACAAAGGCGAAAGTATCCGTGTATTTCCACTGTCCAACTGGACCGAGCTGGACATCTGGCAATACATTCACCTGGAAAATATTCCCATTGTTCCCCTGTACTTTGCCGCCAAGCGCCCCGTTGTCAAACGCAACGGCACGCTGATTATGGTGGACGACGAACGCTTGCCCCTGGAGCCCGGTGAAGTACCGGAACAAAAAATGGTGCGCTTTCGCACCCTCGGCTGTTACCCCCTTACCGGCGCCGTTGAATCCGAAGCCGCAACCCTTCCCGAAATCATCCAGGAAATGCTGCTCACAACCACCTCCGAACGCCAAGGCCGCGTGATCGACCACGACAGTTCCGGGTCGATGGAAAAGAAAAAGCAGGAGGGGTATTTCTAAGCTTCAAGCCGCAAGCTGCAAGCTATAAGCCAAAAATTAAGCACAGGAGCTAAAGAAATGGATTTCGAGAAACTGGATGTATGGAAGCGGTCTTCGGAGTTGTGTGTAAATGTTATTCGGCAGTTTGAACGGAGCAGCAATTATGGTTTTAGAGATCAGGTTTGTCGTTCAGCGTTATCTATACCCAGTAACATCGCTGAGGGAATGGAACGCGGGTTTCCAAAAGACAAGTGCAAGTTTTTGGGCTATGCCAAAGGATCTTGTGCGGAACTGCGGACGCAGCTTTATATAAGTTCGAAATTGGGTTATCTCACTAATGAGGTGGCCAAAGCGAAAATTGATGAAACAAAAGAAATCTCAGCCATGCTCAATGGGCTGATGAAACGAATACTACACGACGCTGAGCAACATCAGCCTCAAACACGGAAAGAGTACTCACAGTAACCAATTGAAAGAACAAGTTCTCGCTACTTGGTTTTGCTTGTAGCTTGCAGCTTGCAGCTTGGAGCTTTATTTCATGTCCCACCAATCCGACCTAATCGCCACCGACATCGACGCCTACCTCCAGCAACACGAACAAAAAGAGTTGCTGCGTTTTTTGACTTGCGGTTCGGTGGATGACGGCAAATCGACGTTGATTGGCCGCTTGCTGCATGATTCCAAAATGATTTATGAAGATCAATTGGAATCCATTCGCTCCGATAACGCCAAGCATGGCACCACCGGTGAAAAGCTGGATCTGGCATTGTTGGTTGACGGTCTGCAAGCGGAGCGGGAGCAGGGCATTACTATTGATGTGGCCTATCGCTATTTTTCCACCGCCAAGCGCAAATTCATTATTGCGGATACCCCGGGGCACGAGCAGTACACCCGCAACATGGCTACTGGTGCGTCCACCTGCGACCTCGCGATCATATTGATCGATGCTCGCTATGGCGTGATGACCCAGACCCGCAGGCATTCATATATCGCGTCATTGTTGGGCATCAAGCATGTGATCATCGCGATTAATAAAATGGATCTGGTGGATTTCAGTGAAGACGCGTTCAACAAGATCAAAGAAGACTATCTGACCTTCGCGCAGAAACTGAATCCGCAGAATTTCTTTTTTGTTCCAATCTCCGCGCTGGATGGCGACAACGTGGTTAATATCAGTGAGCGCTCCCCCTGGTACAAGGGGCGATCGCTCATGGAAATTCTGGAAAGCGTGGAAGTGGCGGCAAACCGCAATTTCACGGACTTTCGTTTCCCGGTACAGTACGTCAATCGCCCCAATCTCAATTTCCGTGGCTTTTGCGGAACCGTCGCTTCCGGTGTGGTTAAGCCCGGTGACAGAATTCGAGTATTGCCATCGGACAAAACCAGCAAGATCAAAGAAATTGTCACCTATGACGGCAACCTTGAACAGGCGTTTGTGGATCAGGCCGTCACTCTGCGACTGGAAGATGAGATCGACGTAAGCCGTGGCGACATGATCGTTCACGCGGATGCAGAGATCTCATTCTCCAATCATCTGAAAGCGCATTTAGTATGGATGTCCGAGTCCGCGATGCAGCCCAACCGCGAGTACCTGTTCAAGTTCGCCAGCAAGGTAACGCCGGGAGCCGTGGTCGCGATTGATTACCGCGTGGACGTGAACACCCAGGAGCACATAACAGTCGATCAGATGGCACTAAACGATATTGCGCAGGTGGAAGTCAGCCTGGATCAACAGGTGGCAGTAGATCCTTATGCCCGCAACCGCGCGACCGGCGCGTTCATCATGATTGATCGTTTGAGTAACATCACCGTTGGCGCGGGCATGGTGGATGAAGTCATGGAGCGAACCGCTGCGAGCGACACTGGTGCCAATATCAGCGATTTCGAAGTCGAGTTGAATGCCTTGATTCGCAAACACTTCCCGCACTGGGGAGCAAAGGATATCAAAGACTTACTTAAGTAAAGAGTTCGGGCAGGGACGCCGAATGTCGACGACGATACCGCGCCTCTAACCCTATACCAACCTTACACTTGCTCTTACAAATCGGTTAGAGTACAACTGCGAATGACAGCGTTGTCACAACCTCAAAATCTCATATAAGAATAAGGCGGAATTATGAAACGGCTAGTAGGTCCAGTTTTCGGCGTAATGCTTTGCTCATTGCTTTTAGTCACAGCCTGCGGTGGTGGCGGATCTTCAAATGACAGTGATGGGCCGGATCTGGGTGGTTCTAGTTCGACGAGCAGCTCCAGTAGTTCAAGTTCGAGTTCGAGTAGTTCAGGCACGGTTGCTACGGCGCCGAAAGTGGTGGGTTATATTCCATCTTACAAAGGCCTGACCGCCACGGTTGAGGCGGTGGATCTCTCGCAGTTAACCCATATCAATATTTCCTTCCTGAACCCGAATGCCGCGGGCGCTGTGACCGATGGCGACCTGACGGTTTGTATGGAGGGAACAACCGGCGATAACGTGACCGGGACCGAAATTCGTGATCTGGTGGACACTGCTCATGCAGAGAATGTGAAAGTTCTGGTATCCGTCGCGGGCGGCGTAATACCGCCTTGTTCCGGAAACTGGGAAACGTTGCTGAAACCGGAAAACCGGCAGACCGTGATCGATAATCTTGTTCAGTTTGTTGACGACTACGATATGGACGGGTTGGATATTGATATTGAAGGTGTACTGCTAACCGCTATCGACGACGCCGGTAACTATACGCCGTTTATCGCGGCATTACGTGATGAAATGAATGAGCGCGATAAGCTGCTGACCGCCGCCACTGCTTCTTATGTTGGCGGTATGGTTCCTGTCTCGTCGGTTCCATACTTCGATTTTGTAACCATCATGTCTTATGACGCCATCGGGCCAGGCTGGGGACCGCCTGGTGTTGAACATTCGACCTATGTTCAGGCGGAGGCCGATGTCAGTCGATGGCAAGATCGCGGCCTGTCAAAAGAGCAGCTGGTACTGGGCGTGCCTTTTTATGGCTATGGCTTCGGTTCTTCTTATAAGAGCGACTATGCCTTTGCCGAAATTTTGGCGCAATTTGGTGAAGGCGCGGCCAATAAGGACCTTATCGGAGATGCCTGCAACGGGTGTGAATACATTACCTATAACGGACTGTCAACTATCAGGAAAAAGACGGAGCTGGCGTTACGGGAAGGGTCCGGCGTAATGATATGGGAACTTTCCCATGACGCTGCAGGAGAATTCAGCTTGCTGAATGCCATTGATGAATTGGTGGATGCTGAAGTGGCCGCTGGGTCGACGGACTGACAGCTGCTTGATCCAGTAGCTCAATGCAAACTCCGGCGCTGGTCTAAGTCGCTACAAAGGATAATCCGTTGCGGCGGCCAGTTCCGGTAACGCGTCTTTATAGCTGCGACTTAGCCGGAGCCGTGTTCCTCCGGCTAAGAGTACAAAATAATCACCCTTTTGAAACGGCGATATTTCTTCAACAAAGTTGATGTTGACGATGGTGGAGCGGTGGATGCGCCGGAAATAATCCGGATTTAGCAGTTGCGTGAGCTTCTTCATAGTGCAGCGCATAATGTGGGTTTCGCCATTGGCATGAATACACATGTAGTCTCCAGCAGCATCGATCCAGCCAATGTCCTCGACTATCACCTTGGTTTGAGGTTCACGACTTTCTATTATCAACTCATCTGGCCAGCCGGTTTGATTGGTCTCCATCTCGCTGATTGTTTTATCCTGCAGATCTGACGCGAGCTCTATCAAATCTTGCTTTGCAGTGGAGGGCCGACGGTCGTTATAGCTTTGCAATGCCGTTTCAATGCTTTGTTGCAGTCGTTCATCCGTGTAGGGTTTGACCAAGTAGTCGATAGCGCGAACTTCAAATGCCTTGATGGCAAACTGGTCATAAGCCGTCGCGAACACTACGATGGGCATGGCTTCAGCCTGCAATGCCTGAACAACCTCGAACCCGTCCAGTCCAGGCATGACGATATCCAGAAAGATCAGATCCGGCTGTAGGCGGTTGGCCGCTTCGGCCGCCTGTAATCCATTTTCACAATCCGCAACAACCTCGATATTCGGATGATTCAGCAATTTCTGTTTGAGTTCAAGACGCAGCAGGGGCTCATCATCTGCAATTATGGTGCGTAGTTTAATCATCGGAATCTCCTCGCGTAAACGCCAGCGGAATTGATATGCGCACCTCAAAGCCATGAGATTCGACATCCAGAAGCTCCAGTGAATGCTTGTTGCCATATAAGCTGGTTAATCGTTCAGTGGTATTTCTAATGCCAATGCCGATGCCAACGCGGTGATCCTTTTTGTCGGGGGACTGTTGGCCTGGACCGTCATCCCGCACCGACAATACCAAAGAATCCTTTGCGATGGCTGCGGCCACGATGATAGTGCCACCGGAAACGGACGGCGCAATCGCATGCTTGATAGAGTTTTCCACCAGCGGCTGCAACAACATGCTGGGGACACGACAATGGTAAGTTTCAGGTGGAATACAAAGCTGGTAATTGAGCCGGTTGGCGTAGCGAATCTTTTCAATATTGAAATAGAGCTTGAGGACCTCCACTTCATCCTCAAGTGTATTGGCCAGTAGCGGGTCGCTGTCTAACGAGTAGCGCAGAAATTCGCTCAACTGCATGGTCATTTTTTTTGCGAGAACCGGCTGGCTGTCCGATATCAACGCGCAGACGTTGGCGAGGGTATTGAACAGGAAGTGAGGGTTGAGTTGGTAGCGCAGCATGCGCAATTGCGACTCCTTGGCCGCCGCTTGCGCTGTTAACAGGGTTCTCTCGCGCTCTACCAACGTACTTCGATGTTTGAACCCATAATAAATGGCGAACCAGGCAGCGAGAACAGTCAGTGAATTCGGGTACCATTCTGCGGCGGCTTTCCAAAAATCCTTATAGTGAATATAGGGAAAGAATTCGTAATAGACTACCAGCTTCCCCAGCGTCCAGACTTCTGCCGCCAGTGCGACGGATAGAATGCTGATTGTCATGGCCAACCAGATGGGCTTATGCCATAGACGTCGTTGGACTTCCCTCAGGACCAGACTCAGCGAAAATCCCAGCAGAGCCTCCCACGCATAGTAACCAGGCAGCAAGCCCCATGTGGTGGTGTGTTGATCCGTCGGCGTATAAGCGACGTGAATAAAGATTGGGTAGGCCAACCAGCCAATGATCTGCAGCCACCAAAACCGGGGCTCCGGCCAGGCTTTTATTTGCGTTTCGAATGACGCATGAGTCGCCATATTGTTTCTCCGAATGGAGTTCATTATTTTCTGGGACCCAACCGGGTTTTTAACTGGGCGTGCTTCTAATTGACCTCCGTGTGATTTATTGCTCGATCCGTGATTGCATCACTTGCGGTAACACTGCGGCTGATGATGTTACTCAGTGTAGCATCTCGAGTGCTTTTTCAGCTCTTGCGTGCTTCAGACCGTTGATCTTTCATTCTATCCCAATGGCTGCCTCAATATAATGATCACCCGACGCCCAGCACTCAAGCCGACCATTGAAGACGGCACCAACGTCGGCCCGCGGCTCGCCACTGTGAAGGTAGAGCACCTCTTAGCCCAAGCAGCGGCTTTTAGAGCATGGACAGGGTTAGTTCACTGTCTCAACTATATTCCAGTCCCTGCAATGTGCGAAAATGGCGTCTTTCGCCCGAGACCGAACTGTTGGAGCCTATGTCGAGCCATCTACCCCAGTCTTTTCGCCAGTTCCTTTTCGCTCATGCCGCCGCCGCTCTCTCGATGGGTATACAGATCGTTGTATTGGCCTGGCTTGCGGTGGGCGTACTGGACCTGCCGGCATCCCAGGTGGGCTGGGTGCAAGCGGCGAACCTCTTACCCGGGTTGGGCATTATTCTTCTAGCGGGGGCGCTGGCGGACCGTTGGCACCCCAGCCGTTTGCTGGTCATCGCCAGTAGCATAGTGGCCTTGGCCCACGCTGCTGCCGCAGTGGCGCTACTGAATAACAGTCTCAGCTTTAGCGGCTTGATGGTATACGCGGCGGTGCTAGGCGCGGGTAACTCGTTCATTCAGCCTGCGCGGGAGAAGTTGCTGGTGGCGGTGGGCGATGGACTTTTGCAGCATACCTTGTCTCGAGCGAGCCTTTTCCAATTTTCCGCCCAGGGGTTGGGCGTTCTCCTGGCCACCGCGACGGAAGTGATTGGTGCGTCGACCTTATTGCTCGTGCAAGCCACGCTTTCAGTGGTCGGCGTTGTTCTTTACAGAACATTGCGACACCAGACCATGGCCGCCGTGGCAACCACGGATCAGACGGTGCATGGATCCATTCGGTTCAGCATGCAAACCGCATGGTCCGACAAGGTGTTGCGTCAGTTGATTATGCTGATGGCGTTCAATGGTTTCATGCACATGGGCGTGTTTGTCATGTTGTTGCCCTGGCTGGCGAATGAAGTCTATGGGTTGTCGGCATTCGGCTATGGCGGGCTTCAATTTATTTTTCTTGCCGGTATCATCACCGCCCACGGCGTTTTGCTGAACCGCAAGAAAATTGAGCATCCGGGGCAGGGCGTTTTGTTTTGTTTGATTTATGCCGGCGGCATAACATTGGCCATCGCCAGCGGACCAAAACTGGTTGGACTTTATATTCTGATTGCCTGTTGGGGCGGAGTGGCTGGCAGCTCTGCCGGGTTAAGCCGCATTGTCTTACAGACGGTGTGCTCCGATGCTGAACGCGGCCGGGTGATGTCTATCTACCAACTGGCACTGTTTGGTATGGCTCCCCTCGGAGCTCTGGCCGCTGGCTATGGCGTCAGCCATTGGGGACACAACTTTGTGCTCAAGTTCGTCGCTGGTGCCAGCGTGATTTTGTTTGGGCTGTCGATGTTCAGCAAGGCGCTCTGGTCCGTGAAGCAGGAGGAGGGGGGTAAGGTATAAGCTGCAAGCTTCAAGCTTCAAGCTTCAAGCCGCAAGCTGTAGGCTAGGGAAAAGGGAAAAGGGAAAAGGGAGCGACGCGTGGCAGGTCTGTAGGTCGATGGGATGGTCTCCTCCCCCCCTCCTAAACGGCGTCGCAATGCG
>CAYQQJ010000018.1:0-76061 GCA_964419935.1 uncultured Cellvibrionaceae bacterium
GCGTGCGCTGGCGCAAGTGGCGCCAATCCAGTGGCTCGATTGGCCCGAGTTGTCGGAAACGGGTATTGAATTGGGCATCAAGCGCGAAGATTTACTGCATCCGCACCTGGGTGGCAACAAGCTATATAAGCTGCATGGGCATTTGAATGCGGCTCGGCGGGCGGGGCAAAGCCACATTGTCTCTTTTGGTGGCGCCTGGTCCAACCACATCTATGCGCTCGCCGCTGCGGGCTATAATCTCGGTTTTCAAACCACGGGTGTCATCCGCGGCGAAGAGCCAGCGCGCCTCAGTGCGATGCTCGAAGATGTGCAATCGATGGGTATGAAATTGCACTTCATAAGCCGCGACTTTTATCGGCAGAAAGACAGCGAACAGGCCAAATCCGAACTGATGGAATACCTTGGGCCTTGTCATATGGTGCCTGAGGGCGGCGGCGACCGAATCGGGGCCATGGGATGCCGCGCTCTGGGGCAAGGCTTGGGAGACATATGGCGCGCACAGCCGTTTGATGTGGTCTGCTGTGCCGCAGGGACTGGCGGCACCCTCGCCGGATTGGCGGCAGGATTGCCCAAAAATGTCCAAGTCTGCGGTTTTTCGGTACTCAAGGGCGAAGGCGGACTGCAGGACGAGGTGCGGGATCACCTTGAGGGGCTGGGCAGCAATGGCGCGTCCTGGTGTCTCGAAACCGCCTATCATTGCGGTGGCTATGCGCGCTTTCCTGAGGCGCTGGCGCAGTTTGTGCAGATGTTCGAATCGCAAACCGGCGTTTTGTTGGACCCGGTCTATACTGCAAAAATGATATGGGGCATCTTTCAAAAGGCACACGCCGGTGATTGGCCCCGGGGAGCCCGAATCGTCGCCCTTCACAGTGGGGGCTTGCAGGGCCGCCGCGGGCTGATGAACACGGTTCAGATTCAAGAACAATAACAACAGGAAAGCTGTTATGGCATATCACGGGGGGCAGGATTTGACAGATCAAAGGCAGAAAGACCCTGGCGCCTACTTTACGGATCAGGGGGCGGATGGTCCCACAAGCGGCGCGTTGCTGGAGGAGGGGTTGCGGACTGCCGCAACGTTGATTCCGCTGAAAACACTCAAGCCGAATTTTCTGCGATATTTGTTTGCCAACGCGCAGGTGCAGACCATGTTCCCCGGGCAGGTGCTGTTCAAGGCTGACGATTACGATCGACAGCATGTTTACCTGCTCCACGGCTGCGTTGAATTGCAGTACAGCGATGGCCGAACCGAGATGGTCAATGGGGGTCGCATCCACTTTCCGCTCGCGCATCAGCTGCCGCGGCCATGCGGGGCTATCGCCCGAAGTGATTGCAGCGTCCTCAGTATTGACAGCCTTCATTTGGACCAGATTCTGAGCTGGAGCCAGATTGCCCAGTACCTGATGGCGGAGATTGCCATCGAACGGGACTACGATGAAGACAACGGATGGATGCAGACGGTGCTGGACTCCAACCTGTTCTTCAAGGTTCCGCCGGTCAATGTGGACAAGATCTTTTCCCGATTGACGCCCATGGTAGTGCTGAAGGGGGAAGTGGTTGTTCGCCAGGGCGAAATTGGGGACTGCTGTTACTTCATCAAGGAAGGCACGGCCAGTGTGACACGACGCCCGGAAAATCAATTCGAGAATGACAGCAGGGTTGAGAAGCTGGCGGATGTGGGCGTTGGCCGTTGCTTCGGTGAGGATGCCTTGGTCTACCACCGCGTCAGGAACGCCACAGTGACCATGACATCTGACGGGGTGTTGATGAGACTGGAGAAAACCGACTTTCTGCTTTTACTCAAAGAGCCGAAGGTCAATGAAGTGTCCGGTGCTGCCCTGGCTGAACCGGATGCCCCGGTTCTGATTGATGTGCGCACAGAAGAAGAATATGCTGCAGGGCACCTTGAACCTTCGGCCAACATTCCCCTGAATCTGCTGTGCCTCAAAAAGCGGCTGCTGACCGCGGACAGATCCTATATCTTCTATTGCGATACCGGCCGTCGCAGTCGTGCAGCAGCCTATCTGCTCGGCCGGGAAGGCTATAACACTGCGGCTCTGCAGGACGGTCTGGCCGGCATCAGCGGCGATGAAAAGCTGAGTCAACGGCAGGACTATATTCTTCGCGGCGGCGAGCTTGTGAGCAGCTGTTAATCCCGCTGACCTGGGGTTCGGCCCGTAAATCTGGCGCCGGCTTGGGCAGTGTCTTCTGTGAACCTTTTGTCATCTGTCACATCTGAATGTGATCCATTCCCGTTCCGCCTTTGGGTGGCAACGGTCGGAAATGTGTTTCCGCTTGCTTAAACGCTTATACTAGGCACTTTCACAGCAGGGATATTGGCAATGCCACGCCACTGGATGTTGCGGTGCGCGGCGTTACACTACCGGAAGGTCCCGCGTTCACTTATTCCTAGATGCGTTATATGAGTAAATTTCAGACAATCGGGCTGGTCGGCCGACTGGGCAGCGAACAAGCGCAGATTTCCCTACAGCGCCTGATCGCTTACCTCAGGCACGCGAATATCGAGATGTTGCTCGATGAAGAAATCGCCCAGGCTATGCCGGCAGTTGGTATCAAAACCGCTAGTCGTGAGACTATGGCGGATACCTGTGACCTGGTTATTGTGGTCGGCGGAGACGGCAGCCTGCTTGGTGCTGCGCGGGTCGTTTGTCGAACCGGCGTTCCGCTGCTGGGGATCAACCGTGGCCGCCTCGGCTTTTTGACCGACATCAGGCCCGATGAAATTGAAGAAAAGGTTGGCGAGGTTTTAGCGGGAGATTATCTGGCCGAGGAGCGATTTCTGCTCAACAGCAGTGTGTACCGGGACGGCAAACAAATTGCCTCAGCGGATGCACTCAATGATGTGGTGGTGCATCCCGGCAAATTTATTCGAATGATTGATTTCGAGCTGTACGTGGACAATGAGTTTGTCTACCGACAGCGTTCTGACGGTCTGATTATCTCCACGCCTACCGGATCGACCGCCTATGCGTTGAGCGGTGGCGGTCCCATCATGCACCCCAAGCTGGATGCCGTTGTTCTGGTTCCCCTGAATCCCCATACCTTGAGTAGCCGTCCAATTGTGGTAAATGGCAATAGCGAGATCAAGCTGCTCATCAGCGCAGGCAACCATCTCAAGCCCCACATGACGTGCGACGGGCAGAACCATTTTATCACTCAGGCCGGCGATGAAATTATCGTGCGCAAGAAGCCCGAGATCTTGCGCCTGATTCACCCGCCCAACCACAATTTTTACGAGACCTGTCGCACCAAGCTTGGCTGGGCCAGCCATGGTGGGGAATAGGGTAAATCGAGTCGTAAGAGCAGTATGAGGTAACGTGATCAAAGGTTACGACATTATCGGCGATGTCCACGGTTGTGCGTGGACGCTGGCAAAGCTGTTGGACAAGCTTGGTTACCAGAAGGAGCACAACCTGTATTGGCACCCGTCTCGCCAAGCCGTTTTTGTCGGCGACATTGTTGACCGCGGGCCGCGCATCCGTGAGGCGTTGCACCTGGTCAAGAATATGGTGGACGCGGGACATGCTTTGTGTGTTATGGGCAATCATGAATACAACGCCATTGGTTATACCACCCGGGTTTCTGACGCGGAAGGCGACGAGTTTTTGCGCCCTCACACACCTCGCCACAACCGTATTATTGCTGAAACGCTGGAGCAATTTGCGGACTATCCTGCAGAGTGGCAGATGTTTCTGGAATGGTTCAAAACGCTGCCTCTGTTTCTGGAAATGCCCGGGTTTCGCGTGGTACACGCCTGTTGGGATGATCAATTGATTACTCAATTCAAAGAGCGCCACCACACTAATGTTGCTGATATGAACTTCATTCGCGCTTCATCGGTGCGGGGCTCCTTTGCCGCCCAAGTGATGGACCGGTTGACACGGGGAACCGATATGCCGCTGCCGGACGGCGCGCAAATGCATACGCGCGAGGGCTATCAGCGCGGTTTTTTTCGTACCAAGTTCTGGGCCGAAAGCCCCCGGACATACCGCGACGTCGTGTTTCAACCGGACCCCTTGCCCGAAGCTATTGCCGACCGGCCGCTCAGCGCGGTGGAAGCCCAGCGCCTGATTCAGTACCCAACCGACGCACCACCGGTGTTCGTGGGACATTACTGGCTGCAGGGGCAGCCGAAACCAATTACTGCTAATGTCGCCTGTCTCGATTACAGCGCCGTAAAGTTTGGTCGGCTCGCGGCGTATAGTTACGATGGCGAGTCATCTCTGGACGAAAACAAGTTCACATGGGTCTACGTAGACCCGGAAGTCGCCCCATGAACTGGTTTAAAGTCGCAGAATTTGCTGGCAACCTCGACCTTGGCGAGCTCCATCGCTATTTGACCCAGCGTGGGCTGGTGCATCGTTTTGTAGAAAATCACAGCGTGCAGGAACTGTGGATCGCGGACGAGCGCTTAGTGGCAGATGTCCAGGCGGTGATCACAGCCTGGCAGCAGGGTGTTCTGCCAGCCGCGGACGCGCAGTCAGAAGAAAGTGACGACTTGTCTCGGCAAAATGCTTCGCTGAATGAATCACAGGGGCTACATGGCTCGCGATCAACCAGCGCATTCGACCAAGCTCTGCGCGGTTATCCGGTCACGCTGTTGATTATCGCACTGGGCATTATTGGTTATCTCATTGCCAGTCTGTTTATACAAACAGGCTGGCTCTCCGTGTTTACCTTTCAGCACTTTCAGCCGACACTTGGCGGACTGCTTTTTGAACCTGTTTTGCAGGCTTACCAACGGGGCGAATTCTGGCGTCTGTTGACGCCGACATTTTTGCATTTCAGTTTGCTGCACATTGTTTTTAACGGTTTGTGGATCTGGGAGTTTGGCCGCCGACTGGAACTTTACTTTTCCCGAAAAACCTACCTGCTACTTTTTTTCGGTACTGCCGTTGGCGCAAACCTTGTGCAGTATCTCTCTGCCAGTGATGTGCCCTTTGGTGGACTGTCGGGGGTAGTCTACGGATACCTCGGAATACTTTTTGTTGCACGGCGAATTGCTCCGCATCCCGTTTTGTCGGTTCCGTCGGGTATCTTCGTGTTTATGTTGCTATGGCTCGCGCTTGGCGTATTCGGCGTTATCGACTTTTTTTTACCGGGTTCAGCTGCGGTGGGCAATGGTGCTCATCTTGGCGGGTTGCTGTTTGGTCTGATCCTGGGTTACATCTTTCTGCACAAGCGCCGGTCCTGATCCTGCGTTTTTTCGGAGTACTCTTATGCACATTGAAGAAACATTGAAACTCATGACTCCGGAGCTTTATGAGCGCTTCAAGCGCGCCATTGAGCTGCGAAAATGGCCGGATGGTCGGGCATTATCCCAGCAGCAGCTGGAGATTTGTATGCAGAGCGTCATCGCCTATGAATTGAAAACGCTGCCGCCGGAACAGCGCACCGGCTATGTTCCGCCCAAGCCGACGGGTTGTGAGACGGATCTGAGCCTGGACGAACAGCCACTGAATTGGCAATAGTGGCACTGGCAATAGCGGCCAAAAAAATTTAACCGAAGATCTCTCTAACGGAAGATCCTATCGATTGGGAGCCTCATGAACGCACAACAACCTCAAGCAATTTACCTCAAGGATTATCGTCAGCCGGATTACTGGATTTCGCGAACGGACCTGGTGTTTGATCTCGCGGAAGATCACACCATTGTGACCGCGGCTCTGACGGTGAAGCGCGATCCGCAAACACCCGCCGGTACCGCATTGCGCTTGCATGGCGAGCAGATGGAGCTGATGTCGGTAACGGTTGATGACAAACCGCTCACGCCCGACGATTATCAGGTGGATGCCGAATCCCTGACGCTGGCTGGTTTGCCCGAGCGTTGTGTATTGACCCTTGTCACACGCATCAAACCACAGGAAAATTTTTCTCTTGATGGCCTGTACAAGTCCAGCGGCAAGTTTTGCACCCAGTGCGAAGCGGAGGGCTTTCGCAAGATCACTTATTATCTGGATCGACCGGATGTAATGAGTGAGTTCACCACAAAAATCATCGCCGACAAAGCGACATATCCGGTTCTGCTTTCCAACGGTAACCCGATCGACAGTGGTGATCTGGATGACGGCCGCCATTTTGTGCAATGGCACGATCCCTTCAAGAAACCCGCGTATCTTTTTGCACTTGTTGCGGGCGACCTTGTCAGCCTGGATGATCATTTTGTCACGATGTCCGGCCGCGACGTGCTGCTGCGGATATTTGTGGAAGCCAAGGATCTGGATAAATGCGATTACGCCATGCTGTCGTTGAAAAATGCCATGGCGTGGGATGAAAAAGTATACGGTCGGGAATACGATCTGGATATTTTCATGATCGTGGCGGTTGATGATTTCAACATGGGCGCGATGGAAAACAAAGGCCTCAACATATTCAATACATCCTGCGTATTAGCAAAACCGGAGACAACCACCGACGCGGGGTTTCAACGAGTGGAAGCAGTTGTTGCCCATGAATATTTTCACAACTGGTCCGGCAACCGCGTTACATGCCGGGACTGGTTTCAGCTCAGTCTGAAGGAAGGCTTCACCGTCTTTCGTGACGCCGAGTTCTCCGCGGATATGGGGTCCCGCACTGTCAAGCGAGTTGAGGATGTTGGCTTGCTGCGCACACTGCAGTTTGCCGAGGATGCAGGCCCCATGGCACACCCGGTCCAACCGGATTCCTATATCGAAATCTCCAATTTCTATACGCTCACCATTTATGAAAAAGGTGAGGAAGTTGTGCGAATGCTGCACACGCTCCTTGGCCCGGAACTGTTTCGCAAAGGCTCGGACCTCTACTTTGATCGCCACGACGGGCAAGCCGTTACCATCGAAGATTTTGTTCAGGCGATGGCGGATGTGTCTGGCCGGGATTTCAGTCAGTTCATGAATTGGTACCGACAGGCGGGAACACCACGTCTGGACGTCAACAGTGCCTATGACGCAGATGCTCAGACCTTCACCTTAAGGGTCCAGCAGTCATGCCCGGCAACCCCTGAATGTGAGCAGAAAAGGCCTTTCCTGATTCCTTTCGCCGTCGGATTGCTTGGCGAAGCCGGGGCTTTGCCTTTGCAGATACGAGGTGTGCCTGCTGATCCGGAAACCGATGACAACACCCATTGTGTATTGGAGTTAACAGATCCCGAACATGAGTTCGTCTTTGAGAATGTGCCCGAAGAACCGGTGCCGTCACTGTTGCGAAATTTTTCCGCACCGGTAAAGCTTCACTATAACTACCACCGTGATGCATTGGTTCGGCTGATGGTTCACGATGACGACGGTTTCTGTCGCTGGGATGTGAGCCAGCAATTGGGCGTGGCGGTTATCCAGGATGTACAGAAAGCCTTCGCAAGCGGTGACCAGCCTCAGCTCGATGCCCGCCTGCTGGACGCGCAGCGGACGATCCTGGAACAGGCCCTTGCGAACGATCAACCACATGATAAAGCCATGGTCGCATTACTGCTGGCGCTGCCCAGTGAAATGTATCTCAGCGAATTGGCGCAAGAGATCGATGTGGATGCCATTCATCATGCCCGACAATGGGTTCTGTGTGAGCTCGCTCAAGGCTTGGCGGTGCCATTGGAGGCCATATATTCCGCATGCTGTGATTCCGGCGTCTATCGTACGGATGCTGAATCCATGGCCAAAAGGAGCCTGAAGAATGTCGCTCTATCCTATTTGATGCTGTTGGATCGCCCAGATGTTCACAAGCTGTGTATCACGCAATTCGAAGACGCCAGCAATATGACCGATGTCATGGCGGCCTTGACGGCATTGGTGAATAGTCAGTTCCCTTCTCTGGAGGAAGAAAAACAGCGGTGTTTGGCGGAGTTCTACGAGCGCTGGCAGCATGAGTCGCTGGTGGTCAATCAGTGGTTCTCGGTGCAGGCATCATCGCGCCTGCCAGGCGGACTCGAGAGAGTGAAAGGACTGATGCAACATCCTGCGTTTGACATCAAAAACCCGAATAAGGTGAGGGCGGTGATCAGTACCTTCTCTAATTTGAACGCGGTGAATTTTCATGTTGCAGACGGCGCGGGCTATCGGTTTCTGGCCGATCAGATCTGCGCGTTGGATAGTCAAAACCCACAGATGGCCGCACGCTTGCTAACGCCGTTGACCAAGTGGCGCAAATATGACATAAACCGCAGACAGCTTATGCGCAACGAGCTCGAACGTATCAGACACAAGCCTGACCTTTCCAAGGATGTTTACGAAGTGGTTTCGAAAAGTCTTGTGTAGAGTGAGGGCGAGACGGGCAAGGGTTTGACGGCCTAATCGGCCAACAGCAATGAGGGCATAATAAATGGCTTCCTGGCGGAACAGCGAAGACACCTATGGCCTGATGGCGGTAATCTGTCATTGGCTTACGGCAGTGACCGTTATCGGTTTGTTTGCCCTTGGCTTGTGGATGACCAGCCTCAGTTACTACGACCCCTGGTACAAACAAGGGCCGGACTTGCATCGCAGTATAGGAATTCTTTTGACTATACTGGTCATTTGGCGGCTGTTGTGGCGTGTGTTCAATATTCACCCGTCGTCCATACCCGGCCATAAGCCATGGGAAAAAGTGGTCGCGAAACTGACGCACCTGTGCTTCTATCTGCTGTTGTTCACCATGTTTGTTTCGGGGTACTTGATAACAACGGCTGAAGGCCAGGCGCTCAAAGTCTTTAACTGGTTCAGCATACCGGCATCACTGACCAGTAAGGATGCCGGTATCGATAATCTTGAGGATTTGGCTGGCATTATTCATAAAGTGATAGCGTTTGTCCTGATTGGCTTGGCAATTGTTCACAGCTTCGGCGCGCTAAAACATCATTTTATTGACAAGGACCGCACACTGGTACGAATGCTGGGTAGGCGAAAG
This sequence comes from uncultured Cellvibrionaceae bacterium, assembly GCA_964419935.1. Taxonomy (GTDB): domain Bacteria; phylum Pseudomonadota; class Gammaproteobacteria; order Pseudomonadales; family Cellvibrionaceae; genus CAYQQJ01. Next base: position 8,872 of record CAYQQJ010000018.1, read on the forward strand.
TCCTAATTCGTATGGATGTTTTGTATGGCAGATATAGGTGCATCTCATTTAAAGTGGCAAGTGAGAAGTAAATCGGTTTACCAGAGTCAGCCGGACAATATCCAAGCTGACAAAATACATTTCGGAGGAATTTATGAAACCTGTTAAAAAATTGATCTCGTTATTCGCATTGTCGGTGGCTTCAGTAATGGCGATGCCTTCCAATGCGGCGGACTATGTGATTGATACAGAAGGGATGCATGCCTTTATACAGTTCCGTGTACAACACCTGGGGTACAGCTGGCTTTACGGGCGCTTTGATGACTTCTCCGGCAAGTTTACATTTGATGAGAAGAATCCCGAGAAAAATTCAGTATCTGTCACCATCGATACATCAAGCGTGAACACAAACCACGCCGAGCGGGACAAGCACCTCCGCGGCAGCGACTTTTTGGATGTCAAGAAATTTGGCGAAGCAAAATTTGTCAGCACCGCGTATAAGAAAACCGGCGATGATACCGGCAAGCTCACCGGCAATCTCACCTTGCACGGAAAAACCAAGCCAGTAACCGTTGATGTCACACACATCGGCGGCGGCAAGGACCCTTGGGGCGGCTATCGCACCGGATTCCAGGGAACCACCACAATCAAACCCGACGAGTTCGGTATTTCCATGACGGAAAAACTCGGACCCGTTTCAGCTGAAGTGGAGTTGATCCTGTCAGTTGAAGGCGTACGTCAATAACTAGCCCTGCAAAGGTCCGAACAAAAAAGGCCGCCTGATTCAGGTGGCCTTTTTTTATGAGCAGAGAAAACTACATGAGACAAGGGTAGGGCGAATACGAAGCGGCTCGTCTCTAGTGCGATCTACCGGTAACTTTCGTTTCGAAGTCAGGTGTTAGTCGAGTGCACTAAAGTAGTTTGTCGTCAGGGATAAATTTTTTGAAACCCTCGCGGCAGGGACGCCGCGGGGGAGTCACAGGGACGTGTTTATGCGTTTTCAAAAAATTTACCCCTGATGACATGCGGATCGAAGCCTAGCACCGCCTTTATCGTAGGAGGCAGATAGGGGTTATCGCGGGATTGATCGGGAATCCGCCAATGATTAACACTTGCGTAGCAACAATCATTAGGTATTAAAAAAGGCCACTCATCTCTGAGTGGCCTTTGATATTTGGCTCCGCCTGCTGGGCTCGAACCAGCGACCCAATGATTAACAGTCATTTGCTCTACCAACTGAGCTAAGGCGGAATGGGTTAGAGGCTCTGGCCTCTGGAGGTTGCGTATATTAGTGGCCGGGCAGGCCGCTGTCAACCCCTGGTAAAAACTTCAACTCTTTGATTTTTCAGAACTTATGCGGAGTATAAGAAATACTGAAAATCAGTGTCCTTTGCTTCCCAAAAAAGAATGGTAGGACCGAGCGGATTTGAACCGCTGACCTCCACGATGTCAACGTGGCGCTCTAACCAACTGAGCTACGGTCCTCCTGCAAAGGCCGCGTATTGTAGCGGGTGTTTTGATAGAGGGCAATAATAAAACGGCGCTTAAACTCAATTTCTACCGGTATTAGCTCAGGAAGCAACCCGGTGGCTGCTTCCCATAACCATCCATCAATTACAAGCTGCTGATAGCAGCAATACCGAGAGCGGCCTGATACATGATTTGCGTTACGCTGCTCCACATGGTTAGAGGATCAACACGATCCGTGTCTATAGGTACGATAATGGTGTCGCCTGGATCAATATTATTAGTGCCGCGAACAAACCAGGCAGATTTCTGTGGCAGGACTACACGCCCATTGGCCTTGACAATGTAAATGCGATCTTTGTCTGCATTCTCCTTGGTTCCGCCAGAGCGCATAATATATTCATAGGCATCCAGAGTATGATCAAAGAAATGCGAAGTGGGGTATTGCACTTCGCCTACAACGGTTACCGATGGCTTATAACGAGGTATAGAGAGAGTATCACCATCTTCCAGTTTGAAGTCATAGGCGGACGGGGTTTCCAGAATCTCGGGGAGGTCAATGACCATACGTCCCACGATCTGCACGCTATCCAGGTTACTCAGCAATCGATCTGCTTCATCCGGTTGGATCTGCCCAGCCATGGCGCCTTCTTGCAGGTTATTTGCTGCTATGTCTGCCTCGAGTTTTTGACGCAGATCCGCGAGCCGCTCTTGTTCCAGTTGACGAAGATCTTCACGGGAAAAAATCGCACCTTTTGGGAAAGCATGAGGCGTCAGGCCACCGGCTCGTTCAAGTACTTGGATGAGCGTTTCGCCAGGCAGAATGGAATAAGTACCAGGAAAAAGTACTTCGCCGGAGATTGTGACAGTCTCTTTTTCTTGCCAAAGCGGTATCTGCTTGATTCGCAGTGTGTCGCCTGGTACCAATGTTTCATTTGACGTTTGCAGGTCTATAGGAACGTGAACAACGACTCTTTCGCGGTCTTCACTAATGCTGTACCGGGTCAGCTCTGCTTCAGTCCCGAGGGCGCTCTCAGTCAATCCGCCAGCCAGGTGTATGAGTTGCTCGGTTGTCATCCCCTGTGCTAACGGATATTCGCCTGGAAAACGAATGCTACCTGCGATCGTAACGGTTTTTTCTCGTTCCTGATATCGAGATTGAATTTGTAGGTCATTCAATATTTCGCCAAGCGAAGCTGTGCGGTCCGTTTCATAATCGAAGATAAAAAGCGTGTCACCTTGCTCAAGAACGGGATCGCCATCGCCGCCCTTATTGGCCCAAGCGTGCATAGGTGAGAAAACACGTATTTCTATTTGCTTGGTGTTTGGTATTTCCCGCTTTATGAGAGCTGCGTCCAGATCAGGATTGCTCAACATCTCGTTTACTGAGGGGATCAAGTCTGAAAAGTGCAGATTTTCCTTCCATGCATAAAGACCGGGGCGCTTGACGTGTCCCTCGATCCCGATGGCATCTTCTACGTTTTCAAGTATGGACGAAACTTCAATAGTGTCAGCATTCTGAATCGTGAAGTTTTTGCCGTGTGCGCTTGTCATATCCAAAGTGATCAAGGATTTTTCACCGCGGTGGTTGACCCTCAATACCCTGGTGAGCTCTGGGTGGCCTTGTGAGGTGTATCCTCCCGCAAGTTTGATGGCAGAAGCTGCTGTTATCTCGTCACTCATCTCATAAATGGCTGGCCGCTTGACTTCACCCTGGACGGCAACAGTTCTTCCTACAGTAGGAATGAATATCACATCACCCGGCAGCAAACGGGCATCGTTGCTTGTGTCACCCTGGAGCAACAGATCATACACATCTAAGGTTGTAACGGTCTTACCCTGCCGCTTTAGCTGAATGTTGCGCAATGATCCCATTCGGGTGACGCCACCGCTGGCGAAAAGAGCATTGGTCATGGTTGAAAGTGCGTTGACGGTGTAAGAGCCGGGTTGCATGGCTTCACCTAATACGAAAACGCGGATCGTGCGCAGGCTTCCCATTGTGATGGAACTTCTCACGCCAATCATTTGCTCAGTGACTACGGTATTGATCACGTCTTGGGCTTGGGTAAATGTAAGGCCAGCAATATTTATGGGGCCTATGTTCGGAAACTGAACTTGTCCTTCCCGTGTTACAGTAAGGTTATGTGTGGTGTTTTCTTTGCCGTACAGTTGTACAACAAGCGTATCGCCAGGCCCCATGACGTAATCAGCAGGTACTGGTCCTGCCTTTATCGGTGCAAATGCCTGGGGCTCAATAGCGGTAAACAGGTCGTATCCGAACGCCCGGAATTCATCTTTTTCGGTAAACTTCTGTCCGGTTATCTGTAAGTACAATTTGAGAAAGTCTTCCCGTGGCAAAGTCTTGAACCGGAATTCAAATAGACGATTGAATTCTTCTTGAGACAGGGTGTTGTATTGCTCCTGAAGATCAATCCGATCACTGGGGGAAATAATGAAGTTTGGGTCCAGCGGGTTCATGCGCACCAATGACGGTTCGCTGGCACCACCGCTTCGGCCCACTGTTTGGTCCGAGGGTTGCTGTTGAATCTGCTTGCCGATAAGTGCATCAATATCAATGCCCATGGATTCAGCCAATGCCCGCTGTTGTTGTGGCGACATGGCTTTGAACTGCTCAATCTGTGCTGGCGACGGTTGAAGTTGCGCTGCTGCTGCAGCGCCATAGCAGCAAAGAATGGCGAAGCAGACGATGCGGGTAAATCTGGTCATGAATGATCCTGTAAACTGATGTTTTGTGGCTGACAGCTTGTAATTACAATATTAGAGTCGCAGCTCGTAGGTAAAGGAAATGCCTGTTTCCACCGGTTCTTCGCGGATCAACAGGGAAGTATTGTAGTACTGGCCGCCCACAATTATTTGGCTTCGATTAGAAATGGGCAGCGCATATTCTGCGGTGGCATAAACCAACTCTCGTGTTTCAGGGCCGAAAACATTGCCGCCAGGGGAGCTGGTGTCTGTGTCATCAACATTGAGTTTGCCGCCACCGATTGTCCAGTTAATATGATGGCCATTGGGGAAGGCGTGGAAACCTTTGAAAGCCAGCAGTTCGCTGTCATTATCTGTAGAGGCACCCAGGGGCCTGCCGCGGTAACGGTAGCCCGATGGATAGCGTGGGTGCTCGTAGGCAACGTTGGGTGTACCACCTTTATTAAATTCCATGGTCGTGTTGCTGGCTTCCACTACTAGCCGGTTATGGACTGATCCTGCAAGAAAACTGGTTTCGATACCCGCTAAGCCCAAATACTTATAGGGGAGGCCGCCGGCTTCATCTTCGCCGATTAGTTGACCATAAAATGCGCCCGAAACACCAGCAATCGTATGGCTCAGGCGCCAGTCAAAGCCACCCAGTTGGTTGCCAGGCTCATTCGATGCGTCTAGCCCATTGGAGCCGCGGTTATCCTTGCCAACCATCATTTTCCAGAAGGTTCCTAAATCCTCTGGCCGTCCTTCACCTCCCCACTGTGCGGCGCGAGAGAGGCCTAGTTCCAGCTTTTTGAATGGTTTGAACGTGATGCGCATACCGAACAGCTTGGCCTCGGGAGTTGCGCGATCACTCTCCGTCTGATTCACGAACATCCGAAGATCCCAAGGGCCAAGCCATTCAAGAACGGGAAAATCGAATGCTCGATTGTCGACACGACTGAGAAATACGCCTGGCGTCGGGCGGGCATTGTTGGAAAGGATGAGGCTGGACTGCCAACCGGGGCCCCACCAGCGGTCAATAGCGCCTACGCCCAAAGCCCAATTGCCGATGATGCCGGCGATGTAGGATCCATCGGCTCGATAGCGTTGTCCGTCAATGGTGTCACCTACGGCAGAAGCCTGAACTCGAATAGCCCAGTGGTTTCCAGTATAGCTGGCATAACTGCTGCTTTCGATTCGCTCCCGGGAATTTGCGGAAAAATCGCTCAAACCCGGTCTGCTGGTACTTGCCGTAATGCGTTGGCCGGCCTTTGCGGCTGTTTGAGCTCGACGAAGTTCATGCCTGAGGTATTGGTAAGACCAGATCTGGCTTTCAGATAGTTTGGAGTGGTCAATCTGATCAAGTTCACGACTGATGCCGCGCCACATGACCGGCCATGTGGTTAGGGATAGGTTGATCAGGCCCGCATCGGCAAGCACCTGTAGGTGATGGCGGCTGCGTTCGCTGCCCGCGTCAATCCACGGCTCTGCAACCAGTATGGCACTCTGCGTTAATGCGAATACCACAAGCAAAAATTGTGTTGCGAGACGCTGTCGGCGAGGGAATTTCAAACCTGTCTTTCCATGTGGGTGATGCCGGTGGGGCACAGAGTATGACAATAATTACGGGAGCATGCATCTTAGGGTATTTTTCGACTCAGTCAATGTTCAGTTCATATAAAAATGTAAGAGAGTTCAGGATTTCATCGCGGCTCCAAACTTGCTGCTGCAGTCGTGGCAATACGGGTGCGGAGCCTATCGCAGCTTGCAGCCTGCACCTCATCCCCATATACTGCGACGCCTCAATTTAACTAAGGGCACCTCTATTAATTGATTGCGGCCTCTGGCTTTCAGGCGCAATGCGTATCAAGGCATCTCGTACAGCAATACTGGTTGTCTTGCGAAACGGGATAACGCTGAGACGCTTTGCGCCTGGAAGCCCCGAAGGGCGCGGTCTGACAGGCGCTATTGCTGCGTTGGGTTGCTCACCAAGGACAGCCAGCCTTGGTCTTCGCAACCCGCCTTGCACTAGCGCCTGTCAGTCCACGCACGACTGCATGGATGCAGGAGGTAGAGCGAAGCAGGAAGCCAGAGCCGAGAGACCACAATCAATTAGTAGAGGTGCCCTGTATCACGTGGCCTTTGGTAGGGGTCACCACTGAAAAGGAAACCCAATGCCGGTTATTACTCTTCCCGACGGCTCCCAGCGTACGTTCGACAATCCTGTCAGTGTTCTTGATGTCGCCAGCGACATAGGTCCCGGGCTGGCCAAGGCGACCCTGGGCGGCCAAGTTGACGGAAAAGAAGTCGACGCCAGTTATCTCATCGAGAAGGATTCCAGTCTGTCCATCATTACGGCGAAGTCCGATGAGGGGCTGGATATCATCCGTCATTCCTCTGCCCATTTGTTGGCTCAGGCGGTGAAAGAGCTGTTTCCCGAAGCGCAGGTAACCATCGGGCCGGTGATCGAGAACGGTTTCTACTACGATTTTGCGTACAGTCGGCCTTTTACCCCGGAAGATCTTCAGGCAATTGAAGACAAGATGAGCGAGCTGTCCAAGGCGGACCTGCCGGTATCCCGCCGTGTGCTGTCCCGGGATGAGGCGGTGGCGTATTTCCGCGGCATTGGCGAAGTCTATAAGGCGGAGATCATAGAAGGCATCCCTGCGGATCAAGAGCTTTCCTTATATAGGCAGGGCGATTTCGAAGACTTATGCCGAGGCCCCCACGTCCCGTCGACAGGGGCTATTCAGTACTTCAAGTTGATGAAGGTCGCAGGCGCCTACTGGCGGGGAGACTCGAACAATGAAATGCTCCAGCGTATCTACGGCACTGCCTGGGCGAGCAAAAAAGACCTGAAAGCCTATTTGAACCGGCTGGAAGAGGCTGAAAAACGGGACCACCGCAAACTGGGCAAAAAGCACGACCTGTTTCACATACAGGAAGAAGCGCCAGGAATGGTCTTCTGGCACCCCAATGGCTGGACGGTGTACACAGCGATTGAATCCTATATGCGCGAGGTACAGCGCGCCAATGGCTATCAGGAAATCCGAACCCCTCAGGTTGTGGACCGTAGTTTGTGGGAAAGGTCCGGCCATTGGGACAAGTTCCGCGACAACATGTTTACGGTGGAATCCGAGGCCCGTGACTACGCCGTCAAGCCAATGAACTGTCCCTGCCATGTGCAGGTGTTCAACCAGGGCTTGAAAAGTTACCGGGATCTGCCGTTGCGCCTGGCTGAATTTGGCAGCTGCCATCGCAATGAAGCGTCTGGCACGCTGCAGGGGTTGATGCGAGTGCGCGGGTTTGTGCAGGACGACGCCCATATCTTCTGTTCCGAGGCCATGATTCAGGAAGAGGTCTCGGTTTTCACGGATTTGCTGTATCAGGTGTATGCGGATTTCGGCTTCACGGACGTCATTATCCGCTTGTCCACTCGGCCTGAGCAGCGCGTCGGCACCGATGAAGGCTGGGACAAGGCCGAGAAAGCCTTGGCTGAAGCATTGGATGCCAAGGGGCTGGATTGGCAGGAGTTGCCGGGGGAGGGGGCGTTCTATGGCCCCAAGATCGAGTTTTCCCTGAAGGACTGTATCGGACGGGTGTGGCAATGCGGCACAATTCAGGTTGATTTTTCGATGCCGGGGCGCCTCGATGCGCAATATGTGGCAGAAGATGGCTCGCGCCAGGTGCCGGTTATGTTGCATCGCGCCATACTGGGATCATTTGAGCGATTCATTGGTGTTTTGATTGAACATTATGAAGGGGCTTTTCCTGCCTGGTTGGCTCCGCAGCAGGCCGTAATCCTGAATATTACGGACAAACAGGCCGATTATGTGAAAAAAGTGGAAAAAAGCCTCCAGAACAAAGGTTTCCGGGTCATTTCCGACTTGAGAAATGAGAAGATCGGCTTTAAAATCCGCGAGCACACTATTCAGAAGGTTCCATATCTGCTGGTTGTGGGCGATCAGGAGGTTGAAAACAACACCCTGGCCGTGCGCAAACGCGGTGGAGAAGATCTCGGAACCCTTTCCCTTGAGGCATTTGCCGACCATTTGGCCGCTGATATCGCAGCCAAAAGCCGAGTTGATCGCCAAAAGGCTGAGTAACCACGCTACTGGAGTCGGCTGAGCAGAATCAGCGGGCCAGTCGCACAAACAAGACAGGAGAGTTTGACTATTAATAATCGTGATACGAAAGGGCGTTCCAAAAAAGCAAATATCAATGATCAGATTGAAGCTAAAGAGGTTCGTCTGATAGGTGCAGATGGCGAGCAAGTCGGCATTGTCGGTATTGATGAAGCTCTGGAGATGGCGCAGGCGGCCGATCTGGATTTGGTGGAAATCGCTGGCGATGCAGAACCGGTTGTCTGCAAGATCATGGATTATGGTAAACAGCTCTTCGAAGTGAAGAAGCAAAAAGCTGCAGCACGCAAGAAGCAGAAGCAGCAGCAAGTGAAAGAAATGAAATTTCGGCCAGGGACGGAACAGGGGGATTATCAGGTCAAACTACGCAACCTGATACGCTTCCTCGAACAAGGGGATAAAGCCAAAGTATCGCTGCGTTTTCGCGGTCGTGAAATGGCCCACCAGGAATTGGGCATGGACGTGATGCATCGCATCGAAAAAGACCTGGAAGAACTGGCTACAGTTGAACAGCATCCAAAAATGGAAGGCCGTCAGCTGATTATGGTCATGGCCCCGAAAAAGAAGAAATAGCCCGTAAAAAGGTTGTTTTATTGTGAAAATCCGTCGCCTCTGCCACACAAACGGGCAAGCGACGCAAATGCGGAGAAGTTGTAATGCCAAAAGCTAAAGTGCACAGTGGAGCGGCAAAGCGTTTTAAGAAAACCGCTGCCGGCTACAAACACAAACACGCTAACAAGAGCCACATCCTCACTAAAATGACGACCAAACGTAAGCGTCATCTGCGCGGCACCAGTGTGCTTAACGCAGCTGATACCCCTGCAGTTGATCGTATGTTGCGCGCCAACTAGTTGGCTGTCGTTTCCCTTTCTTGAAAGAGAGTAATTTTAGAGGATAGTGTTAAATGGCTCGTGTAAAACGTGGAGTTGAGGCGCGTCGTCGCCACAAGAAAGTTCTCAAGGCAGCTAAAGGTTACTATGGTGCGCGTTCGCGTGTTTTCCGGGTTGCCAAGCAGGCTGTAATCAAAGCTGGGCAATATGCCTATCGTGACCGTCGTGTCAAGAAACGCAATTTCCGCGCTCTGTGGATCACGCGTATCAACGCACAATCTCGCGCTGAAGGTATGAGCTACAGTCGTCTGATCGCAGGCTTGAAAAAGGCTGACATCACTCTGGATCGCCGTGTACTGGCAGATCTGGCTGTGCATGACAAGCCCGCTTTTGCAGCCGTGGTTGCCAAGGCGAAAGAAGCTCTAGCTGCTTAAGTTGCATCCAGGCGATTGCTGCTGGCATATTGTTTGCCTTTGTTGGTCGTCGCTTGCTTGATTATCATTTGCCCGGTCAAACTGATTAGTCGTTTAACAGTGGTTTGATCGGCAGGGATACTGAAGGGAAGAGCTCCGGCTGCTTCCCTTTTTTTATGCTGCCGCCTTCTGACGGCGCTATAGAATTCTCATTCGCATTGGCATACATGTTCGATTGCGAGCATCTCAATCCCATTCGCGTCGGAGCTTGAAGGAACGTCTATCATGCAAAACCTCGATACTCTGGCTAACGAGGCCCTCCACTTAGTTAACAACGCCACAGATCTGGCTGGTCTCGATCAGGTGCGCGTCGACTACCTGGGTAAAAAAGGCCAGTTGACCGCCTTATTGAAGAGCCTGGGCCAACTGTCTGCCGAGGAGCGTCCTGCCGCCGGTGCAGAAATCAACAAGGCGAAGCAGCGAGTACAGGACCAGATCACGCTCAAAAAAGCCGCACTGGAGCAGGAGGCGATAAACCGTCAGCTGGCTTCGGAGACTATTGACGTCACGCTACCGGGGCGGGCGGCGAATACTGGCGGCATGCATCCGATCACCCGAACTCTGGAACGGATTGAAGCTATCTTCTCTGCCGCAGGCTTTGGTGTTGCCGAAGGTCCGGAAATCGAAGACGATTTCCACAACTTTGGTGCGCTCAATATTCCCGCGCACCATCCGGCTCGTGCGATGCACGACACGTTTTATGTAGACGAAAAGTACCTTTCCGGCACCCAGGTGTTGCGCACGCACACGTCTCCGGTTCAGGTGCGAACCATGCGCACGCAAGAGCCGCCCATCCGCATTATCTGTCCTGGTCGCGTCTATCGCTGTGACTCGGATCTGACGCACACGCCGATGTTTCACCAGGTGGAGGGGCTGGTTGTCGACCGGGATATCAGCTTTGCCGATCTCAAGGGAACTGTCGACCAGTTCCTGAAAGCCTTTTTTGAGGCGGATATGGCCGTGCGTTTTCGGCCTTCTTATTTTCCATTTACTGAACCCTCGGCCGAAGTCGACATCCAATGTACCAACTGCTCAGGTAGAGGTTGCCGTGTCTGCAGCAACACTGGCTGGTTGGAGGTTATGGGTTGCGGCATGGTGCATCCCAACGTTTTCGACGCTTGTGATGTTGATGCACAAAAATATACAGGCTTCGCCTTCGGTATGGGTGTCGAGCGGCTGGCGATGCTCCGTTACGGGGTGAACGACCTGAGACTGTTTTTTGAAAATGATCTGAATTTCCTACAACAATTCTCGTAAGTGAGCCTTTGTCAGCTCATTACTCAATAATGAAAAGGACTCTATTGTGAAAGTTTCCATTTTCGGTACAGGGTACGTGGGTCTGGTGACCGGTGCCTGTTTGGCTCATTCTGGCCACAATGTTATGTGTGTGGATGTCGACGAAAACAAAGTCAATCGTTTGTTGGCTGGCGACATTCCCATTTTTGAACCGGGCCTCGACGATATCGTTAAACAAGGTGTGGCTGACGAACGCTTGCAGTTCACAACCGATGCGAAGCGAGCCGTGGATCACGGCGAAATCATCTTCATTGCCGTTGGTACTCCGCCGGACGAAGATGGCGGCGCGGATCTGCGTTATGTCGTTCAGGTGGCCGAGTCAATTGGCGAACACATGCAGGATTACCGTTTGGTTGTGAACAAGTCAACCGTGCCGGTAGGCAGTGCGGACAAGGTCAAGCAAAAAATTGCAGAGACATTGAGTCATCGAAATGTTGATCTTCCTTTCGATGTGGCATCCAATCCCGAATTCCTTAAGGAAGGCGCTGCAATTGCGGACTTTATGAAGCCCGACCGTATCGTTGTGGGAACCGATTCATCTCGTGTCAAAACGCTGATGGCCGAACTCTACGAGTCATTCAACCGCAATCACGATAAATTGATGTTCATGGATGTGCGGTCGGCCGAGTTGACCAAGTACGCCGCCAACGCAATGCTCGCGACCAAGATCAGTTTTATGAACGAGATTGCCAGCCTGGCGGAAAAGCTTGACGCGGATATTGAATGGGTTCGTAAAGGAATAGGCTCGGACCCGCGCATCGGGTTTCAGTTTATTTATCCGGGTTGCGGATACGGCGGTTCCTGCTTTCCGAAAGACGTGAAGGCGCTCTTGCGTACTGCTCATTCCATAGGGGAACCCGCGTCGCTGCTAAGTGCGGTCGAGAGCGTGAACGATGCGCAGAAGCACGTTCTGGTGACCAAGTTGAAACAGCATTACAACAATGACCTTTCCGGCAAGACGTTCGCTGTATGGGGCCTCGCTTTCAAGCCGAATACTGACGACATGCGCGAAGCGCCGAGTCGGGTGGTAATGGAGAGCCTTTGGGCCATGGGCGCCAAAGTGCAGGCCTATGATCCGGAAGCAATGGAAGAAACCCATCGGATTTATGGCGATCGCGACGATCTGACATTGGCGCCAACGGCTTATGATGCCCTGGATAACGCTGATGCATTGATCGTGTGTACGGAATGGCGCAGCTTCCGCTCACCGGATTGGGACATTCTGCACGAGAAGTTGAAAGACAAAGCCATCTTCGATGGTCGCAATCTCTACAATCCCGCACGGATGAAAGAGCGGGGCTTTACGTTGTACAGCATAGGACGTCAGGCTATTAATGCGGACTAGACGCGGACCAATTTGCATCAGCTGATCAGTCGCTTGATATAAAAATCGATATGAACATTGGCGAGGCCTGAAGCTCGTGCTGAAGGCTTGCCAGACTTATAGCTCCAAGCTTATATTCAAAAAAGGTACACCATGAAATTCAGCGAAACCTGGCTGCGGGAATGGGTTGATCCCGCGCTTGACACAAGCGCTCTGGTTGAACAAATCACCATGGCCGGTCTTGAAGTGGACGGCGTAGAATCCGTAGCAGGGGAGTTTACCGGCGTCATCGTGGGGGAGATTCTTGCCGCCGAGCAGCACTCCGATGCGGACAAGCTGCGTGTCTGTCAGGTCGCGGGACATCCGGACGGTACCATGCAAGTCGTCTGCGGTGCTCCCAACGCTCGCCCGGGCATCAAGGTACCATTTGCGGTCGTGGGTGCGGTGCTGCCAGGGGACTTTCGGATCAAGAAGGCCAAACTGCGCGGCGTGGAATCTTTCGGGATGCTGTGCGCGCAGACCGAGCTGCAAGCTGGTGATGACGACAGTGGCTTATGGGAGCTGCCGTTAGATGCCCCTGCAGGCAGTGATCTGGGTCAATACCTTGGCTTGAATGACAATATCATTGAGGTGGACCTGACGCCAAACCGCAGTGACTGTTTGAGTGTTCGCGGTTTGGCCCGGGATGTTGGAGTGCTCAATCGGCTTGCCGTTATGCAGCCGTCGTTCGATACCGTTGCGGTGACGCTGGATGATACCTTTCCCGTTTCCCTGGAAGCCGGTAACGCATGCCCCCGTTATTGCGGACGCGTGGTACGCAATGTGGATCTCTCGCGCCCCAGCCCTCTGTGGTTACAGGAAAAGCTGCGCCGCAGCGGAATACGAAGCATTGATGCGGCAGTCGATGTGACCAATTATGTGATGCTGGAAATGGGGCAGCCATTGCACGCGTTTGATCTGGATACCCTGGAGCAGGGCGTCCGGGTGCGTTTGGCTGCAGCCGGTGAAGTGATAACCCTGCTCGACGGGCAGGAAATCAAGCTTAACGATGACACCTTGATCATTGCCGATCAAGGCAAGCCTCTGGCAATAGCCGGCATCATGGGTGGCGAGCACAGCGGTGTATCACCAAAGACAACCAATGTTTTCCTCGAGAGCGCCTTCTTTTCACCGCTGGCAATCGCCGGCAGGGCACGGGCCTATGGCTTGCACACGGATTCGTCCCACCGGTTTGAACGCGGCGTGGATTACAATTTGCCTCCGCTTGCGATAGAGCGCGTCACCCAGTTGCTGCTGGAGATCGCGGGCGGTGAGGCAGGGCCCGTTATCACTACCGAACTCACGGATAAACTGCCTGCACAGAAGCAAGTCACCCTCCGTCGAAGCCGGGTGGAATCCGCGCTAGGTCTGGCGCTCAGCGATGAAGAAACACTCGATATTCTGACTCGCCTCGGTCTCGAAAAGCTCACTGGCGATGGTCAGGGCTGGACCTTTGCGGTTCCCAGTTACCGGTTTGATATCGCCATTGAGGAGGATTTGCTGGAAGAGTTGGCGCGGATATACGGCTACAACAATTTACCGACCCGCGCGCTGAAAATGGATGCGTTATTGACACCTCACTCGGAAACCGAGCTGGGCCTGGGAGCCGTTCGGCGCCACCTGGTATCCCGCGGATATCAGGAAGCAGTTACCTACAGCTTCATCGATCCGAAACTGCATCAGCTGTTTGCGGGGGATGCCCCAGCAGTCGCACTGCAAAACCCGATTAGCGCCGATATGGCCACCATGCGCACCAGCTTGTTGCCCGGTTTGGTCAGAGCGTTACAATACAACATCAACCGCCAGCAGTCGCGGGTATTCCTCTTTGAGGCGGGTCAGCGCTTTGTACCAGCGGAGGTCGGGTTGACTCAGGAGCCGGCGCTGGCTGGTTTGATCTACGGTGCACGGGACGGCGAAGGCTGGGCCAATGACCAAGCCAATGTGGATTTCTTCGATATCAAGGGCGACCTGGAAAGCCTGCTGGCATTGACCGGCGATAACGCTGCCTTCGAGTTCCGCAGTGCCCAAGGTGTGCGAGCCCTGCATCCCGGGCAATTCGCAGAGATTCTCAAAGACGGTGAGTTGGTGGGCATTATCGGTGCACTCCATCCGGAGGTTCGCAAGCAACTGGACATCCCGCGGCCGGTATACCTATTCGAAATCACGCAGAAGGCTCTGGAAACTGCCGTGCTGCCGCGCTACAAGGCAATTTCCAAATACCCCGAAGTCAAACGCGACATGGCGGTAGTGGTAGATCGGGAGATTGCCGTCGCTGATCTCGAGCGTCAAATCACTGCTGTGGCAGGTGAGCGTCTCAAAAACTTAAAGGTATTTGATGTTTATGTGGGCGAAGGCATTGATCCTAAAAGGAAAAGTTTAGCTTTTAGCTTGACGTTTCAGCATCCTTCGCGCACTCTTACAGAAGAAGAAATCAACACTTCCATGGCTCAAGTCCTGGCCAGCCTGGAAGAGACGTTCAATGTGGCGCTCAGGTAAGCGAGGCAGGTGTAGGCATGTCCGAATCACTGACAAAAGCCGATCTGGCAGAAAAGCTCTATGAAGAACTGGGCTTCAATAAGCGCGAGGCCAAAGAGCTGGTAGAGCTGTTTTTCGAGGAAATACGCAACGCGTTGGAGACCAACGAGCAGGTCAAGCTCTCGGGGTTTGGAAATTTCGATCTGCGTGACAAAAAACAACGCCCGGGTCGCAACCCCAAGACGGGGGAGGAGATACCCATCACCGCGCGAAGAGTGGTAACATTCCGGCCAGGACAAAAACTTAAGGCACGAGTAGAGGCATATGCTGGAACCAAGCCATAACGATGAGCTGCCGACCATACCGGGCAAACGGTATTTCACTATCGGCGAAGTCAGTGAGTTGTGTGCGGTAAAGCCACACGTGCTGCGTTATTGGGAGCAGGAGTTTCCGCAGCTCAAGCCAGTCAAGCGTCGCGGTAATCGCCGTTACTACCAACGCCAAGACGTTCTGACCATCCGCCAGATTCGCGGCTTGCTCTACGACCAGGGCTTCACCATCGGCGGCGCGCGCCAGCAGATGAGCGGTGAACCGGCCAAGCAGGACGCAGGACAATTCAATCAGCTCATTACCCAGATGATTGCCGAGCTGGAACAGGTGCTGACCGTCCTGAAGGTGTAATCCGGCTGAAGCAACTGTATAAATAGTTCGTAATTTACTTGCATTCAATCATCTTTCGGGTATTATGGCGACCCTGAATCGTATCGCTCTTATCAAACGAAATCAACGACTTAGACAAGTTGATCGTCCTTGATTAGGCGATTCATAACTCGACCAGTCGAGTATCAGTTAACGGAGCGTAGCGCAGCCTGGTAGCGCACTACACTGGGGGTGTAGTGGTCGTCGGTTCAAATCCGGCCGCTCCGACCAATCAATCGTTGTATTCAACGTTATCAAAGCCCGCCATTGCGCGGGCTTTTTTATGCGTGCGATTTGCTACCATGTCTGACGGATTAACGATGTTGGCGAAATTTTTGACTAACTTCAGTATCCGTACAGTCGATTCCAGAAAGCTTTACGCACACTGCGGAGCTCTCGTGAAATATGTTATATGAGGTGGAAAGGTGGAAAAGAAAACGCTCGCAATAGTGGGTTGTGGAAAACTTGCTGAAATCGTAGTCGACGCAGTCATCGACGGCATTTTGCCCGACTATGAACTTATTGGACTGTTTTCCAATACCAAGGAAAAAGCACACCGCCTTGCGGGAAAAATCGAAACTGCAAAACTGGGTTATGCATGTACTGCCTGCGACACAGTGGAAGCGTTGCTGGCGCTCAAGCCAGACTACATTGTGGAGTCGGCTTCTCCTGCAGCCATGAAAGAGCTTGTGCTGCCCGCTTTGGAAAACGGCTCGTCAGTTGTGACTTTGTCGGTCGGGGTATTTGCCGATGAAGCGTTTTATGAGGAGGTGAAAAAGGTCGCTCGCCGCACCAATGCCCGTGTGCATATTGTATCGGGAGCTATCGGCGGCTTTGATGTGCTGCGTACCGTATCGCTGATGGGGCGCTGTGAAGCCTCAATTGACACGGAGAAGGGGCCTAATTCGCTGAAAAATACATCCGTGTACGATGAAGCACTACAAACGGAAAAGCGAAGAGTGTTTGCAGGTAACGCCAAAGAGGCTATTGCGCTCTTTCCCACCAAGGTCAACGTTGCGGTGGCCGCATCACTGGCTACGGTCGGCCCCATGGACATGAAAGTGTCTGTGACATCAACCCCGGGTTATGTCGGCGATGACCATCGAATAGAGATCAACAGCGAACAGGTGAAAGCCGTGATTGATGTCTACAGTGAAACATCGCAGATTGCGGGGTGGAGCGTCGTCAATACCCTCCGTAATATCACCTCACCGATTGTGTTCTAACCGAGCGTACGTACTCCGACAGGTTGTTTAAAACCTTTTCGCTCAAGCGATCAAATGCTTGTCGGGTACGTCCAGTGGAAATGTTCACACAGCGTACGTTGGAGTGGTTAAGGAATTTGGCACCGCCCAAAGCGCCCAGCGTATCGCAGTAACACCGGTTATCTCCGTCCAGCCATTGGGCGAAAGGAGCTTCATCCCAAGCGGGAGATAAACCGGTATTGAATAGAATTTTTCGATTTCCCAGTTGAGCGAATTCCTCTTCGTGAAGCAGAACAACATTTTTGTTCAGGCAACAAATCGCGACTTCGCTCTGGGTAAGCAGCTCTCCCAAGGGTAAAAAACGGTAGCCTTTTTCAGCCGCTTCCTTTTTTTCACTACGCGCAAAGTAAGAAATATCCGCACCAAGAAATTTCAGTGCATCGGCAATCATGCCTCCGGATACCCCAAGGCCGACAATACCAACCTTCAGCCCGGTGATTTCTCTCTGAACGCCGTCCCAAGGTTCAGCAGGGCTTCCGTCAGGGTTGTTGCCAAAACCGTGTAGACACCGGACCAGTTCACTGATCACGTATTCGACAACGCCTTCATCACCATAATCGCGAACGCCGGTGACAGTGATTCCTCGCTGATTCGCGTACAGAATGTCGACGTTCGCACTCTCTGGCGAATACAGGGAGCAGCACATACCGATATATTTAACGTTGGGGCATTTTTCCAGGGCGTCTTTTGTGAGTGTCGATGTGTGACTTAACAATACGGCATCAGCATCGCCGATGCGTGAAACGATTTCTTGCGAGTCCGCTGGAACGTCCTGATACATAACAACGTCTTGGGCAAATGAATGCAGCTGTTTTTCTGCCAATGGAATCAGGCTTAATGGCTCAATCGCAACTAACTTAGTAAACATGGCTTCGACTCTTATCTGAAAGTTCGTCGCTATTATACGCGGTTGATTTGACGTTTTGGATTTTGTCACAGCGGGCGCATTTTGTTGTCATTGGCGCGCAATATCACACATGCGGAGTTTTGTAGGAAATCGCCTACAAAAATGCGGTAGCTTCTCCTACAGACAGCACACAGGTTTCTTCTTAAAGTAGCTGTTCCATAAAGTAGTGCTTCCATAACAAAAGGAGATTGTAATGACGTACAAGAGCAGACTCGTTAATCACATTAAAAACTATCGTAGCCCCGCTCACGGCCTAATTTTGGTCGCGTTGATGGGATTGTTGGCGGCGCCAAGCTTTGCGGAGCAAGCGGACGCGGCAGCGGCCACCGGTAGTGAGATTGCCGTTGTCAATCTCAACACGGCGGATGCGGAGACGCTGGCCCGAGTGCTGACCGGCATCGGCGAAGACAAGGCGGAAGCCATTGTGGCCTGGCGGGAAGCCAACGGCGAGTTCAAGTCAGTGGACGAGTTGACCCAGATCAAAGGTATCGGTCAGGCAACTTTGAACAAGAACCGTGACAGGTTGAGCCTCTGATAGTGTTAAACTCACCTTGTGGTGAATTTATAAAACCCGAGCCACCACTCGGGTTTTTTTTGGTCAACCGAATGCCCATATAGACTGAACGCCCTACAAACTAACCGCTCCACAATAGAGGAACCCGATGAAGACAGTATCAGCTCCGCGCATTTTGGTGGCACTTGACTTTGATAATTCAGAGAAGTGCCTGACGCTGGTGCGCCAGTTGGACCCGGAGATATGCCGCCTGAAGGTCGGCAAGGAGCTATTTACTGCCTGTGGGCCGCGATTGCTGGAGCAGCTGCAGGGGCTCGGTTTTGATGTGTTTCTCGACCTCAAATTCCACGATATACCAAATACCGTGGCCAAAGCCGTCAAGGCAGCGGCTGGATTGGGCGTTTGGATGGTCAATGTCCATGCCAGCGGCGGTACACGCATGATGGAGGCGGCAGCTGAGAGTCTCGTGGCGGTGACTAAGCCGCCCCTGTTAATAGCCGTCACAGTGCTGACGAGTATGGATGCAAGCGACATGAAGGCCACTGGGGTTGACACGAGCCCTGAGCAGCAGGTTTTGCGGCTGGCAGCGTTAACAGCAGACGCGGGGCTGGACGGTGTAGTCTGTTCAGCTCGAGAGGCACCCCTGTTGCGTGGTAAATTTGGCGATAAGCTGACGCTGGTAACGCCCGGAATTCGACCTGAAGGTAGTGACGCTGGTGACCAGCGCCGTATCGTGACGCCGGCGCAAGCCCTGGCGGATGGCAGTGACTATCTCGTCATCGGTCGACCGATCACTCAATCGTCGGATCCCGCCGCAACGTGCCGCGCCATTGCTGAGAGCCTGAGCTGTGTGAGGGCGCCCAGTAGTTAGTGTAGCGGTAATTCAACACAGGCGAATGTGCCTCATTAGGGCGTTGTACTTTTTGCGCGCGGTGCGGTGGTCAATACTTGCAGGGTTATCAAAAACAAAAAGATCAGCCTACAGCCGATCATGTTCGAGAAGGTAGATGTCAATGATTCCAGTAGTAACAATCGACGGGCCAAGTGGGTCAGGTAAAGGCACCATCAGCCGTATGATGGCACAGGCGACGGGTTTTCACCTGCTGGACAGTGGTGCTCTTTATCGTCTCACGGCACTTGCTGCCATGCGTAAAGCGGTGGACGTCATGGATCAGACGGCTGTGGCTGAGATTGTCGGGAACCTGGATGTGACTTTTGCTGTGAGCGGCCAGAATACGCGGATACTGCTGGAAAATGATGACGTCAGCCAGGAGATTCGCTCGGAAGCCGTGGGTATGAATGCGTCCATTGTGGCGGCTTATCCTCAGGTGCGCTTGGGGTTGCTGGAGCGGCAGCGCGGCTTCAGACAGGCTCCCGGTCTGGTGGCAGACGGGCGGGATATGGGGACCGTGGTCTTCCCTCAGGCCCAGGTGAAAATTTTCCTGACGGCCAGTGCCGAGGCAAGAGCGAATCGGCGGGTGCAGCAATTGCAGGAAGCGGGGCAACCATCAGAATATGAGGCCATTTTACGCGACATTCGCGCGAGGGATGAACGAGATTCATCGCGAGCAGCTTCACCTCTTGTACCCGCGGATGATGCATTGATGCTCGACAGCACCATGCTATCGGTCGAACAAGTGCTCCAGGTGGTGCTGGATTATGCCAATAAGCGACTAACGACACACTAGAGGTCTGGAAAACTCATAATCGATTTACATACACCTGTCCGGGGAGGATAAGCAAGGTGATCAGGTTCCTGAAGCGATGGCTTGTGCGGATAGTTTGGCTGGCCTGGATTGCGGTCATGCTGTTGGTGGGTATCAAGCTGGTGATGGACAATCAGCAAGAGGTCCAGATTGCGTTGTTTGGCTGGCTGTCGCCCGCGGTGTCCCTGGGAGTTGTTGTTTGCCTGGTACTTCTATGTGGGGTAGCGTTGGGGTGGCTCGCGGGCACCGGCAGCTATCTTTCTGCAAAACGAGGCACCCGACGGCTCAACAAGCAGTTGAGCCAGACCCGCCAGGAAGTCGCGAATCTGCGTACTTTGCCACTTAAAGATTAAGCGGTTAATGGACGTCAAGAGCTAAGGCTATGTCTGATCCCATCTTCTTTGCATTTCTTTTCGCCGCAGTGGTGGTTGGCTTCCTGCTCGGCCGTCTGACAAGAGGGGCGGGTAGCCGTAGGAAAGCTGAACCGGCCTGGCTGAGACAGAGCTATTTTGAAGGGCTTAACTATCTGCTTAATGAGCGACCCGATGCTGCCATAGACACCTTTGTGGCAGCGCTCGATGTCAATAGCGAAACCCTGGAAACCCATCTCGCGCTTGGCAACTTGCTGCGCCGCCGGGGCGAAGTTGATCGAGCGATCCGCATTCATCAGAACTTGCTCGCCAGACCCAGTCTCGGTCTGGAACAACAGCAGCAAGCACAGGTTGAGCTGGCTCTGGACTATATGAAATCCGGGTTGCTGGACAGAGCTGAGGCACTTTTCAAAGAACTGCTGCACAGTGATGACCCCTCCATACGGGGCGTCTGTCTAGAGCGTCTGGTGGAGATTTACCGGGATGAGAAGGAATGGCAGCGTGCTATAGATATGGCCGAGCAGTTGTGTCATCGCAAGCTCGGGCGCAATCCGGTGTATTGGCGGGAACTGCAAGCGCATTTCGGTTGCGAACTGGCAGAGTCCGCCATCCAGACCCGGGACTGGTTATCGGCGCGACAGTGGGTGCGCAAAGCCATCGGCTTTGACCGGGATTGCGTGCGCGCCCGCCTTGATTCTGCTCATATAGAAATGGCGCTGGGACAATGGGAGTTGGCAGTGCGGGAGCTCAACAAAATTTCCTCCAGCTCATCGCTGTTCATCTCGGAAGCTCTGCCTCTCATCAGTCACTGTTACGAAGAGCTGGGGCGCCAGGAGGCGTTGTATGCCCTGCTGAAGGGGCTTTACCAGCAGGAACCATCCGAATTGCTATTGCAGCAGTATTCCCGCCTGACCGCCAGGCTCAGAGGTCCGGATGCAGCCCAGACGTTGCTGAGCCAGGAGCTTCGCCGTTTCCCTGGGTTGGCACCGTTTGCCGATATGCTCGCCATATTCGAACAACAGACGAATGGCCGGCTGAATTACACCGCTTTCAGTCCGGTGCTGACCAAGGTGCTGACGGCCAACAGCGCATATGAATGCCGAAGTTGCGGCTTTACCGGCCAGCAGTTGCACTGGTGCTGCCCCACCTGCAAAACCTGGGGTAGCATGGCGGCGCGAATCGCAGTTCCCGGCGGTTACGGCGTGCATTAGTTTGTTTGCCCTGAACGCCCCGATTTTCCTCGAATTCACTTGCTGAACACCCCTTAATCTGGTAGCCTCGCCGAGCCCGGAGATAGGGCTTTTGCACCAACCAAATTCCCATCTCATTCCGGGCAATGCTAACGTCAGTTCAAGCCAGCAAGGAGCGGCGTTCAGCATCTCAACCAACCGGCCCGTGTACTGGCAGCACGGTAAGCAATTCTACTGACCTCCTCTTGAGGTGGCGGGTGGTTTTGCGCTGATAAACTATAGGTATCTCAATGACCGAGAGCTTTGCAGAACTCTTTGAAGAAAGTTTAAAAACCGTTGATATGGTCCCCGGTACAATCGTTACCGGTGTTGTTATCGACATCGATTCAGACTGGGTGACTGTTCACGCCGGCCTGAAATCTGAAGGTGTTATTCCTGCCGAACAATTCATGGATGAAGACGGAAAAGTCAATCTGTCCATTGGTGATGAAGTTCAGGTAGCGCTGGAAACTGTAGAAGACGGTTTCGGTGAGACCCGCCTGTCACGCGAAAAAGCCAAGCGTGCTGAAGCCTGGAAAGTGCTTGAAGCTGCGCACGAAGCGGACGAAGTGGTTACTGGTATTATCAACGGCAAGGTCAAGGGTGGTTTCACCGTGGACGTTGCTGGCATCCGAGCTTTCTTGCCAGGTTCTTTGGTCGATGTTCGCCCTGTGCGCGACACTGCCCACCTGGAAAACAAAGAGCTGGAGTTCAAGGTCATCAAGCTGGACCAGAAGCGCAACAACGTGGTTGTTTCACGTCGTGCGGTTATGGAGCAGGCTAACTCTGAAGAGCGTGATGAGCTGCTGGCCACACTGCAAGAAGGCATGGCAGTTAAAGGTATCGTCAAGAACCTTACCGATTACGGTGCGTTCGTTGACTTGGGTGGCGTAGATGGCCTGCTGCACATTACCGACATGGCCTGGAAGCGTATCAAGCATCCGAGCGAAATCGTCAATGTTGGCGATGAGATTGACGTTAAAGTGCTGAAGTTCGACCGTGAGCGCAACCGCGTGTCTCTGGGTCTGAAGCAGCTGGGCGAAGATCCCTGGGCCGCTATCACCAACCGTTATCCGGAAGGTACCAAGGTCAAGGCAAAAATCACCAACCTTACCGACTACGGTTGTTTTGCTGAAATCGAAGAAGGCGTGGAAGGTCTGGTACACGTTTCCGAAATGGATTGGACCAACAAGAACATTCATCCCTCCAAGGTTGTCCAGTTGGGTGACGAAGTTGACGTGATGATTCTGGATATCGACGAAGAGCGTCGTCGTATTTCACTGGGTATCAAACAGTGCCAGGAAAATCCATGGGATGCGTTCTCCCGTCAATTCGACAAAGGCGACAAGATCAGCGGCAAGATCAAGTCCATCACCGACTTCGGTATCTTTATTGGTCTGGATGGCGGCATCGACGGTCTGGTTCACTTGTCCGATATCTCCTGGAACGAAACTGGCGAAGAAGCCGTACGCAAGTACAAGAAAGGCGACGAGCTGGAAACCGTTGTACTGGCCATCGATCCAGAGCGCGAGCGTATCTCTCTGGGCGTGAAGCAGCTGGACGAAGATCCTTTCTCCTCTTACGTTGCTGAAAACGATAAAGGTACTATCGTTAAAGGCGTTGTAAAAGAAGTTGACGCTAAAGCTGCAATCATCACACTGTCTGGCGAAGTTGAAGGTACTTTGAAAGCCTCCGACATCAGCCGTGACAAGGTAGAAGATGCTCGCAATGTGTTGAAGGAAGGTGAAGAAGTCGAAGCCAAGATCACTAACGTTGATCGCAAGAACCGCACCATCGTTCTTTCGATCAAGGCCAAGGATCAAGCTGACGAGAAAGCCGCCATCAAAGAACACAGTGCCAAGCAAAACGAAAGCGCACAGCCGGCCACCATTGGTGACCTGATCAAGGCGCAAATCGAAAGCCAGGACAAAAAATAAGCGAATGCTTGTTTAGTCAGGCAAAGGGCGACCGAAAGGTCGCCTTTTTTTTGCCCGGATGATTGATGTTTGGTTGCGTTGTTTTCTGGATATGATCATGTACAGGCTTCCCGTCCGCCTGCTGGAACAGCAGGGTAAAACAGCGCTCCATAAAAAAGGCGGCCCGAAGCCGCCTTTACCCGTTATTGATCCGCGGAAATATTATTTCGCGTCTTGGCTCTTATTCGACTTCTTCGGTTTACCCGATTTTGCAGCAGCAGCTTTTGGTTTGCCACTTCTCGCTGGTCCCTTGCGATCCCGGTCAGGTTTGCCAGAGGAGGCTGATTTTTGGTCGAGGCTGATCGACATTTTGTGGTTGCGCACACGAATGTTCTGGATCTGGCTCAATACTTCCTTCGGCATTCCTTTGGGAAGTTCGACAACGCTGAAACTGTCGAAAATCTTGATCTGGCCAATGTTCTCGAATTTCAGTGCTGTTTCGTTGGTCAGGGCACCGACAATATCCTTGGGCATGGCATCGTGCTTGCGGCCCACCTCGATGCGATAACGATCCATGGAGGCATTGGGTTCATAGGATTCCCGTCGTGAACGTGGCGCTGTTGACGAGTCATCGTTGTAGCGCGCAGTGGCAGCCGGGGCTTCCTGAGCCGTCAAACGCACCGGATTCTGCTTCTGCGCCATGAACGCCAACGCGGCTGCGGCTTGCTCGGGCAGTATCTGGGTTTCGCGGCAGTAGTCCATGACCAGCTGCTCAAAAAAATCCAACTCTTCATTTTCCACCGTTTCACTGATGCTGTTCTTGAACTGCTCCATGCGGTGATTGGCGATCTGTTCGCGGCTCGGTAGCTCAAGAGGCGTGATCTTCTGGCGGGTGGCTCGTTCAATAGCAAACAGCATGCGCTTTTCTCGCGGCGCCACAAACAGAATCGCCTTGCCTTTGCGGCCAGCGCGGCCTGTACGGCCGATACGGTGCACGTAGGCTTCTGTATCGTAAGGTACATCGTAGTTGATTACGTGGCTTACGCGGGGAACGTCGATGCCGCGCGCGGCGACATCGGTCGCGACAACCACGTCGATCTTGCCATTCTTGAGGCGCTCGATGGTGCGCTCACGCAGGGTTTGGTTCATATCGCCATTGAGCGGCGACGATGCAAACCCGCGGGCTTCCAGTCGCTCTGCAAGTTCTACCGTGGCGGTTTTGGTTCGCACAAAGATGATAATGCCATCGAATTCTTCGACTTCCAGTATGCGAGTCAGCGCGTCGAGCTTGTTCACCCCTTTAACAATCCACGCGTGCTGGGCAATGTTCTCGACGGTTGTGGTCGCGGATTTGATAGTGACGTTCTGCGGGTCGCGCATGTAGCGTTCAGCCACCTGCTGAATCTGGCGAGGCATGGTGGCGGAGAACAGGGCGGTTTGTCGTTCTGCTGGCGTATGCTCGAGAATCCAGGTCACATCGTCGATGAAACCCATACGCAGCATTTCGTCAGCCTCATCCAGGACGACGTGCTTGAGGGATTCCAGAGCCATGGTTTTGCGACGCAGGTGATCAATGACCCGACCCGGCGTGCCGACGATGACATGCACGCCGCGCTTGAGTTGTTTGAGCTGGTTGGCCATGTCCCCACCGCCGTAGACAGGCAGAACGTGGAAGTCAGGCAATTTTGACGCGTAACGCTGTAACGCCTCAGCCACTTGAATGGCCAGTTCACGCGTCGGCGTCAGGACCAGTGCCTGAGGATGCTTAACACTAATGTCGATGTTGTTCAGCAGGGGCAATGCGAACGCAGCAGTCTTACCCGTACCGGTCTGCGCCAGACCCAAAAGATCGTGCCCTTCCAATAGAAGAGGAATACTTTGAGCTTGAATGGGGGAGGGTTGTTCGTAACCAAGCTCTTGGATCGTGGCGAGCAAAGCGGGTTTTAGCGGAAAATCCGCAAAAAGTGGGGTATCGGTCATTAATTAGGCCTAAATAAGAATCGCAACGTCAGGCGGTCGCCGGACGGATATGGGTCACGCGTTTGATGATGGCAGTGCCACGTACGTTGGGCGCTGTTAGCGCGACCGGCGATTATACGCCTGCGGGGGATTTAATGATAGGTTTGGGAGGTTGAAGCTGCAAGCCGCAAGCTACAAGCTAAAGAAAGGGAAAAGGGAAAAGGGAAAAGGGAAAAGTAAGAGCTGCAAGCTATAAGCTATAAGACACCCTTAAAGGTGATGAATGCCCAGCCATTGTCTCTGGTTTATCTTTTCCCTTTCCCTTGATCCTATACTTGCAGCTTGCAGCTTGCAGCTTGCAGCTTGCAGCTCCTTACCCCTACCTCCAGTATTGACAGAAGTAAGCCGTATCCACCGGCACGACCAGGTCGAATTTCTGGTTTGCGTCGATCTCGAATGTTTGGCCGTTGATGAAGGTTTGCCATTCGTTTTCGCCGGGAAGCTTCACTCTGAGTTCGCCGCTCACAACGGACATAACTTCTTTGCAATCGGTGCCAAACGTATATTCCCCTGCGGCCATCACGCCGATGGTGGCGGGTAGGGTGGCTGTTTGTAGGGCGATGGATTTGACCTTGCCTTCAAAATATTCGTTTACGGTCAGCATAGTGATTCTCGAAAAGGGATCTCGGAAAATTAATCGGTCAACCATTGTTTCAGTACGGCTTTGGAAACAGTTGGCGATCAGGTTCGGGTTGTCAGCATTCAGTTATCAGGAAAGCCGGTTGCGGAAATCGTGGTAGTCGAAAGATTTGACGATTTGCAGCTCATCCGTCTCGCTGTTCCAGCGTGCAATGCTCGGTAAAGGTATGCCGTTGAAGGTCGTGTTCTTGACCATGGTGTAAATTGCCATGTCTTCAAATATCAGACGCTGACCTACCTGCAGAGGTTTGCTGAAGCTATAGTCGCCGATCACGTCCCCGGCAAGACAGCTGGGGCCACCCAGCCGGTAAGTGTGAG
Source organism: uncultured Cellvibrionaceae bacterium (assembly GCA_964419935.1). GTDB lineage: Bacteria > Pseudomonadota > Gammaproteobacteria > Pseudomonadales > Cellvibrionaceae > CAYQQJ01. The sequence goes on from CAYQQJ010000018.1 coordinate 35,180, forward strand.
CGAGCTCTTCCGGCAGTCCCGCATCGGTAATATTGGGGCGGTAGGGCATTTCCAGAACGTCGGGCATGTGACAGGTGGCGGATGCATCCAAAATCGCCAGGTTCATGCTGTTCCAATTGGTGTCCAGAACTTCCGCGACCAGAACTCCCGCATTCAAGGCAATTGCCTCTCCGGGTTCGATGTAAACCTGAACATCATATTTCGCCTGAAAGCTGCGAATGCGTTCGATCAGAGCATCGACCTGGTAATCCGGCCGCGTAATGTGATGGCCGCCACCAAAGTTTACCCACTTGAGCTGTGTCAGATAGCTGCCAAAGTTTTTCTCTACCACATCCAACGTGCGTGCCAAGGGGTCGAAATCCTGCTCGCACAGTGTGTGAAAGTGAAGTCCGCTGATGCCGTCCAGATCCTGTTCCGCGAAATCCTCAATGCGGATGCCCATGCGAGAGCAGGGTGCGCAGGGATCATAAATGGGCGTGGCGCCTTCGGAGTGTTCGGGATTGATACGCAAACCGAAGGCCAGGTTTGGTCGCTGATCTTGCGCCGCAAGAGCTTGCACCTTGTACCGCTGCCACTGGCTGAATGAGTTGAATACCACGTGGTCTGAAACCGCGAGAATATCAGCCATTTCATGTGGTCGATAAGCGGCCGAATAGGTATGTACCTCACCACCGAATTCTTCTCGACCGAGACGTGCTTCATAGATGCCACTGGCGCAGGTACCTTTTAGATAACGCATCACCAGTGGCGCCACTGAAAACATGGAAAACGCCTTCAATGCGAGCAGTATTTTTGCACCACTTTCCGCTTGGACCCGAGCGAGGACGCGAAGATTAGCTTCCAGAGCGGCCTCGTCGACGACGTAACACGGGCTCGGCACCCGGGTCGGATCAAACGCTGAAAATGTGTTTGGCATAGCGGTTTCAAATTCCAACTTTTAATATTGTTTGTCATTGCTGTCCCGCAGGCTTCCTAGATATGAATTCGGTGTTTGCTGTTGTGACCGTCACCAGCATGGCCGTTCTTTGGCATCCATGCCATCACGGCACTAGTGCATCCTGCACGTCGGATGCTGGTGCCGAGCCTACAGGGACGTATTCACGGCGTGTCACAGCAGTGAATGCCGGATTCATGTCTTTCCCAGAACATCAACACGTTTACGGTCTAGCTTGTGTTTGTGTATAGGTTCGTGAAGATCGACTAGTCGGCCAATCCATTATCGTCCAACTCAACGACTTGCCACGGCAATCCGTACTGATTCAAATCATCCATGAACGGATCGGGGTCGAACTGCTCCATGTTCCATACGCCGGGCTTTTTCCATTTACCTTCCAGCATCATTTTGGCACCAATCATGGCAGGCACGCCTGTGGTGTAGGAAATGGCCTGGGAGCGCACTTCCTCGTAGCAGGCTTCGTGATCGCAAATATTGTAAATGTAAACGGTTTTTTCCTTACCGTCTTTGATGCCTTTGGCCACGCAGCCGATACAGGTACGCCCCTTGGTGAGCGGGCCCAGGCTCGCGGGGTCCGGCAGTACCGCTTTCAGGAATTGCAGGGGAACAATTTGCACGCCGTTGTATTCCACCGGCTCAATACCGGTCATGCCGACGTTCTGCAGTACTTCCAGGTGTTTCAGGTAGTTCTGCGAAAAGGTCATCCAGAAACGTGCACGTTTGATTTCCGGAAAATGTCGGGTGATGGATTCCAGTTCTTCGTGGTACATCAGATAAATATCTTTCGGACCTATGCCTTCCGGGAAGTCGAAGCTGTCCTTCACTGACAGTGGGTCGGTTTCCCGCCACTGCCCATTTTCCCAGTAACGCCCCTTGGCCGTTACTTCTCGAATATTGATTTCGGGGTTGAAGTTGGTCGCAAATGCCTGCCCGTGGTCGCCGGCATTGCAATCGATAATATCCAGCTCGTGAATTTCGTCCAGATAATGTTTTTTGATGTAAGCCGTGTACACATTGGTGACACCGGGATCAAAGCCACTGCCGAGCAGCGCCATGCGGTTGGCCTGAACGAAGCGATCCTGATAGTCCCACTGCCAGGAGTACTCGAACTTGGCTTCATGAGGTGGCTCATAATTGGCCGTGTCGAGGTAGTCCACGCCGGCAGCCAGACAGGCATCCATGATGTGCAGGTCTTGATAAGGCAGAGCGACATTGATGACCAAATCCGGCTTTTCCTGCCGGAGCAGAGCGGTGAGTTCCGGCACATTATCGGCATCCACCTGAGCGGTGCGGACTTCCCTGGACAGTTGTGTCGCAATGGCTTTGCATTTGGCTTCGGTTCGGCTGGCGAGAATAATTTCATCGAACACATCGGCCAACTGCGCACATTTATGGGCGACGACACTTCCGACACCACCAGCACCAATAATCATCACTTTACTCATGTGAACTCCTGACTGTTACGGGGTTGTGTTCTTTTTCGTAATAGGTATAGCCACGCATGCTGGCGGAAAACGCTTTCATGATGGTCAGCCTTTCAGAGGCGCTGATCTTGCCCTGGCGCACAGCCCGCTCTGCAATTTTGCGGAACCGCTCCGTCAGTACCGGGGGTTGATACTCCACATAGCTCAAAACGTCGGCAATACTGTCACCTTCAATCTCATTAACGAAGTCATAACTGTTGTCTTCATTGACTCGAATGCTGACGACATTGGTATCGCCAAACAGATTGTGAAGATCGCCCAATGTCTCTTGATAGGCGCCGACGAGAAAAACACCGATGTAATACTCTTCATTTTCCTTGAGACGGTGTAACGGCAAGGTACGACGAACGCCGTCGCGATCGACAAATCGATCAATCTTGCCATCGCAGTCGCAGGTGATGTCGGCGATGATGGCCTGCCGGTCCGGCTTCTCCCCGAGCCTGTGGATGGGCATGATCGGGAAAACTTGATCGATTGCCCAGATATCCGGCAGGGATTGAAATAGACTGAAGTTTCCGTAGTAGATGTCGGATAGAACCTCTTTCAGTTTATCCAGTTCCTGAAGGCTGCGCGGTGCATCTTCGGAAAGCGCGAGCAATTCGTGCATGACTTTGAGGAAGATGTTTTCTGCCAGGGACCGGGAGCGCAGGTTGACTTGGCCCCGTTTGAACAACTCACGGATTTCGTCCCGATAGAATAAGGCGTCGTTGTAGCACTCCTGCAAATTGCGGGTGCTGGCGGCCGCAAGGACCTCATGCAGGTTGTGAACCAGCGGGTCTTCGTCTTCACCAATGACGTCGGGGAGTGGACCGGGCTCGAAATCCGCTACATCCAGGATATTGAAGATCAGCACCGACGAGTAGGCCACAGTGGCGCGACCCGACTCGGTAATGATGGTGGGGTGAGGGATCTCACCGGGATCAAGCTTGTCCATGATGACTTCGACGATATCCGCGCAATATTCATCCAGCGTATAGTTGCGCGAATGCATGTAGTTGCTTTTCGAGCCGTCGTAGTCGACCGCCAAGCCACCACCGAGGTCCAGGTAGCCCATGCTGGCGCCTTCGTTGACCAAATCCACATAGACCTGGCAGGCTTCCATGACGCCGGAACGGATGTCGCGGATGTTGGGAATCTGCGAGCCCAGGTGATAATGCAGGAGCTGCAGACAATCCAGCATGCCTTCCTGCTTGAGAATGTCGACCATTGCCACCAGCTGAGCGATGGACAGGCCAAAGATACTGCGATCACCGCTGGTGGCATTCCAGTGGCCGCCCACCATGGACGCCAGTTTGACACGCACACCGATCAATGGCCGGATGCCCAAGGCGCGGCTGCGCTCCAGGATGATTGGCAATTCGGTGGGTGTTTCTATTACGAAAAAGAGGCGGTAGCCCATCTTGCAGGCTTGCAACCCCAGGTCGATGAATTCCTCGTCCTTATACCCATTGCAGACGATACAGGCGTCGGGGGATTCCAGATGGGCGAGGGCGACGATGAGCTCGGGCTTCGAACCGGCCTCCAGCCCATGGCCGTATTTCGCACCAACCTGGGCAATCTCTTCAATGACGTGACACTGCTGGTTGACTTTGATGGGAAATACGCCGCGGTATTGCCCCTGATAATTGTTGACCTCAATGGCGTTTCTGAAAGCGTCATTGAGCCGACCAATCTGTTGCTCAAGCAGGTTCTCGAAGCGAACCAGAACCGGCATATCCATGCCACGTTCACGGACATCATTAACAATGTCGACCAGCGAGGCGTTACTGGGGCCAATCTTGTTGTCTGCAGCGACAGTGATCTCGCCCTTGTCAGACACGCCGAAGTAACCAGCGCCCCAATCGTTGATGCCATAGAGCTCAGCGGAATTCGTGACGGACCAGCCGTCGTCAACGGATTTATTCAATAGTTTGTCACCCAGAAATCATTGCAGAAATTGGACTGCCCGGTGATGAAGGGACAGCGGCCGGAGATGGCGCGCACTATCTCAGATTTGGCGATGTTTTGCTAGAGTGAAGGGTGCCGGAAGCGGCCGTAGGGCAGTGGTTCTGGATCAAAAAAGGGCATGTACGGCCGCAGTGTCAAAATAGCTGATAGATGACCCCGTGGCAGCGGCGGCCAATGCCAGGGGTCTTGCCGCCAATTCCACTGAGTTGGCGGCGTTTGGAGGAGGCCTAGTGCTGAATTGCTCGCAGCTTGGCACTGCGCTGCTTGAGTTTGCGTTCGGCGGCCGCGAAGGCTTCGCGGACAGCAACGTGGACCGAGGGGTCGTCCTGGGTCACCGCCACTGGCGCACCTTTGACGTCCAGTTCAATGGTCGCGCGGAACATCTTGCCTTTGTGCTGGCGCTTATGAGGGCTGTCGAGGGTGACGCGGCTGTGGATGATAGCGTTGCTGAAGCGATTCAGCTTGTTGAGTTTCTTGTCAATGACATCGTTCAAAGTGGGAGACGAGTGCAGGTCTCTGTAGACAACATCTGCGTTTGACTTCATTTGGCGAACCTCCATTTGATGTTTATAGGAAGGAAAGAACGCGATACCTTCCCCTTAACTATTGGCTGAAGTCGAGCAAAACACAAGGCCTAACTTAATAACATTCGTTTATTGGAACACGGTTTTTAATAGCCATTGTGTAAGTGGCCATCCTCGTGGTGGCTCTACCGAGATAACCGGCGTTTCGGTGCCCGTCGGGGGGCGTTCTCGGCAGTTGCTTTGCCGTGCCATGTCACAGAGGAACCTGCGCGGTAGTTCGCATTGGAAATTGGTTCTGGTCCCGCAAAAAATTTTTAAAAAAGAACTTGAAATGTGATTTCGCAACCCGATATTAGAACCTGTACCGCCTTGTACGAGTTCTTGCAAAAGTATTAGCGGCAGACCTTGTAATTAAGGTTGGTACATCAGCCGGCTTTGCGATAAAGCGGCTGACAGCCTGATGTGCATTTATTGATGCAGTATTGGGTTTTTCAATGGCTCGATCAATTGATGGGCCCACTTAAACATGTTGCTCTAAATGAGGATATGACAATGCGTGATTTTGACTTTGCTCCACTGTACCGTTCCGCAATCGGCTTTGACCGTATGGCCAACCTGCTCGATTCCATTACCCGGTCGGAACAGACACAACCTTCCTATCCGCCCTACAACATCGAATTGACCGGTGACGATCAATACCGTATCTCGATGGCTGTGGCAGGGTTTGATCAGTCAGAACTGGATATTCAGGTACACGAGAATACGCTGACGGTTACCGGCAAGAAGTCGGAGGATAAGGAACAGAAAAAATTCCTTCATCAGGGGATTGCCGCTCGCAACTTCGAACGGCGGTTTCAGCTGGCAGAATATGTTGAAGTGAAGTCGGCCTCTGTTGATAATGGCTTGCTGCATATTGATTTGCTTCGTGAAGTACCGGAAGCCAAAAAGCCGAAGACCATCGCCATTACCAAAACGGCGGAGCGGCCTAAGCTGACACAGGCGAATGTCGCTTAACTGATCCTGACAATTCTGACAACGAATAGGGCGATAATTTGTCGCCTAACCGAAAGGCCAGCGTTTTGCTGGCCTTTTTGGTTTATGGAATTAACCCATGAATAAAAGCCGTAGTGAACACAGAGACGCCTGCCCCTTATGTTGTTCCATCGAAATTGAGTTTTATCATCAGGATAAGCGGCGAACTTATTTGCAATGCTTGCGCTGCGACTTGGTGTTTGTTCCAGAGCAGTTCCACCTCTCAGAAGAAGGCGAGAAAGCGGAGTATCTTCTCCATCAGAATGATCCGCGGGATGTCGGTTACCGGCAGTTTTTGCAGCGATTGGCTGACCCCTTGTTGCAGCGTCTTTCAAAGCCGAGCCGCGGCCTCGATTTTGGTTGCGGACCTGGCCCAACCCTGCACCTTATGCTGCAGGGGGGCGGCCATACCCTTGCCGTCTATGACAAGTTCTTTGCCAATGATGTTACGGTGCTTGAACAGGATTATGAATTTATCACCGCAACCGAAGTGGTGGAACACCTGAGCGACCCCGGCGGCACTCTGTCATTATTGTGGAAGCTATTGCTGCCGCGCGGGTTTCTGGCGTTGATGACGAAGCGCGTTACTGACAAAGAAGCCTTCTCCCGTTGGCACTACAAAAATGATCCGACACACATCGCGTTTTTCAGTGAATCCACCTTTTTATGGTTGGCTGATCAATGGCAAGCTGAATGTGATTTTTATGGCAGTGATGTGGTGATTTTTCGGAAGGTGGGGAAGTAAAAGCTGCAAGCCTCAAGCTACAAGCTTTAAGCTAAAACCAGAAGGACTCAAATGGCTGAATGCACAACTATAGCGCACACACTTCGTTTCTCTTTTGAGTTTTATCTACAAACTAAACATTTTTGCGCGCACTGTGGTTCGATATTGACTTGGGGTGACGCTCAGCAACCGCTTGAATAATCGTGTGAAATGCGCCAGGTCTTGGTAGCCGACGCGATAGGCGATTTCGCCTATCGACAAGTTGGATGTTTGCAGCAGGTCTTTAGCCGTCTGTATGCGCGCGTCGTGTAGGTACTGAAGGGGCGTTTGTCCCGTTGCGGCTTTGAACCGCCGGTTGAATGAACGCACGCTCATGCCGAAGATTTCCGCAACGTCCGCTAACCGAATTTCCTGGGAAAAATGTTCCTGTAACCAGACTTGGGCGCGAATGATGTCCTCGTCGGGGTGGGCAACTGCATGGCCGTTGGACGATTCCGAGTTGGCATAGGTCTTTCGTATCTCGTGGAAGAAATGCCGCTCCACGTGGCGGGAGATAGTCGCGGTGAAAAACCGTTGGATGAAATGAATGGTCAAATCCGCCAGGGAATTCACGCTACCTGTGCAATAAATGTTGCCGGCTTGAGTAATGAAATATTGCCGTTTGAGCAACACCTTGGGGTAGCGCTTCTGAAACTGGTTGAAGTAGTGCCAATGAGTGGTTGCTGCCTTATTGTCAAGCAAGCCAGCCTCCGCCATAAAGCAACACCCAGTGCCGACCCCCGCTATGGTATTGCCGAGCTCACACTGTTGTTGCAGCCAGGCAAGTGCGCGCTGGTTGCGGCGTATTATCGGCTGAGGGTTGCGCCACAGAGCGGGAATATAGGTAATGTCGGAATGGGTGATGTCCGTTAGTGCGCAGTCTGGCTGGAGCTGGATGCCGGTATTGGTGGTTACGGCTTCGCCATCGACAGAGGCCAGCAGTACCTTCAGCTCTGGCGCGGTTGCTTTTTTGCTGCTGGCGGCTCGGGCGAGGGTTTGTGCGGCCTTGAGCTGTTCCAGTGGGAGGGTCACGCTGGTCGCCAGCATCTGGTCGCAAATAAGGAAGGTTACACAGAACATGAGTCGACTCCCCAGCCTTTAGCTGTTTTATGTCAAACCACGGGTGTGGCCAGAATAGCACTGTTTGCTGTCCAGTATGGCCTGCGCTGAGGCTGATAATCAACTCTAAAATTGCCGCATGTCAATTTCCAACCTGTTATTACTACTGGATGAGTATTACGAGTGAATACAACGAAAAGTTTACCTGTCATTGTCGGTTTTGGTGGATACAACGCCGCTGGTCGCAGTTCATCACACCAAGGCTACAAGCGGATGATTCTCGAGAGCCTCAGTTCGGCAGATCGCAGAGATACCTTGCAAGGGCTGGCAAGCCTGATGGGGTTGGTCTCCTGGAAAGATGGGCAATGCACTCGCGCAGGCACTAATGCGGAAGGTACTGCGGTTGGTGCAGATGGCATTGGCGACGATCTTGTCGAGCAGGTGCTGCAAGGTACATTGGTCCGCCGTATTGAGGCGCAGCACTTTGATGTGGACAAGGTGCCAGTGAAACGGCCTCTGCATCTGTCCGGCAGCGATCAGCAGCCCATCTCTTTCTGTCTTCCTCTGAAGCAAGTGCCGGACCCGGTGCCAGAGGGATGGCAGGTTTCACCGATGAGTTCGGATCAAGTGCAGGTGACGATTCACGGACCTCAGGAGCTGCATGTGGATGCCACCCAGTCCATGCCGGTACAGGCCGCCGGCCAGCTGCCGACAGGCTTTGACCCCGGCGAACATTACCGTTCGCTGTTTCATCCGCGCGGCTTGCAGTTGGCGGTGCTGGGTGCATCAGATGCCTTGCGTTCCGTAGGTATCGAGTGGCAGCAGATTGTGGATCGGGTGCGCCCAGACGAGATTGGTGTCTACAGCAGCAGTGTTATGGCGCAGCTGGATGGCTCCGGCTATGGCGGAATGATGCAGGCTCGCTTGAAAGGCTCCCGGGTCTCGTCGAAACAGCTGGCGCTCGGCTTGAACACCATGCCTGCGGACTTCGTGAACGCGTACGTGCTCGGTAGCCTGGGTTCCACAGGCGGCATGACCGGTGCCTGTGCGACGTTTTTGTACAACTTGAGAGAAGGTGTCGACGATATTCGCAGTGGGCGGCGTCGGGTCGTATTTGTAGGCAGTAGCGAAGCCCCAATTCTGCCTGAAGTCATTGACGGCTATGCCGCCATGGGTGCGCTGGCGACTGATGCGAATCTGTCCAAGCTTGATGGCGGTGTTATCGATTATCGGCGCGCCAGTCGCCCGTTCGGACAAAACTGCGGTTTTACCCTGGCAGAATCCGGGCAGTACATCGTCCTGATGGATGACGCTCTGGCAGTAGAAATGGGGGCTGAAATCTATGGCGCGGTACCCGGCGTGTATGTCAACGCAGACGGTTTCAAGAAGTCAATATCTGCTCCCGGCCCCGGTAATTACCTGACCATGGCCAAAGCGGTAGGGCTGGCAAGAGCGCTGTTGGGTGATCAGGCGGTACAGCAGCACAGTTTCGTTCAGGCTCACGGCTCGAGTACTCCGCAAAACCGAGTGACGGAATCGCGTATCTTTGATCAGGTGGCCCGGGCGTTTGGCATCAAATCCTGGCCGGTTGCTGCGGTTAAAGCGTACCTGGGACACTCTCTGGGCCCTGCCAGTGGCGATCAGATGGCGGCCACTCTGGGAGTGTTCAAGTACGGAATATTGCCGGGTATCAAAACCATCGACGGCGTGGCTGAGGACGTTTATAGCGACCGGTTGTTGCTGTCCACCGGGGACCTGGATCTCGCTCAGGACCGAGGTGAGGTGCAGGTGGCATTCCTGAACTCGAAAGGCTTTGGTGGTAATAACGCAACCGCGACAGTCCTGGCTCCCCAGGTGGCGGAAAACTGGTTGGCTAAACGCCACGGCGCATCGCAATGGTCACAGTACCAGAGCCGACGGGAATCCGTGCGCGAAGCCAGTGCAGCCTACGCGACGGCTGCTGATCGCGGCGAAGTCGCGGCGATCTACGAATTTGGTACGGGTGTAGTAGACGAATCCGCCCTGGATATGAATGGTAACAGCCTGAGTATCCCCGGCCACGCGCAGAGCGTGTTGTTGGGTGATGACGAAGGCTATGGGGACATGCGTTGATGCGAGCTGAGGAAGGCTGCGATGTCTGACGAGGAAGAATCGGGAGCGTCACCTGAGGCTGACCTGACAGAGCCTTGTACGGGAGAGGCCGCTGAGCCCGCAGCGGGGCATTTTGCTGCCGGTGCGAGACTGCAATCGGTGCGCCTGGCGCGTGGTTTGAGCCAGCGTGAGCTTGCCCGGCGCGCTGGGGTGACCAATGGCAGTCTGTCGCTGATAGAGCAGGGCAAGGTCAGCCCGTCTTTGGGGTCCCTGGAGAAGATCTTGAGCGCAATTCCCATGTCTCTACCCGAATTTTTTGCTGAATCATCGCCCATTCCGGTGGTACATCCAGCGTCGGAATGGGTGCTGGTGAGCCAGGGCCTCGCGCGCAAGCGTGTTATGCCTTTGCAGCACGTCACAGATCGCGCATGTTATTTGGTTGAGTGCGAGCTTCCCCCCGGCAGTCAGGAAACCACCAGCGCAATATTGGGTCGAAACGGTTTGGCGGCGGGTGTCGTTATTGATGGGGCGTTGGAAATGCGGCTTGATGACGTTTGCCATAGGTTGGAGACAGGGGACGGTTTTCAGTTTGCTGGCCCGCGAGATCAGCATTTGGTCAACACCCACGAGCGGGCATGCCGCCTTGTATTGTTTATTCAGGCTGCGCAATAAGACGTTGCGACGGCTCTGGCTGTATCCCGATCGGCCAGGGAGCACCGTCGGTCGCAGCCGTTCTCTGGTGGGATTGTCAGCGCCCGGCAATTGTGCATAATAATCAAATTCAAACGCTTGTTTGAATTTTCCTGCTGCGGTTTCATGCAAGGATCAGAATCACCTGGTGGCGCTGCTTTCCGGCCACGATACTCATCGGAAGACGAGGTAAGTATGATATTCGAAGGTAGTGCCATCCAAGTCAGGCCACTCGAAGGCGGTATTGCCGAACTGCAGTTTGATCTGCAGGGTGAGTCGGTAAACAAATTCAATAGGGTCATGATGACCGAGCTCAAGCAGGCCTTGCAGGCGATCGAAAAGGCGGACATCACCGGCCTACTTGTTACCAGCGGAAAGGACGTTTTTATCGTCGGTGCCGACGTGACCGAGTTCGGACCCACATTCGCCCAAGGGGCTGAAGCCATCGCCCAACATCTGGGCGAAACAAGCCGCTGTTTCACGCAGCTGGAAGAATTGAAAGTGCCGACTGTGGTCGCCATCAATGGTTTTGCCCTTGGCGGAGGGCTTGAATTCTGCCTGGCGTGTGATTATCGCATTGCCAGTACGGCCGCCAAGGTCGGTTTGCCGGAAACGAAACTGGGACTGATTCCCGGTTGGGGTGGTACAGTGCGCCTGCCCCGCATCGCGGGCCTGGATACGGCGATCGAGTGGATTGCCAGCGGTAAGGAGCACGCCGCCGACGTTGCAATGACTGCTGGCGTGGTCGACGGCGTGGTGGAGCCGGAAAACCTGCACGCCGCCGCCCTTACGACACTGCAGCGATTGCAGGATGGCCGCCTTGAATACCAGTCCCGCCGCGTACAAAAGCGCGCCCCTTTATCTCACAATGATATTGAAAATCTGCTGGCATTCGAAAGCTCCAAGGCATTCGTTGGCGCACAGGCTGGTCGCAATTATCCGGCACCGGTCAGTGCCATCAAGGCCATGCAGGAAGCGGCAAAGTTTGAACGGGACCAGGCCCTCGAGGTGGAGTCAGCGACTTTCGTCAAGTTGGCCCAGACTGACGCGGCGCAGGCGCTGGTCGGCCTGTTTGTCAGCGACCAGCTGTTGAGCAAAAAAGCCCGCAAGCTGGAAAAGCAGTCGGACAAGAAAGTGAGCCGCGCAGCGGTGCTGGGTGCCGGCATCATGGGTGGAGGTATTGCCTACCAATCCGCCCTCAAAGGTGTCCCCATCAAGATGAAGGACATCGCGCAACAGGGGATTGATCTGGGGCTGAATGAAGCCGCCAAACATTTCGCCAAACGGGTTGAGCGCGGTCGCATGACAACTTTGGATATGGCCACTGCACTCAACCGAATAGAGCCGACACTGAGTTACGACGGATTTGATGCTGTTGATCTGGTCGTTGAAGCGGTTGTAGAAAATCCCAAGGTCAAGCAAAGCGTGCTGACGGAAGTGGAAAAACAGGTGAGTAATGATGCCGCTCTTTGTACCAACACCTCAACCATATCCGTTGACCGTCTGGCCGAATCACTGCAGCGCCCCGAAAACTTTTGCGGCATGCATTTTTTCAATCCCGTGCACGCCATGCCACTGGTAGAAGTGATCCGTGGTGGCAAAACATCGGACCAGGCGGTGGCGCGCACAGTCGCCTATGCCAACGCGCTGGGCAAAAAGCCCGTGGTGGTACGGGATTGCCCGGGGTTCCTGGTTAATCGCGTTCTCTTCCCTTATTTCGCCGGTTTTTCCATGTTGGTGCGGGATGGGGCGGATTTTCAGCAGGTCGACAAGGTGATGGAGCGCTGGGGCTGGCCGATGGGGCCGGCCTATTTGCTGGACGTGGTCGGGATAGATACCGGTGTGCATGCCGAAGCAGTCATGGCTGAAGGTTTTCCGGATCGAATGAGTAAGACTTTCAAGGCGGCCACTGACGTCATGTTCGATGCGGGCCGCTACGGGCAAAAGAACAATCAGGGCTTTTACAAGTACGAACTCGACAAGAAGGGCAAGCAGGTCAAAGTGCCTGTCGATGAATCTTATGAACTGCTCAAGCCACACGTTGCCGAGCGCCGGGAATATTCTGATGAGGATATCGTGGCCCGCCTGATGGTACCCATGGCCACCGAATTGGCGCGCTGCCTAGAGGAAGGCATAGTGGCCAGCGCGGCAGAAGCCGATATGGCCTTGATCTATGGGCTCGGCTTCCCCCCATTCCGGGGCGGTCTGTTTCGCTGGATCGATGCCATTGGCATAAAAGAATTCATCAACATGGCCGATCGGTTCGCGGAGCTGGGCGCTTTATACAGCCCGCCAGAAGGCATGAGAGCCAAGGCCGCCGAGAGTTCCACATACTATACCGCTTACGATATGCGCCACGACGCCACTGGCGAAAGGGAGAACAGATAATGAGCTTGAACCCGAGAGATGTGGTGATTGTCGATTACGCCCGCAGCCCCATGGGGCGTTCCAAAAACGGATGCTTCCGCCATGTTCGCGCGGACGACATGAGCGCCGCGCTGATAAACGGTCTATTGGCCCGAAATTCGGCGCTTGACCCTGCAGAGATCGATGATGTTATCTGGGGCTGCGTCATGCAGCGGGACGAGCAGGGTTTTAACCTCGCGCGCAACGTCGTGCTGCGAGCGGGCTTGCCGCACACGGTTCCGGCCCAAACCGTCAACCGTTTGTGCGGCTCGTCGATGTCTGCCATGCACACCGCAGCAGCCAATATTCAGGCGGGCTTTGGTGATATTTATTTGGTCGGTGGCGTCGAGCATATGGGCCACATCGACATGAACGAGAACCAGAATCCCAATCCCAAACTCGGCTTGTCCGTGGCCAAAGCTGCGGGCTCCATGGGTTTGACGGCCGAATACCTGGCGCTTTTGCACGGTATTGGTCGCGAGCAGATGGACCAGTTTGGCGCGCGCTCACACCAGCGTGCAGCCAAGGCGCGAGCCGAGGGCAAGTTCGCCCGAGAAATAATTGCCATCGAAGGCCACGACGAACAGGGTGCTCCCGTACTGATTCGTGATGACGAAACCATTCGTCCGGAAACGACGGCTGAAGTGCTCGCAACCCTCAAGCCGGCGTTCAACCCGAAAGGCGGCACAGTGACGGCGGGAACCTCATCCCAGATTACCGACGGCGCATCATCCATGCTGATCATGTCGGCCGAGCGGGCACAAGCGCTGGGCTTCCAGCCTATCGCACGCATTATTTCTGTCGCGGTCGCCGGTGTTGATCCATCCATTATGGGCTATGGGCCGGTGCCTTCCACTCAGAAGGCGCTCAAACGGGCTAACCTGACCATGGAAGACATTGACCGAGTAGAACTCAATGAAGCCTTTGCCGCCCAGGCCTTGCCAGTACTGAAGGACTTGAACTTGTTGGATGTTATGGACGAGAAGGTGAATCTGTATGGTGGCGCCATTGCCCTGGGTCACCCCTTCGGATGCTCTGGAACGCGCATCAGCGGCACCTTGCTTTCCGTAATGCAGGATTCAGATGCCACATTGGGTGTAGCCACCATGTGTATCGGACTGGGGCAGGGTATCACTACTATTGTTGAGCGCCTGAATTAGAGTGTGAACAGGCCTTGTGGAACCAGTTCGCAACGAGCGGCTGGATGGCCTCTGGATCCGGGGCCATCCATAACTGGAACCCAATGTTTGACACGCGAGACAGACAGTTTTGTTGAACGCACTAGCGGTCTGTGGCACAATTCCTTCCCCTCACTCAGGTGGGATGCTTATATTTCTTGTTTTTATCAATAAAATCAAAGGGATAACGCATATTTGGCCTGGTGGTTGAAATGCCCGTTCAGGCGGTCGTGGCGGAATTGGTAGACGCGCTGGATTTAGGTTCCAGTACCGCAAGGTGTGAGAGTTCAAGTCTCTCCGACCGCACCACAAATAGGGCATTAGCGCACCGGATTTGATTTATTGACCTCTCTATATTTTTCACGAGGAACATCATGCAGGTTTCAGTCGAGACAACATCGGGCTTAGAACGCCGTTTAACGGTGGGTATTCCCGCTGACGTCATTGATTCAGAAGTTGAAAAGCGTTTGCAGGAAGCGGCTAAAACCGTTCAGATGAAAGGCTTCCGCAAAGGCAAAGTGCCTGTGAGAGTCGTGAAACAGCGTTACGGAGCAGGTGTTCGCCAGGAGGTACTGGGCGATGCTATCAATAGGTCTTTTTACGATGCCGTGCGCAAAGAATCCATAACGCCGGCTGGCCAGCCGTCCATCGAGCCCAAGCAGCTGGAGCCTGGTAAAGACATTGAATTTGTTGCGACATTTGAGGTTTATCCCGAGGTGGAACTCAAAGGTCTGGAAGATATTAGCGTGACGCGTTACGACGCGGAAATCACAGAAGCCGATATCGACAATATGATTACCGTGTTGCGCAAGAGTCAGTCGACATGGAGTACCGTCGATCGTGCAGTACAGGATGGTGATAGGGTTGAAATTGACTTTGTTGGCACCAAAGACGGCGAAGAATTCGAAGGTGGTTCGGCTCAGGATCATAAGCTGATCATTGGCTCGAAAAGCATGATTCCGGGCTTCGAAGAGGGTATCGTTGGTATGAAGCCGGGAGAAGAGAAGACTTTGTCTTTGACTTTCCCGGAGGATTATCAGGTTGAAGAGCTGAAAGGCGCCGCCACTGAATTCAAGGTCACATTGAAAGCCGTGTCCGAACAGCAGTTGCCAGAGCTCGATGAAGAGCTTTTCAAGAAGTTTGGTGTTGAGACAGGCGGAATTGAGAAATTTCGCGAAGACGTCCAGTCCAACATGGAAAGCGAAAAAAACAAAGCGGTAAAAAACAAGGTAAAGAGCCAGGTCATGGACGCCTTGCTGGCAGCCAACCCGGTTGAATTGCCGAAGGCGCTAATCGCGTCGGAAATTGATGCGTTGCGCCGTCAAACTCTGCAGCAATACGGTGGTCTGAGCAAAGATCTGGATGTCAGTTCATTGTTGCCAGATGAGATGTTCCGCGAACAGGCGGAGAGACGAACAGCGCTTGGATTGTTGATCTCGGAAGTGATCAAACGTGAAAAGCTGAGTGCCGACAAAGATCGTGTCAAGACCATGATCGAAGATTTGGCTGCGACCTACGAAGAGCCGGAAGCCGTTGTACAGCATTACTACGGTAACGAGCAGCTCTTGGCAAGTGTTGAGGCGGCCGCACTGGAAGACCAAGTGGTTGATTTTATTCTGGACAAGGCCACAGTGACTGACAAAAAAGTTGGCTACGACGAAGCCATCAAGCCCGAACAGAAGTAACACCGAGAGCCCCGGAACGCAGCTGTGTCCGGGGCGCATCAAGCAACAACAAAGTTTACAACAACAGGATTATCTGTTCCCTCCTAATGCGCTAACAGGAGTTGGCATTTCCTCTTGCTCAGGTTAAGCTCTTATTAACAAACACGGCTTAGAGCGACTCAGGCTAGGCCGAGATGTAAAAAGACATTTTATGTGCCAGTCCCGATCAGCAGTTCAGACGACTTCAGGAAATATGCTATCTATGTCTAAGTTCGATTTGATGGATTCCCAGCACGCAACAATTCAGTCTTCCCTGGTTCCCATGGTGGTTGAACAAACTGCTCGTGGTGAAAGGTCCTATGATATCTACTCACGTTTGCTCAAAGAGCGAGTGATCTTCCTGGTGGGCCAGGTCGAAGACCATATGGCCAATCTGGTGGTGGCTCAGCTACTGTTTCTCGAAGCCGAGAACCCGGATAAGGACATACATCTATATATCAACTCACCGGGCGGTTCTGTTACTGCCGGGTTAGCCATTTATGACACCATGCAGTTCGTCAAGCCAGACGTGAGTACCATGTGTATCGGCCAAGCGGCCAGCATGGGTGCGTTTTTGCTGGCGGCTGGTGCCAAGGGTAAGCGCTATTGCCTGCCCAACGCACGCACCATGATTCACCAACCGTCTGGCGGAGCCCAGGGCCAGGCGTCGGATATCAGTATTCACGCGGAGGAAATTCTCAAAATCCGTGCAAAACTGAATAATCTGATGGCATCCCACACAGGTCAGTCAGTCGAGGATGTGGCGCGAGATACCGAAAGAGACCGCTTCATGAGTGCTGACGAATCCAAGAACTACGGCTTGGTGGACGATGTTATCACCAGTCGGACTGCCATCGACAAATAGTACTGGTGGATTATCGCGCGCAGCCGGTACTATGAATGTGTACTACTGTGCGACTTGATATTTTGAACATTAAGAGCGCTCAGGGATCTAATCCCGATACATCCAGGAACTAAATCCGGCGCGATAGCCGAGCCGCCTTCGGGTTGCGCTATAGTTAACAGTAGAGTCGGTGTTCTTGAAAGCGAGCACTGGAATCCAGACATAAGGGTCACCTGAAATGTTGACGCGGGGTTATAGGAGTTTTTCCTCAACCGCCTTAACTTTTCCCGGCCCCCAATACGATACGGCGGAGAGGTTTGATGACCGATCATAACGGTGACGGCGACGATAACGGCAAGTTGCTTTACTGTTCCTTTTGCGGCAAAAGCCAGCATGAGGTGCGCAAGTTAATAGCAGGCCCTTCAGTATTCATCTGTGATGAGTGTGTGGACCTGTGCAACGATATTATTCGCGAGGAAATACAGGAAAGCACAACTGACGGCGGTGGCGATAAGTTGCCCACCCCGAAAGAGATTTCTGCAACCCTGGATGACTATGTCATCGGCCAGCAGGATGCCAAAAAAGTCCTGGCCGTCGCGGTATACAACCACTACAAGCGCTTGCGCTTTGGTAGTCAGAAGAAGTCCAAGGATGAGGTTGAACTCGGTAAGAGCAACATTCTGCTGGTAGGGCCAACGGGTAGTGGTAAAACATTGCTGGCCGAGACCCTAGCGCGCTTGCTCAATGTCCCTTTCACCATAGCTGATGCTACCACTTTGACGGAAGCCGGCTATGTGGGTGAGGATGTCGAGAATATCATCCAGAAGCTGTTGCAGAAGTGCGATTACGATGTCGACAAGGCTCAGCAGGGTATTGTCTACATAGACGAAATCGACAAAATCTCGCGTAAATCCGACAATCCATCGATTACCCGTGATGTATCGGGTGAGGGCGTCCAGCAAGCGCTGTTGAAGCTCATCGAAGGTACTATTGCATCGGTGCCACCACAGGGTGGGCGCAAACATCCGCAGCAGGAATTTCTTCAGGTCGATACCGGCAATATCCTGTTTATCTGTGGCGGTGCCTTTGCTGGGCTGGATAAAGTGATACGGGATCGCTCTGAAAAGGGCGGCATAGGATTCAGCGCCGAAGTCAAGAGTAAAGATCGCAACAGGAATTTTGGACAGACCTTGAAAGACCTGGAGCCGGAAGATCTCGTGCGTTACGGCTTGATTCCTGAATTTGTCGGGCGCCTCCCGGTGATTGCCACTTTGGAAGAGTTGGATAAAGTGGCACTTGTAAAAATTCTTAAAGAACCAAAGAATTCGTTGGTCAAACAGTACAGCAAGCTCTTCGAAATGGAGAACGTCGAAGTGGATTTCCGTGATGATGCGCTCGAAGCCGTGGCATCCAAAGCGATGGAGCGTAAGATAGGTGCTCGAGGACTGCGTTCGATCATGGAGTCTGTGTTGCTCGATACCATGTATCGTCTACCCTCGGAAGAGAACGTCGCCAAAGTAGTCGTTGACGAGTCAGTTATCAATGGTGAATCGGCGCCTCTCCTGGTGTATGAAAATGCGGAAACAGCGAAGGCTGTTCCAGATGACTAACCAAGCAAAGACTAAAAAGGGCTCATCAGAGCCCTTTTTTGTCTTTAGAGTTCAGTGGCACAATTTGTGATTGGTAAAATTGACTTGTAATTAATCCAGTAGCCCCAACTGTAAGTAGAAGTCGCAATTTACCCAAGCTGCCGCCCGGCAGAAGACAGAGGCTGTTTAATAGACATGTCTGACTCTACAAATACCCCTAGCTTTACTCTTCCTTTGTTACCTTTGCGTGATGTGGTGGTTTATCCGCATATGGTGATACCTCTATTCGTCGGCCGAGAAAAATCGATCGTCGCACTTGAAAAGGCCATGGCCGATGACAAGCAAGTGCTGCTGGTGGCACAGAAAGACGCCTCGGTCGACTCTCCCGAACAGCAAGATCTCTATTCGGTTGGTACCGTTGCTGCAATTTTGCAGCTTCTCAAGTTGCCGGATGGTACCGTCAAGGTGTTGGTCGAAGGTCGGCAACGGGCGAATATCACCGCCATTGCCGAAGCCGATGATTTTTATCAGGCGGAGTTTACGGCGGTCGAAACCGCAGCGCCCAGCGAGCGGGAAGCTGAGATTTTGACGCGATCCTTGCTGAACCGGTTCGATCAATACGTAAATCTCAGCAAGAAAGTGCCAGCCGAAGTGATGACCTCACTCAGTGGCATAGAGGAGCCTGGTCGTCTGGCAGACACTGTAGCCGCACATATGGCATTGGATTTGTCTCAGAAGCAGGAAATCCTCGAGATTGCGGAGGTGCGGCAACGCCTGGAGCATCTAGTCGGGCTGATGGAAGCTGAAGCGGATTTGTTTCAGGTCGAGAAGCGAATTCGCGGCCGCGTCAAAAAGCAAATGGAGAAAAGTCAGCGCGAGTACTATCTTAATGAACAGGCCAAAGCCATTCAAAAAGAGTTGGGCGAACTGACCAATGAGCCCAACGAAAGCGAAGAGCTGGAGGCAAAGATCGAAGCTGCCGGCATGCCCAAGGACGCGGAAGCCAAAACGCGGTCGGAACTTACCAAGCTGAAAATGATGTCTCCGATGTCTGCCGAGGCATCAGTTGTGCGCTCTTATATCGAATGGATGGTTAATGTCCCGTGGAAAAAGCGCAGCAAGGTCAGGCACGATCTTGAAGAAGCGGAAAAAATTCTGGACGCCGATCACTACGGTCTTGAGGAAGTCAAAGAACGTATTCTCGAATACCTCGCTGTTCAATCCCGTGTCAAGAAAATCAAAGGGCCGATCTTGTGTCTGGTGGGGCCGCCCGGCGTAGGGAAAACATCCCTGGGTGAATCCATCGCACGCGCGACGAATCGCAAGTTCGTCCGTATGGCGCTCGGCGGTGTTCGCGATGAAGCTGAAATTCGCGGTCATAGAAGAACCTATATCGGTTCTTTGCCCGGAAAACTGGTACAGAAGCTCTCCAAGGTTGGTGTAAAAAACCCACTTTTCCTGTTGGATGAGATCGACAAGATGGGAATGGATTTTCGCGGCGATCCAGCTTCTGCTTTGCTGGAAGTGCTCGATCCAGAACAGAACTCGCACTTCAATGACCACTACCTCGAGGTTGACTACGACCTGTCGGATGTCATGTTTGTGTGTACGTCCAATACAATGAACATTCCTGGTCCATTGCTCGATCGGATGGAAGTTATTCGTTTGCCTGGCTACACCGAGGATGAAAAGGTCAACATCGCGCGGCGCTATCTGTTACCAAAGCAGATGAAAAACAACGGCCTCAAAGAGAACGAAATCAAGGTAGAGGACAACGCGATTCTTGCAACAATCCGCTACTACACGCGGGAAGCTGGCGTGCGTGGCTTGGAACGAGAAGTCGCCAAAATTTGCCGGAAAGTGGTGACCAACAATGTCAAAACCAAGCAGACGGTTTTCTCCACGGTCACTGAAGATAACCTGGAAGATTATCTCGGTGTGCGCAAAATGGATTATGGCCGTGCCGAGGAAGAAAATCGCATCGGCCAGGTAACGGGATTGGCCTGGACGCAAGTGGGGGGCGAGCTGCTGACCATCGAAGCATCTTCCGTCAGAGGTAAGGGGCGAATGGTCAAGACAGGGTCCCTCGGCGATGTTATGCAGGAATCTATTCAAGCGGCTATGACCGTGGTCCGATCACGCTCTAAAGTGCTGGGAATTGCGCCGGACTTTCACGAAACTCAGGATCTGCATATCCACGTTCCGGAAGGTGCAACACCGAAGGATGGTCCCAGTGCGGGCATTGCCATGTGTACAGCATTGGTGTCGGTGTTCACAAATATTCCGGTGAAGGCGGAAGTGGCCATGACCGGAGAGATCACTTTGCGTGGTGAAGTGTTGAAAATCGGTGGTTTGAAAGAGAAACTTCTTGCCGCGCATCGCGGCGGAATCAAAACGGTATTGATTCCGGCTGACAATGAAGCTGATCTAAGGGAGATTCCACAGAACATCAAGGAAGACCTGCGTATAGTGCCGGTGAAATGGATTGATCAGGTTTTGGAGGTGGCACTACAGTACCAGCCAAAGCCCTATACTGATGAAGAATACAAAGCCTTGGAGGCTGAAGCACACAAGAAAGGTGAAGGGTCCAACCGAATTAGCACTCACTGATGAGTGAGCATAAGTTGGGCACTGGCGGGGCGGAAAGCGGCCATTCTGGTTGTTTTTCGAGCATTTAGTCGCATCTGTCGTAATTGTTTCACTTCTTCCTTGACCGCTCATTTGCCAGTTGGTATAAATCGCAATCGTTGTCGTTTTAGAGACGCTGGGCGCAGTGGTGGTCAAGAGTGCCGGTACATGATGACAGATGGTCTTTAAAGTAATTCAATTGTTATAGTCCATAATAAGAGGGGTTCAAAGTGAATAAATCAGAGCTGATCGAAGCTATTGCCGCATCTGCAGATATTTCAAAGGCAGCCGCTGGCCGTGCATTGGATGCAGTTACCGATTCCATTGCAGATGCGCTTAAAAATGGCGATCAGGTGGCATTGGTAGGCTTTGGTACGTTTGTAGTGAAGGAACGTGCTGCTCGCACTGGTCGCAACCCACAAACGGGTGCGCCAATTGAGATCGCAGCTGCAAAAATACCAAGCTTCAAAGCCGGTAAGGCGCTGAAAGACGCGGTAAATTAATTTAGCCGCTTCTCGATATGGCGCTATTGTTCAGAATACTTGTGTTCATTGAAGCTTCAGATAATCCGCGGGTTACCTGAAGCAAGTCTTCAGTAACCTTTGGGTTGTTAATAGCGAAGACGTCATTCTCCACGTTCATTATTATAATCTGAACCAACAATAGCATCAGATAAAGGGCGCACTAAGTATGCGCCTTTTTTATGAGCCTTTTACTGAAGGCTTTTAACAAGTTCGATCATCCCGAGGTAAACCATGCTGCAGAGCCTTCGCGACAATATGAAAGGCACAGTCGCCGTTATCGTCATTGCAATCTTTGCTGTTCCCATGGTGTTGATTGGTATAGAGCAGCTGTTCATGAGTTCAGGAAACAGCGATGTTGCAACTGTTGACGATACTGGTATTTCGCAAGCAGAACTGAGCCGCGCTGTTTATATGCGCAAGCAACGGATCTTGTCCCAAGAGGGAATAGATCCTAATGCTGAATTTCTCAAGGATGAAAACCTGCGTGGCCCGGTTCTGCAAAGCTTGACACAACAGGCAGCGTTGCTGAACGCGGCGAAAGAAAGTGGTATGGCAGTTTCCGAGACCGCGTTGTGGCAACAGATCACACAACAACCGCAATTTCAGGTTGATGGCATTTTCAATCAACAGCGATTTCGCCAGATAGTCGGTAACATGGGTTTTACAACGGCGACCTATTTGGAGGCTTTAACAGAAGGCGTATTGCTGGATCATCAAAACTCGGGTGTGGTGTCCACAGGCTTCTTGACTGATAAAGAAATTCAGCAGTTTGTTGCATTGGCGCAGCAAACGCGAAGCTTCTTCAGTGTCACAATCTCGAGATCCGAAGTTGAAAATTCCATCGAAGTGAGTGATGCGGAAATATCTGCGTTTTATAATGAACATGTCGACCAGTTCAAAGTGCCTGAAAAGGTTGCGTTGAATTACATTAAAGTCGATATAGAAACATTGGCTGAACGCCAGGAAATTGGTGAGGCTGACATCCGCGCACAGTACGAGCAGGAAATAGCGGCTTTCGATGCGCAGCCGCAATATCAGATTGCGCATATTTTGGTCGAAGAATCCGATCAAACGGCTGAAAAGCTGCAGCGCATTCAAGATGCCCTCGCTGCAGGCGAAGAATTTGCTGATGTGGCTCAAGAGCATTCCGATGACTTGGGTAGCCGAGATAATGGTGGCTTTCTGGGAGCTGTGACAACCGGTGTTTTCCCTCAACCTTTCGAGAAAGCGGTTTACGGCTTGGAAGAGGGCGAGGTCTCAGAGCCGGTCAAAACAGATGCAGGCACCCATATCATCAAGGTGGTCGACAAGACTGTTCCAGCTGTTCCGTCCTTTGCGGAACGTAAAAATGACATCGAAAAAGCTCTTCGACGATCACTGGCACAGCAAAAACTGGTTGATATCTCTGAGCAACTGGATGAGTTGACCTACAGTGCGTCTGATCTCGAGGCTGCAGCCCGCGAACTGGACCTGGAGATCGAATCGACCGAGCTGTTCACTCGCAATGGTGGGCAAGGTCTGGCTGGTGAGCGCGCAGTTGTCAACGCTGCTTTTTCCGAGGATGTTCTGGAAGGAGGGCACAACAGTGCTGTTTTGGAACTGGCGGATAACGCACTGACGGTTGTACGCATTGCGGATCATCAGCCCGAACGCACACAGCCGTTGGAGGAGGTCGTCGACACGGTCAGGGAGCAAATTTCCGCGGACAAGACGCTAGCGGCGTTGGCCGACCTCGCAGAGAATGCACAAAAGGCCATTATGGGTGGTACTGAGCCTGCGGCATTTGCTGAGGAAAATGGCTACGCGTTTGAGCAAAAGTCAGATGTTAGCCGTAGTGATGTAGAGGTTGACCGTTTGCTAATGCGACGATTGTTCTCCATGCCTTTGCCGGATGGTGATCAGCCGGTAGTTGAACCTTTTCCAATGGGAGAGGGTGATTACGTGGTATTGGGGCTCACAGAGGTGATGCCGGGGACAATGGATTCGGTTGAAGATGCGCAATTGGCAGCAATGCGGTCGCAACTCGCCGCGCAACAAGGTGACTTTGAAGCCAATAGCTACAGCCAGGACATCGTGAACTCGGCGAAGATCGAAATTCACTGATCGGTTGAGTATTCGCAAATGAAAGTAAACAAAGCGGCCCAGACGGGCCGTTTTTCATTTGGGATGCTAAAGCAACTTTCCAATTATGGGCGGCGCAGTGAGCCGCCCATCCGGCAACAGCAACGCGCGCTATAATGTAGTGGCTTCTCAGATAGGAAGTACGGTGAGCTGGGGTAAGGGGCCGGCGCCGAGGTAGGATGGCATATTTGCCTGCAAGGCCCGCCAGGAGGGCGAGTCCCTGGTGAGTATCACCTGGTGAGGGCCAAGGTAGGCCTGGTCGGTACCGCCGATCTGTGAAAGCCAGTAACCCACCCGCCGGGCGATTGCTTCACCGGAATCAACCCACTGAAATTGCCGGGGCAAGGCCAGCTCCTTCAGTTCCCCCGCCAACAGTGGAAAATGGGTGCAAGCCAGGACGATGGTATCCATCGCAGTGGCTTCCGGTCGATCGATCAGGCTTCGGAGCTCCCGGTCAATCAAGGCCTCATTGATCCGGTTGCCAAATAATTTGTGCTCGGCCTGGAGTACCAGTTCACTGGTACCGTGAAGGATTACTTTGCAGTCCACGGCGTGGTCAGCTATCAGCTGTCGTGTGTAGGGGCGTGTTACGGTCGCGGGTGTGGCAAGTATGCCGATGGTCCGGGTTTGTGAGATTAGTGCGGCCGGTTTTATCGCCGGCACAACACCGACGAACGGGATATCAAATCGATCTCTCAGTTGGGGCAACGTCAGCGTGCTGGCGGTGTTACAGGCAACAACGATGACGTCAGGCCGGGTGGCGCCAATAAGGGCCGCTATAACGCGCTGAACGCGGGTTACAAGCGTTTGTGGATCTTTGGTGCCATAGGGGAATTGGGCATTGTCGGAGGCATAAGTGAGGCGGCATGAGGGATACGCTGAGAGCACTTCCCGCGCAACACTGAGGCCGCCGACACCGGAATCGAAAATCAAAACGTGGGGGTTGACGCTCATAATGAGGCTTGGGCGCCCTGCGTATTCATATGGCAATGACTCTTGTTAGAATATCGACGATCATACCAAATCACCCATGGGTAAAACAGTCAGTGATAGAAGCTAGCTTGGAACCATTCAACATCCTATTCGCCCTGTCTGCATTTGCGTTTGGCATCTGTTTGACGGGGATTGTTGCCGCTGTGTTTGTGCGGGCGGCAAAAAACAAAGGCCTAATGCAGGTTGAGCATTTGGAAAATGAGCATCGTCTGGCGCTTTCTCAGCTTCATCATCAGAACGAAGAATCAAACCGGCGAGTTTCTGTGCTGCACGCTGAGCAGGCTGAAAATCAGCAGCAACTGCGGGCGGCGGAGTTGGAGGCCCGGAAGCTGGATGCGGAATTATCCGCCGCGAAGGCAACACTGGGCGGACTGAGCACCTTGCAAGAGCGGTTCGATGTGACCAACAGCGAAGTCAAAAATTTGCGGGAGAAAAACGCACAACTGGAAACTCGACTACAAGAGCATACCAAACAACGCGCTGAGGAGTTGGCATTGTTGGCGGAAGCAAAAAAATCCCTCACCCATGAATTCGAACAAACCGCAAACCGAATCTTCGATGCGAAGCAACAGCAGTTCAGCAGTACCAGCAAGATCAATTTGGAGCAGGTGTTGTCACCATTCAAACAACAGTTGGGTGATTTTCATAAACGGGTGGAAGATATCTACCACAAGGAAAATTCGCAGCGCAATCAGCTGGTCGGTCAGATAGCGGAGTTGCAGAAACAGGCTCAGCAGATCAGCAGCGATGCGGTGAGCCTTGCCCGCGCACTTAAAGGGGATAACAAGGCTCAGGGCAACTGGGGCGAAATTGTGCTGGAACGCCTCCTTGAACAATCCGGCTTGGAGAAGGGGCGGGAGTACGACACCCAGGTATCCCTGGTGAATGCCAGCGGCAGACGGTTCCAGCCGGACGTCATCGTGCGCTTGCCTGATAACAAGGACATCATTATTGATGCCAAGGTTTCCCTGATCAATTATGAAAAATACTATTCCTGCGAAACAGAACAGGAACGGGATGTGGCGATAAAGGGGCATATTGAATCTTTGCGTGCGCATATTCGCGGTTTGAGTATCAAGGAATATGAAGGCCTGGAAGGTGTGCGAACATTGGATTTTGTGTTCATTTTCGTTCCAGTGGAGGCGGCCTATCTACTTGCCATGCAACATTCGCCAACGCTGTTCAAGGAGGCTTACGACAAGAATATTGTGCTTGTCAGCCCGTCGAGCCTGATGGTGGCATTGCGTACTGTGGAAACAATTTGGCGGCATGAGAAACAGAATAAAAATGCTGAAAAAATGGCTGTCAGTGCGGGCCGTTTGTACGACCAGTTTGTTATGGTTGGCAAATCGCTGGAAGAGCTTGGGGGTTGTCTCAATCGAGCTCACGATTCCTATGATAAAACCTGGAAGCGCCTCTCCGGCGGGAGAGGGAATCTGTTGCGGCGCATGGAAGACATTCGCAAGCTGGGCGCGAAGACGAACAAGACCCTGCCGGAAAGCATGAGTCGGGAGCTGGATATCAATGAGCTGGATGAGCCGATTGATTCCGTACAGCTTTCCTATGTGACGGCGGATGGTGATGATGATGACGAATGAAGCCTTGTGGTTGTCAGGCAGTCTGCTAATACTTGTTCTGGCAATAATTGCAGTCTATTACCACTGGCAACTTTACCAAATGCGCAAGTCTCGGGAGCAGGAGCTGGTTGTGGCGGCTGAAAAAGCGCACAAGCAGAGTATGGATATCAAGCGCAGTATTCACTTTATCGCGCGAGCACTTGAAGCAGAACAAGTTGGGCTCACGGAAGCCAGTATCCGAATCAGTGTGCTGCTGGATGCGTTGCAGGTGGATAACACCGTAAAGTCCGAGTTTTCCGCGTTCTACAAACTGGCTGATGATGCATCCCATATCCCTATTCTGGATGCCTGGAAATCACTGTCAAAAGCGAAGCGGGCCGAATTTTCCCGGGAAATCCAGGCAATGGAAGAGCAGTGTCATGATTCGGTTATGGATGCCGCTAGACGAATCCAGGGGCGTGATCTTTAGTTTTGTGAGGTTTATTACCGGGGCCGTCGGCTCAGCAACAAGCCGCACTCGCGATGTTCTGTATAAGGAAACTGATCAAAGAGAGCAAACTTTTCGATGCCATGAGTGGAGAACAGGCTTTTTACATCCCGTTGCAGTGTCCCCGGATTGCATGAAATATAAATGATATTGTCAAAGTTTCTGGCGAGATCAAGTGTGCCTTGATCAAGACCCGCTCGCGGTGGATCTACGAATAAGGTTCCAAAATTGAATGTATCGAGATCAATACCTTCCATGCGACGAAATTTTCGAACGCCTGCCATCGCCTCGACCAGCTCTTCACTGGACATGCGGACGAGCTGTACGTTGGTGATCTTATTCTCTGCCAGGTTTGTCAGCGCCGTATTGACGGAGCTTTTCGATATTTCCGTAGCGAGCACCTTGTCAAACTGATCAGCCAGGGGCAGGGTGAAATTCCCGTTGCCGCAATACAATTCCAAAAGGTCGCCTTCCAATGGCCGGGCAACGTCGCAGGCCCAGTTCAGCATCTTTTCGCACACTGCAGCATTGGGTTGACTGAAGGCGGCTTCCACTTGGCGATAATGATAATCTCGACCACCCACGCGAAAAACCTCGTTGACGTAGTTGTTGCCGATGACAATCTTCTGTTTTTTGCTTCGGCCGATAATGCTGACCTTTAACTGCTGCGACAGTGTTTCCGCCAAGGCTGTCCATTCATCATCCAGCGGCCGGTGGTATATCAAAGTGACAACGGCTTCTCCTGTGGTCGATGTCAGAAACTCCACTTGAAAAAGACGTCTGCGAAGAATTTCTGTGGCATTGAAGGCGTGCAGCATTTTTGGCATGAGTTCATTGATGAGCTCAGATGCCACAAGGAAATCGGTAATTATAAATGTCTTCTTCGCCTGGCCGGGTACATACATCGCGTAGCTGGCAGTATCGTCGGACAGCCATAATTTAAACTCGGCCCGCATGCGAAAGTGGCTGACGGGAGAGCGGAAGACTTCGAGTTCTGGCGATTGAAACTCCGCAAATTCGGCCTGCGTGGTTTGAGTTTTGGCTTCGAGCTGAGCGTCATATTGATCTGGGTAGACGAGATGGACCGACATGCAATAACCTTATGTGAGGGTGAACCGGCAGCGGGTATTGGCAGTGGGTATTATAGTTCCGAAAGGGCGCCTATAGCCACGGAAGCCCTATTTGGTTTTGATGAAAATGTAACGCGGCAAGTGAGAGCAAAGGGGGGAACGTGATTGAGACCTTATCAGTGAAGGTGACAGGGCAAGGCTTGTACGATATCAGTGAGCGCGTGCATGGGTTGGTCGCCCGCGCAAATCACCCTGAGGGACTGTGTACACTTTTTATCAAGCACACGTCGGCAAGTCTGTTGGTCCAGGAGAATTATGACCCGAGTGTTCAGGTCGACCTGCAGAATTGGCTGAACAGGTTGGTACCGGAGAATGATCCGCTCTATACCCATACCATTGAAGGGCCTGATGATATGCCTGCGCATATCAAAACCGCGTTGACCAATGTGTCGATTTCAATTCCCGTGGTGCAGGGGCAGCTGGCGCTTGGAACCTGGCAAGGTGTGTACCTGTGGGAGCATCGCGCCCACAGCGGAACCAGAGAGATAGTTGTGCATCTTTCACCATGATGTTCGGTTGGGCGGGCAGCGCCCGTTAAAGGCAGTTGACGGGTCTGGGTAATCCAGCGATCTTGCTCGCTACCTTTGCGGGGCTGCCGGGAAACAGTCGCAAAAGGTAAATGCTTCCACCTTTCTCCTTTCCCAGATGATCGCCGAGATATTTTGTTAGTGGACGCATTGCCGGCGAGATCTCGAATTGCTTATAGAACTGCTGTAGCAATTCGATGACTTCCCAATGGGCCGCCGTAAGCTCTATTCCTTCATTTTCCGCAATCACATCGGCAACGGCCGGAGACCAGTCTGCAAGACAGCAGAGATAGCCTTCTGCGTCGGTGGCGATATGACAGTCGTTGATCCAGTAGCCGTTCATCAGTACCAGCTGTGCGTGGCTTTGAATTGTGCTGTCAATTCTACGAAACCTGGGTAATCGATCGGCTGCACAAATTCTGGGAGACCTGCAACGAGCCCCCGTGCGGCCAGGTCATCAGCAATGGCATAAACCATGGCGCCCATGTCGCTCAGTTGCTTCAGATGAACCGTGACGTTTGTATCCGGCTTGCAGGCATAGACGCCGTCCTCCAACAGCAGCAACGCGTCATTGGGGCTTATGAGTTGCAGGCAATCCCGTAGCGCGTAATGGCTGAACGGTGATTTTGTTACCGTATGCAGAATCATCTAAAAACTCAGTATCTGATCAAAAGAACCAAGCAACTGTTGAGTATCGGTATCGGACAGTGCACTGACGGGGAGAATCAGGTTCTTTTCCGTGAGCCCCCGAGTTTTCAGGGAAGATTGATGGACGTATATCCGGTCGACACCATAAATCGGCAAGGCGGCCAGCATCTTGCCGTGGTTTTTGCCGAAACGGGATTCCTGCTCCTGGAGCAGCTGAAACACGCCGTCATTGAGGAACAGAACCGCTATCTCCTGTTCGTAGACTGCGGCAGCAAGTAGTGCATCCAAGCCTTCTCGAGCCAAGGAGGAGCCGTAGGGCGCATGTCGGAAGCTGAACAAGATAGATTTTGACACCTCAGGCTCCGAAGGTGATGACGCGGTCCGAGTGTACCGCCGCATCCAGCAATTGCCCAAGTCCGGATAGCTCAAAAGCGGGGTGGAGGTTGTGGGCGGGTTTGGTGTAGCGCGCAGCTTCAGTACCGTCGACAACGCCGCGTTTAAGAGCCGCCGCAATACACACCACTGCGTCGAGCTGGTTCTCCTGAATCAGTTGCTGCCAGGCATCGGGTATATCAAATTCGTCCTGTGGGGCAACAGTCAGGGCTGTGGCGTTATGAACGCCATCCGCATAAAAAAATAGACGATAAATCTCATGGCCAGCGGCGAGAGCGGCTTGAGCGAAACGCAATGCGCTATAGCTACCCTGTTGTGATGTTGGTGCCGTGTGAATGGCTATGGTGAACTTCATCTGGCTGCTGTCTGAAATGATAGCTATAAACAAAAATGCCCCGCGTAAGCGAGGCATTGACCGGACCGGATGCTGCTATTCGTTGTTTCCGCCAAGGAAACTCAACAGGATCAGGAAAATATTGTACAAACTGACGAACAGCGTCACAGTGGCCGATATGTAATTGGTCTCGCCGCCGTGAATGATTCGGCTGGTTTGCCACATGATCAGCAGAGAAGACAGTGCCAGGAAAATGCAGCTAACGGCCAGGCTCAGGCCAGGCAGGTTTAGAAAAACACTGGCAATACCAGCGATGAAGGCGACCAGCAGACCGGTCATCAGAAACCCGGTAATAAAGCTCATATCTTTGCGAGTTACCAGAATGTAACCAGAAAGAGCAAAGAAAATCAGTGCTGTTCCGCCCAAGGCCAACAGGATCGGCTCCATTCCGGACATGCCGAGGTAAAAGCTCAGAATCGGCCCCGTAGTGAAGCCCAGCCAACCTGTCAGGGCGAACACCCAGAAGAGGCCAGCGGTGCTGTTCTTGTTCTTCTCAACCATCCAGACGCAGACGAAGTATGGCAGGAGCATCCAAAGGCCCATATAAGGCGCGTTGACCGCCATTGCAACTGCAGCCATAACGGCCGCAAACGTGAGCGTCATGCCCAGCAATGCATAGGTATTCCGGAGGACTTTACCGACTTCTACAGAAGACAGGCTGCTTCCGGTTTGGGTGTAGAGTTCTTGCATGGATAATCTCCGTAATTGCAAATGCAGTGGCAATAATACAAAGCACTGCTTAAAAAGCAAAGCTGTTCATCAGCCTATTAGAACATGACACAAGGTCAGAGTTCTACAGGTTATGACGCTAGTATCGGGGTTATTTGAGCAATTTCAAGGGGGCGTACGCGGATATTCAGAAAGGCATAAAAAAGCCCCAGCGTTCGTGGGGCTTTTGAATCTTTTGGCGGAGGGGCAGGGATTCGAACCCTGGGAAGCTCGCGCTTCAACGGTTTTCAAGACCGCCGCTTTCGACCACTCAGCCACCCCTCCGAAGAGGACGCAGATTATACATAGGTTTGCGCTTGGGACAAGCGCAAACCGTAAAATTTTCTGCGTCGCCTACCAAAACTGCTGGATCAGGTGCCGGGTGTAGCTTCGGAGCTCGTGCGCTGGTCCCGAGTCAAACGGGGATCATTCGCCGGCCGCGCAATATCGCGTGGATGACGCTCGATCACGGCCGGTTGACGCGTATCCAGTGGACGGGACATGGATACTTCAAAAGGCACTGTGGCGACGCTGATACGATTGATGGGCTTGGGGTTCTTCCGTGGATCATTGGCCGCTCGCTGGTAGCTTTGCGCCTTAGAGTCCGAAGCGGGCTCTTCAACGGCAACTCCAGTGTTAACGGTACTTTCAGAGGCGTCAGGCACTTGTTTCGCTGCGGGTTCTGCCGCTGGTTGTGGTGCAATATCCACCGTCCCAATGGATTCTTCAGTCGGTGTCGAGTCAGCGGCTGTTGCTTCTGCGGTGGTCTGATCCGTCGTTTGAGCGGCCGAATCGGCTGCGGAAACTGGTGTCGCGTTGGCTTCTGACAGTGGCTCGCCCACTGGTTCAATGGTTGGCTCCTGCGCCGGAGCTGATTGAGGCTTCCTCGCTTGGCGCTCTCGCGGGCGAGCAGGTGCTTCTTTTGCATCGGTTTCGGCAGCCTCAGGCGCAGGCCTACGTGGCTGCCCACGGGTTGCAGAGGGTTCGGCTTCCGTTTCGGCGGTGGCTGGCACAGATACCTGTTCCGGCTCCCTTTGCGGGGCACGTTCCTTTTGTGGCGCTGTCACGTCGTCGGCATTCTGTTTCGGCGATTGTGCTTCCTGTGTCCCTGTATCTTCATCAGGTCGCGGCCCGCGCTGACGCTCCTGAGGTCTCGCACGACGGTTCGCCGGCCGCTTTGCAGGACGAGATGAGGCTTCTGTAGAGGTTTCGACAGAGTCCTGTGTTTTTTCCTCTGAAGGAGTTTGAGCTTGAGTCTCTGGCTGGTTTTGAGATTCGGTAGCGACGTTGTCACGGCGGCCACCGCGGCGTCGACCTTGTCCGCGGCCTCGTGACTGCGGGCTCTTGTCTTTCCCTTCTCCCTGGTTTTCCGCTCGCGGAGACAGATTATCTTGCAGGGGCGCTTGGTTGTTGTCCCGGTGTTTGTCGCGATTGCCGGATTCCCTGTTACCAGAGTCTCTATTGCCCGAGTCCCGACGCGGACGGCGGTTGCGGTTGTTTTGCCCGTTTCTGCCTCGCGTTTGCTGTCCACTACGGCGCTGATTGCCTTTAGCCTGGCTTTTTTTCTGCTGCGAATCATCAGATGAGAAGAACTCACCAATCGCTTTCAGCAATCGCGCAATAAGTCCAGGCTTGGCGGGCGCAGGCGGTGGTGTGGGGGCCGGCTGGCTCGGAGGTAATTGCTGAACAGCAGGCTTCGGCAGGCTGTCGATTGAGGTGGCGGGCTCGTTGGAGTCCAGCTCGCTATTGTCCGCGGCCATTTCAATCTTGTAGCTAACTTCTTCTGCATTGACGTCATCATCACGCAGACGCTGTACTTCAAAATGCGGCGTGACCATATCCGCATTGGGCAGTACAACCACCCGTGAACCATGACGCGCCTCAATGTCGGAGATTGCTTTGCGCTTCTCGTTGAGGAGGTAGGTGGCTACCGTTACCGGGACCACGGCACGAATTTCTGCGCTGCGCTCCTTCTTCGCTTCTTCCTCCACCAGGCGCAATATCGATAGCGCGAGGGACTTGGTGCCGCGGATGGTGCCCTGGCCATCGCAGCGCGGGCAGACCTTGGATGTTGTCTCGCCCAGTGATGGACGCAGGCGCTGTCTCGACATTTCGAGCAGTCCGAAACGTGAGATTCTGCCAATCTGCACTCGCGCTCGGTCCATGGCCAGCGCATCGCGCATGCGATTTTCCACTTCGCGCTGATTGCGAACCGCTTGCATGTCGATAAAGTCGATCACAATCAAACCGCCCATATCGCGCAGGCGCAGTTGTCGGGCAATTTCATCGGCTGCTTCAAGGTTGGTTTGTACGGCTGTTTCCTCAATATCGCCGCCTTTGGTGGCGCGGGAGGAGTTGATATCAATACTGACCAGCGCTTCGGTCACGTCGATAACAATCGAGCCACCTGAAGGCAGTTTAACTTCGCGCTCGAAAGCGGTTTCGATTTGCCCTTCAATTTGGAAACGGTTGAACAGGGGCAGTGAGTCGTCGTAGAACTTTACCTTGCTACGGTAGTTCGGCATCACCTGTTCGACAAACGCTGTGGCGAGATCATAGGATTCGCGGTTGTCGACAATGACTTCACCAATGTCCGGGCGGAGATAGTCGCGGATGGCGCGAATGATGACGTTGCTTTCCTGGAACAGAAAATGTGGCGCCTTGGCTGCGTCGGCTTCGGTCTTGATGGCGTCCCACAGCTGCAGCAGGTAATTCAGATCCCATTGCAGTTCCTCGGCACTGCGGCCGACGCCAGCGGTGCGCACAATGACGCCCATACCGTTGGGGACTTCAATCTTGCTCAATGCATCTTTCAGTTCCGTGCGCTCTTCACCGTCGATTCGACGGGAAATGCCGCCGGCGCGGGGATTGTTCGGCATTAGAACCAAATAGCGCCCCGCGAGACTTGCAAAAGTGGTTAGCGCCGCGCCTTTGTTGCCGCGCTCTTCTTTGTCAACCTGCACGATTACTTCCATGCCTTCTTTCAGCACTTCCTTGATGCGTACGCGGCCCTCGAGCTCTTTGGGCTGCTTGGAGAAGTAATCCCGGGAAATTTCTTTCAGGGGGAGGAAGCCGTGGCGTTCAGCACCGTACTCGACAAATGCTGCTTCCAGGCTTGGCTCAATGCGGGTGATTTTGCCCTTGTAGATATTGGCTTTCTTTTGCTCGCGAAGGCGATTTTCGATATCGAGATCGTATAACCATTGACCGTCAACGAGTGCTACGCGCAGTTCTTCTGGCTGAGTAGCATTGATTAGCATTCTTTTCATGTTGTGAAACTCTACGAGTTACACGTTTGGAAAGAACCAACAGGGGAAAGGACAAGCTCGACGGGGTGTCGGCAACTGGACTGGACCGAAATGCGGGCGCCGCAAGCCACCCGCACGCTGTTTACTGGACTTTTCGGCAGTAAAACAAGCGACCGGACTCGCAACGGATAAAACAGCGTGTCGCCGTTTCAGATATATTCTTGATATTGATGCGAATCAATGATTTCCTTCCATCTGTACCGACGCAGCACGCCGATACTCCAGTTTCTTCAATTCAATCGAGCCACAAATCAAGGCAAGCCGGATGACTGGCAGTGAGGCAAAAGAGGGCGGTTTGACAAGGCATTGCTTCTGGATCGGCTAGTTCGTTGTTTGGACTATCATAACGCTTGAACGGACTAAGTTTTCGAACCAGTTATTGGACGTCGTGCGGTATTCGCTTTGCCTGGGTACTCTGTTCCCGTCTCCTGGAATCTCTGTACTGCTTTCTCTAGCGCCGGTCTTCACCATCCGTAGCGCAAGGCCCGTTGATGATCTGACCGGCAATCCGGAGTTGAACTGTTTAATTTGTCTACTTTCTTGCTGCTGGTAAAAATACTTCCATAACGTGAAGTTTTACCAAATGCCCGTGCAATTCATCTGCATAGGCGCCTTAAAAACACTTTTCTGGCATTCCACCGACGCTGTTGTCATTCATTTTGCAACCCGTGTGGCCATGCCTGCTGAAGCAGCGGTTTTCCCCTGAACGTTCGCCCTTTGCGATACGCGGGAACCTGCGGGCGCCAGCGTTGGCGAATATACCACTTCGCGTTATAAACGGCAATCTTGCTCGTATCCTGGTGTCGGCAAGCTTTGGGAGCGAAGAGGGCCCTTATAGAGTGCCAAGACTGCTATGATAGAAAGCTATATTAACCGCGATAGTTTTGTCACTGCCTGTGGTGGGCCTGTATTTAACAGTAGTAAATAGCCTTTTTAGGTTGTATCTCTGAATATGAGGAATCGAGCGCTCCCATGCCTCCCGAACCCCTACCGAGCAAAGTCCATATTCTTGAAGTGAGTGAAGATGAGGCGGGGCAGCGTCTCGATAACTACCTGCTTTCACGTTTAAAAGGCGTTCCCAAGTCACTGATTTATCGAATAATTCGCAAAGGTGAAGTTCGGGTCAACAAGGGGCGGGCAAAGCCCGAGCGCAAGCTCGTGGCGCTTGACCAGATACGTGTTCCGCCGGTGCGTGTGGCAGATCCCAAGGTTCCAGCCAAGCCCGGGGAAGGTTTGACTGAGTTGCTCCAGGGCGCGATCCTGTTCGAAAGTGACAGCCTGCTGGTGGTCAACAAGCCGAGCGGTCTGGCGGTACACGGCGGTAGCGGAGTTTCCCTGGGTCTGATTGAAGCGCTGCGGCAAATTCGTACCGAATGCCGGTTTCTCGAACTTGTGCATCGGCTTGATAGGGATACATCGGGCTGCGTTATGGTGGCCAAGAAGCGCTCCATGCTGAAGTTTCTGCAGGAGGCGCTGCGTCAGGCTGGCGGGATCGATAAACGATACCTGGCGCTGGTAGAGGGGTACTGGCCCAAACGGCGGCATGTGGTGGAGGCACCCTTGCGCCGCAATGAGCTGCAAAGCGGCGAGCGCATAGTGCGTGTTGATATAACCGGCAAGGCTTCACGCACGGAGTTCTCGGTGGTAAAACGTTTCGCCGAGGCGACGCTGGTGCAAGCGAAGCCGATTACCGGACGCACTCACCAGATACGGGTCCACGCTCTGCATGCCGGCCACCCGTTAGTGGGGGATGAGAAATACGGGCGCAATGAATTCAATGCGAAGATGCGGCAGGCCGGAGTCAGGCGCTTGTTCCTGCACGCTGTCGCGTTGAAGATCCCGACGCCTGACGGCACGTCGCTGGAAGTTGAGGCACCGTTGCCGGAGGAGCTGTCCCGTGCTCTGGAGTTGTTGGCGCCCGAGCAAACCGCGACTCTGTGATGGGGTGAAGGCAAGGCTTGATTTACAGGCTATTTTAAGAAGTAGTAGTTCTGGAGGCTGGAGTGTTTTTTATTTTTGATTGGGATGGCACTTTGAGTAATTCGGCGGCCAAAATAGTGCGTGCCATGCAGCGGGCCGCCGATGATGTGGCACTGACAGTGCCGGATGATGACGCTGTAAGAAATATTATCGGTTTGGGGTTGCCGGAAGCGATACAGGCACTTTTCCCCGCGATTGGTGCTGACAAAGCAGAACAATTGCGGGCCAGCTATGCGGCGCGCTTTTTGGAGGATGCTGAAAAACACCCGCCATTCTTTCCTGGTGTACTTGAGACCTTGGAGATACTTCGGGAGCAGGGGCACAAGCTGGCAGTTGCCACAGGCAAGAGTCGCCAGGGTTTGGACCGAATTCTGAAGGCGGCGCAGTTGGACGGTTTTTTTCACGGCAGTCGCTGTGCCGATGAGACGGCATCCAAGCCCCATCCGCTGATGCTGCATCAGTTGCTGGAGGAGTTTTGTACGTCACCCGGGGAGTGTGTCATGGTCGGCGATACCGAATACGACATGGATATGGCGCGTCAAGCCGACATGCCCCGGATCGCCGTGAGTTATGGCGCTCATCATATTGATCGGTTACGACCATTTGAGCCGGAGTTATGTTTGGATCATTTCCCGGACATCATGAGCTGGCGGAAGTAAGGCAGCCGCGTTACCTGCGGTAGTGTCAGTCGCCGAGCGGATCAAGTCCAGCCCGGGCGAGTATGGCTGTCAGGCGGATCAGGGGTAGGCCCACAAGAGCCGTGGGGTCGTCGGAGGTGATCTTCTCGAATAAGCTGATTCCCAGTCCCTCGCATTTGAAGCTGCCGGCACAGTCGTAGGGTTCTTCGGTTTTCAGATAGCTCGTGATCTGTTTTGGGGTGAGAGTCCGGAAGGTCACCTCCGTCGTTGCCATCGAGAGATCAAATTTTCCGCTCGGGGAATGAAAAAGACAAAGACCTGTATAAAAGGTGATGGTGCGGCCGTTACATTGGCTGAGCTGTGCAGCGGCGTTGCTGAAGTTGCCGGGCTTGGTGAGAATTCGCTGGCCCGAGCTGGCGACTTGATCGGAGCCGATGATCAGGTGTTCAGGATATTGACCAGCCAGTGCTTGTGCTTTTTCGCGGGACAGGCGTTTTACCAGATCCGGGGCACTTTCTCCCGGTTTTGCTGTTTCATCTATCTGTGGACTGGCGCAATCGAACTCGATGTTGAGCTGCTGCAACTGGGCGCGGCGGTAGGGAGAGCTGGAAGCTAGCAGCAGTTTCAATGGTGTAAATCCTCCGGTTTGCCCTGAATTCTACAAAACCGGCTTGCAAAGCGCCAGAAAACACAGTTTTCTTTGACAGACATTACCCAACTCCCTATTATTGCGCGCTTATGTCTACAGGCACCCCGGAAAAGCCGCTCCCACGGCGTTTAGATCCTCGCAAATTGGCCCATCAGCGGGCAGTTTTCAGCGGTAGTATCCCGGCCGAAGGCCTGCCACGGCTGCAGGAAGCCGTGGCCTCTATCGGATCAGTTCACGCTGACGTCGAGTTTGCGGTGGCGGATCAGGGCGAAAAGCTGATGCAGGGCACGGTGACCAGTGAGTTGGAGCTCACCTGCCAGCGCTGCCTGGAGCCTTTGAGTACCCAGGTGCAAAGCGAATTTGCTCTGGCTATCGTGTGGACGGAAGAAGACGCGAAACAATTGCCCGCGGCCTACGATCCCTGGATAACGGGCGATGGTGAAGGGGATCTGTATGAGATCCTGGAAGAAGAGCTGTTACTCAGTTTGCCGGTTGTACCGTTTCACCCGGGCGAGTGCGTGGATGAAGCTCTGTTCAGTAGCGGCGAACTTCCCGATGGTACATCCGAGAAAAAACCTAATCCGTTTCAGGTGCTCCAGCAGCTGAAAGGAAAACACTAAAACATTGATACAGCGCGAGTTGTGTCGTTTGATTCGTAGCAGGAGTTCAGCACTATGGCCGTCCAGAAAAGTAAAAAGACCCGCTCCAAGCGTGGAATGCGTCGTTCACATGATGCTTTGACCGAAAAGACTCTGTCGGTCGATCCAACCACCGGCGAGAAGCATTTGCGTCACCACATGACCAGTGATGGTTTCTATCGTGGCCGCAAAGTGGTTGGCATCAACAACGACGAATAAGTTTGTCGCTGAGTATTCATTTAGCCGTTGATGCGATGGGCGGGGATTCAGGTCCCCGTCTTTCCGTACCCGCCTCGCTCACGTTCCTTCAGCAGTATCCCGATAGTCGCATTACCCTGGTGGGAGACAGTGCCCAAATACAGGCGCAACTCGAGGGCCGCAGCTATACACGCCTCAGTGTTATCCATGCCCCCGACGTCGTAGCAACTGGCGATAAGCCCAGTTACGCCCTGCGACACAAACGCGACTCCTCCTTGTGGTACAGCCTCGATCTGGTGGCTTCGAACAAGGCAGATGCATGTGTCAGCGGTGGCAACACCGGCGCACTCATGGCAATGAGCAAGCATTTGGTCGGGACGTTTGACGGTGTCGACCGTCCTGCGATATGCAAGCCCATACCTACAGTTAGTGGTACAAGCGTGCTGTTGGATCTGGGCGCGAACCTGCAGTGCAATGCTGATCATCTGGTGCAATTCGCAGTCATGGGAGTATCGGTGGCTCGAGCCAAGGGCATTGACAACCCGCGGATGGCGTTACTGAACGTCGGCACCGAGGAGGCCAAGGGAAGCCCCGACATACAGGCTGCGTCAGTGCGACTGCGTGAGCTCGCAAGCATCAATTTTGCAGGTTTTATCGAGGGCGATGCGTTATTTACCGGTGCGGCCGATGTCATTGTCTGCGACGGATTCGTGGGCAATGTGGCTTTGAAGGTGAGCGAAGGCGCCGCCAGACTGATGTGTTCTCAATTAGAGTTGCGACTTCGTTCGCGTCTCGTGGGCAGGTTGGCCCGCTGGATGGTGCGTCGGGAACTTGAGAGCTGGACCGCAGAGTTCAGTCCCGCAAGGTACAATGGCGCAGCGTTGCTTGGCCTGAAAAAGGCGGTTATCAAAAGTCATGGCGGTGCGGATGCCAAGGGTTTTTGTGAGGCGTTAACGGCGGCGCGGGACCAGGTTGCCTCCTCATTGATAGCGCGTCTTGAACAGGATCTTTCAACGGAAAGTTCCTTGCAAATCAATAGCTAAAAAACATTTCTAAAAAATTTATTGCGCGGTTTTAGCGCGACGGTGACAAACTATGGCACAACGGCATGATCTAGCCCTGGTGTTTCCAGGCCAGGGATCCCAGAAAGTGGGGATGCTGCAGGATATAGCGGACGAGTCTTCTCTAGTGGCAAGTACCTTTGCCCAGGCATCTGAGGTGCTTGGTTACGATTTGTGGGCGCTGGTTCAGGAGGGGCCGCAGGAGGCCCTCAACATGACTGAAACCACCCAGCCCGCATTGCTAACGGCAAGTGTGGCTATCTGGAAGGTGTGGCAGGAGCGCAACGGCGCTATGCCTGCCTTCATGGCCGGTCACAGTCTCGGCGAATGGTCAGCTTTGGTGTGCGCGGGCGTGGTGGATTTTGCTGATGCGGTACAACTGGTTCGCGCGAGGGGCCGATACATGCAGGAGGCGGTACCGGCAGGAACAGGTGCCATGGCTGCCATTATCGGGCTGGAAGACAGCGCGGTAGAAAATGCCTGTAAGGCTGCTGCCCAGGGCGAGGTGGTCGGTCCGGTAAATTATAATTCACCCGGTCAGTTGGTTATTGCGGGAACAACAACGGCTGTGGAGCGAGCCATGGCGCTGTGTAAGGAAGCTGGAGCCAAAAGGGCTCTGCCACTCCCCGTTAGCGCCCCTTTTCATACCGCGTTGATGAAGCCAGCGGCAGAGCGTTTGGCCGCGGAAATACAGGGCACAGCATTCAGCGCGCCTCAATGCACCATTATTCACAACGTCAATGCGGCTGCGGAATCTTCTCCGGAGGCCATCAAACAATTAATGATTGAGCAAATCTATTCGCCGGTGCTATGGGTTGATTGCGTTAAGCAGTTGGTGGCGCAGGGCGTTGCAAGTGTCATGGAGTGCGGCCCCGGCAAGGTGCTGTCGGGCTTGAACAAGCGCATTGAGAAAGAATTGACCACTTTCGCAACAGATTCTAACGACGCACTGGTTGATGCATTGGCGAATGTTTAACACAAAGGTCTGACTTTCAGGCTGAGCTTTGAGAGAGAGTATTTATGTCTTTAGAGGGTAAGATCGCTTTGGTAACCGGGGCCAGTCGTGGTATAGGCGCCGCTATCGCCGAAACCCTGGCTGCTGATGGTGCCACCGTAATTGGCACGGCTACCAGTGACAAGGGTGCCGCCAGCATCTCTGATTACCTCCGGGAAAAAGGCTTTTCCGGCCGCGGAATGGTGCTGGACGTTACCAGTGCAGACTCAGTGGCGGCATTATTGAAGTCGATTCAGGAGGAATTTGGCGTACCAGAGATTCTGGTTAATAACGCTGGCATCACCAAAGACAACCTGCTGATGCGCATGAGCGAAGAGGAATGGTTTGACGTGATCAACACCAACCTGAGCGCGGTCTTCCGTCTGAGCAAGGCATGCCTGCGAGGTATGATGAAGGCGCGCACCGGGCGCATCGTCAATATCACCTCTATCGTTGGCTCCATGGGAAATGCCGGGCAGACCAATTACGCCGCAACCAAAGCCGGTGTTGCGGGGTTTACCCGCTCACTGGCGAAAGAAGTCGGTTCCCGCAATATCACCGTCAATGCGGTGGCACCTGGTTTTATTGATACGGACATGACCCGTGGCCTACCTGAAGAGCAAAAGAAAGCGCTGCAAGTGGGCATTTCCCTGGGCCGCCTCGGCCAGCCGCAGGAGATTGCCAATGTGGTCAAGTTCCTCTGTAGTGACGCGGCAAGCTATGTGACGGGCGAGACAATTCATGTCAATGGTGGAATGTACATGAGTTAACCTGTTGATTTTAAATGGGTTTTTGTATTTTTCGGAATAAAAGGTGAATGGTGGTTACAACGCGGGGAAATTCGCGTTAAAATGCGCCGACGCAAACAGCAGTAACACCGAATTTCGCCGTATTCTCATTGAGAGATGGCATCGCGGACAGGTTTCAAAAACCTAGTTTTAAGAAAACTGGCTCTACTTGAGCAAAGCTAATTAAAAGCTACTTAGGAGTTAAACAACGTTATGAGCAGCATTGAAGAGCG
>CAYQQJ010000019.1:0-36476 GCA_964419935.1 uncultured Cellvibrionaceae bacterium
TGGGCGATATGGTACCCCGTGCTGTGGAAATACTCCAAGCAGTGGATCTCATTGCAGCAGAAGATACGCGCCACAGTAGCCGTTTGATGCAGCATTTCAACATCACTACGCCTATGGTCGCTTATCACGACCATAGTGATAATCATAAGGTTGACGCCTTGGTGGCTCGGCTGCTTAAAGGCGAAAGCCTGGCGTTGATCTCAGACGCCGGCACGCCACTGGTGTCGGATCCGGGTTACCGCCTGGTCAAAGCCGCACGCGCGGAAGGGATCCAGGTGACGCCGGTCCCCGGCGCCTGCGCCTTTGTGGCAGCGCTGTCCGCATCGGGGTTACCATCAGATCGCTTCGCGTTTGAGGGTTTCCCGCCCGCCAAAGTTGCGGCGCGGCAACGCTTTTACGAAGCCCTCAGTCAAGATCCGCGCACCTTGATCTTTTATGAATCGCCGCACCGGGTGCTTGAATCCCTGGAGGCGATGGAGACAGCATTTGGCGGCGACCGCCCCGCGGTGCTGGCACGGGAGATCAGCAAAACCTTCGAAACAATAATCTCCAGCCCACTGAGTGAGCTGGTGGATGCTGTGGGCAATGATGCCAATCAGCAGCGCGGCGAAATTGTGCTGCTGGTACAAGGCTACAAACCGCCGGATTTGGGCGATGCACTGGCTCCTGAAGCGGAGCGCATCCTGGCCATCCTGCTGCAGGAACTGCCGGTAAAGCAGGCAGCAGCGCTGGCGGCGCAGATAACGGGGGAGAAGAAAAACACGCTTTACCGGTGGGCGCTGAACCAACCGTAATGCGGCGAAGGCAATACATTGACTGTGGAGTCGGGTGGCAGCAGGAATTGCGCATTGCCAGCAAGCTCTGCTAAAGTTGCCGCCGGAGTTGGCCAGGCAATCGCGTTATCCGCAAGGGTACCGAGGAAAGTCCGGGCTCCACAGGGCAGAACGCCAGGTAATTCCTGGGGGGCGCGAGCCTACGGAAAGTGCAGCAGAAAGGAAACCGCCTGCTCAGGCAACTGAGTCGGTAAGGGTGAAAAGGTGCGGTAAGAGCGCACCGCGCAGCTGGCAACAGTCTGTGGCGATGGTAAACCCCGTTCGGAGCAAGACCAAATAGGAATCCTATGGCGTGGCCCGCGCTGGATTCGGGTAGGTTGCTTGAGACCCTCGGTGACGTGGGTCCTAGATGAATGATTGTCCTCGACAGAACCCGGCTTACAAGCCGACTCCGCTTGAATTCCTCCGGGGGGCCGGTCTCGTCCGGCCCCTTATTCTCCCCAGCGCTAGCCGCGCCTCCAGTTACATCCAAAAAATCTCATACTTAATGTAATTTGTTAGCTTTCACTCCTACCGCCCTGATATTGCGCAGAATGACCTCTATGTGCATGCTCGATAGGCGCATACCTCAACCGAAAACCTGCCAAATTTCAACGCCTTAGCCCTCATTTTTCATCGACTTCGCTTGACTTTGCACAAGAGCAAAATATAGTGTGCGAGTGGTGGGAAGTGGTTAAATGTGGAGGTTAGTGGTCTTGTTCGGTCATTGAGTGGGGAATTCTGTGTTTCAGGGTAGTCATAGCATCAATTTGGACGCCAAAGGGCGCATGGCAGTACCGGCGAAATACCGGGAAGAGCTTGCGCCTGAAGGAAATGGCCGAATTGTGATGACTGCTCACACCCAGGATCGTTGCGTGCTGGTGTACCCCGAGGCTGAATGGGAACTGATCCTTCCGAAGCTTGAGGGGCTTTCATCCTTTAATAAGGCTACCCAGCGTGCGCAACGCTTGTTGATTGGCTATGCCACAACCCTGGAATTGGATGGCAATGGGCGTGTACTGGTGCCGCCGACCTTGAGGGACTATGCCGGCCTTGAAAAGAAATTGATGCTGGTTGGCCTGGGAAAGAAGTTTGAATTGTGGAGCGAAGCCGCCTGGTTTAACTCGATAGCGGAATGTGACGACGAAGAGCTGCCCCAAGAACTGATGACACTGTCACTGTGAGTGTTATTCCATCCACTGTTTCTGGAAGCGCCATGATATTCAGAGGCCATTTTTCAGTTCTGCTTCAAGAGTCGGTGAATGCGCTGGTGCAGAATGCGGACGGTGTATATATCGATGGCACATTTGGTCGCGGCGGGCATAGCCGGGCCATTTTGCAATCGCTTTCTGACAAGGGGCGCCTTTTCGGTTTCGATAAAGATCCAGAGGCCATTGGCGTAGGCCGGGAGCTGGAGCAACAAGATTTCCGCTTTCGTATCTGGCACGACACCTTTGCTGCGGTAAAAAGCCGCGCAGAGCAGGAGGGGCTCGCGGGAAAGCTCGACGGAGTTTTGCTCGATCTCGGTGTGTCATCACCGCAGCTTGATGCGCCGGAGCGTGGCTTCAGTTTTATGCGAGACGGCCCACTGGATATGCGCATGGATACCACTCGCGGCGAAAGTGCAGCGGACTGGATAAACCGCGCAGATGAAAGTGATATTGCTTTTGCATTGAAAGAATATGGTGAAGAGCGATTTGCCAAGCGCATTGCACGGTTCATTGTGGCGGAGCGACAGCAGCGACCGTTTTCGCGAACCAAGCATCTTGCGGATGTTGTTACCGCAGCAAACCCGAAATGGGAGCGAGAGAAGCATCCGGCGACGCGAGCATTCCAGGGTATCCGTATTTATATCAATGCTGAGCTGGACGATCTGAAATCCGCACTGGATGGCGCACTGGATGTATTGGCGCCGGGTGGACGGCTGGTGGTGATCAGTTTCCATTCGCTGGAAGATCGAATGGTTAAACGTTTTTTTCGGGATCAAGCCCGAGGCAAGGAATTTCCTAAAGGATTGCCTGTGACTGCCAACATGCTGGATCAACGTCTGCGTCTGATTGGTAAGGCGACCAAGGCCGGGGATGCGGAAGTCTCGCAAAATATCCGGTCACGCAGTGCGGTTATGCGTGTCGCGGAAAAATTAGCTTGAAAAATCCGTCGAGAGGCTTGGTGAAAATGCAACATCGCCGGAAGCAGGAGAAAACTCAAGAGCGCGATGCCGGCACAGTCAAACGCGCACGGGGGTTGTGGTTGGTTGCAGCTTGCCTGTGGCTGGCTTCGGTAGCCTCTTCGCTGGGTGTGGTGTATTCCACTTTTGCCACGCGCCAGGCGACCCAGGAGCTGGAAAGCCTGCGTAGAGAAGCGTCGACGCTACAGGTGAATGCGGGCAAGTTTTTGTTGGAAAAAAGTACCTTGGCGGCTTATACGCGCGTTGAAAGTGAAGCGGAAACCAAGCTCGATATGGAAGTTCCCTCAG
The DNA here is from genome assembly GCA_964419935.1 of uncultured Cellvibrionaceae bacterium. GTDB lineage: Bacteria > Pseudomonadota > Gammaproteobacteria > Pseudomonadales > Cellvibrionaceae > CAYQQJ01. Next base: position 3,289 of record CAYQQJ010000019.1, read on the forward strand.
TGGAAAGTCTGATTATGGTGCGGCGTTGATGCAAACATTGCGTTCAAAATGGCGGTTCCGGGTGTGCGGTATTTTTCTGTGCGCAATGCCGGTGGCGCTTGTCTGGCATTTGGCCCATCTGCAAGTATTGCCCGGCGCAGAGAAGGGATATTTGTTTCTGCAAAAGCAGGGGCAGGCGCGTACGCTGCGCACGCAAAAAATCAACGCTTATCGCGGCGTTATTATGGATCGCAATGGTGAGTTGCTCGCGGTGAGTTCTCCCGTTATTTCCATCTTCGCAAATCCACAGGAAGTTAATCCTGCTCAGGTTCCCCGCCTGGCAAAGGCGCTGGGAATGTCCGAAAAAGCGTTGCGCAGCCGGTTAAAAACATACGCCAACAAGCAGTTCGTTTACTTGGCCAGACACATGCCGCCGCAGGAAGCCGCACCGATATTGGCGATGAAACTCAGAGGCGTCTCCGCAGAGGAGGAGTATCAGCGTTATTACCCCTCTGGTGAGGTGGCTGCGCATATCGTGGGCTTTACCGATATCAATGACCGCGGCCAGGAAGGCATGGAGCTGGCATTGAATGAGTGGTTATCCGGTGCGCCCGGTGCGAAGCAGGTTGTCAAGGATTTGCGCGGCAACGTCATCAAGGACCTTGGCTTGTTGCGGGCGTCGGAACCCGGCAAAGACGTTCGTCTGAGTATCGATTTGCGTTTGCAGTATTTGGCTTACCGGGAATTGAAAGCCGCCGTTGCCGAACAGGGTGCCAAGGCGGGATCGGTGGTTATTCTGGATGTGGCGACCGGCGAAATTCTGGCTATGGCCAATCAGCCGTCTTATAACCCCAATGATCGGTCACAACTACATCCACAGCAAATGCGCAACCGGGCGGTGACGGATGTGTTGGAACCAGGTTCGACGCTGAAGCCCTTCACCGTGGTTGCCGCACTGGAAACCGGCCGCTATACACCGGAAACTGAAATTAATACTCACCCGGGATATTTACAGGTGGGTTCAAAGACGTTGTTGGATCATCGGAATTACGGGGTGCTCGACGTTACGACGATCCTGACCAAATCCAGCCAGGTTGGGATCAGCAAAATCGCGTTGGACCTGGAGCCAGAGCGAATTCGAAACTTACTGGAGCGAATGGGCTTGGGGCAGGCGACCGGTATCGGCTTTCCTGGTGAGGCTGTCGGTGTATTGCCAAACCCGCCACGCTGGTCGGACATCGAGCGCGCCGCATTGGCTTTTGGTCACGGTGTGAGTGTTACCGCCTTGCAGTTGGCGCAAGCCTACGCGGCAATCGCATCCGGTGGCGAATTGCGACCGGTGTCTTTATTGAAGCGCTCAGAGGCGCCAAGCGGCCATCGAGTTACAACCGAAAAATATGCGAACCAAGTACGAAAAATGCTTAAGACGGTTACCGAGCCCGGCGGTACTGCAACCAGAGCCCAGATAGAGGCTTACGGGGTGGCAGGAAAAACCGGCACAGCGCACAAGGTTGGCGAGTCGGGCTATCTCGCCAGTTCCTACGTCGCGCTTTTCGCGGGAATGGCTCCGGCAGATAAACCGGAAGTCGTGGCTGTGGTCATTATTGATGAGCCATCCGATGGCAAGTATTACGGCGGCGAGGCGGCAGCGCCAGTGTTTGCGAATGTGGTGGAAGGCGCTTTGCGCCTGATGCACGTTCCACCGGTTTCCGGTGTCGAACAAATCGTTCAAGTGCAACATTAAAAATAGCGGAACCCTGGAACTAGTGGAACTTTAGGAAACTATGCAAGTGGCAACGAAGGATATTTCATTTCACCGTTACAGTTTGGGTAGCTTGCTGCCCGACGTTACGTTGCCTGAATCCGTAGCCGCTGTACCGGTTGCGGCGCTGACGGTGGACAGCCGTGCAGCGGAACCTGGAAGCCTTTTCTTTGCTATTCCCGGCACTAATCAGAATGGTTTGAGCTTTATTGAAGCAGCCGTGCAAGCTGGGGCAGTTGCCGTTATTTGCCAGGATGCCCAGGTTATTTCCGGCGTGTGTCTGAGCTGGCATACCGGTGCCACCGTGTCGGTTCCTGTTATTGGCGTGCGCGATGTTCGCAGCACAGTGGGTAAAATTGCTGCACAGTTTTTCGGTAACCCGAGTTTGTCCATGCAGGTCACTGGTGTTACGGGCACCAACGGCAAGAGCACCTGCGTCTCCTTGTTGGCACAGTTACAGCAACTGCTCGGTACGAAATCCGCAGTTATAGGCACCTTGGGTTTCGGCATAGTGGATAGCACAGGTTCTGTTGGCGCTTTGCACGATGTCGGCATGACGACGCCGGACGCGATTACCTGTCAGCGCATTTTGCGGGAACTTGCTGATCAGCAGGTGAAGGCGGTAGCGATGGAGGTATCTTCCCACGGTCTTGTGCAGAAACGAGTGGCGGGTACACGCATGACGACGGGAATTTTCACGAATGTCACGCGAGATCACCTCGACTACCACGGAGACATGCACAGCTACATGCAGGCCAAAGCTCAGCTGTTTGGAACCGAGGGTTTACAGCATGCTGTTATCAATCTTGATGATGAGCAAACCGCGAGTTGCATGATGGCCGCAGTACAGCCCGGTGCGCAGATATGGACCTATAGCACGCTGCATGCCAGCGCCCAGGTTTACGCCACACGCATCAAGCTGCATTCCCAAGGCATCAGCGCGTTGGTGTGCTCTCCCTGGGGAACCGGTGAGTTGAACAGCGTTTTGTTGGGGCAGTTCAATCTCTACAACCTGCTCGCCGTCATTACGGCAGCCTGCGCCCAGGGTGCAGATTTTGATGAAGTCATCAACTTCGTACCCCAGTTGCAGCCAGTAAAAGGTCGCATGCAAACTGTTGATCGCAACGCATCGGTACGGGTGCTGATTGACTATGCCCACACGCCGGACGCGTTGCGCCAGGCGTTGCGCGCATTGCGAGCGCACAGCGAGAAGAAAATCCATTTAGTGTTTGGTTGTGGCGGTGATCGCGACAGCGGCAAGCGTCCGGAAATGGCTGCCGTGGCTGAAGCCCACGCGGATCATGTCGTTGTTACCACCGACAACCCTCGCACAGAGTCCTGCAGCAAAATCATTGAGGAAATCTGCAGCGGCTTTGTTTCGCCGCACAATGCAGACGTCATCGTGGATCGGGCGGAAGCCATTGCCTTTGCCATCGAGTCTGCTGCCGATGGTGATCTTGTACTGATCGCTGGCAAAGGACATGAAAACTATCAAATTGTCGGCCTGGAACGACTGCCTTTTGATGATGAATCCGAAGCCCGTGCTGCACTGGCAAATCGTAAACACATGGGGGCTTCACGATGATGTTGTCCAACTGCCTTGCAGCCACCAACGGTCGCCTTATTCATGGTGATTGCGATTTCAATCGGCTGAGCACGGATACGCGCACCTTGCAGGCGGAAGACATCTTTGTGGCGTTGCGCGGTGAGCGATATGACGGTCACGCATTTTTAGCCCAGGCTGCTGATGCAGGCGCTTGTGGTCTGGTGGTTGATACAGCGGCTGAGAACATCGACTTGCCGCAACTGATCGTCAATGACACCACCAAGGCACTCGGTGCCATAGCCTCGCTCAAGCGTCAGGCGTTCCGTGGCGAACTGATAGCCATAACCGGAAGTTCGGGAAAAACCACCGTCAAGGGAATGGTCGCCGCCATACTGGCAAGCTGTGGTTCAGTTACTGCAACGCGGGGCAACTACAACAATCACATCGGCGTGCCACTGACTCTGATGATGGTTGAACCCACAGATGATTATGCCGTTATTGAAATGGGCACCAGCGGTGTTGGAGAGATTGCCTATTTAACATCACTGGCCAAGCCCACCATTGCCTTGGTCAACAATGTGATGCCTGCGCATTTGCAGGGCTTTGGCAATCTTCGAAATATTGCGCTGGAAAAAGGCTGTATTTATGAACAGCTGCGGGCTTGTGACACTGCCGTAGTGAACTTGAACGATGAAAGCGCCAATCGATTCATCGAAATTACCAATTATGTGCGTCGCTACGGTTACTTTTTTGGCGAGCCCGCGGTTGAGTCTCCGGCTGATATGCACCTTGTGTGCGCGCGCAACATTGTGGAGGACGATTCTGGTCGTGCCTCATTCACTCTCGCCTGGGAAGGTGGCGAGCAGGATGTGCAGCTGGCAGTTCTGGGCCGGCACAATGTTGCCAATGCATTGGCGGCCGCCACCTGTGCATTGGTAGCGGGCGCAAAGCCCGAGAATATCGCTGCGGGCCTGGCGGCTTTCTACGGTGAAGCGGGACGTATGCAGGTTCGCAAACTGGGGAACTCCTCCACTCTGATAGATGATACCTACAATGCCAATCCCGGTTCGGTACGCGCCGGAATTGATTACCTTGCCGCGCGCGAGGGAACGAAAATATTAATTATGGGGGACCTTGGAGAGTTGGGCGAAGGTGCTGAGCAGGCTCATCGGGAACTCGGCGTCTATGCCCGCGAGGCAGGCATCGATGCGGTGTTCGCCTGTGGCGAACTGACTTCATACCTTGTCGATGGATTTGATACCGGTGCTACGCATTTTCGAAACCAGCAAGACCTTATTGCGGCGCTTCCATCGCTATTGCCGGAGAATGCCGTGGTGCTGGTAAAAGGTTCGCACAGTGCACGAATGGAAAATGTTGTTTCGGCGCTATGCCCGAAAGAAAAAGGCCCGAATGGAGAAGGCCCGACACAGAAAGGTTCAATCGGCGAACGCCAAACAGGAGAGTACCAATAATGCTTGTATGGCTCGCGGAATATCTACAGCAGTATATCAGTGGCTTCGCAGTAGTTCAGTATCTGACGCTGCGCGGCATTCTCGGCATTATGACAGCTCTGGGGATTTCCTTGCTGATGGGTCCCTGGTTTATTCGTAAGTTGAATCAACTGCAGATTGGCCAGTCGATTCGCGATGACGGCCCTCAGTCCCACCTGAGCAAATCCGGAACACCGACTATGGGCGGTGCGCTGCTGCTGTTCGGCATTGTAATCAGTACCCTGTTGTGGGCAGATTTGTCGAATCGCTACGTCTGGGCGGTGTTGTTCGTTACCGTTGGCTACGGCATTGTGGGCTGGGTTGACGATTACCGAAAGGTGCTGAAGAAAAATTCAAAAGGTCTGCCGGCCAAATGGAAATATTTCTGGCAGTCGATCATTGCGTTTGCCGTTGCGGTTGCGCTGTTTTCCTTTTCCACAACCCCGGCGGAAACACAATTATTTGTGCCCTTTTTCAAAACTGTCGCACTGGAACTGGGAATCTTCTACATCGTCATTACGTATTTCGTGGTGGTGGGAACCAGCAATGCGGTCAATCTTACAGATGGCCTGGACGGTTTGGCGATCATGCCGACAGTCATGGTCGGCTCCGCGCTGGGGATTATCGCCTATCTTGCCGGTCACGCGGATTTTGCCAGCTATTTACATATTGCATACATTCCCGGGGCGGGAGAGCTTGTCATTTTCTGCGGCGCACTTGCCGGTGCGGGGCTTGGCTTTCTCTGGTTCAACACTTATCCCGCTCAGGTATTTATGGGCGATGTGGGCGCGTTGGCGCTGGGTGGTGCGCTGGGGATGATTGCGGTCCTGGTGCGACACGAAATTGTGTTTTTTATCATGTCCGGCGTTTTTGTAATGGAAACGGTGTCGGTCATCCTCCAGGTGGCGTCGTTCAAGTTGACCGGCCGACGTATATTCCGCATGGCGCCCTTGCATCATCACTTTGAACTGAAAGGCTGGCCGGAGCCACGGGTGATTGTGCGGTTCTGGATAATCACGGTGATGCTGGTGTTGTTTGGGTTGGCAACTTTGAAACTGCGGTAACCGAACCAGGACTGAATTGATTTAATCGAGTTTGTAACGAATCGAACTGAACGAGCAAAAAGCGAAGCATTTTAAATGTCTGAACTGATAGCAAGCAGCAATAATACGATAATCGTTGGCCTCGGTGTCAGCGGGTTGTCGGTTGCGCGCTATCTGCAGAAACTGGGGCGGCCGTTTGTTGTTGCCGACAGCCGCGAGCAGCCGCCGATGTTGGATCAGTTCAGACAGGAATGCCCGAATGTTCGACTTTACCTCGGCGCATTTGAGAGCGATCAATTCCTCAATGCAAGTCAGCTGATTGTCAGTCCGGGGCTATCCCGTGCTGAACCGGCCATTGCTGCCGCCTCTGCCGCTGGTGTTGAAGTGATCGGCGATATTGAACTGTTTGCGCGGGTGGCGCAGGCGCCCATCATCGCGATTACCGGTTCGAATGGTAAAACAACTGTCACTTCCCTGGTGGGTGCTATGGCGAGGACCGCGGGTATCAACGTGCGGGTTGGTGGAAACATCGGAACGCCAGCGCTTGATTTGCTGAGTGACGATGCCGAGCTATATGTACTGGAATTATCCAGCTTTCAGCTTGAAACCACCAACAGCCTAGGTGCCCAGGTTGCCACAGTGCTGAACGTGACCGCGGATCATATGGATCGCTACCCGAGCATGGCTCATTACCATTTGGCGAAGCAGCGAATTTATTTTGGAGCCAAAGCGGTTGTGGCGAACAGGAAGGATGCACTGACCCGTCCGCCGGTCGCGGACCAGGTGCCGCAACGCACGTTTGGGCTCAATGAGCCAGACCTGAAAGATTACGGCCTGCGCCGTGACGGTGAGTTGACATATCTGGCCCAGGGTTTGAAAAACCTGCTGCCCGTGGACGCCTTGAAAATCAAAGGTCGGCACAACGTTGCCAACGCGCTGGCGGCTTTGGCGTTGGGTGAAGCCGCAGGTATCGATCAGTCGGCCATGCTGGAATGTCTGCAGGATTTTTCCGGCTTACCACACCGCTGTGAAACGGTCGCTGTTCGCAATGGAGTTACCTTCATTAACGATTCCAAGGCGACCAATGTTGGCGCCACCATTGCTGCCCTGGACGGGTTGGTTGCGGAAGGTGGTAAGAATATCGTGTTGATCGCCGGCGGCGACGGCAAAGGTGCAGATTTCTCGCCATTGAAAGCGCCGTTGCAGAATACACTCAAAGGCTTGGTTGTTCTTGGCAGAGACGGCACATGCATTGCCGCCCTCGTGGAAGGTCAGATACCGGTGAGTCCGGCCAAAACAATGGCGGAAGCTGTAGAGCATGCGGTAGAAATGGCTGACGCCGGCGATCTGGTTTTATTGTCACCGGCCTGTGCCAGCCTGGATATGTTCACCAACTACGAAGACCGTGGTCGCCAGTTTGCGAAAGCGGTGGAGGGGCTCGCATCATGAAAGCTGTTGCGCTCCCTCCGTCGGCCCAAGCGGCAACTCACTATGCGTTGTGGGTCTTGCCGTTGATTGTGCTGGGCCTGATCAGTTTCGGGTTGGTCATGGTGACGTCAGCGTCCATCGATTTTGCGGCGGAGAATTATGGCGACGCCTGGTTTTTTGCCAAGCGCCATGGCATCTACCTGGTGATTGCTGCAGCGTCTTGCACTGTATTGGCTGCTGTGCCGAGCGCAATGTGGCAACGCTATGCGCCTGCTTTTTTGGTGTTGGGGTTTGTGTTGCTGGTGATTGTGTTAATTCCGGGCGTTGGTCGAAGTGTTAACGGCAGTCAGCGCTGGTTGAGTCTGGGGCCGATTTCGGTGCAGGTGTCCGAGATAACCAAATTCTGCATGATTCTGTTTTTCGGCAGCTTCCTTGCCCGCAAGCAAGACAAAATCGCCGCAGGCTGGAGCGTGTTTGCAATCATGATTGGGTTGATGGGCGCCGCATCTTTATTACTGTTGATGCAACCGGACTTCGGCAGTGCGGTGGTTCTTTGTCTGACTTGCGGCGCCATGATGTTCGTCGGCGGTGTGCGTCTGTTCCGCTTTCTGGTGTTGGCAGCCATCGGCTTGGCGGGTTTGTCCGCAGTTGCGGTGCTTTCGCCTTATCGCTGGCAGCGTCTGGTGACCTTTCTGGATCCCTGGTCGGATCAGTTCTCCAGTGGCTATCAGTTGGTGCAATCGCTTATTGCGTTTGGGCGCGGCGAATGGTTTGGAATGGGTTTGGGTAACAGTATTCAAAAACTTTTTTTCTTGCCTGAAGCTCACACGGATTTTGTTTTCGCAATAATTGCCGAAGAATTGGGCCTGGTGGGTGCGGTGGCCTTGATCAGTGCATTTATCCTGTTGGTTTATAAGATCTACGCAATCTCCCGCCGCGCCAGCGAGCAAGGCAACTTGTTTATCAGTTTTGTCTGCTTTGGTGTCGCCATCATGCTGGCCGGTCAGGCATTCATCAATATGGGCGTAGCCGCAGGACTGTTACCCACCAAAGGACTTACCTTACCGTTGATAAGTTATGGTGGCAGTAGCCTGGTGGTTACCTGCGCGTTGTTGACCTTGGTCATCCGAATGGATTGGGAGCTGCGGCGCGATGAATAACACCCAACCAATTACAGCATTGATTATGGCCGGCGGCACTGGTGGACACGTGTTCCCTGCGCTGGCTCTGGCGCAGGAGCTGAGTAATCAGGGGCACACCGTGGAATGGTTGGGCACAGCTCGTGGCATTGAATCCCGGTTGGTGCCGGCAGCGGGCTACCCACTGCACACTTTGGCGATTGGTGGTTTGCGGGGGCATGGTTTAAGTACAAAACTCGCGGCTCCCTGGCGCGTAGCCAGAGCCGTTTGGCAGGCAGCAAAAGTTATCGTCAAGGTAAAACCCCAGGTGGTTGTGGGTCTTGGCGGTTTTGCTGCAGGTCCGGGTGGAATTGCGGCGCGGTTACTGAGAAAACCTCTGGTGATTCACGAACAAAATGCCATTGCCGGGACCACCAACAAAATTCTTGCGCGGGTGGCGAACAAAACGCTGGTGGCATTCCCGAACGCGTTGGCGAACAGTCAATGTATCGGAAACCCCGTGCGGGAGGCTATTGAAGCCGTGCCGACGCCCGCAGCACGTTTTGCTGACCGCACTGCGCCGCTAAGGCTGTTGGTATTGGGCGGCAGCCTGGGTGCCGTTGCAATCAACAAAGTGGTGCCTGCTGCGTTGCGCGCAATGCCGGAAGAACTTCGCCCGCAGGTGCGACACCAAACCGGTGAAAAGCATATTACCGACACGCTGGCATTTTATCGCGAGGCAAAAGTTAACGCGGACGTTATTGCGTTTATTGATGACATGGCTGAAGCACTCGGTTGGGCTGACCTGATTGTTTGTCGTGCCGGTGCACTGACAGTTGCTGAACTTGCCGCCGTGGGTGTTGCCTCGGTACTGGTACCGTTTCCGTTTGCGATTGATGATCATCAAACGGCAAATGCACGATTTTTGGAAGGCGCGGGTGCTGCCATTGTAAAACAACAACATGAGTTGACAGACGACGTGCTGCGGCAACTGCTCACGGCGCTTTTGGCGGACAGAACAAAACTCTTAGCCATGGCCGAGGCTGCACGCACACTTGCTGTGCCCCGTTCGGCTCGAATATTTGCAGAAATTTGTCTGGAGCAGGCCCATGGCTGATGCGGAAATTTATCATATTCCTGAGATGCGTCGAATCCGACGCATACATTTCGTCGGCATCGGTGGCGCGGGCATGTCGGGTATTGCGGAAGTTCTGCTTAATCAGGGCTACGACGTATCCGGCTCGGATTTGCGTGAGTCTCCCGCGACCCGACGGCTCACCGGGCTGGGTGCCAAATTGTTTCTTGGGCATCATCCTGAGAACATTGTGAACTCAGATGTTGTTGTTGTTTCCAGTGCAGTTATTGACAGCAATCCTGAGCTGGTCAGCGCACGGGATCTGAGAATCCCGATCATACGTCGCGCAGAAATGCTGGGCGAATTAATGCGCTATAGACATGGCATTGCTGTAGCGGGTACTCACGGGAAAACCACAACGACCAGTCTGATTGCCAGCATTCTGGCTGCGGCGGATCAGGACCCCACATTTGTTATTGGTGGACTGCTCAACAGCGCGGGTTGTAATGCGCGTCTGGGTGAAGGCCGGTATCTGGTCGCGGAGGCAGACGAGAGCGATGCGTCCTTTATGCATCTGCAACCCATGGTTGCAGTGATAACGAATATCGACGCGGATCACATGGATACCTACGGTGGTGATTTTTCCAAACTGACTCAGACATTTGTAGAGTTTCTGCACAATCTCCCGTTCTACGGACAGGCGGTATTGTGCAGCGACGATGCCAATGTGGCGAGCATCATTCCCCAGATATCCCGCTCGGTAATCACCTACGGATTTGGCGAAGAATGCGACTTTCGCGCCTACGACGTGCAACAGCATACGAACACTTTGCGCTTCAAGGTTGCGCGACCCAACAAGCCCGAGCCGTTGGAAATTTTTCTGAACCTGCCGGGCCGACATAACGTACTCAATGCGACTGCAGCCATTGCCGTTGTGACTGATGAAGGTGTGGATGACGATGCAATAAAAAAAGGGCTGGCCAATTTTCTCGGCGTCGGTCGTCGTTTCCAAATGTACGGCGAATTCAGTGTGGGGGAAGGTCATCCGGTAATGCTGGTTGACGACTATGGACATCATCCCCGTGAAGTGGCCGCCACCATTCAGGCCGTGCGAGACGGGTGGCCGGATCGTCGGCTGGTAATGGTTTATCAACCCCATAGATACACACGCACGCGGGATCTTTACGAGGATTTTGTTGATGTTCTGTCCAGTGTGGATCAGCTGATACTGCTGGAAGTTTACGGGGCAGGTGAAGACCCCATAGCGGGTGCAGATGGCCGGCACCTGAGCCGCAGTATTCGCAACCGCGCGGTAATCGATCCGATTTTTGTTGAAGGCATTGAAGCGGTACCCGCAGTCATACGTGACATAGTTCAGCCGGGTGACATTGTTATTACGCAGGGTGCCGGGAACATTGGCACCCTTGCAGCCGAACTGGCCAAGCGCCAGCTTCGTTAATTGAGCGACACGATATGAATACGCCAAACCTGAAATTCGATGCACAGATCGCTGGCCGTCTGGGACGGATGGCCGTGCTGTATGGTGGACTTTCCGCAGAGCGGGAAATTTCTTTGCAAAGTGGGCAGGCCGTTCTGCAAGCGCTGCTGAACGCCGGTGTTGATGCAGTGGGTATCGATATTGGGAAAGAAGCGGTACAGCAGCTGGAGCAGGAAAAATTGGACAGTGTGTTTATCGCGTTGCACGGTGCCGGTGGGGAAGACGGCACCATGCAGGCACTGTTGGAATTCCTGCACCTGCCCTACACCGGTAGCGGCGTGATGGCGTCGGCTTTATGCATGGATAAGGTACGCACCAAATATTTGTGGCAGGGCGTGGGTATTCCAACACCGGAGTTCATGGTGCTGGATGCGCAATGCGATTGGGAGGCTAGTTTACAAAAATTGGGTGGAACGGCATTTGTTAAACCGGTACATGAAGGGTCGAGCATCGGTATGGCCATTGCGTCCAGCGCAGAAGAATTGCAGCAGGCATTTCTAAAGGCGTCACAGTACGACCAGGCGGTTATGGCGGAGCGGTGCATACGCGGAGGGGAGTATACCGTTGCTATTCTGAACGGCGTCGCCTTGCCGCCAATTAAGCTGGAAACAGACCACGTGTTTTATGATTACGACGCGAAATACGTGGCGGAAGATACCCGTTATCTATGTCCCTGTGGGCTCTCGGAAGAAAAGGATGCCGAACTTCGTTCACTGGCGTTGAAGGCTTTCAAATTGATCGGTTGCCGGGGCTGGGGCCGCGTTGATGTGATGGCCGATGCACAGGGTAATTTCCATTTGCTGGAAGTTAACACAATTCCGGGTATGACCAGCCACAGCCTGGTGCCCATGGCTGCAAAAGCGGCGGGTCTGGATTTTGATGAACTGGTGTTGACCATTGCGGGGCAGGCAATTCCGCAGAAAGGCGGGGCTTCTTGAAATGAGAATCCGTGACATGAGGTCCGTGAAATGAGCAATGCTCCACGTGCTAAAACTTATCGACCCCGCCCTGCGCGCTCCGGTGCTGGCGGCGCGAGTCGAAAAGTGCAGGCGCCGAGTAACCGCAAATTGCGTGGCGCGCTTATCAAGTCGCTGTCAGCGGTGATGGCGGTTGCCTTGGTGGTGGGTTTGATCCTGGTAATGGAGCCCATGGCTTATTTGAAGCAGGTGACAAATCGACCGATCGCGAGCATCGCCATTAAGGGGCAGTTTCGCTATCTGTCACAACAGAAAGTTCAGGCTATGGTTGCCGAGCGCGTTGCAGACACATTTTTGCAGCTGGATATGCACGAGCTCAAGGCGGCTATGGAGCAAAACCCCTGGATAGATTCCGTGGCCATATCGCGGCACTGGCCCGATAGCCTGGTGGTGACGGTTAATGAGCAACAGCCCATTGCACGCTGGGGTGATGACGCTTTCATGAATATGCGCGGTGACATCATAGAGGTTGCGGACAACCGCATTCTTGAGCATTTACCCATGCTCCATGGCGGTAAGCATTACGCACAGGATGTTATGCAAAAGTATGTGCAGATCACCCGTTTGTTGTCGCCGGCTGAGTTGGAATTGCGTGAGGTTAATCTGGATGAGACCTTATCCTGGACGCTGCAATTGCAGAACGGCATCGTCATCCGCGTGGGACGCGAGCATGTTTTTGAGAAACTTCAACGTTTGCTGGCGGTGTTCCCACGAGAACTTGCCGCCAAGGCGGAACGCGTCGAGAGCATTGATTTACGTTACAGCGACGGCTTCGCTGTGAGTTGGAAACAAAAAGGGTTAGAACAGTTGGCGATGGCAGATGGAAAATAAAATGTCTTACACAATTAGCGGGGTGAAGTGAATGGCTTATTCAAGCGAAGGCAAAATGATTGTTGGCTTGGATATTGGCACTTCCAAGGTTGTGGCCATAGTTGGAGAAGTGTCTCCGGAGGGCGAGCTCTCCGTCGTGGGCCTGGGTTCCCATCGCTCCAACGGGCTGAAAAAAGGCGTTGTGGTCAATATCGAATCCACCGTGCAATCCATTCAACGCGCTGTTGAAGAAGCGGAGTTGATGGCGGGCTGCCAGATACATTCTGTGTATGCGGGCATTGCGGGTAGCCATATTCGCAGTCTTAACTCTCACGGCATTGTTGCAATCAAGGATCGTGAAGTCTTCTCCCAGGACCTGGAGCGGGTCATTGATGCGGCCCAGGCAGTGGCTATTCCTGCGGACCAGAGAATTCTTCATATCCTGCCACAGGAATATCTCATTGATGAGCAGGAAGGGGTGAAGGAGCCGCTGGGGATGTCTGGCGTGCGACTGGAAGCCAAAGTTCATCTAGTGACCTGTGCCGTTAATGCCGCGCAAAATATTGAAAAGTGCATTCGTCGCTGCGGCCTTGAGGTGGAAGATATTATTCTGGAGCAGCTGGCGTCGAGCTATTCGGTACTGACCGAAGATGAAAAAGAGCTCGGAGTATGTTTGGTCGATATCGGCGGAGGCACAACGGATATCGCCATATTTACTGAAGGTGCCATTCGCCATACCGGTGTGATTCCGATTGCCGGTGATCAGGTGACCAATGACATTGCCATGGCTTTGCGTACACCGACCCAGTACGCCGAGGAAATAAAAATCAAATACGCCTGTGCGCTGGCCAAGCTTACCGGTGTGGAGGAAACCATTAAAGTGCCCAGCGTGGGTGACCGTCCCGCGCGAGATTTGTCGCGGCAGGCGTTGGCTGAAGTGGTGGAACCGCGCTACGACGAGCTCTTTACGCTGGTGCAGGCGGAATTGCGCCGTAGCGGTTTCGAAGACATGGTGGCCGCAGGCATCGTATTGACAGGTGGCACGTCGAAAATGGAGGGCGTGATTGAGTTGGCGGAAGAGATTTTTCACATGCCGGTGCGCCTTGGTTCGCCGCACAATGTGCGCGGCCTGAAAGACATCGTGAGCAACCCGATCTACTCCACTGGTGTCGGGCTGTTGCTGTACGGCATTAAACAGCAGCAGGGCTCCGATAGCGCGCGCAGAACCGATAAAGACGAAAATTCATGGGGACGGGTAAAGACCTGGTTCCAGAAAAATTTCTAGATGAGAAAACACAGCAGGTTTCACAATTAGGAACCAAAAGACTTTTAGCGACTACTTTTAATTTTTGACAAACACTTTTTACTACCAAGTTTTCAATTTTTCAGGGGAAAGAGGGAAATATTATGTTTGAACTACTCGATAACGTACCACAGAACGCAGTCATCAAAGTCGTCGGTGTCGGCGGCGGCGGTGGCAACGCGGTTAAACACATGATCCAGAATGCGGTTGAGGGCGTGGATTTCATTTGCGCCAACACCGATGCCCAGGCATTGAAGGATATTGAAGCACGCACAGTATTGCAGCTGGGCAATAACATGACCAAAGGATTGGGCGCGGGCGCCAATCCCGACGTTGGTCGTCAGGCTGCGATGGAAGATCGTGAACGTATTGCAGAAGTACTCAGTGGTGCCGATATGGTCTTCATCACTGCCGGCATGGGCGGTGGTACCGGAACCGGTGGTGCGCCAGTTGTGGCCGAAGTTGCGCGTGAATTGGGCATTCTGACGGTTGCCGTGGTTACCAAACCGTTCGAGTTTGAAGGCCGCAAGCGCATGGCCACGGCGGAAGAAGGTATCAAGCAGTTGCAGGACCGCGTTGACTCGCTGATCACCATCCCCAACAACAAGTTACTGTCCGTTCTGGGTAAAACGACCAGCCTGCTGGACGCATTCAAGGCGGCAAACGACGTACTCCTCGGCGCGGTACAGGGAATTGCGGACCTGATTATCCGCCCCGGTATGATCAACGTGGACTTTGCCGACGTGCGCACCGTCATGTCCGAGATGGGCATGGCGATGATGGGCAGCGGAACCGCCAAAGGGGAGAACCGTGCGCGGGAAGCCGCAGAAGCCGCAATCCGCAGTCCTCTGCTGGAAGATGTGAACCTGCAGGGCGCGCGGGGCATCCTGGTCAACATTACGGCGGGCATGGATCTTTCTCTGGGCGAATTTACCGAGGTGGGTGATACCATTGAAGAGTTTGCCTCCGGTGACGCAACAGTGGTTGTCGGTACCGTTATTGATCCGGAAATGAGCGATGAATTGCGTGTGACCGTGGTGGCGACTGGTTTGGGCTGCCCTGCCTCAGCGAAGAAGCCGACCAATACCAAAGTGGTGGTAGACAATACTCGCAATGCTGATGGCCGGCCGAACTATGGTGATCTGGATAAGCCGACAGTCATGCGTCAGCGGCGCGACACTGGGGCCACCGCATTGGATACCCGCGAAAAGGACCTGGAATACCTCGATATTCCGGCGTTTCTGCGACGTCAGGCGGATTAGTCGATACCTGAGCGAATTTATCCCGGCATGGGATCTCTATCGGGTTGCTGAGCATCGCCACATGGCGCAGCGTGCTTATTGGCAAGCGCCATAAAGGTGCCAGCAACCATGTGCGACGCAGGATGAGTCGCATGGATAGCTATAGTCGCCTTGGTAGGTAGACACACCTGCAAAGAAGGCTATATATAAGGAAGGCAGACAATGGTAGGGCTCCCCTCCCTGTCGCTTCCACCGGGCCGGGACTCTTTGTCGCATCTTCGCTCACATTGAGTGACGTAACGTTCACATTGAATGATGTAAATAGTTGATTAAATTTTGATCGCTGTCTATTATCAACGGGCCGCGACCGCCGAAGCAGCTGATCAAGCAATTGATAGAGGTGCGCTTAAGGTGTTTTTGACTTTGTGATCCAGTAATTGGTTCGAAAGTCTGCTTCTGTTATCATGCGCGCCGCCATAGCCCGCCTTATCCGAGACAAAAACCTATGATCAAACAGCGTTCCCTGAAAAACGAAATACGCGCCACAGGTGTGGGCCTTCACACCGGTCAGAAGATATTCCTGACACTGCGCCCAGCTCCCGTTGATACGGGGATTGTTTTTCGACGCGTCGATCTGGACCCGGTTGTTGAAATTCAGGCTCATGCTGAAAACGTCGGCGATACAACGCTATCTACAACCCTGGTGAACGGCGACGTGCGCATCTCCACCGTGGAACACCTTCTGTCTGCCATGGCCGGGCTGGGTATTGACAACGCGATTGTTGAAGTTAGCGCCGACGAAGTGCCTATTATGGACGGTAGCGCCGGTCCTTTCGTATTTCTGATCCAGTCTGCCGGCATTCAGGAGCAGAACGCTCCGAAGAAGTTTATTCGCATCAAGAAAGAAGTGACTGTAACAGACGGCGACAAGACAGCGACCTTCGTACCGTTTGACGGTTTCAAGGTGTCGTTCACTATCGATTTTGACCACCCGGTGTTCAAAGAGCGCAAGCTTTCCGCATCGGTGGATTTTTCCAGCACCTCTTTCGTCAAAGAAGTGTCTCGGGCCCGTACCTTCGGCTTTATGCATGAAATCGAATACTTGCGCTCCAAGGGTCTCGCCAAGGGCGGCAGCGTCGACAATGCGATTGTGGTAGATAAGTACCGTATCCTGAACGAAGACGGCCTCCGCTATGAAGACGAGTTCGTCAAACACAAGATTCTGGACGCGATCGGTGATTTGTATCTGCTCGGCAATAGCCTGATTGGCGAGTTCAAGGCGCTGAAATCCGGTCACGGGCTAAACAACAAGTCCCTGCGCGAGTTGATTCGCCAAACCGACGCCTGGGAATTTGTGACTTTCGAGAATGAGGAAGAAGCGCCTATCTCCTACATCAAACCCATGGCCGCGGCTGTCTAGCGCAACGCGCCTCTCATTGACTGCGGTGCTGTCTGGCGCCGTCTGTCGATCTATCTTTTGGGGAGTATCCGGTCAGCCATGAATCCGAACGTATTGTCAAAAACACGGTTTATGTGCAATAGTTAACACTTATGCGCCTGAGATGGTCAAAAAACAGGCGCCTTCGGATGTTCCACGTCTCAAACACGCAATGGATTCTGTGATTTTTCGACAGTTCCTCCGATTATTGACTATAACTACAAGGGCCGCGATTTTGTTGTGAGGTGGCCGAGCCTGTTAGCCCGGCTCCTGTCGCAAGAATCTGGCGAATTGCTGATTTGCGCCACAGCGACAGATGATAATTGAGCGATTTGAGTAAATGTCCGCATAATGAAAGTTATTCTTGTCAGTAAACGCCACGGAGGTACCCGGAGTTTTACTCTTGGGGGTTGGGCTCGTGCGGTGTTGAGTGCCTGCCTCTTTGGTTTGCCTGTTGGTGTGGCAACCTGGGCCGGGCTGCAATACCACGCAGGCGAGAACTCGGATATTTTCAATGAAGATTCTGCCCAGGCCTGGGCGGAGGCCCTCGAGAAGCAAGAACAGCAAATTACTGAAACTCAACGGGATGCAGAAAACAAACTCTCCGCATTGACACTTCGCGTTGCCGAGCTACAGGCTCGCCTGGTCCGATTGGATGCTCTGGGGGAACGACTCACTTCAATCGCCAAGCTCGACAATGGTGAATTCGATTTCAGCCAGCCACCCGCACTCGGCGGCCCGGAGCTTGACTCCGCAGATGAAGCCTATGCTGCGCCGGACTTCGCGGACGCCATCGATCAGCTGGCTCTGCAGATTGAAGACCGCCAGCAGCAACTCGCGACACTTGAGGCTTTGTTGGCCAACAGAAAAATCCAGCGCGACCTCTTTATTGCCGGCCGGCCGATTACCAAGGGCTGGATGTCATCGCGCTATGGTCGCAGAACCGATCCTTTTACCGGGCGCATCGCCTGGCACGGCGGCGTCGACTTCGCTGGCAAGGAAGGTTCCAACATCATTGCAGTGGCAGCCGGTGTGGTCACCTGGTCCGCAGAACGTTACGGCTACGGCCAAATGATTGAGGTCAACCATGGCAATGGTTACTCAACCCGGTACGCCCACTGTAAAGAGAATCTGGTTAAGGTGGGTGATGTGGTCAAGAAAGGCCAGATTATCGCACTAATGGGTTCCACAGGCCGCTCTACCGGGCCTCACGTGCATTTTGAGGTCTACAAGCACGGTCGAGCTGTTGACCCTGCCACCTATATTCATCGCGCCAGCCGCTGAATCTTCTCCCGGCGCTCCCCGCGCCCGCCAATCTGTTGTAGCATACCCCTTTTTTCCTCTGGGCCAATGGCACCTTGAAGCGCGTTAGCCTGCATATTGCAGCTGCATTGCCGTCCTCAGCCCACCGAACCATGGTAGTGATATGTTTGGTAAAGTCGCAAAAAAAGTTTTTGGCAGCAAAAACGAACGAGAAATAAAGCGCATGAACAAAATCGTGTCGCGCATCAATGAGCTGGAAGATTCCATCTCCAAGATGAGCGACAGCGAGCTACAGGCCCAGACTCCGGCGCTCAAGCAGCGTATTGCGGCGGGTGAAACCCTGGATGATCTGTTGCCGGAGGCTTTTGCAACAGCGCGGGAAGCCAGTAAACGCATCATGGGTATGCGCCACTTCGACGTTCAGTTGATTGGCGGTATGACTCTCCATTACGGACGCATCGCCGAGATGCGCACCGGTGAAGGTAAAACCCTGATGGCCACGCTTGCGGTCTATTTGAATGCGCTGTCGGGCAAGGGTGTTCACGTGGTCACCGTAAATGATTACCTTGCCAGCCGTGACGCCAACTGGATGAAGCCGCTGTACGAGTTTCTTGGTTTGACCGTCGGCGTGGTGGTGTCCATGCAGGGCGGGGAAGAAAAACGCGCGGCCTATCAGGCAGACATTACCTACGGCACCAATAACGAGTTTGGGTTTGACTACTTGCGGGACAACATGGCGTTGCGTAAGGAAGATCGCACTCAGCGCCCACTCAACTATGCCATTGTTGATGAAGTGGACTCCATTCTGATCGATGAGGCGCGCACGCCGCTGATCATTTCCGGCGCGGCTGAAGACAGCTCGGAACTTTATAAGGCGATCAACAAGCTCATCCCCAGCTTGAAGCGACACTATGAAGAGGGTGACGAAGAAGCTAATGCAGATGGCCATTACACCATAGATGAAAAAACCCGGCAGGTTGAGCTGACCGAACTCGGTCATCAAAAAGTTGAAGACCTGTTGATTGCCGGCGGTCACCTGGATGAAAACGACAGTCTGTATTCTGCAGGAAATCTAGGGCTTATCCACCACGTTCACGCGGCGTTGAAAGCGCACACCCTGTTTCACCGCAACGTGGAATACATCGTTAAAGATAAGCAGGTCGTTCTCATCGATGAACACACGGGCCGTACCATGACCGGTCGTCGTTTGTCGGAAGGGCTGCATCAGGCGCTTGAGGCAAAAGAAGGCGTCCCGATTCAGCATGAGAGCCAGACGATGGCCTCCACAACTTTCCAGAACTACTTCCGTTTGTACGCCAAGCTTGCCGGAATGACCGGTACGGCGGACACGGAGGCCTTTGAATTCAAGCAGATTTACGGCCTTGATGTTGTCGTCATCCCAACCAACAAGCCGCCGCAGCGTATCGATCATAATGATCTTATTTACTTGAGTCAGGACGACAAGTACGACGCTATTGTGGAAGAGGTCAAACGGCTGCGTGAACAGCAGGCACCGGTCCTGGTGGGTACCGCCTCCATCGAAACCTCGGAGGAAATGTCCCGTCGCCTGCAGAAAGGCGGCGTTGATCACGAAGTTCTGAACGCCAAGCAGCACGACCGGGAGGCAGACATCATCGCCCAGGCCGGCCGGCCCGGCGCTGTTACCATCGCAACCAACATGGCGGGTCGCGGTACCGACATCGTGCTCGGTGGGAATTGGGAAGCGGAAGTGGCCAAACTGGAATCCCCTGATGAAGCACAAATTCAGGCGATAAAGGACGAATGGAAACAACGACACGACGCCGTTATCAAAGCTGGTGGCTTGCATATTATCGGCACCGAGCGCCACGAGTCGCGCCGCATCGACAACCAGCTGCGAGGCCGTGCAGGGCGCCAGGGCGATCCAGGCGTATCCCGTTTTTACCTGTCCCTTGACGACAACCTGATGCGCATCTTCGCGTCCGAGCGCGTGCGCAATTTCATGCAGGCCATGGGTCTGGAAAAGGGCGAAGCCATTGAACATCGCATGGTGAGCAACGCCATTGAGACAGCTCAACGCAAGGTAGAAGGTCGCAACTTCGACTACCGCAAGCAGCTACTGGAATACGATGACGTTGCCAATGATCAACGGCAGGTTATCTACAATCAGCGCAACGAGTTGCTGGATGCGGACGACATCGAAAATGCTATTGAAGGCATTCGCCAGGATGTTGTTGAGACGGTAATGGCGCAATACATTCCGCCGCAAACGGTGGAAGAGCAGTGGGATATTGCCGGCCTGGAGCGTACGCTTGTGACGGATTTTGGTGTTCGCTTGCCGATTCAGCAGTGGCTCGATGAAGACGACAAACTCTACGAGGAGCCGCTGAGGGAAAAAATCCGCGCGGCGCTGGCGGAGGTTTACCACAATAAATCCGAACGTATCGGTCCGGTTATGCGCACCCTGGAAAAGCAGATCATGTTGTCGGTGCTGGACGGTCTGTGGAAAGAACACTTGGCCAGCATGGACCATTTACGTCAGGGCATCGGCTTGCGCGCATACGCCCAACGCAATCCCAAGCAGGAATACAAACGCGAATCCTTCGAAATGTTTGAGACCCTGTTGGAGAACCTGAAGCACGAAGTGGTGCGCCTGCTGTATCGTGTGGAGCCGATTTCCCGCGAGCAAATGGAAGAGTTGGAGCGCAAGCGCGAGGCGGAAGCGGAACGTCAGCGCCAGAGTCTGCAGATGAAACACGATCAGATTTCCGCGCTCAGTGGCGGCGGCCCGGCTGCTGCGTCGGGCGACGCCGAAGCGAGCGAGGCGCCTCGTCCGGAAACTTTTGTGCGGCATGAACGCAAGGTCGGGCGCAACGAGCCTTGTCCCTGCGGATCCGGCAAAAAATATAAAGCCTGCCACGGAAAACTGAGTTGATAGAGCCATTTAGTGGAAACAGTGTTAACAACAGAATCATTGGTTTAATCAGCACTTGATGAAGCGGAGAAGAATATGGCAGTCGGACCGGCAGTTTGGCCCACAATGTTCCCGATCAAAGGCGTGGCGCTGGGTGCCGCCAGCGCCGGCATCAAAAAGGTCGGGCGGCAGGATGTTCTGGTTGTCAAAATCGATGAAGGTGCCAGTGTGTCAGGTGTCTTTACGCAAAATGCGTTCTGCGCTGCTCCGGTTCTCCTGAGCCGAAAGCACCTTAGCTCCGGTGATATTCGGTATCTGATCATTAACTCCGGCAATGCCAATGCCTGTACCGGCGAGCGCGGCCTTCAGGACGCCTTGGCTACCTGTACTCTGTTGTCTGAGTTGGGCGGCGTTACGCCGCGCCAGGTGTTGCCGTTTTCTACAGGTGTGATCGGCGAGTTTTTACCTGTCGAAAAAATAGCTGCCGTGCTTCCCCAGGCATTGGCGGATGCCAGTGAAGAAGGCTGGGACAAGGCCGCGCGCACGATCATGACAACGGACACCGTGCCGAAAGGCGCCAGCGTCCAGTTTGACCATGACGGGGAAACCATCTCCGTTACCGGTATTGCCAAAGGCGCCGGTATGATCAAGCCGAACATGGCAACCATGTTGGCCTATATTGCCACTGACGCCGTGGTTGCTCAGCCTTTGCTGGATCAAATCGTCAGTCAGGCCGCGAACAAATCCTTCAACCGTATTTGCATTGATGGTGATACGTCCACCAATGACTCCTGTATCCTCATCGCTACCGGACAAACGGGCCACCCAATGCTCACCGAGGCCAAAGGCGATCTCTACCACAAGCTCGTGGCGGCTGTAGTGAGCGTTCACCAGCAATTGGCTCAAGCCATAGTGCGCGACGGTGAAGGCGCAACAAAGTTTGTGACGGTAAGAATACAAGGCGGGGAGAGTGCCGAAGAGTGCACCAAAGTTGCCTACGCTATTTCACAATCGCCCCTGGTCAAAACCGCGCTCTTTGCATCGGACCCCAACTGGGGACGCATAGTGGCTGCGGTAGGCTATGCCGGTGTAAACGGTTTGAACCCGGACAAGGTCAACGTCTGGCTGGATGATGTACAGATAGTGGAAAACGGTTGTCGGGCAACCACCTATGCCGAAGCCGACGGCCAGGCGGTAGTGTCCAAAGCGGAGTTTGAAGTGCGGGTTGATCTTCATCGCGGCAAGCATGAAGAGGTGGTCTGGACCTCCGACCTGTCTCACGATTACGTAACGATTAACGCGGAATATCGGAGTTAGGGGAGAGAGCTGCAAGCCGCAAGCTACAAGCCATATTAAATTGTAGGGTGGGCACCGCCCACCATCACTCATTAGTAAAGCCCAAGCCATGGAAACCAAAGCCATCAAAGTTGCAGCTGGTGTCGTCGTCGACGAAGCGGGGCGCATTCTGGTGGCCAAACGTCCAAATCATAAACATCAAGGTGGGTTGTGGGAGTTTCCCGGGGGAAAGATTGAACAGGGGGAATCCACACATGACGCGCTGGCTCGGGAGTTGGATGAAGAGGTGGGCATCCGGATTGACGAAAGCGAGCCGCTGATTCGCATCTGGCACCAATACCCCGACAAGCACATCTGCCTTGATGTGCTTCGTGTGACCCGGTTTGACGGCCACCCCTGGGGGCGGGAAGGTCAGGAAATCGCCTGGGTTCCTGCTGATGAGTTGCCAAGTCTGGAATTTCCCGCCGCGAATGTACCTATTGTCGCCGCCGCTCGTTTGCCCAGAACTCTGATGATTACCGGGCCATTCGAGACGGAGCGGGAGTGCCTGGAGCGGCTGCAGTGCGGGCTGGAAAAGAAACCCGGTCTGGTCCAGTTTCGTGCGCCCCGGCTTGATCCACATGACTATATCGCGTTAGCCAGACAAGCTCATGCCCTATGCCAAAAGCGCAGCGTGCCTATGCTCGCCAACTGCACGTTAGATATATTCCAACAAATCAACTGCGAAGGGCTGCACCTGAATTCGCTTCGGCTACATGAGCTGAATTCGCGACCGATCAGTTCGCACCTCTGGTTGAGCGTCGCCTGCCATGACTCAAATGACATCGCCCAGGCACAAAAAATCGGAGCAGACTTCGCGTGCCTGTCACCGGTACAACGCACCAAAAGCCATCCTGAGCAAGCACCTATGGGTTGGCAACAGTTTGGCTCCCAGGCTGAAAAAGCCACGCTGCCGGTTTATGCATTGGGTGGCGTCACGCAGTCCGATGTGTCCGTCGCAGTAAACAATGGAGCGCAAGGAATTGCGGCGATTGGCGCTTTTTGGGATGGCGCAAGGTAGGCAGGCACCGCCCAGCAAAGAGCGATAATCGCACACTGCACGGGTCTTAATTACTGGTGGGCCGTACCCACCCTACAATGGCACCATTCACTCATTACTCCATGATTCAGCGTATAAACTCTGATTCCCGATCTTCATGCCCAAGACTCGATATCAACGTATATCCCATTGACATACCCCCGTGTGAGCATAGACTTTGATTTGGCTATTGAGAGTGAGGTGGTGGGTTATGGAAAAGGCGCGTGTATTCAAAAACAGCAAAAGCCAAATAGTTCGGCTTCCCAGATCGGCAGCCCTACCAGAACCTGTCAAACAGGTCGACGTTATCATTATTGGTCGAGCACGTCTGTTAACGCCTGTGGATGAGAGCTGGGACAGCTGGTTTGAGGGTGAAGGGGTCACTGCCGATTTCATGGTTGAGCGGGATCAGCCGGCGAACCAGAAACGGAAGAGACTATAATGCGCAGATATATGCATCTGGGTGCCCCGGATCTCATAGATCAGGAAGAAGAGCGTAACCGGCTGACCCGCGAAGCGCTGGCTGATGTGGATGCCAACAAGGTTGTTGATCATCAATCGGTGGAAGTCTGGGCTGGTAGCCTCAATACCGACGCTCCGTTGCCGGTACCGCGCTAAGGCGTTTATGGCCGGGTTAATAAGACAGCTTACCTTTTTATCTACAATTTGCTGTTGGCTTTTTGCATCGCCAGAAAAATCTCGACTTTTGCACTTTTAGGGTCAATTTCACCTGGCATGGGCTGTGTCTGTTTTTCCTGCTCGGAAAGCAGCTTATTTGTCGTCTTCTCGCTCATCATCTTGTTCCTTTTCGTACTCTTCGGGGTTCTCAAGAAATTTCTTCATGTCTCCGGAGGCGAACCCTTCCGGCTCATCCAGATCATCAGCCCCGACGTTGCGTATGTGCTGCTTTGCGCGTTTGATAGCATCCTTGATAGAACCGGCGTTTTTCTCGCGCTGCTTATCGCTCAAGTGCTTGATCTTTTCATTGCTCATGGCGTTACCCTACAGTTTGACATACAGATAATCACCTTTTGTGATATGGGCGAAGCCAAATCGTTCGTAGTAATGTCTCACATCGCTATTAATAGGGTTCATAATTCTGAGTTCGCGGGCACCAAGAGCTTGCGCATAACCAACCATTGCCAAGAAAGTGGGTTCAAATACCTTAATACCGTCAGGCCTGTCTGGGTTGCCTTCAATAAAGTCGAGACGTAGCTTAGAGCCTTGATATGTCGGACGGCCCAAACTTAGACTGGCCAAAACGTTGTTGTGCCAAAGGGCCATCTCAAATCGCTTAGGGTAGCGGAATTTGAACGAGCTATACCCCTTGACCCATTCCCAATCTACTTTGCGCTTGGAAGAGGAGTTCCAGCGTTCAGATTGAGCCAAAGCAGATGCATCAATCAATTTAGCCTTAAGGCTGCGTTGATTGCTGCTGTAGAAATCTTTATTCAACTCTTCTATTACGGCTTTTCTGATCGCGGTGTAACGCTCTTCTGCATCCCTATGAGTGGCCAGCATGATACCTTTATCTCCATATTCATCTTACCTGAATTCTAGTGCTTACGTCTTCCGGGCCAGCTCGCCATCGGGTGGTAAGCTTCTCATTACTCATCACCATTCACCCATCACCCACAACCATCTACTCCCAATCATCATCGGGGTGCACAGGCTCCCCCGGAACCCGGTGGCCCTCGGAGGCCCATTCGCCCAAGTCAATCAATTTGCAGCGTCGGCTGCAAAACGGGCGGTCGGGGAAGGCGGGCGTCATCAGGACTTCTTTTTTACAGGTGGGGCAGGGTACGGATAGCGTCTTTACAGTCATAAGCCTTGTTTTTGCTCGCGGTGTTTCAGGGATTGCTGTAAATAATAGAAGTGCAATTTCTCAATCGCAAGCTGCAGTTGCAGCTCATCCAGGGAATTGTCGAGAATATCGTCCGCGTAACTCAGCCGTTCCTGTCGAGTCATTTGGCTGTTGATGATTTGCTGGATATCATCAGCGTTGGCATTGTCACGAGCAGCCGTTCTTGCCAGTTGCAGACTTTCCGGCACATCAACCACCAGAACCCGGTCGACCAGCTTGTACTCACCGCTCTCAATGAGCAATGGGGAAGAGAGCATCACATACATGCTGTGGGCCTGCTCAAGACGCTCCCGACAGAGGCGCTTGATCTCCGGGTGCAGCAGGTTTTCCAGCCAGAGCTTTTCCTGCGGGTCGTTAAAAATTCTTTCACGTAGCGCCTTGCGGTCAAGCACACCATCGGCCGTGAGTAGCTGTTCTCCAAAATGCTGGGATATTTGCTCCAGTGCTGCCGTGCCGGGTAGTACCACTTCACGAGCAACAACATCCGCATCCACAACCTCCACGCCCAGTTGTTGAAGCCAATTGGTTACTGTGGTTTTTCCCGACCCAATGCCACCGGTAATGCCGACTTTATACATCTTGAAAGTGCCCTAAATGCCACGGTTGTTCGGCGAAGAACACCCGTAGCCTGGATGGAGTGCAACGGAATCCGGGACCGTCGATGGCGCATGTCCCCGGATTCCGCTCCGCTTCATCCAGGCTACAAATTCGGAAGTACTCCACCCGTAGCTTGGATGGAATGCAACGGAATCCTGGGCCGTCAATAGTGCCTGCTCCCGGATTCCGCTCCGCTTTATCCAGGCTACAAATTCGAAAAAATACCCACCCGTAGCCTGGATGGAGTGTAACGGAATCCGGGGCCGTCAATGGTGCCTGCTCCCGGATTCTGCTTCGCTTTACCAGGCTACGCTGTGGCACAGCAATGCTTACATGCCGAGTACCTGCAAATACTGGCTGGTTATCTGATCACCCCACAAAAAAGCTATCCAACCTGCAATAGCTAAATAAGGCCCAAAAGGAATGGGAATGTTCTTGTCCTTGCCCGCGACGAGAATACCCACAATGCCAATAGCGGCACCCACGAACGAAGACAGGATGATGATAAGCGGCAGTGCCTGCCAGCCCATCCATGCGCCCAGGGCGGCCAGCAGCTTGAAGTCACCATAACCCATGCCCTCCTTACCGGTTACCAGCTTGAATAGCCAGTAAATCGACCAAAGGCTCAGGTAGCCAGCAACTGCACCAAATAATGCGGATTCCAGGTCCGTGTATACACCAAACGCGTTGGCGATCAGACCCAGCCACAATAGTGGCAGGGTGATCGAATCCGGCAGCAGCTGATGGTCCACGTCTATCATGGTGAGAGCAATCAGGCACCATGTCAGCACAATGCCCAACAGCGCAGCGGTAGATGCCCCAAACAAAAAGGCAATCAGCGCGGTAAGCAAACCTGTGGCCAGTTCAATAATGGGGTAGCGCGGTGAAATCTTCGCCTGGCAATTATTGCAGGCACCTTTCAGCAGTATGTAACTTAACACCGGGATGTTGTGCCAGGGCTTTATCTGCGCCTGGCATTTGGGGCAATGGGAGGTGGGGTAGGCCAGGTTGAACGCTTTGGCCTCGGCCTTTTTGCCGTCCTTCTGGTGCGCAACGTCGCTATGTTTGCTCTTGGTCGAAGACGTGGCGATAAACTCTTCACATTCCGCCCGCCAGGAACGCATCATCATTTCGGGCAAGCGGTAGATGACGACGTTCAGGAAGCTGCCGACTAACAGGCCGACAATTAACGCAGTGCCGATGAAAAAAGCGGGGTAAAGCTCGAACGCGTGGAATAGTGTCATTAACTACTAGACCACACTGCCAATCTGGAAAATAGGCATATACATCGCTATCATCAAGCCGCCGACCAAAACACCCAGCACAGACATGATCATCGGTTCCAAGAGCGACGTCAAATTATCGACCGCATTGTCTACAGCTTCTTCATAATAAAAAGCCACTTTATCCAGCATGGCATCCAGCGCGCCGGACTCTTCACCAATGGTGACCATTTGAATAAGCATAGAGGGAAAAATTTTGCTTTGACGAATCGCCATATTTAGCTGGGTGCCTGTCGCAACGTCGTCTCTTATGTTGATGACGGCTTCTTGGTAAATCGAATTTCCCGTAGCTCCGGCTACAGATTCAAGCGCATCAATCAACGGCACGCCGGCAGCAAAGGTGGTAGAGAGTGTTCTGGCGAACCGGGCTATAATGGATTGGTAAACAATGTCACCGACAATGGGCATCTTCAACATGGCACGGTCAACTAATCTTGCAAATGCCTCGCTTTTTTGTCGCACATTTTTGAATATGAACACAGCAGCGATTACAGCAACGATTACATACAACCAATAGCTTTGCGCTAATTCAGATAGGTGTAATACAAATAGCGTAAAAGCTGGCAGGTCCGCGCCAAAACTGCTGAAGGTTTCCGCAAACTGCGGCACCACTTTAACTAGCAAAATACCGGTTACAATAAGTGCCACCGCGATGACGGCGATCGGGTATGACATTGCTTTTTTAATTTTCGCTTTAAGCTGTTCAGTTTTTTCTTTATATATGGCGATCCTGTCCAGCATGGTTTCCAGCGCGCCGGATTGCTCGCCGGAATCGACTAGGTTACAAAACAAATCATCGAAGTATTTCGGGTGTTTCCGCAATGATGCGGCGAAACCACCCCCGGCGGCCACATCGTCTCGGATACTCAGTAAAAGCTCTTGCAATGCTTTGTTATCTAAGCCTTCTGCAACAATTTCAAAGCTCTGTACCAACGGCACACCCGCTTTCATCATGGTGGCCATTTGCCGGGTTAAAACGGCAATATCCATGGGTGTGATTTTCTTCTTGCCACCACCAAATAGTGGCTTTGGTTTCCTACGTACAGCGTTGGTACGTATGCCCTGACGGATCAGTTGAGCCTTGACGAGCGCTGAAGTGGTGCCGCTCATTTCACCCTCAACCTTCTTGCCCTTTTTATCGACGCCCTTGTAGGCGAATATTTGGGACGTTGTGCTGGTATTTGTTCTTGCCATTGGAATTAATCCTTAGTCACCCTGTTGGCTTCTTCCAGGCTGGTTACTCCCGTGGAAGCCTTGCGCAAGGCGGATTTTCGGAGGTTGTTGAAACCGGCTTTGGCGGCAGCGTCGGCAATCTGAATACTGTTGCCACCTTCCATTATAATGCGGGATATCTCCGGGGTAATGCGAACAACTTCATAAACGCCCACACGACCCTTATAACCGTTTGTACACTTGTCGCAGCCAACCGGATGAAAAAGTGTGATTTCCTCGGGCGGGAGGTCGATATCATCAAAACCTTCTTCCGTCAGAATCTCTTTGGGAATGTCATCTGCTGGCTTTTTACAGTGGCTACACAAGCGTCGGGCGAGGCGCTGAGCGATGATCAGGCTCACGGTTGTGGCCACGTTGAAGGTGGGCACCCCCATATTCATCAAACGGGTCAAGGTCTCCGGTGCGCTATTAGTGTGCAGTGTAGATAGCACCAAGTGCCCCGTTTGTGCCGCTTTGATAGCAATTTCTGCAGTTTCCAGGTCCCGAATTTCCCCAACCATCACAATATCCGGGTCCTGCCGCAGGAAAGACCGCAGTGCTTCCGCGAAGGTCAGTCCCACCTTGTTCTTTACATGTACCTGGTTTACACCTTCCAGGTTTATCTCCACCGGGTCTTCGGCCGTGGAGATATTGCGCTCCTTGGTATTGAGGATATTCAAACCGGTGTAGAGGGATACGGTTTTACCGGAACCAGTAGGGCCGGTAACCAGGATCATCCCCTGGGGCTGAGCCAAGGCATCCATAAACAGCTTTTTCTGGTCATCTTCATAACCCAGGGCATCAATACCCATTTTGGCTGCGGAGGAATCCAGAATACGCAGCACCACTTTTTCACCGAACAGCGTCGGCAGAGTGTTAACCCGGAAGTCAATGGCGCGGCTCTTGGATATCTTCATCTTGATGCGGCCGTCTTGGGGTATCCGCCGTTCAGATATGTCCATCTGGGACATGACCTTCAGACGCGCAGCGATCCGAATCGCGAGGTTCACTGGTGGGGTTGCGACTTCCCGCAACACTCCGTCCACACGAAACCGCACACGGTAACTCTTTTCGTACGGCTCAAAGTGAATATCTGATGCGCCAGTTTTTATTGCATCTAGCAACACTTTGTTAATGAAGCGTACAATAGGGGCTTCATCGGCTTCCTTGTCGCCGTCATCCTTGGGAGACGCATCTTCATCAACGGCCTGAATGTCCAGTTCATCCAGTTCCTCGCCGTCCAAGCCACCCAGAGTGTCACCAATGGACTCCTCAGCCGCGTTCAAATAAGCCTCGATGGCGATATTGAGCTTGTCTGCCTCAACAAGTACCGCTTCTGTATTCAAACCCGTGTTGAACTTGATTTCATCCAGCGCGTGAAGGTTGGTGGGGTCTGCGACCGCCACAAACAGCCTGTTGCCACGCTTATACAAGGGGAGCGTGTGGTGCTTGCGGACCAGTTTCTGGTCAACAATGCCGCGCGGCAGGTTGGTATCGGACAGTACAGAAAGGTCGAGAAGCGGTGTGCCGAACTCATCAGACGCCGCAATGGCTATATGTTGCGCGTTCACCGCTCCGGATTCTGCGAGGTACAAAGCGAGTGGACGCTTTTCCTTGATGGAAGCCTCTAGTGATTTGCGCGCTTGAGTTTCGTCCAATAGGCCATCTTTTACTAGCCGCTTGGCCAAACCGCTTAGTGCAACTGGTTGTGTGCCCATTTTTATCCTTTATCTGGAATTCTTCGGGAGTGTTGCTAAGTATGGATGCCAATTCTGAATTCGTCACGATTTTAGCGAACGTGATAAGTCTAGTGAATGCGTGTTTCTAAGTCTATGTGACTGGACAAAAACAGAGGTGATGTTGCGTTCGTTTCATGGTTGGCTGTTGCACTAGATGCCATTGCGCGCAGTAGCCAACAATCATGGCTGACGAAAATTGTCAGTTTTCGTCGCGCGGCGTCATTGGTCATCCTATGGCATCTTAATACTTTTTACGCTAACTTCTTGATTATCGGCCATTTTAAACTATGGCACGAGTTTTGAGTAATGTAAGCGTGGTAACCAAACAGAATTCCTTATCGGAGAAATTTTATGAAACAGGTTCAAAAAGGTTTTACATTGATTGAACTGATGATCGTGGTTGCGATTATTGGTATCCTCGCGGCAGTAGCACTTCCTGCATACCAAGATTACACAACACGCGCAAAACTTTCGGAAATTCCATCGCTTATGTCTGCTGTCAAGACTGATCTTTACGAGCGATACACATCTGAAGGCAATTGGCCTAGTGCCAGCGATGGTGCGCTTATTGTCAAGCGTTTAGAATCAGCTGCTACAGTAGCAACCGGTGCTGTTGCGTACACTGCGGGTGCTGACGTTACCGCCCCTGCCAAAGTTGCCGTTACGCTTTCAAATACTGGGGCTGGGAATGATGTGGATACCAAGAAGCTTACATTCACCTTCACCGTAAATGACCAAGGTATGCAAATGGCTTGTGGTACGGATGTGAGTAGTGATCATTACAATAAGCTGCCCCCGATCTGCCGCCATGTAGGCAGCTAAGCGTTCAGTCGCAACAGTGTTCTGAAAAACCCGCTTATGCGGGTTTTTTTGTTAGTACATAATACCGACGTTGTGGAAGGACTAGCACAAGTGCCTAGTAAGTCATTAGTTGTTGATGCACCTCTGATCGGCATTCTTATACTCGTATTCTTTGTCTATTGCTTCAGCCCTTATTTTGCATACTGGATCGACGGCGCGGGCTGGGGTGATAAACGCGTGTTGCAGCTTGCGCTGATGGGATTAGCCGGATGTTTGGCTATGGTTGTCCCCCGATACAGAAGCGTTATTTTGATCGCATTTTCTTCAACTCAACCGCTTATGCGGTATGGGTTCTCTACCTTTGTGTTGCTCGCGTTAGCGACGTGTGTGACTGCTGCTTATCCAATGCGCAGTCTTCAAGAATTAGGATTGATCGCAGGTATGGGGTTGGTTGGGCTCTGCGTTTGGGTTGAGCTTAAAACGGTTGGCCTTGAAATGCTGCATAGGTGTATGTCAGTAGCCTTTTTATTGGCGTCTCTTGGGCTCATCGGCCTGTTTTTAAGTTATTACCTCGTGTTTGTGCAAGACCCGCACAACCTCCATTTGTCGGCGATGACAAGATGGGTACCCCATTTCGGTAATCCGCGTGCATTTAACCATGTCCAGGTATGGGTAATCCCTCTCATGTCGTGGTGCTTGATCGAGCACTGGCGGCGAAGCTCAAACATGCTGTGGCTAATTGGAATCACTATGGCCTTGTCCTT
Source organism: uncultured Cellvibrionaceae bacterium (assembly GCA_964419935.1). Classification (GTDB taxonomy): domain Bacteria; phylum Pseudomonadota; class Gammaproteobacteria; order Pseudomonadales; family Cellvibrionaceae; genus CAYQQJ01. Next base: position 34,787 of record CAYQQJ010000019.1, read on the forward strand.
TTGGTGGTCGTTAGTGTTTTTTACGCTGGGGCGTGGAGTCTTTTGGAGTTTGTTATTCGGCGTGATCGCTACAGGCATAATTTGCTATCGCAGGGCTCGTTTTTTGGCACTGCCGGTTGTTTGTGCAGTTCTTGGGATAATGCTCTACATGCTAATGTTTGTAGCAGTTCCACTACTTACGTACGGCGATGTAGGTGTTAGTTATGTAGATAGGATTTCGGACATAAATGACAGCGGCCGTTTTCGATTGTGGGCATTGGCTACGTCTGCGGTTATCGAGAACCCAATATTGGGCATCGGTGGACAACACTACGCCATGCAATCAAATACTTTCGGTTCGGCGCATAATATGTGGTTAAATTGGGCGGCCGAACAAGGTCTCCCGTCTCTGATTCTGCTAGTACTCGGCTGTATTGCGGCTGCCCGGAAGATGGTGAGTATTCATGGGGACGACTCGATCTCTCCGCTTCACATGTTTTTGATGTGGCAGTTCATAACAGCGCTACTCTATTCTTGCTTGACCGCTTTATGGATTACACCGCTAAGTCAAGTGTTAATGGCTGGTTCGCTTGCTCTTTGCACAAGTACATTTGCACCTTCTCGCTCTGCTGGCATTCCAACGAGCGGCGGTCTACTCTTAGCCGCTCCGCTCCTCACTGCTGTACTTATAATGGCGGTTGCTTCCATCGTGATTTCCGTAGTTGATCTGAATACCATGCGTGAGAGTTTAGCGATCGATGGGCTTAACTATCCCAGGTTCTGGTTGAATGGACACTTTTTTCATCAGTGAAACGAAATAAACGAGACACCCACGTTAAAAATTACTCTTCAAACGTATTCCCACCAAGTAACCCGTCGGGTTGATTGTTGAGCCTCGGAAACAAAGTAAGCGCCGAACCAACAATAAGCGCCGAACCAACAATAGGATAAACGGGTCAGGATAAACGGGTCGGAGGGATTATTTTTCAGTCAGACTGCTTGTGGTAAGGTTACGATTTGATCATGCAAAGGAGCTGCTATGCCGAGAAGAGCAAGGATGTACATCCCCGGATTCACTTATCATATAGTTCAGCGCGGGAACAATCGAGAAGCCTGCTTTTTTGATGAAGAAGGTTACAAGCTCTACCTGGATTACCTGCGACAGGCAATGACGCGCTACGGGACGAAACTCCACGCGTATTGCCTGATGACCAATCACGTACATCTGCTGATGACACCGGAACACGAAGACAGCATCTCCCGCACGATGAAAGTGGTCTGTAGCCGGTATGCGCAGTTTGTAAATAAGCGATATCGCCGTAGCGGTACTTTGTGGGAAGGGCGACACAAGGCGAGTGCCATCGATTCCGCGCAGTATCTGCTGAAATGTTACCGATACATCGAACTCAATCCCGTTACCGCCCATATGGTGGATAGGCCTGAGGAATACAGCTGGTCGAGCTATCATCATAACGCCTGGGGCGATAATTCAGATATTCTCACTCCCCATTCTGAGTATTTGGCGCTGGATGCCACGGACACAGAAAGGCAGTTTGCCTACCGAGAGCTGTTCAACGTTGCGCTTGCGGATGATGACCTGCATTTGATCCGGCGGGCCATTCACTACTCGATGCCGTGTGGGTCGGATAGATTCCTAAGCCAGATTGAGCAAAAGACTGGTAGGCCCGTAGGTTATATGCAGCGCGGCCGG
>CAYQQJ010000019.1:36576-74552 GCA_964419935.1 uncultured Cellvibrionaceae bacterium
GCGGCCGGCCGCGGAAGATTGTATGAACAATAATCCCTCCGTCCCCTTTTTAGTGAAGCCAGATTGAGCAAAAGACTGGTAGGCCCGTAGGTTATATGCAGCGCGGCCGGCCGCGGAAGATTGTATGAACAATAATCCCTCCGTCCCCTTTTTAGTGGTCCCCTTTTTAGTGGAACCCGGATTTTTACTTGGCGCGTTCAGAGTGGCAGACTTCATCCTCTCGGACCAGATGACACTAAGCCAACTGCTTGGCACTCTAGCGACAGATGTGGTCAAGATAGGAATTGCAACAGGAGCCTCAATCGTCGCTGCGTCTGCAGCGGCCGCAGTATTCACTGTGGCAGTAGGGCCCATAGTGGCGGCTATTGGCGTAGGCATACTTGTATCCTATGGCCTCGGCAGGCTTGACGAACACTACCAGCTCACCGGTAGAGTGATAGCGGGTCTTGATCAAATTGAGGCGAATGCTCGGACAGTGCTTGCTCAGAAGGAGAAACAGTTGTCTCAAATGGCCGGGGAGGCGGTAGAAAGCGCGATAGATTATGCAATAGATGAAACCTGCAGGATAATCATCGACACCGCCAAACACTACATTTCTCGGACGATTCCGCGATGGTAGCTTCTGTGGCGCAAGAGCCTCACACATCCAAGTCTTTGGCTGCGTTAATACTGCTGGTATTCCTTTGCATGAGCGTCGTCTGCCTTTGGCTGCCGATTTCGGGCTTTTGGGGTATGGTGTCAGATTTCCAGAGCCATCAGCCGGTGGTCATTATCAATAAAGGTGTTTATTACTTGTTGGGCATAGGCATTGCGATGATGGCTTTGCTTATAGACGGATTCAATAACGGAGTACTACGGCGCAAACTTAGCCTGCGGTTAGCGAAGTTCATAAATAGATCAGCGCTGAGTGGCATGGTTGTGATGTTGTTGTTACCGGCGTTGGTACATTACCCGATGGCCGGCGCGCTTGAAAAGGACGGTTACGTAACATGTCCTGATCGTTCAAGCCAATGGCTTTTCGTTCGTACGATCGTGTACGCATTGCCCGATCAATGCCACTTTGGTGAATGAGTTGAATATCCTGCTCAAAGCGACCAGGGCGAACTCCTACGGTGGGTGTCACGACACGCTGATGCGTGTTATGGGATTGGGCGTGGTTGATGAGGTATGCTAAAGTTTGCATAATCACTGAATGAAGATGATCGTTTTTATGAGTGAACATGACGTAACGCATGTAACGCCCGCAGCGCAGAGTATTTTGGACGATCTGTTTTCACCCGAGGAAGCGGCGGAGATGGAAATGCGGGCGGCGTTGCTGCGCGGGCTTGAAGCATGGCTGGATCGAAACTCTGGAATGACGCAAACGGCCGCTGCCGAGGTGCTGGGTGTAACCCAGGCCCGTGTATCCGACATCAAGCGGGGCAAGATCAGTAAGTTCAGTTTGGACTTGCTGGTAAAGCTGGCCGCTCGGGCTGGCTTGCATCCCCGGGTTGAGTTGGCGGCATAGCCGAATTCTGCAGTTTTCAAACTCCTACAGTGAGTGTCCAGGAACAGATCCCCTACGGTGGGTGTCACGATTATCAAAAAGAAAAAGACTTACTCGTAAATATCTTTGCGGTGCCCAACCCGTAATACCAGGACAGTCAGCTTGTCATCCTCAATGCTGCAGATCATGCGATAGTCGCGGACGCGATAACGCCACAATCCGGCTAGATCACGAGACAGTGGTTTACCAAAACGGCGCGGATCTTCGTCGGTGGCAACGCGGTCACGGAAGTAGCGCAGAATTTCTTGCTGGGCTTGGCGGTTGAGCTTGCGCAGTTCTTTGGCTGCGGCATCGTCAAACTCAACGCTCCAAGTCAACGTCTTGCTCCATTTCGTCTAATGTCCAGCGTTTGCCGGGGTTCTCCAAGCGGTTGATGGCCAGATACTTGTCTTCCATGTCGTCCAAGTGTTCAAGGATGGCTTCCTTGGCATAGAACGTCTTGGTGCGGCCGGTCTTGGTGGCCAGCTCCGTTAAGCGGGCTTCGATCTCTTCGGGCAATCGGATGGCGAGCATGGGAACCTCCAGTGCTATACATGTAATACGCGTATAGCATAGCAAAGTCGCCAAGGGTGTGCTAGGTCACAATACGCCCGCTCTTTGCGTAGCGTCTCTGTGCAAATCGGCTTTCCTGCCGATGTGTTACGGCATGTCACGATAGCGCCCGTAGCCCGGATGGAGTGCAACGGAATCCGGGGGCAGTCAGCGACAGGCCTTCCGGGATTGCGTTGCACTCCATCCGGGCTACAAATTCGTAGCCATAGGCTAGTGTTAGAGCATTGGAAAGCCTACAGGTGCGTAACCCCTCCGCTTGAAGTTGGGAGTTTCTCAATCAGCGTACCAGCAATTAGGAAATTCAGAAGGGCGATACCAGCGGCGGACACTGGAGAAGCTGGCGGTCGCGCTGGGGGTTGAACCTGGACAGTTAAACCGGCCGCTCCGGCAATAGTATCCGAGCTATGGCATTGATCTATGTTAACCGCATGGATAAATCCACTGCCTGACAATGCTTGGTCAGCCCACCGATAGAAATATAATCCACGCCTGTAGCAGCAATTTGTGTCAGGCCATCTTTTGCGACATTCCCGGAGGCTTCCAGCCTGGTAGCGCCAGCAGCCGTTGTTGCGGCTGCGGTCATGTCTTCCAGGCTGAGATTGTCCAGCATGACAACATCGGCTTTTGCAGCCAGTGCCAGTTCCAGTTCTTGCAAATTCTCGACCTCCACTTCCACCAATTTCCCTGGTGCAACCTCGCGTGCTTTCTCTACCGCCTGCTTGATTCCGCCGCAGGCAGCGATGTGGTTTTCCTTGATCAGGAACGCGTCATACAATCCAATGCGGTGGTTGTAGCACCCGCCGCAGGCCACAGCATATTTTTGCGCCATGCGTTGGCCGGGGATGGTTTTGCGGGTATCCAGCACTTTCACGCCAGTGCCTTCAACCAAACTGGCATATTCGCGGCTCTTGGTGGCAACACCCGATAGCAATTGCACAAAATTAAGGGCGGTGCGCTCGCCCGTTAACAGCTTGCGAGCGTTGCCTTTGAGTGTCACCAGGGTGGAGTCGGCTTTTACGAAGTCACCGTCGTTGTAGTGCCAGGTGATTTCAGAAATACCGCCCAGTTGTGCGAAAACTTCATCAAACCAGGCCTGACCGCACAACACACAGTCTTCCCGGGTAATGACGGTGGCTGTGCTGACCTTGTCTTCCGGTATGAGCAGGGCCGTGATGTCACCCGAGCCGATGTCCTCGTCCAGTGCAATGGTTACGGAGCGGGTAATGTCACCTCGAATGTCGTTTAGCTGTATGTTCATGGAAATCGGTTGTCGCGCGGGAGAAATGGCTCGCTAGTTTACAAGTGGGGGGGAAGAGCTACAAGCGACAAGCCGCAAGCTACAAGCTCAAGCAGTGCGTAAGAGCGGGCTTATGTAGGGCGAAAAAGCGTCAAGCGCCTTCCGCCGAGCGCGAATGCGTGACTGGAATTTATGAGTGCAGCGCCTTGTTTGTTACTGATGGATGTTACGACGTTTGGTGGTGTCACCAAATGGCGGAAGGCGCCTGGCGCTTTTTCGCCCTTGGGGACGGTGCCATATATCCACTAGAATCCCCAGATCCGTTACACTAGCGCAGGTTTTCAGGCTAATGTTCTCAGCCAAATAATTCAGTCGATAAAGGTAATCCGCCACTTGAGCGACTCAGCATCAATTCCTCCCCGGGCACCCAGCATCCTGCGCTCCAGCGCTCTGGTGGGCGCCATGACGATGATTTCCCGGGTGCTGGGCCTGGTGCGCGATGTGGTTTTTGCGCGCTTCATCGGTGCTGAGGCGGGCGCAGATGCTTTCTTTGTAGCTTTCAAAGTGCCCAACTTTTTGCGCCGCCTGTTCGCCGAAGGAGCTTTTGCCCAGGCGTTTGTGCCGGTGCTGTCTGAATACCGCCAGCAGGGTAGTATGGCGGCCGTTCGTGGCTTTGTTGACCGCATAGCGGGTTGTCTCGGTGTCTCGGTTATTTTCGTGTGTGGGCTGGTGGTGCTGGCAGCGCCGGTGTTCACGGCAATTTTTGCTATGGGCTTTCTGGTGAACAGCCCGGAAAAGTTTGCGCTCACCACGGATATGATCCGCATAACCTTCCCATACCTCGCGTTTATTTCCCTGGCGGGTTTTGCCAGCGCCATACTCAACAGCTATGACCGCTTTGCGATACCGGCATTGACGCCCGTATTGCTCAACCTGGTGCTTATTATTGCCGCGGTCTATGTGGCGCCACACCTGGATGTGCCGGTAATGGCACTGGCGTGGGGTGTGCTGGTGGCGGGGGCATTGCAGCTGGGGTTTCAGCTGCCGTTTTTGAAGCGGCTGGGGTTGTTGCCGCACCCGAAGGTGGACTGGGTGGATCCCTCGGTCAAAAAAGTACTGACGCTTATGGCGCCCGCCATATTCGGCGTCTCCGTCAGTCAGATCAACTTGATGTTGGATACGATTCTCGCCTCGTTTCTGCCCACTGGCAGTGTGTCCTGGCTGTACTATTCCGATCGTTTGACTGAACTGCCTCTCGGGGTGTTCGGGGTAGGTATAGCCACCGTGATACTTCCAACTCTATCCCGGCAATTTACGGCTGCACAGGGCCAGCAGCATCAAACCCTGGATTGGGCGCTGCGCATGGTACTGTTGATCGCGGTGCCAGCAGCGCTAGCGCTGATCGTGTTGGCGCAGCCGATATTGCTCACGCTCTTTCAATACGGCAAAACCAGCGTTGCGGACATGACCATGGCGAGTTACTCGCTACAGGCCTACGCTCTGGGGTTGACGGCATTTATGTTGATCAAAGTGCTGGTGACCGGCTATTTCTCCCAGCAGGATACCCGCACACCGGTGCGCATCGGCATTATTGCCATGGTCGCCAATATGGGCCTCAACATCCTTTTCGTGTTGCCGTTTCACTTTGTTTGGCAGGTTGGGCACGCTGGCCTGGCCCTTGCCACCACCTGTTCTGCGTTTCTCAATGCGGGGCTGTTGCTGCAGGGGCTCAAGCGCAAGGGTTCCTATCACGCGCAGCCGGGCTGGGCGAAATTTGCCGGCCAATTGCTGCTGGCGAGTGCCGCCATGGCATGTTTGATCGCGTTTATGCAAAGCGCGATGCCAAGCTTTGTGCCGTTGGACTGGTGGCAACGGGTGATGTGGGTCGCGGGCCTGTGTGTGGCGGGGTTCGCATCTTATGTTGCCGTTCTGTTTGCTTTGGGAATGCGCCCGCGCCATTTGCACCCCGCGCAATAACTGTTGGCCGACCTTGGGCCGCGGATTCTCATAGTGGACTTTTTCCGCACTTGGCGGGTTTTTCACCGTAAGACCGGTAGCTGGTTGTATCACAAGCCTGGGTTCATGTGGCTGCGCTGGCCCGCATAGTTTTTCACCGGTCGGCTAAGGTATACTGCCGCTTTTATGCAAGTTCATTTTGTCGTGCCTTCGTGATCAGCCTATGCAGCAAGAGTTTATTCGGGGTTTGTCCCGCCTGGAAGCGAAGCATCGCGGCAGTGTGGCGACCATCGGTTCTTTTGATGGCGTCCATCTGGGGCATCAGGCGATCTTGCAGCAGGTAAAGGATAAGGCACTGGAGCTCGGCTGCGCCTCGGTGGTGGTGATATTTGAGCCGCAGCCCCATGAATACTTTTCCCCCCAGCGCGCACCAGCGCGAATCACTCGCCTGCGGGAGAAGGTCAAGGCGCTGTTTGCAGCGGGGATCGACCGGGTGCTTTGCCTGCAGTTCGACCAGAAGTTGCGTGCACTTTCAGCGCGGGATTTTATTGAGCAAGTGCTGGTTCAGGGTTTGGGGGTCGAGCATCTGGTCGTCGGTGACGATTTTCGCTTTGGCTGCGATCGCCAGGGTGACCACGATCTCCTGTATGAGGTTGGCCGCGAGCGGGGCTTTACCGTCAGCGATACGGCGACGCTGATGATTGGCGGGGAACGTATCAGCAGCACCCGTATCCGACAGCTATTGGAGCAGGACCGCTTTCGCGAGGCAGAAGAGTTGCTCGGGCGGCCATTCGGGATCGCCGGGCGAGTGATTTATGGCAAGCAGCTGGGACGGGACATAGGCGCACCCACAGCGAACGTCGGCCTGGGGCGCTTCCGCTCTCCAGTACAGGGTGTGTATGCGGTGAATATTCGCGGGAAGCAGGATTCCTTGGCCGGCAAGATGTTGGCCGGGGTTGCAAATGTCGGGGTACGCCCGACACTCGGCGGCGGCGAAAAGCCCTTGCTGGAAGTGCATATTTTTGACTTCGCCGGCACCATTTACGGTACCTGCATTGAGGTGCTGTTCCGTCGCAAGTTGCGAGAAGAACAAGCGTTCGCGTCATTAGACGAATTGAAGACACAAATTCAGGCGGACATCGCCAAGGGGCGGGAGTTTTTTGCTCAGTCTCTCTAGGCACTATTTAGAGACGCAGTCAACCTAGCAGGCTGTTGAAAAAGTCTTTCAGCACCGCTCAAGGAGTTTGTCATCGGGATAACTCTTTCGAAACCCTCGCGGAAGGGACGCCGCGGGGGAGCTACAGGGATGTATTTATGCGTTTTCGAAAGAGTTATCTCGATGACGAACGGGCAGCACATGCAAAGCCTAGCTGGAATCGAGTTTTTCAGCAGTCTGCTAGGTCCGATCAACACACCGCCACTTAATTAGTAACTTTGAGCCCAACCAACAGCAGTGAACTCATGACCGACTACAAGGCCACATTAAATCTTCCTGAAACTGCGTTCGCAATGAAGGCGAACCTCGCACAACGCGAGCCGAAAATGCTGGAGCATTGGCAAAAGGCCAAGCTGTATGAGCAGATCCGCAAGGCTCGTGCCGGGCGCGAGCAGTTTATTCTTCACGACGGCCCCCCCTACGCGAACGGTGATATTCACATCGGCCACGCGGTCAATAAAATCCTGAAAGACATTATCGTCAAGTCCAAGACGCTCAGCGGTTTTGATGCGCCTTATGTCCCCGGCTGGGATTGCCACGGCCTGCCTATCGAGCATCAAGTTGAAAAGAAAATCGGCAAGGCAGGCGTAAAAGTTGACCATGACGTGTTTCGGCAAAAATGCCGCGAGTTTGCCCGCAAACAGGTCGACGGCCAGATGCGGGATTTTATTCGCTTGGGTGTGTTGGGTGACTGGGACAACCCTTACCTCACCATGGATTTTAAAACCGAGGCGGATACTATTCGCGCGCTGGGCAAAATCGTGGACAACGGCCACCTGCACAAGGGTTTTAAGCCTGTGCATTGGAGCGTGGTGGGCGGCTCGGCCCTGGCGGAAGCGGAGGTGGAATATCAGGATAAAACGTCTTATTCGATCGACGTTCGTTTCCCCGTGGTGGACGAAGCCGAATTGACCAAACGCATGGGCAGTTTGCAGGGTTCCGGCCCGGTTTCAGTTCTGATCTGGACGACTACGCCGTGGACGCTGCCGTCGAATCAGGCGGTCAGCGTGAATGGCGAGCTTGACTACGCGGTGATTCAGAACGGAGCGGAGCGTCTGCTGGTTGCCGAAGCGTTGATTGAATCCACCATGGCTCGATGCGGCCTGGAAAATTACAATACAGTAGGTACTTGCAAAGGTTCGGACCTGGAAGGCCTGGAACTGCGGCATCCGTTTTATGACAAAACAGTGCCGGTACTGCTAGGCAGCCACGTTACCACGGAAGCGGGTTCCGGCTGCGTTCACACGGCACCAGACCACGGTGTGGATGACTTTGTTGTTGGCCAGAAGTACGGCATAGGCACGCTCAACTATCTCGATGATCACGGCATGTACCGCGATACTGTGCCGCTGTTTGCCGGGGTGCATGTTTATAAGGCTGATGACGCAGTTCTGGCTGTTTTGAAAGAAAAAGGCGCACTGCTGCACGAATCGGAATTTGTACATAGTTATCCCCATTGCTGGCGAACCAAAACGCCGCTGATTTTCCGGGCGACGCCGCAGTGGTTTATCAGCATGAACCAGAATCACTTGCTGGATAACGTCAAGACCGCAGTGGATAACGTGGAATGGATACCGGAATGGGGCGAAGCGCGTATTCGCGGTATGTTGGCCTCAAGCCCCGATTGGTGCATCTCCCGACAGCGAACCTGGGGTGTACCTATCACCTTGTTCGTGCACAAGGACACTCAGGAATTGCACCCGGAAACATCACGGCTGATAGAAGAAGTGGCGAAACGGGTTGAGCTCAAGGGCATTGACGCTTGGTTCGAGACGGACAGCAAAGAGTTGCTTGGTGATGACGCCGAGCACTATCAAAAGGTGACGGATACGTTGGATGTCTGGTTCGATTCCGGTGTAACCCATTTCACCGTGCTGGGCCAACGTGACAACCTGCGTTATCCCGCAGACCTGTACCTGGAAGGCTCTGATCAGCATCGAGGCTGGTTCCAGTCCTCGCTGAAAACGGCCATGGCAATCAACAATTCAGCGCCTTATAAACAAGTGCTGACTCACGGTTTTGCCGTGGATGCCCAAGGACACAAGATGTCCAAATCTGTGGGTAACGTGGTGCCGCCGCAGAAGGTGATGAACGACTTGGGAGCAGATGTACTGCGCCTGTGGGTGGCGGCGACGGATTTCTCCGGTGATATGAGTGTATCCGATGAGATCCTCAAGCGCACGGCGGACTCCTACCGCCGCTTGCGCAACACCGCGCGCTTCATGTTATCCAATTTAGCGGGTTTCGAACCCAGTGAACACGCCATGGCGTTCGACGACATGCTGGCGCTGGACCGCTGGGCCGTGGACCGCGCCGGCGCCCTGCAGGAAGAACTGCTGCAAGCTTACGACCGCTATCAGTTCCACCACATTTACCAGAAACTGCACAATTTTTGTGTGGTGGATATGGGTGGGTTTTACCTGGATATCATCAAGGACCGCCAATACACCACCCAGGCCAACAGCCTGCCGCGCCGTTCCGCGCAGACGGCGCTGTACCATATTGTTGAAGCCTTCGCGCGCTGGATAGCGCCAATCCTGTCGTTCACGGCAGACGAGCTTTGGCAGGAAATTCCCGGCCAGCGTGAGGCGTTTGTTTTTACCGCCGAATGGTATGAATTGCCTCGCCTACCGGCGGATGCGGCGCTGGGCAATGAGTACTGGCAGTTCGTCATGGACGTAAAAGCGGCGGTGAACAAGGCGCTGGAAGCCAAGCGAAACGCCGGTGAAGTAGGAAAATCCCTGGCGGCAGAAGTGACCTTGTACAGCAGCGAACCGGTTGCCGAAAAGCTTCGTTTATTGGGCGACGAATTGCGCTTTGTGCTGATTACATCCAGCGCTAAAGTGAAGCCAGCGAGCGAAGCGGATGCCGCCGTGATAACCACCGACGTGGAAGGTTTGGCAGTCAAGGTTGACGCGTCGCCATACACCAAATGTGCGCGCTGCTGGCATCACCTGGAAGATGTTGGGCGTCACGCCGAGCACCCCGAATTGTGCGGGCGCTGCGTCGACAATGTCGATGGCGCGGGTGAGGCACGCTCTTATGCCTGATATGAACCCAGCAACAGAGCAAACGAGAGCCAGTTGGCAACAACTGCCCTGGAAATGGTACGGGCTCGCTGCTGTATTGCTTATTCTGGATCAATTAACCAAGCACTGGGCCGTGGCTGGCTTGGCGTACAATGCACCGGTGGAACTCACCAGCTTCTTCAACCTGACTCTGCGCTACAATTACGGTGCTGCGTTCAGTTTTCTGCACGATGCAGGCGGCTGGCAGCGCTGGCTGTTTGGCATTATTGCCGGTGGTGTGAGCATTTTTATCATTGGTTGGTTGGCGCGCTTGAAACGAGAGCAGTGGGTGGAGTCCCTGGCGCTTGCCTGTATTCTCAGTGGCGCGTTGGGGAACCTCTACGACCGCATCGTCCTTGGCTATGTGGTTGATTTCATCGAGGTGCATTACCAGAACCATTATTGGCCCGCATTCAACATTGCGGATTCCGCTATCACCATAGGCGCAGGCCTGTTGATACTCGACATGTTCAGAAGCAAGCAAACTCATGAGTGATCTAACCGTAGGCCCGGGCACGCAAGTGACCCTGCATTTCACCCTGAAATTGTCTGACGGCGAAGTGGTAGATACCACCGTCGAACGGGAGCCACCCACGTTCGTGGTGGGTGATGGCAACCTGTTGCCGGGGTTTGAAAAAGCCCTGTTTGGTCTGGCCGTAGGGGCCAAGGATCATTTCATCATCACACCGGAAGACGGCTTCGGCCGGCCAAACCCCAACAATGTTCAACAGATTCCGCGGGATCAGTTCCCCAAGGATATGGAGTTGGCCAAAGGCTTGATGGTCTCATTCGCGGATGCCAAGAACGCGGAACTGCCCGGCGTGATTGCCGAAGTCACCGAAAGTCAGGTACACGTTGACTTCAACCATCCATTGGCCGGCCGAGATATCACCTTTGAAGTGGAGATACTTGACGTGAGCCCGGCGACGACGCATTAGTTGGAGCTTCAAGCGACAAGCCGCAAGCTAGAAGATCTAAGGGAAAAGGGAAAAGGGAAAAGGGAAAAGGGAAAAGAAAAGGTGCTCGAACCTGTGGGGCGGGTATTGCCCACCAAAACGTTATTAATGGGTAGAGAAGAAAGAACAGAGTGAAAAAAAACCAAGAGAAAACGAGAAGGTCAGCATAATCTTTTCCCTTTTCCCTTTCTCTGTTCCCCCAAATCACCAAATTCCACCGTTCGCATACCTATATGCGAACCATCATCGAAGTGAGCCACCATGGAAATCAAACTTGCTAACCCCCGCGGTTTTTGCGCTGGCGTCGACCGAGCGATTGATATCGTTAATCGAGCATTGGACGTTTTCGGGGCACCTATTTATGTGCGTCACGAGGTGGTACACAACAAGTTCGTGGTGGAAACCTTGCGGGAAAGGGGGGCGGTGTTTGTCGATGAGCTCGACGCCGTGCCGGATGACGTCATCGTCATATTCAGTGCTCACGGTGTTTCTCAAGCGGTACGCAATGAGGCCGACCGCCGGGGATTGAAGGTATTCGACGCGACTTGTCCGTTGGTCACCAAGGTTCATATGGAAGTGGTCAAATACAGCCGTGACGGCTGGGAGTGCATCCTGATTGGTCACGCTGGCCATCCCGAGGTGGAAGGCACCATGGGGCAGTACAATAAGGCAAAAGGCGGTTCCATCTACCTGGTGGAAGACGAGGCCGATGTCGCCAACCTGGAAGTGCGCGACCCACAGAAAGTCGCCTATGTGACTCAAACAACCCTGTCCATGGATGACACCGCACGGGTCATCGACGCACTGCGCGCCCGGTTCCCAAATATTGAGGGCCCTCGCAAGAATGATATCTGCTACGCCACCCAAAATCGTCAGGACGCCGTCAAACAACTGGCACTGGAGTGCGACATGGTGCTGGTGGTTGGCTCTCCAAACAGCTCGAACTCCAACCGCTTGCGTGAGCTTGCCGAGCGGTGTGGCGCGGTAGCGTACCTGATAGATGGCCCCGAAGATCTCGACAAAAGCTGGTTTGAGAGCAAACCCAAGGTTGGCATTACCGCTGGAGCCTCTGCGCCGGAAATACTGGTACGGGATGTGATTTCAGGGCTGGAGGCGATGGGCGCCAAAGTTCCGGTAGAACTGCAAGGTCGGCCGGAGAACATCAGCTTTTCTTTGCCGAAGGAATTACGGTAATTATTTACCGGCTAGGCTGATTGGCAGCTCGGGTTGCTGATTTTAGACATTCTTGTTCGCCCGCCTCGCGATAAAACGAGCTCGTAACCAGGACCTGTCCCGGTGGGACATATGGTGAAAGTGCCTGCCTGGAACGCGCCATTCATTTTTTTGCTCTCTCCGGTGCCAACAAAAGAAACGTAGGTGCTGATCGGACCATTTGCGTGAATGTGAGCTTTGAGCGGAGCCTGTTGCTGAACAAGCAGGCGTTCATCAGGTTCACGGGTACCATTTCGGTTGTTATCGTCAAAAACTTCCCAGCCATCTTGCCAGCTGCCCAATTTGCGAAGGGTGGCGCGGCTATTACTGCGTACGGCGGTATTACGGGCCAGTTGTATGGCACCGAACAGCTCGAGCGCAGCTGTTTCTGTGCGGTTGTTTTGAATTTGTTGTGACAGACTTGGCAGGCCGACCATCATTATAAGTGACATGATGGTTAGGGTGACGAGCAGTTCCAATAGTGTAAAGCCATGGTTTTGCATGGGGTATCCCTCCGTGGATATTAGGTTGATTCACCAGGCCATCTTGGCCTTGTTGTGGAAAATGGTATAAGGCACTACCGTTCAGCCGGCAACCATGACCTTGTATCGCTCACACAAGCGATTCTCCGACAGTGGCTGTCAAGCTGAAGTAAGATAAGTGGGGCAAACTATAAGATTTCACGAGGCGCACGTCCAGCCTTGATCTGGAACCTTTTCTTCTAAATCGGGCTTACGTTTATTCGAACGCGGAAAGGGCGCGTTAAATCCGGGGCACTCAATTTTATGCGCAAGCAACAACAAGCATTTACGTTAATCGAGCTAATGGTGACACTTGCAGTGTTAGCGATTGTATTGGCGGTGGCTATTCCAAGCTTTAATACCCAGATCCAGAACAATCGCTCGCTGGCATTGGGTGAAGATTTCACTACAGCATTGAGTTTTGCCCGTAGCGAAGCTGTGAAACGCGGGGGACCAGTGACTTTGTGCGCGAGTAACGCAGCCCAGGCCGATTGCGGCAACGATTGGGATAACGGCTGGTTAATAGCCGTTGATGCAGCCGATGAGACGGCGGCTGCCCCCAGTGTGGACAGCGCAGATGACATTTTGCGGGTTTGGGATACGCCCCCAGATAACGCAGTTATAACTGTGCAACGAACAGACAGCGATGGCAGTAACGGTACGGCAACGAGCTTCATACGTTTCACCGGCATGGGAACTCTGGCGCGCATAAACAATGAAGCGAAATCGGCTAAGGTAGTCGCTCACACAGAAGGGTGCACCGGCGAGTCACAGCAGACGGTGGTTGTTGGTGTGGCAGGTTTGGTTCGGGTTTCACGCACTGCATGCCCGACTCAATAGTGGTTTTGGAGAATAGAGAATGTTGAAGCGTGGATCTGGCAAAACACAGCAAGGCGTGGGGCTGATTGAAGTGATGGTGACAGTGTTGCTTTTGTCCACATCTCTGTTGGCGTTGGCTGCACTGCAGAACCGGTCATTGCAGTTCAATCATGAAGCTTATCTGCGTTCCCAGGCTAATATTTTGGCCTACGACATTATTGATCGCGTCCGCATTAACCGGAGCAACGCGACGGACTACAGTTTGGACTTTGGCGATGACGCCACTGGCAGTTCCCTCGCCGACACGGATCTAAAAGCCTGGAGTGACAACATTGCAGGGACCTTACCCGGCGGTGAGGGCGAGATCGAGTGTGTTGCCGCGACGGAAGTTTGTACCGTCAGCCTCCGCTGGGTTGAAGCCGATATTGCCGACACCGGTGACGATGGCGAAGGGACCACCACAACCTTTACCTACCAAACGCGTTTTTAAAGGATTCAGGATCATGCGCAAGCAACAAGGCTTATCCCTGATCGAGTTGATGATTTCAATCACGATCGGCCTCATATTGATGACCGGTGTGGTGCAGCTCTTTTTGTCCAGCAAGACAACTTTTGCCACTCAGCAAGCGATGTCTCGCATCCAGGAGACTGGTCGCCTGGCCATAGATTTTATGGCGCGGGATATTCGTATGGCGGGTTACATGGGGTGCGTCAGTCGTGGTACAACAAATATAATAAATGGGTTGGAAACAACCACTGATTATCTTTTCGACTTTAGCGTTCCTCTGGTGGGCTACACCTCTGGCGGTACAACACAGGCATCTGATCCTATCGGTGGAGTAGCCGAGAAAAATACCGATTACTTGATAGTGCGTCGTGCAGGGTCCGAGTCTATGCCTATCATTGCAGATACTAATCATGGTGGAGGTATGAACGCTAATATCGATGTGAGTGTCGCGGGAGCCGATCAAACATGTGCGGGCAATCTCTGTGATAACGACACTGCCATCATTTCTGACTGCGCCCAGGGGCGTATCTTTCGGGTTAACGGTATAGGGAGTATCGGTAATGGTGATGATGTGCGAATAAATCATTCTAACGGAAAGAAAGTCAAGCCAAGTAATATTGATAATAATCTCGGAGGGCAGCAATTTGGCGCCGGTGCCGAGGTGATAAAGTTGAGTACCATTGCATTCTTTATTTCAGATAGTGGAGTTACCGGTGAGCCAGCTTTGTGGCAGCGCATTGATGACGAGGCATATGAGCTTTTAGAGGGAGTTGAAGATATGAGCCTTACATATGGCACCAATGGTAACTATGCAGTTGCTGCTTCGGTTACGGATTGGGACGCCGTTGACAGCGTCCGTATTGAGCTTCTGGTGCGAAGCATCGAAGACAATGTGATTCCCGACCCACAACCATACACATTTGAGGCGGCGGTTGTGTCTGATCCGGGTGACCGGCGTATGCGACAGGTGTTTTCCAGTACCGTCGCTATCCGAAATCGGCTGCAATAATCGGTAAAGGTTAAGCAAATATGACGACTAAAAAGTTTTCCGGTTGTACACCCTCTGTATTCTCTCAACAGGGAGCTGTTTTGATCGTCGGTTTGATAATGTTGTTACTGATGACCATTGTTGGACTGGCGGCAATTCGCGGTAGTGGGCTGCAAGAAATGATGGCGGGCAACATGCGAGATCGCAACTTAGCATTCCAATCCGCGGAAGCCGGTTTGCGCGCCGGAGAAGATATTCTCGACGCGGCCACATTGCCCGCATTTGATGGCACCCAAGTTGGAATGTACGAAGATCTGAATCAGCCTGGTTCGAACCCAGGAGCAGTAAGTAGCTGGGTAGCTGCTGATTGGGGGGGCAATTCTGTAGAAACATCTATGGATTTTGCGGCTGTAGCGGACGCTCCTCGATATGTTATTGAGCGGCTTGAAACACTGATTCCGGCAGGGTCGGATGGCGGTGCGGTTGATTTCGAAAGCCAGCTTAATGCGGAAGAAGTTATCTATTATCGCGTCACTAGTAGGGGTGTCGGTGGAAGTGTAACCTCTGAAGTGATTCTCCAATCTACGGTTAAGCCTTAGTTTCGGGTGGGAGTAGGAATAATGTTAGTGACAATGGTTGAAAAATCGCTAAAGGCGCTCGGGAAAGGGATAGCACCCCTGTGTTTGACATTGATGGGTATCGCCAACCCTGCAGCGTCGATTGATCTCGCGCAGTCACCGCTTTTTCTTGCGCAGCCTGCAGCGCCGATTGTTATGTTATCCATGTCAGTGGATCACGAATTGTTTAAGAAGGCTTACAATGATTACTCGAATTTGGAAGGCGGCATTTTAACAACTGACGATACAACTTATAGAAATGATTTCACCTACTATGGCTATTTCGACTCCGGCTGGTGTTATACCTATGTATCAGATAGCAATTTTTTTACCCCGGCGTCTGAAACCACTGACCATAAATGTAGCGCTACGGGAGGTACTGGAAAAGCAGGAGCGTGGAGTGGCAATTTTTTGAACTGGGCGACAATGACGCGCATCGATATCGTTCGTCAGGTATTGTACGGCGGTAAGCGTTCTACGGACTCCACCACGGAGACGGTTCTGGAGCGGACTTATCTACCAAAAGACGTGCATGCTTTCGTCAAGGTGTTCGATGGAGACGTGAGTGACTATACCCCTTATACCCAAAACTCCATCAGTATGTGTAACGTGTCCTCGAGTGAAGGCGGTAAACCCGAGGTGAGGATTGCAAACGGGAACTGGCGTCAATGGGCTGCGAGTGAGGGAACCCAGTGCCAGTGGGGAGACGGTAATGGCACTCGGCCTGATAATGATGGTTATTGGAAGAACAAAAATAAATGGAATGAAGAGTGGGTGCCTGGCGAGTTAGCAACAGTTACCGCGAGAGCCAAGGTTTGTGTGGCCGACAAAGACGCGTTAGGTAGCGATCGCTGCCAGCAATACGGTTCTTCACCAGCAACCTACAAGCCAGTTGGGATTTTGCAGGTCCATGGGGAGACAGGGAAAATTAAATTTGGTCTTGTGACAGGTAGTTATAAAGCGAGCCTCAGTGGCGGGGTTTTACGCAAGCGTGCATCACTGATTGCAAGTAATGCAGTTGCTGCTAATGATGAAATCAATCTCACGACCGGTCAGTTCAATACGAGTGTCGATGGAATTATCAGTACCATCGATGCGCTGAAAATTGCGGGATATAGCTTCGATGACAATAAGTACTTAGATTGTAATACTTATAGCATTCCTATATCAACGGTTCTTGCGCAGGACACCGACGGGAAGAGGTGCTCGAATTGGGGTAACCCATTGGCAGAGATTTACATGGAAACATTACGGTACATCTCCGGTGCCGATGCTCCAATATCGATTTTTCATGTGGACGACAGTACGGCGCGTGCTTCATTTCCTGGGGTGGCTGGGTTGACTAGCGAAGGAAATAACTGGAAGAACATCGATCCGATGTCGAGCGATGAATGGTGCGCGAATTGTTCGGTCATTTTATTATCCACTGGGTCAAATTCCTTTGATGGTGATGATCTCGCAGATAATGATCTCGGTGATAGTAATGCGGATATCAGTGTCGAAACGTACACAAACGAAGTTGGGAATTTAGAGTTTGATACGTTTTCCGGAAGTTACTTTGACGGCAGTTCCGGACATTGCACAGTTAGTGCCGTTACCAACCTTTCGGATATTTCGGGAATTTGTCCCGAATTACCTGCGTTGCAAGGTACATACAACGTTGCGGGATTAGCCTATTATGCTAGGACGGAAGATATTAGGTCTGATAGGCAAGGCGCCCAAACCATAAAGACCTACGCTGTTGATTTGGCTGAGAGCTTGCCGAGCTTTGCGGTTCCCGTAGGATCGGGCGAAGTAACTTTCTTGCCTGCGTGTGAATCGAAGAAAGGAACCGATCCCTGGTTAAGTTGTAGCTTGATTGACGTTCAAGTGGAAAGTCTGACTTTATCAGCCGATGGTGAGCCAACGAGTGGTAGCTACCTGTTCTATTGGGAGGACTCCTTGTGGGGCAATGATTATGACCTCGACGGCGCACAACGTATCGAATTCTGTGTCGGGTCAGCTTGTAACGATAACGAAGTGAACAGTTCCCAAATTAAACTTAAAACAAGCGTTCCTTATGCGAGGGCTGGCAACTCATTGCAATTTAGTTATACCGTCACAGGAACCATGTCAGACGGTCTAGTCAGTGATTGGGCAGAGCGTCCCGGAGGTACCGATTATGATGCATTGGACGATTCTTCTGATATTCCCGACAATGTCACCTCGGTCACAAAGATTTTTACTGTGGGCGATACCAGTGCAACGCTATTGAAGAAGCCTTTGTATTACGCTGCGAAATATGGCGGGTTTAATGATCTTGATGGAGACGGAACCCCGAAGAATACTGAAAACGACGCACGTGAATGGGATGTAAAAAACAATTTGACCGGTGTGGAGACACCTGATGGTGTGCCTGATAATTATTTCAACGTCAGTAACCCTGCTGAGTTAGAGGAAAGCTTGGATCAGGTTTTGAGGTCGATTGTTGGTGATGTCGCGTCGGGTTCGGCAGCTGCTGCAAACTCTACTCAGTTGGGAACGGATACTGTTGTTTACCAGGCCAAGTTTAGTAGTCTGGATTGGAGTGGAGAGTTGATCGCGGTCAACCTGAATGAAGACGATGGGTCAGTTGAGGGGGCAAAATGGTCTACCTCGGATGCAGGTAATGATATCTCTCATGCCTCTCGAAAGGTGTACACTTCATCAAACGGCACGTCATTAATAGAGTTTAAGACCTCCAACTGGGGGAGTTTAAATGCAGATCAACAACTAACCCTGGGTGGCGGTAGTGAGGAGCTAGGTAAAAAAAGAATCAACTGGGTGCGCGGGGAGAATGTTACAGGATTTCGTACGCGCGAAAACTGGCTCGGGGACATAATAAATTCCGATCCAGTTTTTGCTGGCCGCAAAAGTTTTCGTTTTGAGCGTTTGCCGGACGCATTGGGCGGTGATGAGTACCAGGATTACATTAATGGTGATAACGGATACAGCGCAAAGAAATCGCGTACCGAAGTGCTGTATGTCGGTGCGAATGATGGGATGTTGCATGCTTTTAACGCGAACACAGGGAAGGAAATATTCGCGTATATCCCGTCGATGGTCTACGATAAGCTTCGGAATATATCGGCACTGGATTACGGCACTGGGGCCAATCCTCATCAATATCTTGTAGATGGTCCATTGTTTGTCGGTGACGCATTTATCCATGGTTCCTGGCGTAATGTTCTGGTGGGAACTCTCGGGGCAGGCGGGCGCGGTGTATACGCACTGGATGTAACAAATCCGAATGCTCCATCACTACTTTTCGAATTGACCGAGGTCAACTACCCGGCATTGGGTAATGTTTTGGGGCAGCCATTAGTGGCGCCTGTTGGTTCTCGCTGGAAAATTATTTTTGGAAACGGTTATAACAGCACAGGGCAAGATGCCGATTTATTTGTCATAGATCTTGAGAGACCAACGGATGCAGCTGTGAGCAAGGTTATAACCACGGGTGATACTTCAGCCAATGGTCTAGCAGCTCCCGCATTGGCGACAAACGGTGCCGGTGTGGTTGTTGCTGCATACGCCGGTGACTTGAAAGGGAATATGTGGAAGTTTAAGTTGGAAGGTGATGCTGTTAATAGCTGGCAGAAAAGTTACTTGCTGTACAAGGCGCTTGATGACGATGACAAAACTCAACCGATAACGGCGGCACCAACATTGGGGGTTAATAAGATCCTTTCTGGAAGTCTGATGGTTTACTTTGGAACAGGTCAATACTTCGTTAATGGAGATAATGACGATAAAGCAGTCCAAAGCTTTTACGCGATCGCAGATCAGGGGGCAGCGGTTACTAATTTTGGTTCTGACAGAGATAAATCTCTGCATCAGAAAGCCATAGCTAGTGAAGCAAATGGCGTGCGTACACTCACCGGCGAAAGAAAAACGACTAACGGTGTCGTGGAGCCGGCGATGGACTGGGTGACCTATGATGACGGTTGGTATATTGATTTCAAGGCAGGCGAACGAATCATCAGTAAACCATTGCTAGCATTCGACCGTCTTATTTTCCCGACTTTAATTCCATCGGCAGAGTTGTGCGACTTTGGCGGTAGCGGTTGGTTGATGGAGATGGTCGCCGTGGGAGATCGCCATATCAGCCACACCGTGCTCGGTTCATCGGGGAAGTATATGGATAATGCGGTATTAAGTATCACTAATTTTGTTAGATCCGGCGATAAAGCCATTTTTCCAATCGGAGATATTCGTGGCAATCTTGATACAGATACCGGAGACCTGCCACCAACAGCTTTCGGTCGCATGTCGTGGAGACAAATACATTAAAATTAGGGGTTACTATGACGACAAAAAAAAGCGCGGCAGGTTTTACGTTAATTGAAATTATGATTGTGATTGCAATTATCGGCATCATCGCAGCCTTCGCCTATGCCTCTTATACCAATATGATAATGCGTAGCAATCGCTCGGAAGCGAAGGCGGAGCTTATGGATATTAGCCAGAGGTTGCAGCGCTGCTACACTACACTCAATAGCTATAACAATAAGGATGATTGTGCGGTGAGGGCGGACCTGGAGGATGGCATCGTTACCGCGACAGACCTCTACGAGATTACTTTGGCGGCAACGGCCACGACATTCACGCTTACAGCAACCGCGGATCGAGCGCCTCAAACCAATGATACTGATTGTCTGACGATGACATTGAACCATACCGGTGCTCGCACTCCGGCAGATTGCTGGTAAATTGAAGCTTCTAAAGCGTATCTTGCTTTAGAAGCTATACTTTTTGTAGCTTGTAGCTTGTAGCTTGTAGCTTGTAGCTTGTAGCTTGCCCTCAATCCCCATCCAACCCCAACTTCTGCAACCGGTATCGTAGTGATCGAAATGTGATACCGAGCTCCTTGGCCGTCAATGTTTTATTCCAACGCATTTTTTCAAGCATGTCACAGATGATTTCTTTCTCGACTTCCTGCAGGTAACCGTCAAGGCTGTCGTGCTCGGCGCAATGGGCAGCGTGGTATGGGACGTTCGCATCCGGTTGCAGTGTACTGGTGTTATTGAGCTGTAGATCATCAATGTTTATAACGTCGCCTTCGCACAAGGTGAAGGCGCGCTCGAGAATATTCTCCAGTTCGCGCACATTTCCTGGGAATGGATATTTCGAAAGCGCATTCAGAGCTTTCTGATCGAGTCGTGGGGCGGGAAGATTCATATCTACCGCTAGCTGTTTGAGGATGTTTTGAACCAGTTGCGGAATATCATCTGGCCGCTCCCGTAGAGGCGGTACAGAAATCTGGATCACATTGAGCCGGTAAAAAAGATCCTGCCGGAAGTTACCTTCAGCGACTTCCTTCTCGAGGTTTTTGTGTGTAGCGCAGACGATGCGCACATCGGTCTTGATCTCATTCTCGACGCCAATCGCGCGCACTGCTTTTTCCTGGATGGCCCGCAGCAGTTTAACCTGCATCGCCAGGGGTAGATCGGCGACCTCATCCAGAAACAAGGTTCCCCCTTCTGCAGCTTGAAATAAACCTTGTTTGTCGTGACTGGCGCCTGTGAAGGAGCCCTTCTTATGGCCAAAAAACTCGCTTTCCATTAATTCTTTGGGTATGGCGCCACAGTTGACCGGCACGAACGGATGGTCAGCTCGAGGTCCTAACTCATGGATTGAGCGCGCCACGAGCTCCTTCCCACTACCGGATTCACCACTGATATATACCGGTGCCTGTGAGCGCGCGAGTTTTCGCACGCTACGGCTGAGCAGTTGGATCGATTTAGAGTTGCCAACGATGCGTGGCAGTGCCATATCCACTTGTTCGGGTAGCTGGTTGGACTGCACTGCCGTAGATACCAAGCGACGCAGTGATGCCAGATCCACCGGTTTGGAGACGAAGTCGAAGGCACCAGCTTTCATGGCATGAATTGCGGTATCCATGTTGCCATGGGCGGTGATAACGGCGACCGGTAATGATGAATATTTTTCCTGTATCAGGTTTACCAGATCAATGCCGCTGCCATCGGGCAAGCGCATATCTGTCAGGCATAGGTTGAATTTTTCGGTCTCCAGCAGCGCCCGCGCTTGGGCTATATTACCGGCACAGCGGGTAGCGATGTTCATTCTGTTCAGGGTGAGTTCCAGTAGTTCCAGAATGTCCGGTTCGTCGTCAATAATTAGTGCGCGTAGTTCGCTCATGATCAGAATATTCGTTGATGATGGGAAAAATCGATGCGGAAACAGCTTTTTCCGTCGTGACTCAGTTGGTAGTGCAGGCTCGCCTGGTTGATTTCACAGAGTTCTTTGCAGATATAAAGCCCAAGGCCGGAACCTTGATCGTCGGTTGTGAAGAATGGATCAAATATTTGTTGCACCTGCTCGGTCGGTACGCCGCGGCCATCGTCAACAACCGCAAGATATGAGGTGTCACCGGTTTCAGACAACCCCGCTCGAAGTTCGACATGAAACCTGCCGGTATTCAGCTTGCTGTGGCGTATGCCATTGTCGCACAAATTAGTGAGCACCTGATTCAGTTGCACAGGGTCGACCTTGGCAACAATGTCATCGGATTCGATCCTGAGTGTAATTTCGGCGTCTTTTCCCGCGGAATATTCTGTAACGAAGCGCGGTAGCCAATCAGCCAAACGGATCACTTCCGGGTTTGGGTTGCGCCGCCGTGACAGGACGAGAGTGTTCTCGATAATTTGGTTCACCCTGAGTGAATGCTGATGAATGATCTCGGTCAGTCGCTCGTCCGACGGGTCGATATGCGGCGATTCAGACAATAACTGGGCAGCGTGGGATATGGCTCCCAGGGGGTTGCGAACTTCATGGGCAATGCTTGCCGTCAGACGGCCCAATGACGCCAACTTAAGTTGCTGGGCTTGCTGTGCCAGCATACGGTGGTCTTCAAGAAAGAGTAGGGAGCGGGTTTCCGCTCCCGTATCCAGGGTTGCAAAATTCACCCGTACTTCCTGGCCGCCTCTGACGACGTGATGGCGTGAGAGGGTAGATTCCTGATTCTGCTGCCATTGATGAAGGAGGTCGGTCAGGTTGGAAAAGCTTTCCAGCGGCTGATGGGTATAGTCAGCTCTGGGCGGGACGCCCAGCAGCTGTATGGCAGATTGATTGATGAGTTCGACATTAGTGTCATTGTCGACCACGATGATACCAGTGCGCATGCGCGCCACAATCATTTGCGCGAGCCGTTGCAGGTGTTCTGCATGTCGGGCTTGATGGGCCGCTTCGATATCGCTGGTGCGTATTTTGTTTGTGAGATATTGAAATGCCAGTGCGGTAGCGAATATCAGAATTCCCAGAATACCTGAGGAAAATACCGACCGGTTGTCGGTGACTTGTATGTGAGACAGGTAAACCGTTTCGCCGATGACAAACAAGCTGGTGAGTGCGGCGAAGGCCAGCCCCAACTGCATACGCACAAACATGCTGGCAATGGCGGTGCTGACCAAAAATAGATAGCCAAGTCCGCTTTCTATTCCGCCACTGGCGTGTACCATCAGTAGTATTGCGAGCAAATCGAGAATCAAAAAGGAATATATTCGCGTCACCGATGCTTGCAGGCGCTCTACCCGGAAGACTATCACTATCGCAAGACTGGTACCGGCGTATATCAGTGACGTCCAGTGGAAAAGCTGCGGGTGGCGATTGCCCAGAAGTTCAGCAGCCAGGCCGGAAAAGAACATGGTGAACAGCAGCGCGCCCAGCACAAACCGGTAATACAGGTAGACTCTCAATAAAGTCTTGTTGTGCTGATAATCTATTTTCATGGGCTACTGTCCGGCGGTTATCTGTCGGTTGTTTTGAATCGACATACCACCAACTGCGTTCCTAATGATCGTATGGCGTGGGCACGGGCTGACGCTTGTGCTGCGTGCGGCAATAAATATCGATAATCTTTTTTGCTACGGAATCCGGTACGTCGCGATTCTCAAGAAAGTCATCAATCTGTTCATAGGTTAGACCCAACGCCTGTTCGTCCGATTTCATCGGGGTGTTGGATTCCAGGTCTGCGGTAGGGACTTTGTCAGTCAGCTTATTGGGGGCACCGAGAGCAGCGCCAACCTGGCGTATCTGGCGCTTGTTCAGGCCAAATAGTGGCGCGAGGTCGCAAGCGCCGTCCCCGAACTTGGTGTAGAAGCCCGTCACGTTTTCTGCGGAGTGGTCGGTGCCTAGCACGAGGCCGCCGAGCATGCTTGCGATTTCGTACTGTACGATCATTCGCGTGCGCGCTTTGACGTTGCCTTTGACGAAATCCACCGTATTGTCAGATTCCGGCAGCAAACCGTAATCTGCCAAAGCGCGGCTTGTTTCGTTGTGAATCCCGTCGGTACCAGGCCCAATGTTCACGTTCAGACTGATGCTCGGCTGAATATAGGCCAACGCATGTTGTGCATCGTCCTCGTCGGCCTGGGTGCTGTAGGGCAGGCGTACGGCAACGAATTTATAGGCCGTAGTATTATTCTCGTCATTCAGTTGATTGACAGCCAGTTGTGCGAGTTTGCCACACACGGTGGAATCCACTCCGCCACTGATGCCGAGGACGAGGTGATGCAAGCCGCTTTTCTTGAGTTGTGTCTTGATAAAGCCAATCCGGCGCGCCGCTTCGGCAGTGGAATCAATCGTCGGTTGTACGTGCATGGCGGAGATGATCGTTGCGCGGTCCATTCTGACTCCTCACTAGTTAGGCTGTGGTTCAGATGGCTATTATAAGCATGTCGTTGAGGGGTGGCGCCAGTGGGATCTGCAGCTAATGAAATCAAGAAAGGTTTTGCAAAGGAATAGCAGAGTAAGGCGGTCAAGCGGGCGACGCTGCGGCTATCGCCCATGTCAAACCATTAATCGTTAGCGCGAATACGCGGTGGTTCTGCCTCGTCGAAGTAGGCCGGGTTGTAGAGCGCACGGGTGTCAAACTCCTGCGGCGTGTTCTTGTCGAACAGGCCCAGGGTGATGTAGCTCCAGAGGCTGCGCTTGGAGCTTTCGGAGCTGAACTGGTAGTTGAACTCGCCATTGGCAGCCAGCGCGGGATGATTCGGGTAGTTCACGTGCAGGACTTTCGCGGCATCTTCGGCCAGTTCGGGCATGTCCAATAGGTAATAGGCTTGGGCCATCACTGCCAGAGCATCCGGCACCGCCGGGGTTTGCTGAAAATTTTCTACGACGAAGCGGCCACGGTTGGCTGCAGCTAGGTATGCCTGGCGTTTGAAGTAGTAATTGGCGACGTGGATTTCAGCCCGGGCCAGCAGGTTGCGCTGGTGGATCATGCGCTTTTGTGCATCCTGAGCGTAAACACTGTTGGGGAAGAGGTTGAGAAACTGGGTAAAGTAGCCAAAGGCTTCTCGTGCCGCGCCCGTGTCGCGCTTGGTCGAGTCAGACCCAAAGGCACCACCAAAAACGTCTTGCGCTCGATTGGCCGTAGCCAGGCCGCGCATGTAATAAGCGTAATCCACATGCCGGTGTTGTGGGTGCAGTCTGATGAAGCGATCCGCCGCAGTAATGACCGAATCATGCTCGCCGGCGCGGTAATTGGCGTAAATCAGTTCAAGCTGTGCCTGTTCGGCGTAGGTGCCGAAGGGGAAGTTTTCTTCCAGCAGGTGCAAGGCCTCAATGGCGCTGGTCCAGTTTGAGCGATCAAGCGCGCTCTGAGCGGCTTCGTAAACCTGTTGTTCGGAGGTGGCTTCTTCTTTTTCAGAGTTGGAACCACAGGAGATCAGGCTGAATACCAGCCCGATGGTAAGGAAAGCTCTCAATACTTGCATCTAAACCAGCTCTGATCGTTATATAAAGGTATCATGTGGAACGGCCAGCGGGAGTCTCCGCGAAAATCATCCATCAACGCCGCCGCGTATCGTCGTCGAAGCCGGCATTTACCGACATCATACGCATGGCGCAGTGTATCCAGTAGCAGCTAATAAAACAATGTCGCAGAAAATCCGCCTGGAATGCCAGGTTCCCCCAAGTAGCAGCGGCCAGAGGTTCGATCAGGTCGCAGCAGAATTGTTCCCTCAGTATTCCCGGGCCCGGTTGCAGAGCTGGATTCGCGCGGGCGAACTTCTTCTGGCTGGCTTGCAGGCCAAACCCAACGCCCGTGTAATAGGCGGCGAGTCTATGGTGCTGGATACGGAGCTACAGGCTGAAGGGGAGTGGTTACCCCAAGCGATGGCAATCGATGTCGTCTATGAAGATGATCATTTATTGGTGATCAACAAGGCCGCCGGCGTTGTGGTTCACCCTGCAGCGGGCAATCCAGACGGTACTTTGCTTAACGCGTTGCTGCATCACGCGCCACAAGTTCAGTCGGTCCCCCGGGCGGGTATCGTACACCGGCTGGATAAGGACACCACAGGTTTAATGGTGGTGGCCAAAACCCTCGAGGCTCAGACTCATTTGGTAAAACAAATGCAAGCGCGCACTGTGAGCCGGGAATATGAGGCTATTGCTCAGGGTATAATGCTCGCCGGTGGCACTATTGATGAGCCGATTGGGCGTCATCCTCGACAGCGTACGAAAATGGCGGTGGTGGAGTTCAACGGCAAGCCTGCCATCACCCATTACCGGGTGGAAGCGCATCTGGGGCCGTTTACGCGGCTGCGAGTGAAACTGGAGACGGGGCGGACTCATCAAATTCGTGTCCATATGGCATACCTCGGACATTCGCTGGTTGGCGATCAGGCATATGGCGGGCGTCTGAAATCGCCTAAAGGTCTCGACCTGGACGTCGCCCGAGCCGTGCGCACCTTTCCTCGGCAGGCGTTGCATGCTGCACAACTGAGTCTGGTTCACCCGTCTAATGGTAAAACCATGCAATGGCAGGCGCCACTGCCGCAGGACCTGGTGGATTTGCTGGAGCTGTTGGCAACCCTGGACAGTCCCGTGGGTGGCGCCTAATGGCGGTTTTGACGGCGCAGTGGCCGGCGCCACCAAGGGTACGCACCCTGATATCCCTGCGTCAGCAAGGTGCGAGTCAATCGGTTTATGCCAATAACAACCTTGCACTGCATGTGGGAGACGATCCATCCCAGGTGGCGACCAATCGTGATCGCCTGCTCGCTTCCGCCAGTGGCGCCACGACCATCCAGTGGCTCCATCAGACTCACAGTACGCACATCGTGACCGCGACAGAAGTCGAGGTGGATGTGGGGTGTAAGGAGGCCGCTGATGCAGACGCTGGCGTGGCAGCTGATGGCTGTATTACTCGTCAGCCTGGCCTGGCCTGTGCAGTGCTGACCGCGGATTGCCTGCCTATCCTCTTATGCGATGCAGGGGGCACCCAGGTTGCAGCTGTTCATGCCGGTTGGCGTGGGCTTGCCGCGGGCATACTGACTGATGCCTTGTCTTTATTTACAGCAGAGGCAGGGGACATACTGGTGTACTTGGGCCCCGCCATAAGCCAGAAGCACTTCGAAGTGGGCGTTGAGGTTAAATCGGCTTTCCTGGATTCTGCATGGGCTCAATTGCAGGGAAGTAAATATAAAAGCGCCGTCAAGGCAGCTTTCGTTCCCTCGTCTGGGGGGCGCCTGCGCGCGGACCTGTATTCCCTGGCGCGCAGTCAATGTCAGTCCATGGGAGTCACTCAGATCTATGGCGGTGAATACTGTACCTTCGACGACCCCCAGCGATTCTATTCCTACCGCCGCGACGGGCGAACAGGGCGTATGGCCAGTCTGATCTGGCTGGCTTAGAACACTGTTCTGACTGTGCCCGCTCTTAGCGACGCTCTACCAGATCCCGATCGTCCAGGTAATCCACCAGGTTGAGACTCCAGCGCGTCATCAGCCGCATGAACAGACGATTATTGGTTGCCCGATTTGTTTCCTCCAGGCGGCCCATAACGATGGGCGGTGTCTCGCGATGGTCCACGAACTGGGCCAGTACCTCGTCTCCTGTAGGATCGACGAATTCCAGGTTAAGAGTCGCGTTGCCCGCGGCCTCGATGTAATTGTCCGTCAGTCCGCGGAAGCTGAGATCCGGACCATAGATGTTGAGGTTCAGAAGGCTCGGGCGCAACACCACGTCTGCTTCACTGGCGGCTTCCACAACCTCAACATTCGTCCTTTCGGTGAGGGTTTTAGCGAGGGTTTCCTTGAGAAAACGGCCGTAATCTTCCTTGATTCGTTTGAGGTCGCGTTCACTGTATTCGCTGCGATTGTCGCGCAACCAATAGTCGCTCATGACCACCACCGGTTCAGCAATACTGATACGCCGAATGGGCGGCAAAGATGAGCCGGGTTGCATGAGTACATGATCGAAGTTACCTCGCTCAACCTCAACCAGGTTGGCGCTGGCCTTTTCAGTGCGCATGTCTGTCGCACAGGATACCGATATAACGGCTAGCAACACAATCGCCGCAAATTTGAGGTGCTGCAATATTGTTGATGTAAAACCGAACATAAAAATCTCCAAGTATTCTGAGCGCGCTGATTGCGACCGTACAAGCTGGGCTGTTCGCTCCCGTAGCCCGAATAGAGTACAACACAATCCGGGGCAATCACTGGTACATGCTTCCGGATTCCGCTCCGCTTCATCCAGGCGACAAATTCATGGGCGAGCGCCGAGGGACGTCTTCATTCGCGATGGCCTTACCTCTAGACAGTACACCAACACCTTAATTCTCGTGTAAAGAAATGTACATTGAGCAAAGCGAGAAAAAGCGTCTTACCGGTCGCTTGAATAACGCTGCGCAGCCCCCAATTCTATAGCATTGCCGCATTTACCGAGTGAGGATCGTCATGAGAATCGACCGTTTAACCAATCAGCTGCAGCTGGCGCTATCCGATGCCCAATCGCTCGCAGTGGGGCGGGATCACAGTCAGCTTGAAGCGCTGCACTTGATGCAGGCGTTGTTGAATCAGCAGAACGGCGCTGTGCGACCTTTGTTGGCTCAGGCAAAATTCGACCTGGCCGGTCTGCGCAACGAACTGGCAAAAGAGCTGGAGAATTTGCCGCGCGTGCAAAATCCCACTGGTGATGTGCATATGTCCCAAGAACTGGGTCGGTTGCTCAACCTCGCGGATAAACAGGCACAGCAAAATGGCGACAAGTTCATTTCAAGCGAAAGCGTTCTGCTCTCGGCCATGGCGGACAAATCCAATACTCTGGGCAAACTGCTCACGCAATTTGGCCAGTACAGCGATCTGCAAGCCGCAGTCGACAAAGTGCGCGGTGGGGAAACAGTGGATGACGCTGACGCTGAGGGCGCTCGTCAGGCTTTGGACAAATACACCATTGACCTGACCGCACGAGCGGAAGCCGGCAAGCTCGACCCGGTCATTGGCCGGGACGACGAAATCCGCCGCACCATTCAGGTTTTGCAGCGCCGCACCAAAAACAATCCGGTGCTCATCGGCGAGCCGGGTGTGGGTAAAACCGCGATAGTGGAAGGTCTGGCGCAGCGCATTATCAATGGCGAGGTGCCCGAAGGATTGAAACAGAAACGTTTGCTGTCACTGGACCTTGGGTCGTTGCTGGCAGGGGCCAAATTTCGTGGTGATTTTGAGGAGCGCCTGAAAGCGCTACTGAATGAACTGGCGAAACAGGAAGGGCGCATTATTCTGTTTATCGACGAATTGCACACCATGGTGGGTGCCGGTAAAGCCGAGGGCGCCATGGACGCCGGCAACATGTTGAAGCCCGCGCTGGCTCGGGGCGAGCTGCACTGCGTGGGTGCCACCACGCTGGATGAATACCGCAAATACATCGAGAAGGACGCCGCGTTGGAGCGACGCTTTCAAAAAGTGACGGTGGATGAGCCCACTGAAGAAGACACTATCGCTATTCTGCGCGGGCTCAAGGAGCGTTACGAAGTTCACCATGGGGTGGATATTTCCGACTCGGCCATCATTGCTGCTGCGAAGCTGTCGCAACGTTACATTACTGACCGTCAGCTGCCGGATAAGGCCATTGACCTGATTGACGAAGCCGGCAGTCGGATTCGGATGGAAATTGACTCCAAGCCCGAAGAGATGGACCGGCTGGAACGGCGGCTGATTCAGCTCAAGATAGAACGGGAGGCGGTGAAGAAGGACGACGACGAAGCCGCGCGTAAGCGTTTGGTTAAAATCGACGCCGATATCGATCATGTCGAGCGCGAATATGCGGATATGGACGAAATCTGGCGCGCAGAGAAAGCCGCGTTGCACGGGTCCCAGGAAATCAAAAGTAATCTGGAGCAGGCCCGGCTGGATCTTGATTCAGCGCGTCGCGCCGGCGATCTTGGGCGCATGTCCGAGTTGCAGTACGGCATTATTCCCGAGTTGGAAAAACAGCTGGATCTGGCGAGCCATGCGGAAATGATGGAAATGACCTTGCTGCGCAATAAAGTGGGCGAGGAAGAAATTGCCGAGGTGGTTTCCAAATGGACCGGCATCCCCATCTCCAAAATGCTGGAGGGCGAGCGCGACAAGTTGCTGCGTATGGAGGAGGCCCTGCACAAGCGCGTTATCGGGCAAAGTGAAGCGGTAACGGCGGTGGCGAATGCTGTGCGTCGCTCCCGCGCGGGACTGTCAGACCCCAATCGCCCCAATGGCTCATTTCTGTTTCTGGGGCCGACGGGTGTGGGTAAAACCGAGTTGTGCAAAAGCTTGGCAGAGTTCCTGTTCGACAGCGCCGACGCCATGGTACGCATCGATATGTCCGAGTTCATGGAAAAACATTCAGTGGCACGTTTGATAGGCGCGCCGCCCGGGTACGTCGGCTACGAGGAAGGCGGTTATCTGACCGAGGCGGTGCGCCGCAAGCCGTACTCGGTGCTGCTACTGGATGAGGTGGAGAAAGCCCACCCGGATGTCTTCAATATTCTGCTACAGGTATTGGAAGATGGACGACTCACCGATGGCCAGGGCCGCACAGTGGATTTTCGCAACACCGTGATTGTAATGACATCCAACCTGGGCTCGGATCGCATTCAGGAGCTGGCGCAGAACAAATCGTTTGATACGATCAGCTTCACCGGCGACGTTGACGAGGACGAACAGAACGATAACCGTTATGAGGCCATGAAAGCGTCCGTTATGGAGGTGGTCAGTGGCCACTTTCGGCCCGAGTTCATCAACCGGGTTGACGAGGTGGTGGTTTTCCATCCGCTGGCGCAATCACAGATACGAGGCATTGCCGATATCCAGCTGGCGATGTTACGCAAGCGCCTGGCTGAGAAAGATTTGAAAATTGAGCTTGATGATGACGTGCTCGACCGCCTGGCCCAGGTGGGTTTTGACCCGGTGTACGGCGCGCGGCCCTTGAAGCGAGTAATTCAGCAGCTGGTTGAAAACCCGCTGGCCCAGGACGTACTTTCCGGCAAGTTCATGCCCGGCGATACTATTCGCGGCCGGTTGGCGGGTGACAAGGTGGTGTTCGAGCGGACTTAAGGAAAGCATTGCTTGTGGAGCGCAGGCGCTTGGTGGAGCGCCTGCGCATGTACCCCATGCGGTCAGCAGCTTTCATCAATGGCTTGCTGGCTGGCGGATATTTCTTCCTGAATGTCCTGTGGTGTCAGGTACCGGAAGCTGCCATCCTCAGTCGCCATGCGAATGCGACCACCGGTGTTCAATGTATTCAGCCGCTTTTTCGCTTCCTCGCAGCGCACCGGATCTTTCAAAGACGCTGGCTCGGCAGCTTGCTGGGGCTCATTCTGGTTTGCCGCTCCGTTATCGTCCGTCTCATCTGTCGTCGCTTGCGGTGTGGGGCCTCGAGAGCTTGCCGAGGTCACCTTCTCAGCAGCAATGCCGCTCGGCGGTGTGCTGGTGTAGTGAGTGATGCCTTCATCGTCCACCCAGCGGTAGTAAGTGGCGGCACTGGCTGCCAGGCCGATACCTGCCAGGCACAAGACAATCAGAGCTCGGCCACCTATTTGTGCCAGGCGGCGATGAGTAGGGTTGGACTTTGTCATTGGACGCCTCGGTCGATCATGAGTGGTGGAGTCAAATAATAAGTAGCCTGGATAGAACCGATACAGGCAGCTACAAGTATAGAGCCTATCGGTTTGGCGGCACTCATACCAGTTCAAATTCCATGACACTGACGACAACGGCGCACGCCAATTGCGAGGGTTATGGCCACTTCTCGACTCTACGTCTGTAATTGCATCTTTTGGCTATAGCTTGCATCGCCGAAGTCTCGCTGCCTATTGGCGAAAGCGCCGAAAAAATGCGCAGATGTGCCTTGACATTGACGTTCAAGCTGAGACAATTGGGATCTCGCCAGATGGCAAGTAGATTTAGCCGAAAGACCTCGGTGTCTGTTCTACCAGTGGAATCAACCATTCCTGCTGACCATCCAGAAGTGCGGGGGCGCAACAACCTATGCGCCCTTCCGGCAATTTTTTGATGTAGTTATAGGCGC
The DNA here is from genome assembly GCA_964419935.1 of uncultured Cellvibrionaceae bacterium. GTDB lineage: Bacteria > Pseudomonadota > Gammaproteobacteria > Pseudomonadales > Cellvibrionaceae > CAYQQJ01. The sequence goes on from CAYQQJ010000019.1 coordinate 68,105, forward strand.
GCCAACCGTCGCCCATCTGCCGGTAAACTTCAATTTAAAGTGTAAACTATCCGTATCGCTGTCCTGTGCAAACCTGGGCAGTGTGCTGATTTTGTTGGTTTTTGGGATCTAGCCCTTAGCTCGTAAACGCGGTGTTTACATCTGAACCAATACGCACATCAATATACGCAAATCACATACGTTAATTAGACATATACGTACATCAACAGAGGAATTTGAACGTGGAATTGCTTTCCGGCGGAGACATGTTAATCCGTTCACTGGCAGACGAAGGCGTTGAATGCGTTTTCGGCTATCCCGGTGGTGCCGCGCTACATATTTACGATGCCCTGTTCAGGCAAGATAAGGTCAAGCATGTCCTGGTGCGCCATGAGCAGGCGGCCACTCACGCGGCCGATGGTTACACTCGTGCCACCGGCAAGACAGGCGTGGTGTTGGTAACCTCCGGACCAGGCGCCACCAATGCCATCACCGGTATTGCGACAGCCTATATGGATTCCATTCCGATGGTGGTCATTTCCGGCCAGGTGGCTTCCGATAAAATTGGTGAAGACGCATTCCAGGAAACCGACATGGTCGGTGTCTCCCGCCCGATTGTGAAGCACAGCTTCCTGGTCAAGGACGCCGCCAAAATTCCGGAGACCGTGAGAAAGGCGTTCCATATTGCCTCGACCGGACGCCCCGGCCCCGTGGTAATTGATATCCCGAAAGATATCACCAATCCGGTGGACAAGTACGAGTACGCGTATCCCGACAAGGTTCGCATGCGCTCTTATACCCCAGCTACGCGCGGTCATGCGGGTCAAATCAGGAAGGCCGTGCAGTTGATGCTGTCGGCTCGCCGGCCAATTATTTACGCCGGCGGCGGTGTCGTCCTTGGGAACGCGTCTGAGCAGCTGACCCAGTTGGCGCGCACCCTTAATGCACCGGTGACCAATACGCTGATGGGACTCGGAGCTTATCCCGGTTCAGACCCGCAATTTCTCGGCATGCTGGGTATGCACGGTACCGTCGAGGCCAATTTCGCGATGCACCATGCGGATGTAATTCTCGCCGTGGGTGCGCGCTTCGATGACCGCGTGACCAATACGCCGGGTAAATTCTGCCCGTCGGCGCAGATCATTCATATTGATATCGACCCAGCATCCATTTCCAAAACGGTGACTGCGGATGTGCCAATTGTCGGCCCGGTGGACAGCGTCCTGAAAGATATGCTGGCCATACTGGATGAAGTGGAAGAGAAGCAGGATACCGTGGCAGTGGCCGAGTGGTGGAAACAGATTGAGGAGTGGCGCGAGCGTCATGGCATTCTGGTCAAGCCCCGTTACCGTACCGACGGCGATATGATCATGCCTCAGGAAGTCATCAGCATGCTTTATGAAGTCACTGGTGGCAAAGCCATCGTGGCATCCGACGTGGGGCAGCACCAGATGTTTGCCGCACAGTATTACCCGTTCGACAAACCGCGCCAGTGGCTCAACTCAGGCGGCTTGGGCACTATGGGGTTTGGCTTGCCGGCGGCAATGGGAGCTCAGTACGCCCGACGGGATGCGACGGTTGCCTGCGTTACCGGTGAGGGCAGCATCCAAATGTGTATTCAGGAGCTGTCGACCTGCAAGCAGTACCATCTGCCGGTCAAGATTATTTGTTTGAATAATCAGGCGCTGGGTATGGTGAAGCAGTGGCAGGACATGCAGTATGAAAGCCGCTATTCCGAAAGTTTGTACGAGGATTCGTTGCCGGATTTCGTCAAACTGATGGATGCGTATGGCCATGTCGGTATGCGCGTAACCAAGCGGGAAGAGCTGCGGTCCAAGATGGAAGAATGTTTTAGCATGACCGATAAAACCGTATTTATGGACATTTATGTGGATCCCACCGAACACGTTTATCCTATGCATATTGCGCCGAGTGGCTCGATGCGGGACATGTGGTTGAACAAAACGGAGCGCACATAAATGAGACATATTATTTCAGTACTGATGGAAAACGAGCCGGGTGCTCTGTCGCGAGTGGTGGGGCTGTTCTCTCAGCGTGGCTACAATATTGAATCCCTGACTGTGGCACCCACGGAAGACCCGACTTTGTCGAGACTGACGTTGACCACATTGGGAGACGACCACAAGATCGAGCAGATCACCAAGCATCTGAATCGACTGCTCGACGTGGTGAAGCTGGTGGATCTGACGGAAGGCGCTCACATCGAACGCGAGCTGATGCTGGTGAAGGTACGTGCCACCGGTGCCCAGCGAGCAGAGATCAAACGGTGTGTGGACATTTTTCGCGGCCAGATCGTCGATGTCACAGCGTCCGTGTATACCATTCAGATCACCGGAACCAGCGACAAACTCGACTCCTTCTTCCACGCCGTGGGCGAGGCGTCCATTCTGGAAGTCGTCCGCTCCGGAGTCTCCGGCATCGCCCGAGGCGAAAAGGTGTTGAGCCTATAGGTTCTCGTTTTTTAATAAGGCTGCATCCGCAGCCTTATTTGTTTTAGGTGGCGCGAGTATTTGTAGAGTCCGACGGGATGGGCGTCAGCCTTTCTCGAAACGCATGAATACATCCTTGTAGCTCCGATCACGGCGTCCATGCCGCGACGGTTCGAGAAAGGCTGACGCCCACCCCGTCTCCGTGGCCGCTTCCAGAATTGTTTATCTGCCACGTTAACTTTTTCTTGATCTTTTCAGTTACCGAATTCCATAATTTCCCTTTTCCCTTTTCCCTTTTCCCTTTTCCCTTTTCCCTTTTCCCTTTTCCCTTGCTTGCAGCTTGCAGCTCCTACCCAATCTGCCCCCAAAATGCGGAAATAATCGGGCTCTTCAGCCGCCGCTCCATAACGCAAACGCCAACATCGTAAGGTCCGAGGTCCGGCTGTTGTTCAAACGGCACCACGCGATTGGCTAATGGACTGTTATCGACGACGATTTTTGGTACCACTCCAACACCAAATCCGAGGCTCACCATACTGACAATCGCTTCGTGACCTTTCACTTCCGCGTAAACATTAGGTTTTATGCTGCGCCGGGCAAACCAGGCATCCAGTCGTTCTCGCGCAATGCCTTCCTCGGACGTGATCATGGGTATTTGCTGCCAAAGCTCCAACGGTGTGCGGGTGGGCGACTTGGGCCAGAACATCTGCTCCCGAGGAGCAATGAACATCAGGGGCGTGCGGGTGAATACCTTGAAGTCGATTCCGCTGGGTAGTGAATCCGGCTTGGCGGCAATGGCAATATCCTCGCTACCAGACAAGACGCGTTCCACGGCTTGCGCCGAATCCCCGGTATGGAGCTTGATGGCTATTCCGGGGTGGGCGAGACGAAAATCCGTGAGAATATCGAATAAAAAGCTGTAGCTCGCCGTCACCGAGCAGTAAATGCTGATCTGTCCTTTCAGCTCCGTCGCACTCGCGGCGAGGGAATCTTGCAGGGTTTCCCATTGCTGCAGAACTTCCCGCGCGAACACCAGTAAATCCTCACCTTGCGGGGTGAGTGATACAGAACGGCTGTCTCGTTCCACCAGCCTTGTATTCATGTCCTCTTCCAGCTGTTTGAGACTACGGCTGATGGTCGAGGGGCTGACATGGCAGATTTCCGCGGTTCTGCCAAAGTGACGGGTGGAGGCCAGCACGGTGAATAGTTTCAGTCTGTTAATATCCATAAGGTCCACGTGTTGCCAAAAACGCAATGATGAGTTGCGAATATATCATTTTACGTAACGGAGATTTTTTCTTAAACTGCCTGCTTTTCGCCAAATGATGGCTGGTGTAGCTCATCACTGATACTACGAGGACTGAAGATGCACGTTTTCTACGATAAAGACTGTGACCTTTCCATTATCCAAAGCAAGAAGGTCGCCATTATCGGCTATGGCTCACAAGGCCATGCCCACGCCAACAACCTGAAAGACTCCGGTGTGGATGTGACCGTTGCGTTGCGTCCGGGCTCTGGTTCCGCCAAAAAAGCTGAAGCTGCCGGTCTGGCTGTCAAATCTGTGCCTGAAGCTGTTGCTGCGGCGGATGTCATCATGATTCTGACGCCTGACGAGTTCCAGGCTCAGCTTTACAGGGACGAAATCGAACCTAACCTGAAGCAGGGCGCCACTCTGGCCTTCGCCCATGGCTTCGCCGTTCACTACAACCAGGTTGTTCCACGCGCTGACCTGGATGTGATCATGGTGGCTCCGAAGGCACCGGGTCACACGGTACGTACTGAATTTACCAAAGGTGGCGGCATTCCCGATCTTATCGCGATTTACCAGAACGCGTCCGGTAAAGCCAAAGACGTTGCTCTGTCATATGCCAGCGCCATCGGCGGCGGGCGCACCGGGATTATCGAAACCACGTTCAAAGATGAAACCGAGACTGACCTTTTTGGCGAGCAAGCGGTGCTATGTGGCGGTGCCGTTGAACTGGTCAAAATGGGTTTCGAGACGCTGACGGAAGCCGGCTATGCACCTGAGATGGCCTATTTCGAGTGCCTGCATGAGCTTAAGTTGATTGTCGACCTGATGTACGAGGGCGGTATTGCCAACATGAACTACTCCATTTCCAATAACGCGGAGTATGGCGAGTATGTCACTGGTCCCGAAGTTATCAACGAAGAATCGCGCAAAGCCATGCGGAATGCGTTGAAGCGTATTCAAAATGGCGAATACGCGAAGATGTTCATTTCTGAAGGTGCCACCAACTATCCGTCGATGACAGCCTATCGACGTAACAACGCAGCACATCCGATTGAACAAGTGGGCACTCAGCTGCGTGGTATGATGCCCTGGATTGAATCCAACAAGATTATCGACAAAACCAAAAACTGATAAAATATTTTTGTCGACCTTGAAAACGCGGCCTTGGCCGCGTTTTTTATATCTTGGGACCCAATGCCGTCGAGCGGTGTCCCAGTTCATACGCATGTGAGGTAGCTTATGTCCGAGCCATCGTCATCCGATCGCCCAGGTTCTTCTCCAGGCAAGGAAGAGACGCCATTACGTTCTCAGGGATTGCCCATCGACGAGCACTTTGAAGAGGAAGTCTCCGCCAGTGGCAAAACCGTCCGGCGCAAGGGAGTATTCCTGCTTCCCAATCTGTTCACGACGGCGGCTCTGTTCAGTGGCTTCTACGCGATCATTGCCGGCATGCACGGCGACTTTGCCAATGCGGCCATTGCTATTTTTGCGGCCCAACTCCTTGATGGATTTGACGGCCGCATAGCCAGAATGACAAACACCACCAGCGCGTTTGGCGTGCAATACGACAGTATCTCCGACATGGTGAGCTTCGGCCTTGCGCCGGCGCTTGTCATATTTAGCTGGGGGCTGCAGCCCCTGGGGAAAATCGGTTGGGCGGTGGCTTTTGTATTCGCCGCCTGTGCTGCGATCCGTTTGGCCCGTTTCAATACCCAGGTCGAAACGGTCGATAAGCGATTCTTTGTGGGTTTGGCCAGCCCCCCATCGGCTGCCGTACTTGCGGCCAGTGTGTGGGTGGGGAAGGACGTAACTCCTGGTCTTGAGCTATCAATTGGCGCAGCAATCGTGACCGTTTTCCTGGGTTTGTTGATGGTGTCCAATTTGAAATACAACAGTTTCAAAGGTTTTGATGTGAAGGGTCGGGTGCCATTTGTGGCTTTGTTGGCTATGGTGCTTATATTTGCGGTTATCACTATTGACCCGCCTCGCATGTTGCTGCTCATGGCTTGTACTTATGCGGTGTCGGGCCCGCTGTTGTGGTTATGGCAACACCGCCCCAAAAACCAATCAGCAAACCCCGAGGGTAATGATGCGGGCGGAAGCAATCTGAGCGACCATTGACCGCCAAGGCGCCAACGGGAACGCATCAGGCACCACGTTTGAGTTCGAATTTGATGGTTTTTTGACCCGGATCAGGCGATCGCAAAATTAAATGAAAAATGTGTTGACCCATGTGCCATGCATATTCATAATGCGCGCCTCTTCACCGGAACAGCTAGTGCGGATCAAGTTGTGCACCAGCTGTAACCGATGGAAACTAAAGGATTTTTTTGAAGTTAAAAGAACGTTTGGTGGCATTTTTTGAGTTTGATTCTTCAGGATTGGATTCAAAAACAAGGATGAAAAAAGTTTGAATAAAAAGTTCAAACAAAGGAGTTGCCAAGTGCTTTTAACTGCGTATAATGCGCGCCTCTTCAGCGGCAAACGCTAGCTGAAGAGAGAGAGGCAAAGAATTCCGGGAAGCGCTTTTTCTTGTAGCAAAAGCCAGGCAGGTTACAGCCACTTCTCAAAATGCTAGGTCGGTGTTCAAAGGATGAAAGATTAGAAAAAAGGACTTGCCAAGCTTAGCGAAATGCGTATAATGCGCATCCCACGGTAGCGGCGGATACGACGCCGGTACCGGTTAAGAGTCTTGATAAAACAAGAGCTTAACGAATGTTCTTTAACAAGTTGATCAAGCAATGCGTGTGGGCGCTTGTGGGTTGGT